>JAFRKQ010000015.1 GCA_017431625.1 bacterium | reverse complement strand
GAGCGTTGGCGTGGGCGGGAATAATAATTGACAGTAATGTTTATGTCATCTTTTTGCCAAAACTTGACGCGCGCGTCAAGTTTTGGCAAAAAGATGACATAAACATTACTGTCAATTATTATTCCCGCCCACGCCAACGCTCAACACTATCATAGTATTCTTGAATTCGAGTGGCCGGAATGCTACCGTAATCAGTGTCATAATACATGTCATTGGCGCCTTGAAGATCAGTGTTGACACTATATTCGGTAATAGAGGTGAAATATTCTTGCCGCTCCCGCCCTTCTTGATTATCAATGCTAATCATAAAACCGTCACCTTCTTCGCTCAAGTCATATTCTCTCTTACTTCGCCTAAAGTAGTCACTCACTCCAATACCGGGATTACCAGCCGTGGTGTCGTAAATCCGCCCGCCAACAGCAGTCACTGCGTGAGCAGAATACTTGGAGGTGACACTTAGTCTCGAATTGGGTACATGTAAATAATTAAGCACCGCCTCTAAAGCGTAAGAGGCTGAGGAACAAATCCCCCGGTGTTCCACCAACGCAATATATGTCTCGTAAATTTTTTGGTACTGATAGGGGATAATATGGCGCTCATCCATATACTCATGATCATAGTGAAAATTGTTGTAAATATCACGACATAAAATCACTGACATTTTTTCTTGCATTTGTGGCCTTTGGCTTTGGGGATACTGATCTAGCGGACGGAAACCATAATAAGCGACGATCTGCTCGATCGCATCTTGGGTAGCTTTTTGCATCCGAGGAATGTCGGCCTCAAAACGATCGTAAATTTCCAAATACTTTTGATACTGTTCTTGATGGCCAAAAATATCACGGAAAAAACGTGAGTTGCCATGCAGCCGCACTAATTCGCGAAAATCAAAAGCCATTAAGCGATCAAAAGCACCAGTACGCAACCGAAACCAATTATTGCTGTCATCTACCATGATGTTAAAAAAACGATCACCACGATAAGGATTGTTTTGCGGCGTGAGACGGTTAAGAATACCCTCAAGTCTTGAGAGAGCAAAATTTTGATTTTCTGGTACATTTTCCCTATAATCACCATGAGTATGTCTGGCACCCAACATCAATCGATTAACTGATTCCGGAAACTCACCTTTGTAAATATCCATTTTACGGCGCATTTGCCGATCAAGTTTTGCCTGGCGTACTTGACGTTCATGTTTGTCGACTGCTTCCACCATTTTTGACAACTGTTGTGCCAACTCAGGCATATTCTGCTGACATAGTTGCATCAGCTGCGGATCTCTCTTGAGCCTTTGCTGAAGCGTTTTGGCGTCAATGTTAAATGAACGGTGCATATCCCGGATCAAAAAAGTGTCATTATTGACCGCCATCAAAGCGAATGTGCCTTCGTCAAATTGGTAGTCGGCAAAGTCAGCTTTGAGTTTTTCGGTTTGCACCATACCGGCAAATTCAGGATTGAGCGCCGCCAGCTGGTCAATTGTCGCCTCATTTAACTTGAAACTGGCCACTACATCCAGGCCACCGCTCAAGCGAAACAGCCTCTCTCCATGTTCGTCAGTCTCAGCTTCCAAGCGGACAGTATCAAGATCAAAAGGCAAATCTTGAGTTTGATTTTGTCGGGCCAAAGCAATTTTATCTCTAATCAAGCCCAAACTGTGTTGATCAATTGCATCCAATTGTGCTTCATCAACCATAATACCGCCCAAACCGTCAGTCAAAATATATTTATCAGTATTAGGCAAGCGCCGCACCGTTATCTCATCCGTCACCTGTGCTTCCAACTGTTCGCGAGCGTGACGTTTTAGCACTGCCTGATTGTTGCAGGCCTGAGTAAATGAGGTCGCATCCAACTCCAAATAGTAATTTTCATCATCAATACAAAAATTTACACCCGTGTCAGCATACGAACTAAAGCGTAAGCTAATCTTGGCTTGACTATAATCAATGGCTTCACCATCATCTTTTCCAGCCAGCATGTCAGCATATTTTTGTCGCAATGAATCAAAGCGAGAGATAAAACTGCTCACTTGCTGACGATCCAAGAATTCGCCACCGGCAACATTGCAAATATACTGCTCGCGACTGCCCGGAAAACGAGTGATTTTCACTTGAGCAATTTGTTTTTCCATTTCTGTTTGATAAAGCCGCTGGAAATTTGCGTCTACACTGGCCAAGCGAGTCAATAAATCTACACCAGTGAGTGAATACACAGCATCATGTTCTTCATCCGTCAAACCAATTGTCACTTCCATTGGCCGATCTTGATTGCCGACATCAAACTTAAAATCAAAACCATATTCACACTGGGCAAAAAACTGGGATAAACTTTCCTCTTGACGGTCTTGCAGCACTGATGCCCGTTGGCGCAAATATTCCACTTGACGCCCATTGATCGCTGTCAAATCCCAGGCGCCAGCCAAATACAGATCGCCACCCACATGGATAATTCTAAACGCCTCGGGATTTTCCTCTAGCTCTTCTTGACTATCAGCAATCAAATCATTCACCTCTTCTTGTTCGGCTTGAAGCTCTTCTTGATTCACTGATGATTCTTGATCATCACCCACTATCGGCTCAGGGGTCACTTCACTATTGGGCATCATGGGTGGTGAATCAGGTGTGAGTGTTTTTCTGATAAATTCTTTGGCCGCTGACATCTGACCATAAAGCCGCAAAAAGCTGGCTCGAGACAAAACCACGCTCTGGCCCTGAGCATTAAAAACACGAATTTGCGGCGACTGATCATCACTGTCAATTAATTCAAATTGTGGATTATCAATAGGCACTTGTTCTGTCGCCGGCGATGGCGACTCTTGAGTGGTGGCCTCATCGCGACCGTTAGCGATATCACCTATATCTTCAATTGAAATTTCCTCTGGCATGAGAGGATTATAGCACATGCACAAAAACAAGACAAGCGCTGTAGCGGCGGGCGCGTAAATTATTGTCGAAACCTGACGCGCGAGTCAGGTATTGGTAAACATTGACAAAATAGCGAAGTTTTGTCAATGGAATGGGGAAGTAGTGACAAAAAAGTGGTTTTTGCAATTTTACATTAAGAAAGCTGGTTTGGTTTTCGAGTTCTTTGGAGTGAGTGGCAGTCCTAAAAACTCGAAAGCTCTTTTTTACCAGGCATAATTATTTGATAACTAAAAATTTCCTCCCTTACTCTTGTGAGCAAGGGAGGACGAAACGAAATAAGAAACTAACTAGACTGCAAACTTAAATGCCCAGATAGACAGATAACTGGGTGATGCGGGCGGCACCGTGACCAGTGTGACCCAATTCTTCTTCGCCGCTCGGAGCAAGAAAAATTTGATCACCCGCAATGGTCTCGGCATTAGTCAAATAATAATCACTGCCCGCTGTCCAATTGACTGTGTCGGCATCTTGACCATTATTTTTCCAGTAATCATAGTTGTCTTTGGTGTACACCCAACCAGAGCCACCACCGCCACCGCCATTACCATTGTTGGTAGAGATACCGCCATACCAGCCGCCGCCACCGGCGCCACGATCTTTTGCGCCAACACCAGAATCAGCATCTGGAGGACCGCCCATTCCTTGAGCATATCCAAAAATTTGAGTACCACCAGTATCTGTTTGTAATACACCTCTAACAAAGCCACCTTGACCCTCAAGACCACCACCAAAACCACCAGAACCATCATCAGAACCGCCCCAGGTAACAGAATTATCCGCTCCGCCGCCACCGCCAGCCGCAATTAGAGTGGTGTTTGGATCCCAGCTGATAATAGCAGGATTGCTTTGAAGTGAGATATGAGTCATGCCGCCACCACCATGAGAACTACCATTAGTGGAAATGCCATCGCTGCCGCCATTATAGCCACCCTTGTTACCACTACCTTTACCGCCAACGAATATATGTAACGTTGTGCCCTGTGTGAAATAAGCCACACCGTGCGAATAACCGCCTAAACCAGCCCGACTACCATCCTCTGTCGCGGCATTGCCAGCCCCTTGTGCGCCCCAAACTTCAAGTGCATAATAGCCATCTGCTGGTATGGTGTAGGTTTGTTCATCACCGGTATAGGCAAAGTCTAACATATCATTAATACAACCCTTGTATAAGTGGGAATAGTTTTCACAAAATGGATTGACGCTCAAAAAACTATTATTGTTAATTTTGACAAACTTCAGGTCACCAACAACAACTATTTTCCCTAATGCCACGTCTTTGAGTTTCATCGTCTTATTGCCAGAAGCAGCAAACGTCAATTGTCCTGCCGTCAGGAGAAAAACTACCGCCAAAAAGATCCGCCCAAATATCCTGGACATGGTTTCCTTTCGTTTTGTCTATTATATGCCGGGGTTAATCACCTCCACTTTTAGTAGCTACTAAAAGTGGGCGATACAAGAACTGTCGTTCTCCCGGCGACGTAGTCTAATACACAGAAGTTGAAAGGAAAAATTATGCACTAGAACCGGGTAAAGTATCTCCCACTTTATCGCGTGCACAATTCCAAAGCTTCTTCATCTCTGCTCCGTTGTCCAAGGATTTAGTAACAATTAAATTGTTTCTCATCCTCAAAATTTCACTCAGACTCCTTTCATCGCTTCTGTATAAACTACGTCAACTCTAATTATACCATAATTATGATATTTTTCATAGTGTCTTTCCACGCAATTTTTGCGGGAATAATTGGAGGTTTTTCCTATATAATACACCAGCAATGAGACAAAATCCTAATAACACTGGCAATTACGCGTTTATAGACAGCAACAATTAATATATGGGCGCAAAAATTCAGGGTATCAAACTTGATTATCGCAAACTGCGTCTATATCTAAAAAACGCTTATCAAGTAGATATTGCGCCAACACCTAGGTTTTCGTCATTATTGCGAAAATTCAATTCTCAAATTACGACTCTCAAAAATATTGAGCGAAGTGTGACCATAAAATAAAGACTGACATTCAGTCAGCCTTTATTTTAGGAGCATTTGTGTTCGGTCAAAACCTTAGACTCGTCTCCTAATCTTGTGAACTGGTTGTATCAAAAACTGTCTTTAATGTCAATAAGATGTTTAGCGCCACCACATTACTGCCTTCAAATTTAAACGTATTTGTCAACTTGTTCATGGCGGTATTATAACGCCTGTCTGACATAGGCAAGATGTTGAAAATATTCATTTGAGCCTTCCTTTAATCTCAAATGTGTTTGGCGTTATTCAGGGCAGTTTTGCCAAAAACTGACGCGCGAGTCAGGTTTTGGTAAAAATTGACAAAAAACGAGTCCGTTTTTAGCATTTAGGCATTACACCTGGTAAAAAATAGTTTCCGAGTGTTTAGGATTGCCACTCTCAAAAAACTCAAAAGCCACTAAGACGCAAGATTTCAGACGGCTGCGGTTTACGAGTTGAAGATAAGTTGTCATTTAGTTTTTTGACTCTCTCAATATGTTGTCTTCTCGCGGTTTTATCCGTAATATTGAGTGAAGAAATTTCATGTGCAATTTTAGTTGGTTGTTGCACAATAATATCACGATATTGCCCTATAGTTTTGCCAAGCTCATAAATATGAACCACATGTGAGCGAGAATCAATTTTTAACTTTACCTGAGCGGTAAAACAAATAATCGGGACAAACTGGTCCATAGGCAAATCAAGTTGTTGACTAAGTGCTACAGTATGCCCATAGTTTTGCCGAGTAGGATTATAGAATTCATGATAGCTTTTTCCATAATACTGACGCCACATTTTATAAGCATCTCCACCCCTAATAAATCCATGATAATGTTTGGTTTCAATAACGAAAATACCATATGGAGAAATGACAATATGGTCGATCTGCGTCGTTTTTCCATTGTTAGCAATCATGATGTCATTAAGCACAATATATTCCGTACTCAATCGTCGCAATTCTTTTTTAACCCAATATTCACCTGCTATACCGTATATTTGGGGATAGAAAAAATAATAGACAAACGCAAAGACAATATCGAATGTAAACAGCAGCAAAATAATTGTATTAATCGACATAAACAGAAGCATTATACATTAAATTTGTTAAAAATGATACTAGTTGTGAAAACACCACTATTTGCACAAAAAAATCTAACAATTCATGGTAAAATACATCACATGTCGCATCTGAAAAACTATCTCAAATCCATATATCGCCGATTTAGTCGTTCTTACCGCCAACAAGCCTATATACTCGATCTTCAAAGACAAATTGTCAGCCAAAATGATCAAATTCGCAAACTCAACGAAAAAATTAGTACCAATCATCAAATAATCCAATCGCTACAAAATCAACTATCTCAATATCAACAGATAACTGAAGAGAAGTTTACAAAATCCAACGAGAAAATTGACTACAATAATAAATCACTTACATATAAGCTCCATCGTTATTGCCCTGATGACAAAAGAGCACTCGCTCTTCAAGACTGGTATTTTGAAAAGACGGGAGAAATACTCGATTTACAAAACCCACAAACATTTAATGAAAAAATCCAGTGGCTGAAATTATATGATAGTACACCACTAAAAACAAAACTTGCTGACAAGTTTCTAGTGCGAGATTATGTCAAGGAAAAAATAGGAGAACAATATTTGATTCCTCTTTTGGGATCTTGGGATAACTTTGATGATATCGATTTTGACAAATTACCCAACCAATTTGTCCTGAAGTGTAATCATGGGTGTGGCTATAATCTAATTGTCTATGATAAAAATAATTTTAATCTAAACAAATCTAGAGAAACAATTACCAGCTGGCTTCAAGAAAACTACGCCTTTCGTGCTGGATTTGAAATGCAATATGATCAAATTCAACACAAAATTATTGCTGAAAAATATTTAGAAAACGCAAAACGTGAACTATATGATTACAAAATCTGGTGTTTTAATGGTAAGGCCAAATACATTCAGTATTTATCTAACCGTCACACTGATGGTCTCAAAATGACCTTTTATGACACAGCTTGGAAAAAACAAAAGTTTTCCTATTCATATCCGCTCAACACACAAACTATAAACAAGCCAAACAATCTCGAAGAGATGATTAGTTTGGCAGAAAAACTGGCCGACAGTTTTGACCACGCTCGCATTGATTTTTATAGACTTAATGACGGGAAAATTTACTTTGGAGAAATAACATTTACTAGTATGTCCGGAGTATGCAAATGGGAGCCAGAGCAAACTGACCACGAAATGGGCAATCTCATAAAGTTATCAGCAAAAAAATAGTACGAAAGACATCTATGTCAGAAAATAATAATTCGGCGTTTCAAACAATTCACCTAATATATGCCTGCAATTTAAGCTATTTACCGTACACATATGTTTCCATTTTATCAGTATTAAAAAACAAAAATGAAGCAACTAGAATTCATTTTCACTTGATTTGCAATCAAAATATTCCTAAAAGTCAATTGGAAAGAGTGATCGGACTAGTACACAAATATAGCTATGCAGAATTTGATTATATCTACATAGACCCAGCGCAAATTGATTTTCCCATTAGTATTAATCACATTAGTGTTGACACGTATAGTAGACTACTCATCCCTCAACTTTTCCCAAATCTAGACAAATGCATTTATCTAGATGGCGACACTTTAATCTTACAAGACTTAACCAATTATTACAATACAGATTTAGATGATAATTTAATTGCTGGAGTAATCGCTCCAACTTCTTATCTCAACCTCAAAAAGGGCAATTCTCTGCAAAAAACATCACCTTATCCAGAGAAATTTGTTAATGCCGGAGTCATTATCATGAACTTAAAGCTTATCAGAAAACAGCAAATAGATAAAAAATTCTTGCAATTAGCAAAAGAGGGCTATGGAGGGCAAGACCAACAAGTAATTAATATTGCTTGTGACCCTCATATTAAATTGCTGCCATTAAAATACAACTTACAATCAGTACATGTAGACAATCATATGCATGCAAGTGAAGATGCCAAAGCAGTCTTTAAACAAAATGAAATCAGAGAAGCAATCACAAGACCAGTTATAATCCATTTTGCAAATAAACAAAAACCGTGGAACAATCTCGAAATATCATACGCTGTTGATTGGTGGCAATATGCGCGATTATCTCCATTTTACGAACGTTTCATGCTCAATTTAAGAGAAGAATATACTAATGCAAAGATTGATAGTGTAGCCGCTCCAGATAATAAAGATGAACTGTCAAGCAGCACACAGACAGCCACCAAATCAGATCACCCAAACAAAATTAAAATAATTGCCAAAAGAATACTAGCAAAAATCAGCATTAACTACCGCTATCAAAATTACATTTTAGATCTGGGAAAAAAGATTTACCAACAAAATTTACAAATCATAAAAGAAATAGAAAAACTTAAAGATAACCATAATTAAATGATGGTATTTCGTTAAATCTCATTAGATGATGCCGTATGGAAATAAATACAAAGATGGCATTCACTCAACAGAATAACGTTGTTGCTTAGGTCTGCCAACATGGTAGATTAGATTTTCACCCAAACCTGCATGCATTTCCGTGACTGATGTTCAAATCAACAAAAGAGATAAATGCCTTCGAATAATAATTGTCTCACCGACTTAAAAACCTCTTTAACAAAGAGTACTTCACCGATACAAAGTTCTTTACCCAATTGATTAATCGTTGGCGCAAACCCACTTCCTCTGGTAATTTAAGTGCCTGACGTAAGTACCATACTTTTTCGTAATAAAAACGCCTTTTTTTACCAAAGGATATTTTTGCCATGAAGGTGTTAAAGGCTAGTGATAATTCAAGTAAATCGTTATCAGCTACTTTTTTACCATCACTGCGCACAAAACGCAGCCGACTTAAAAACACTTCGTAAAAAGACGTTTCTCTGGCACATTGCCACCAATAACTTGCACCATATTCTTCTGGATACGACCACGGTTTTTTTGCCCCTGTATAATGAAGAATTTTAGCGTGATGTAAATACTTTTCATATTTTTCCCATTTTCCGATCTGTTTGGCGCAATATTCTTGTTGATTACGTTCAAACATGTACATGTGAACATTCCATTCCTCGCCAAAAACAGCGATACGACCATAATAAGCAGTGTTAATTGTATCTTGATCATGAAAAGTGGGATATTTTAATTTAGCTAGTGTTTCTCGACAACGATTAAAAAAATCATCTGCTATTAATTTGTCAATATCAAACAACATAACACCTGCGTTGATATAATTGTCATCATTAGGCAAAGACAAATCATTTTTGATATGCTGTACTAACTCGTCATTATAAGGCACTAAATAACTTGCCGGCATTGCGCCAGCTAATGGCTTATCCGACATGTTAAAATAATAAAGATCTGCTATGTCAGCCAAAACTAAAATGTCTGTATCTAAATACAAAGCACGTTTATAAGCAGAAAATAATTTTGGAATAAATAAACGAAAATATGTTTCCACTGATAAATAACGACTTACCGTATTATAAAAAGCTGCATCCACCATATCTTCATCAATGGGAACAAAACGGACAGATATATTTTGGCGCGTAAATTCTTGTAGTGGAAAGCGCTGCACTTCGTAAAAATAGTGTTGGTGATATAACACGCAAATATCGTAATTATGATTAGTTGTCGCGTGATCAATAATCGACTGAATTGTAACAGCCAGGTATGGAAAATGATAAGCATTAGCAGCAAAAACTACCAAAATATTATTTTCAGCAAAAGCTGGTTTGATTTTTTCTATTTTACTAACACCAATTCTCTTTAAAGGAGAATGACTATTCTTAATATAGTGATAAAATAAAAATAGTCTTTTGTCAAAAAAATAGTCTTCAGAGTAATCATCAAGAATTAAATCGGTGACAAAGGTTTCTTTTAAGGCGTTTACAAATATCAACTGGCCATCATTGTCCACTCGCTTTAGTGCATACTCACAAGCCTCTACAAATTTATTATTAAAACTTTGTTCATAAAGAGCTAAAAGTCCCAAGTCTATCAGTTTGTGTTTCAAAGCTATATGTGCTGTAATAACATCTTTGACTGTTCGACTGTTATAATTGGACAATCTTTCATTGCGCTGATTGTCGTACTCCAGTAAAACTTCTTCAATGACCGTTATTTTTTTAGCCAAACTCAACAAAATTCCATTAAAATAAACATCGTTGCAAACCTTAACTTCCTCTTGAAACTTAACATTGTTATCAATAACAAAACTTCTCTTAAAAAGTTTTGTCCATGACGCTGGGCTTACAATTTGAAAAAGCTTTATCGCGCAATCTTTAGCAGCAAATACATCTGAGTTTACCAATTGCGAGTCAAAACTATAAACATAATTTCCTCTGGCGGCACGCCAACCAAAAATTACAATATCAGCTAAAGTTTGCTCATAACGAGCATATATTTTCTCGAGCATATTTGGATAAAAATGGTCATCACCATCCAAAAAAAGCAAAGTTTCGCCACAAGCTTTGCGTAGACCAGTATTTCTGGCTGCAGCCGCACCTTTATGATCTTGTTTAATTAAAATAAATCGTTTGTCATCGGAAATATTTCTTTCAATTTCTATTATTGAATTGTCGGTGCTGCCATCATTAATAATAATCACCTCGAAATCTCTAAAAGTTTGCGACTTAATATCGATAATTGCCTGACCAATATATCTAGATAAATTATAAACTGGAATAATAATGCTAATTTTTGGTTTTTGATTACCTTGCATGTGTTGCTCTCCTTCGTTGTTTTAAGCTACATTTACACATTTCTAATCACTTTCTTGTATTATTATACCACAAGGTATGGTTTATCTGTTTCTTCATTCAATCAATTTAGTGTTTTACATTTTTCTTTCCTTAACTCAGCTTTGCAATGTGGTTTTCATGTAACAGTTTTATGGCCTTTATCGTGTTCTTCACCCTAACAACCAAGCGATAATTTCTTATGATTGTTGGTTTTTATTTAATTATTACTATATGTCCGATTATAACACAAAAAGAAATCAAATGAGCGTATATATTGTGTTTTAATGCAATATATAGTGTTGTTAATTGTCATAATAATTGCAAAAATAAGCGTTATTGACACTAGCAGTTATTGTTTTGCAAAATAAGATAAGTAGGGGATAATATATACAAAATGTGTATAATAATTAAGATATTTAAAGCGCAAAAAATCTTGCACTGTTCTCAAAGAGACAATTCCAAATTCTTTTTAAACACCGTCGATAATACAAACATCGCCCACAAAACAGCTTTTTGTTTCTAGTACGCAGTAAAATAAACGACCAACTTTTATTACTGTAATGCTTTTTTTACATACGCAGGCAAGTTTGATTTGTAGCTTTTGCCAACTAAAGCATAGGCAAAATTCTTAATTTTCTCTTTAATTCTCAATTTTGCTTTTAAATAATTTTGCTGCTGCTTGATCTTTACGGTTTGTTTAGTAAAAGGCGTCAAAGCTAAATATTGCAAATACCTACCAATAAATGGATAACAAAAGCCCCATTCATGCCAAGGTTTAATCTTTCCCACATAGTGAATAATTGCTCGTTCATTATAAGCAGTTTGATTATATTGAGCGAATGCTTGCGTCGGTCCCACTTGGGCATTATATCTAAGTGGCAAATAGTTGATTCTATCTTGCAATGTCCAATTCAAAATATCTTGATCTAAATAATCTAATTTTTCTGCTTGCTCACTTGCTAAACGCATAAATTTTGCTTCCACATCAGCTTGGCGCCAAGCATCTAAATTTATTAATAATACACCGGCATTACAATATTTCTTCAAACACAACCGTCGACAATTTTCTTTCTCTTGCACATCCCTCACGCCAGCAAAGTAACAGTCATCAGCTGTGGTATTCCATAATTCGCTCAAGGTACATTCCACTACCAAATCACTATCCAAAAAAATCACTTTTATTAAATCTGGAAGTAAACTCGCTAAAAACAAGCGATAATAAGTAGAAATATGAGCATGAGGCATAGTTTGAGGCTTATTTATAGGCAAGCCTTCTATCTGAGTCAAACTAACATTAACAAAATCAAACTGAAAAGGTGCTATTTTTTGCAATTGATAGATTTTATTTTTGTTCTCTTGACTCAAATCACTGCTCAAAATATGGAAACATAAACGGTCTGTCTTGTTTTTATTTTTCAAAATTGAAGCCATTGCCACACATAAATGCTGCGCATAATTATTATTTATGGCCATCGCCACATGAATAGTTTTGTAATTAGCAGCGCTCGTCATCATTATATCTATTCTTCACCGCCCAGCACCCACCGCGATCACCGCCAAATCTCTCAATCATACCAGCCGCTTTCAATTTATCTATATGTTTCTCCACAGCCGAAGGATTAATCCCGAGTTTTTGTGCCATTTCAGCTCGCGTTACTTGCGGATTGTCAACAATCATTAAAAATACTCTTTCCAAGGTTGATAATGATTTCTGACCACCTTTCTGACCACCACTATCATCATTAGCTCCAGCATCAACTGGCACAGTTCTTATCTGGCCCACCGCCCCTTGCACAATGTAGCGTGGCCGTCTTTTGGTCTCCAGATAAATTTTACCAATATACTCACCCAAAATCCCAATGCCGACCAGCTGAATGCCACCCAAAAAACAAATAATCGAGGTCATACTGGCCCAACCGCTGACCGCGCGTCCCAAAAAGAAAATAATCACTGACCACATCACTCCAATAAAACTCAAAAATGCGACCAAAAAACCAAATACCGTAATCGCCCGGATAGGTTTAATACTCAGGCTAGTAATTCCATCCCAAGCTAAATGTAACATTTTGCGCAAAGGGTAATGACTCGTACCGGCCTGACGTTCACGTCGATGATAGTACACTTGAGTACTAGAAAAACCAACTAACGGGAAAAGACCGCGCAAGAAAATATTGACCTCGCCAAAATCGGCCAAGTGTTGCAACACGCGCGCTGACACCAGGCGAAAATCAGCGTGATTTGGTATAATTTCTACTCCCAAAATTTTAAGTAGCCGGTAAAAACCTTGAGCGGTAGTGCGCTTAAACCAAGTGTCAGTTTGTCGATCATCGCGCACTCCATAAACAATCTCAAAGCCTTGCTGGTAAGCCGCTAACATCTCGTCAATTGCACTTATATCATCTTGACCATCGCAATCAAGTGAGATCGTGATGTCAGTTTGCGTGCGCGCTTCCAACAGGCCCGCCAAAAGAGCCGCTTGATGACCATAATTCTTGCTCAAATCAAGGCCGGTTACCTCTGGATTTTTATTTGCCAAATCAGCAATAATCTCCCACGTTTTATCACTCGAGCCGTCATTGATGTACCATAATTGACTATCCAGCGCCACCTTCCGCGCTTTAATCAAAGCGTGTAGTTTCTCCAAAAATTCTTGACTCGTTACTGGCAGCACTGCTTCTTCATTATATACTGGCACCAAGAGAATTAATTTTGGTAGAGTCGAGTGAACAATCATCTTACATTTCCTCAATCAAACGAATTAATTCATCATAGAGTTTTTCTTGTGGCAGTGTCGCTACCACTTGACCGTGGACAAAAATAATACCCATGCCCTTACCGCCAGCGATACCAATGTCTGCCTCACGCGCTTCGCCAGGACCATTAACAGCACAACCCATCACTGCTACTTTCAACGGTTTATCCAGCTTTTCTAAATACGCTTGCACCCGCTCGGCTACCGGCAGCAAATCCCATTGCGTCCGTGAACAAGTAGGACAAGAAATTAAAATCGGCTCTTGACGCAAACCCAAATGCTTAAGGATTTCGCGCCCGACTTTTACTTCGTCTACACCATCACCAGTCATCGACACGCGGATCGTATCACCAATTCCTTGCAGCAATAAACTCCCAATACCCATACTGGATTTGACGGTCGAGCTCAGGCCCGGGCCCGCTTCCGTCACCCCCACATGTAGGGGATAATCAAAGCGTTCACTAAAAAGCTGATAAGCTCGCACCATTTTGGGCACGTCACTCATTTTAAGCGACACGACAATGTCGTGAAAATCCAGGTCTTCCAAAATCTGAATGTGTTGCACTGCTGACTCCACCAGAGCCTCTGGGGTCGGATGACCAAAACGGGCCAAAATATCTTTTTGCAAACTACCAGCATTGACGCCAATCCGAATCGGAATCTCGCGAGCACGAGCAGCTGTCACTACTGCTTCCACCTTTTCTCGGCTGCCAATATTTCCTGGATTGATACGTAGTTTATCAATACCTTGTCTGATTGCCTCCAGCGCTAGCTCAGCTTCAAAGTGAATATCAGCCACCAATGGCACATGCACCTGTGACTTAATAGCGCTAATATTGCGGACGCTGTCAAGATCCAAAAAACCAATCCGCACAATTTGTGCTCCCGCTTGCTCAAATTGTAGAATCTGCCGCACGCACGCTTCCACATCGTGCGAGTCAACTTTGACCATTGTTTGTACACTCACAGGTGCACCACCACCAATAGTGACTGCTCCTACTTGCACCGCTCGAGTTTGCCGTCGCTTAATCATAATTACTTTCTGTTTTACCTTTTGGGAAAGTGTTTTCTGTATCCACAGTTGTGTGCTTTTACTTGTATGAGTTGATAAGCAAATCCCTGCAACTTTTCCCGATCAATTACTTGTTCGGGAGCAAAAATGGCAAACAATGTTGGTCCTTTACCAGTGAGACTTAAGCCCATTGGTTGCAAATCAGCCACAATTTTATCTGCACCGTGCAAGTCAATAGCCTGATAATCAAGCAAGCGAGCAAAATCATTCGTCAGCACACGAGCAAGAGTGGTCAAATTCCAAGCATCCCCATCCGTCGGCAGCACTCGATCTTGATCATTGGTACTCATCACGCCATATTTGTCAAGCAATTGATACATTGCCGGAGTTTCTAGGGAATAATCTTGATACACCAATAAAATTTTACACGCTGGCAAAGGAGCGTACGCCCGTGTACGTAAATTTTGTCTGCCATGATGATACTCCAAACTCACCTTTTCGGGACGCGTAAAAAAAGGAACATCGGCACCAATTTGTAAAGCCAATTTTTGCATGCGACTATTCTTAATGTTCAAATTAAGACGACGATTTAAACCCACCAATAAAGCACCGGCGTCACTGCTACCGCCCCCCAAGCCACTGCCTACAGGAATATTTTTCTCCAACTTAATCAAACATTTGGGAAGATGATAATGACGTTCTAATAAACGTAAAACTTTCATCATTAAATTGTCCTCATTACATGGTATTTTTTCTTCTTGGCACTCAATAATGTGATCGGCGCAATATTCAGGCAAAAAACTCACTTGCAAATAATCATAAAGAGGAATTTTTGCCAACAAGGTAGTGACATCATGATAACCATCAGTTGACACTCGACCATGATTAAACAAAGTCAAATTAATTTTTGCCGGACAGCGTAAAGTTAAATCACTCATCACTCTCGCTCCAAAAGAACACTTACAAATACACTCATTCCCTCACCCTTGCCAAAGCGCGTCAGCCCCTCGCCACTGGTCACACTCAAACCTACTTGAGTGGGGGAGAGGTGACAAATTTTGGCCAGTGAACTTTTCATGTAAGGAAAATACTTTTCCAAGCGTGGTTGTAATGCCTCAACACTGATACTGACATTATTTAAGCGGTAATGACGTTTGGACATCAAGTCCAAAACCGCCTGTAAATATTTTTTGGAGTCCACAATACCATCAGCACACATTTTGTCGGCTACCACACCCAGTGAGCCGCCACCAAGACTGGTGGAAATCGCATTGTAAAGCGCGTGAATAATCACGTCGCCATCAGAGTTGGCCTCTAGCTTGAGTCCACAGTCAAATGGTACTCCCGCCAGAGTGAGTACTTCTCCTTGATCGGCCGCCACCAAACGGTGAGAATCTTGTCCTATGCCTATTAAAAATTGTGGAATCATAGCTATTAATTAAATATTTGTACAACTTTATTACTCATTATTTATGGTCTTGATTTTCGCTACCACTGCCTGCGTAATCCACTCGGGAGTACTCGCACCAGCAATCACGCCCACACTATCAATTTGCGCGCCAAACCACGCTGGATCAAGATCTTCAGCCTCATCAACTGCATAAGCTGGCTTACCCGTACTCGTGGCTACCTCCAAAAGCCGACGCGAATTACTGCTGTGCGGTGCCCCAACAACCACCAGTAGATCCACTTCATCGGCTAGCTCCAACACTGCCCGCTGTCGTTCGGTTGTTGCCTGACACAAATGTGGACGAATGGCCAACTCTGGATACTTTTTTTGCAAAGCCGCAAACGCTTTTTGTGTCTCTAACATTGAAAGAGTTGTTTGGGTAAGTACCACTGTTTCGAGAGGGTTTTTAATCTCCAGTGCACTCAACTCATCTAAAGTCACCACTTTGACTCCATGATCTACCTGCTGACTGACTGAAATTGCTTCGTCATGTTTTTTATCGGAAGCCACATAAATAACTTTTTTGCCAGCACTCACAAATTGTCGCACCAAATTTTGTGCTGCCTTCACCATCGGACAAGTCGCGTCCACCACGTGTAAATTTTTCGCCTCACAAGTAGTGCAAAAATCCGGCGGCGCCCCGTGAGCTTTAATTACTAAGGTGCTACCATCAGGAACTTGATCCAGTTTTTTGACAAATTTAATCCCATAGCTGTCAGTTAACCAATCGGTAACATGTGTGTTATGGACCAAGTCGCCCACAATATAAACTTGTCCGGGATTGCTCAAAGCCGCCTCTTGTGCCAGCCTAATCGCTCCCGAAACCCCAAATTTACCGCCGTCACCGCAAAATCCGCTCACTCGTGCCAATCTTACTTGCATCGCCTTTATACTATTATAATAACTACCGCTCAAGCCCATAAGTGCCTGACAATCCTGGTCATTATATCACAAAGTGACTAAAAATACCAGCCCGAGTCGTTACTGGCACCGATTTTCTCAAAGTTCCCCCTCAAACTTGCCAAAAGTGTGATATAATACCGCATATGCCAATTTTGAAAAATGCGAAAAAAGCCTTAAGAAGTAGCGAGCGCAAGCGCGTGGTTAATCGTCGAGTGAAGACTCGAGTGAAGACCTATCTTGACAAAGTCAAAAAGTCAGGCGACAGTGCTGATATTGCCACCGCCTACAGCGCGATTGACAAGGCTGTCAAAAAAAACTTGATTCATCCAAATAAAGCTGCTCGTCTCAAATCTCAAGCCACCAAAGCCGTGTCCGCCAAAACCAAGTAGATTTGTCTGACGTCTGGCATTATTTATTGCTAGGTGTTTAATTGTCGAAAGGTGATCATGGCTGAGTCTGCAAGAGCATCAATAGCAAGTGATAGAATCCGTAACTTTTCTATTATTGCTCATATCGATCACGGCAAAACCACCCTCACTGATCGTCTTCTTGAGCTCACCGGCAATGTCACCCGTGGACAAGCCGAGCGGGTCATGGACTCCAATCCCATTGAAAAAGAACGAGGAATTACCATCAAGCTGGCGCCTGTCCGACTCACCTATCACGGCTTTCAGCTGAATTTGATTGATACACCCGGTCATGTAGACTTTAGTTATGAAGTGTCACGTTCATTGGCGGCTTGCGAAGGCGCACTACTGGTAGTTGACGCTACTCAGGGTGTCCAGGCACAAACTCTTTCCAATTATTACAAAGCCCAAAAACTTGGCCTCAAAATTATTCCTGTGATCAATAAAATCGACCTGCCAGTGGCCGATGTGGAAAAAACCACTCTCGAGCTTATGGACGCTTTTGATTTCCAACCCGAAGATATCATTGCTGTTTCTGCCAAATCAGGCCTAGGTGTCGACAAAATCCTTGACGCTATTGTTGCCCAAATCCCGCCGCCAGGCAACTCGCCTTTAAGCGGCGATCGGCATCTTCCTGCTCGCGGTTCGATTATCACCGCTACTTTTGACCGTCATCGTGGAGCCATCGCTTATGTGCGTTTGTATCAAGGACAAATTCACAGTCGCGACAAATTGGTCTTCCTGGCCAATAGCCAAACTTGCAATCCCTTAGAAATCGGCTGTTTTACCCCCGACATGACCCCACTTGAGACGCTAGCCGCTGGCGAGGTGGGCTATATCTGCACGGGACTTAAAGACATTCGCCAGCTCGCTATCGGTGATACTTTTACTACCTTTCCAGCTGACAATAGCATTACACCACTACCTGGTTTCAAAAAAGTTCAGCCGGTCGTTTTTATGGAAGTTTATCCGATTGATGCCGATTTATTTCCCGAGTTACAAGACGCAGTAGTCAAGCTCTCTTATCATGATGCGGCTTTATCATTTTCAGTCACTCACTCCAATGCCTTAGGTTCGGGAATTAAGGTTGGTTTTTTGGGAATTTTGCACGCCGAAATTGTTCTTGAGCGACTGCATCAGGAATTTAACCTTGATCTGATTGCCACAGCCCCCACAGTGGATTATCAAGTAACTCTTACTACTGGTGAACAAATCCATGTCTTTACCCCCAGTGATTTACCTGATCCGTCACAAATTGCCCAAATTGAAGAGCCAATTGTTCGTCTGGAAATTTTTACCCCCGAAGTTTATGGTAGCCAAATCATTCAATTTGCTCGTACCAGGAGGGGAGAGCTTGTCAGTAGCGAATTTACTGCCGGTAATCTCAAAATTATTTTCCAGTTACCCTTAAGTGAATTGATCACCGACTTCCACGACCAACTCAAATCCTTAAGCTCTGGTTTTGCTTCGCTCGAATACGAACAAATTGGTTATCAAGCTGTCAAGGCTGTCAAAGTCAATATCCTTTTAGCTGGCGAGCAAGTAGAGGCTTTAAGTTTTATTGCCCTAGAAGAGCAAGCTGAAAGCAAAGGGAGACAAATGGTAGAAAAACTCAAGCAAGTGGTGCCACGGCAAATGTTTGAAATCCCCGTCCAAGCCGCCATCGGCAGCAAAGTCATTGCCCGCGAAACGATCAAAGCTTACCGCAAAGATGTGACGGCCAAACTTTATGGCGGTGATGTCACTCGTCGCCAAAAACTGCTCAAAAAACAGGCCCGCGGCAAAAAACGAATGAAGCAATTTGGCAAAGTGAATTTGGATCAAGATGTGTTTTTAAGTTTATTGCGCCAAAATAATAATTAAATTACCCCTAAAGTTTTGTCTTTGAGTGTTTTGGTCGAAAAAGAAAGTGTTGATTGCCGAGCTGTGTGCCGAGCTACGCACTTCACTGCCGAGCTCCGCGCGGAGCTCGGCAGTCATCAGTTTTTCGGTAAGTAACAAACTTATACTTACTAATATTAAAGATGACAATTTGCCCTTGACAAAGATTTATTTTGTGTTATAATGTATGTACTTCGTCAAACTTCGCACTTTAAAACTTCAAGGAGGTGAAAATAATGCCGAAAAAAACTCGCGGTCGCGGCTACAAAAAGCAGCGAGAAGAGATTTCGCAGCGCGAAAAAATGAGACTCGCCGATCAGAATGCACACGAGTCCTCAAACAAAGCGCAGCAGGTGCGTGCCAATCGTTAGTAAACTAAGCGCATAAGGTATTTTTTCAAGACTTAAAGCACACAGTTCTTTCGAAGTGGGGGCCAACGCCCCCTTTTTTATGGTATAATTCACTTTATGACAGATAAAGATGGTCACCAAATAACCAGTCACGATTTACAAGGTAAAATTATCAGACGTTTGCAAGCCTACTGGCTCGAGTTTACTACCGGCTGGCTCTGGTGGGGAGTCGGCAATTTGCCTTGGCACAGCGTGCGCCGTTTCTTTTATCGCCTCGCCGGCATCAAATTTGGCCGGCACGCCACTATTCACATGAAAGCGCGGATTTTTGATCCTCGTTTCATTACTATTGGTGATGACACCATTATTGGTGAGCGCGTCACACTCGATGGCCGCCGTCAACTGCCAGGGTCAACCTCTTTTTTGCGCATTGGCAACCATGTGGATATTGCCTCTGAGGTAATGATTTGGACAAGCGAACACGATCTGGACAGCTCTACGTGGGCCGCCCGCGAAGAGCCTGTCATCATTGAAGACTATGTTTTTATCGGTCCGCGAGCAATAATTATGCCCGGGGTTACCATTGGACGCGGAGCGGTAGTAGCCGCCGGGGCTATTGTTACCAAAGACGTGCCAGCGCGGGCGATTGTTGCTGGCATTCCGGCCAAAAAAATTGGTGAGCGTCAAGGGACGCTCAATTATCGTTTGGGCCGATATCGTCTTTGGCAATAATCAATTAACAAAAAGCCGCATGCTATCAATCATGCTCGTGCGATAGCGAGAGCTAAAATCCAAATCTGCCCCATACCACGGATCATGCATTTTGTAATCATCGCCAGACTTTTCATAAAGAACAATAAAGTGGCCGCCATAACCATTATTAGTGCGGACATGTACAATCACTGGCCGACCATTGTTAAGCTCATTATCCAATGTCTCGCGGTTGAAATAATCCTGACGTTTGTAAGTGTAGCCACTAGGGGAGGGAGGAGTCGTCATCAAGGCCGTACTAGCAAAAAAGTAATTGCGATTGGCAGCAATCACGCTAGGACTAGTACTCGTGCCATATTTTTTGAAAATCATCGCCACGCTCGTTAAATAGCAACCAACTTCACCCACAGTCATATTAGAGCCACCAATCAACTGTTTGCACCACCTCGGATCACGCTGGGAAAAATACCAACCATTAGCCCCCTCACCCGGTTGTGATCCCAAACAGGAACCACCACCAGCATCTTGAGCAAAACGTTTAAAGCTCTCAGCTTCTTTGCGCGCCTCTTCCATCTTTTTTTGGTATTCTTTCTCGCTATTTTTGGTTTGGGCCAAAAGGATCGCTTTGCTCTCTTTTTGCGCCTCTAAGTCGGCTTGCTGTTTTTTAAGTTGTTCGGTTTTGACTTCTAGCTGGGCTTGCAACTGCTCACGTTCTTGTTTCTGTTGATCATAATCAAGTTTATCTTGCATCGAGCGAAAAAGAACTTTGCTGGTTTGTAGACTCGCCAGTTTTTGTCTTTGCTTTTCATTGACTGCCAAACGGAAAGAATTGTGTGCCAAAAACATTTCCAGACTGGAAACTTTTTGGGTTTTGTAAGAGGTGATCACCAACTGCGACAGTAATTGGGCCATCCTTTCCATTGATTGACTCAAGTTTTCAATTCTTGCCGACAAAATATCAGCCTCTTTACCTGCTTTGACAATTTCTAGGCGCGTTTTTTCAATTTGTGTCTCCTGGTAAGCAATCCGATTGTCGATATATGTCAGCTCACCACTTAAAGTATTTTGTTGGTTTTTACTATCTTCAATTTTCTTTTGGTAGCACGCAATTTTATTATCCACACACACCGCGCGTTCATCATCGTCTTCAATGGTGGAACATTTATAAGTTTCCGCACACTCATCCGCTCGTACTGTCCTTACCCGGCCATTTAAAGCAACTACCAAAAAAATGCTCGCGAGCCACCAGTGACGCTTCATGAATTTATTTCCTAATCAACCTCCCTGTAGAAATCCAAGCGGCCAAGCTCGCTAAAGTCGCTGCCGCCAATTGACCCGCAATGGCTTGACACCAGAAATATTCCGGTGACAATGGGAAAACAGGAATATCACCGAAAAACTGCAACAGTTGTGGCATCGCGTAAGACAGTGCCCAATATGACAAACCAAAAGCGATCAAACTCCCAATTGTTCCCAACCAAAAAGCTTCACGAATAAATGTACCTTTGATTGCACCCCGACTCGCTCCCAAAATACTCATAATATTGAGTGTCCGGCGTCTTGCTGCCACTTTCATCATCGTTAAAGCTGCAATCACCAACATAAATTGTACCGTAAAAATAATACAAATCAAAATACTGACATCACGCAAAGCCGTAGTCCAACTCAAGAATTCATTGACTACACTCTCGTGATCATCAATGTCATCAATACCATCAAGTTTGGATAATTCTTGGCGCACTTGTTTGAGCCCCGCGGGCGATTTGGCCTTAATACTCATACTCACGGGGAAAAGATCACTACTAAGCAAACCCAAAAGCAGTGGTTCATCCTGGTTTTCCTGTTTATAAGTCTCGAAAGCGTCATTTTTACCCACTACCGTCACCTCGTCAACATAATCCAAAGCGCGTACCAAGTCGGCTGCGGCCGTGGCTTGCGCGTCGCTAACACTGACATCAAAAAAAACTACAATTTCTGGTTGCGTTTCAAAATAACTCAAAACCCGATTGCCAATATACAAAAGATCCGTCAATACATACAACAAAAAGAAAGTGGCAATGACCACAAAAAGCGCCGTCAAACTCTGGTAAGGAGTCCGACGCATATTAGTCCAACTAGAAAAAACGTTACTCATGCTCGTCTTTCTGTGACTTTTTTGCCGGTTGTGGAGCATGATCTTCACTCAATGCTTCCACCGTGATTTCTTCTGGAGTTGGTGCTGTTTTCTCCACCTTTTCGGTTGGTTGCTTAGTATTGGCAGGATTGCTACCTACCAACATATTTTTGATAGCACTCCCAGTATCTTGTACCAAGCGTCCACGTCGAAAATCCATATGTCTAGCATTGGCAATTTGTGACAACAAACTCAAATCATGAGTGGTCATAATCACTGTGGTACCATACTCATTCACACTCGCCAAAAGTTTGAGTAATTCCAAGGCGTTTTCAGCATCAAGATTACCTGTAGGTTCGTCAGCAAAAATTACTTCGGGAGCAGTAATCAAAGCTCGGGCCAAGCCAACTCGCTGAGCTTCACCACCGGACAGTTGTGAGGGGAAAACATTTTCGTAGCCTTCCAAACCCAAAAGCTCCAACAGTTCTGTCACGCGCTTGTCAATCTCTCGTCGGCGCGCTTTGGCAATCACCAAAGGCAAAGCAATATTCTCAGCGACACTCAGCTCTTCTATCAAGCGATAGTCTTGAAAAACCACTCCCACTTTGCGCCGATGTTTGGCTACACGGCCACGTGAAAGACGACGCAAATTTTTGTTGTCAAAATACACTGTCCCATGAGTGGGTTGGAGTTCACGCATCAGCAAGCGCAAAAGGGTGGTTTTGCCACTACCAGAATGACCAGTGACAAAAACAAACTCCCCATCATCTATTTCAAAAGATACATCCTCCAAGGCAACCTTTTGTCCGTGGCAAAAATCCTTACTGACTTGGTCAAACTTTATCATAAGTGCAAGTTTACTAGGACTTGACCCATTTGTCAAGATAACAAAAGCATACATTCATGGTCATTTTCCTACGCCCACGACCAATTTGGCCAAACTGCTCCCTACATTTGTCAAAAAACGTGATATAATACGTGAGTTCTTGAATATTGGCTCCATCGTCTAGCGGTCCAGGATATTTGGTTTTCATCCAAAAGATCGAGGGTTCGAATCCCTCTGGAGTCACAAAAATGCTTATCAAAAGGTGATTTTTTCCGATTTTGAGTAAAAAATTTATACAATATTATCCTATATAATTTTAATTTCATGCCTGGTTTTAAATCGATAACATATATTATAGGATTAAATAAAATTTTTCTGCCTGGAGATTTTGACAAAAAAAGGGTTAAAATCCTATAAGATAAAAAGTCTTAGTGAGCCAGCACTAGCGCAACTCAAGGTTCAAAGCTCGCGCCACCGCTTTATCCATGTCATAATATTGATAATCGCCCAAACGTCCCAAAAAAGTGATATCCTGATGACTCGCTAAATGATCGCGATAGCGCCGATACAACTCTTGATTGGCTTGATTTTGGATCGGGTAATAACGCTCGCCTTGTCCCAGCACAAAACAACGTGGATACTCGCGAGTAATCCAGGTGTAGGGTGTTTTTTCGGCCAAAAAGTGTTTATGTTCAATAATACGGGTAAACTCTTGTGTTTCGGGATAATTAACGACACTGACTGCTTGATAGTATTCTTGATCGAGTTTTTGGTTGACAAACTCCAGACTGCGATAGGGGAGCGGCCCAAAACAATAATCACCAAATTCATCAATTGCCCCCGTAAAATAAACATGCCGAAAAACTTGATTTTTAAGCGATTGATAGTCAGTGTCAAGACGTACTTGGACTAAGGGGTGGTCCAAAATTTTCTCTATCATCGCCGTATAACCTTGTGCCGGTATTGCTTGATAGCGATTGGCAAAATAGTGATCATCGCGATCAAAAACTACTGGCACCCGAGCGGCCACACTCATATCCAAATCTTCTAGCCGACATTCCCACTGTTTGAGCGTGTAGTGCAAAAAGATGTGTTCATAAACATAGTCAGCTAATTCTTGCAAGACCGGATCCTGAATTTGACGCAACTGCAAAATCGTCACTTTTTGTCCTGACGCAAAATGTTGTTTGAGTGTTTTTTTCATTAAAGTCACTTTTTCGGGAGCAAAACATTGTTCCAAAGCATTAAGATTGAAAGGTAAAAAAATCAGCTGGTCACGCAATTGCGCTTGGACTTGATGACGATATTCATGCCAGCAAGTAAAGCGCGACAGCCACGTCCACACTTGTTGATCGTCAGTGTGAAAAATATGTGCCCCGTAACGGTGTATTGTAATCCCCTCGATTTTTTGGTCAAAACAGTTGCCACCGATTTGTTCGCGCCGGTCAATCACCAACACTGATTCATTTTTTTCTTCAGCCAAACGTCGGGCAATGACCGCTCCCGACAAGCCTGCCCCCACTACCAATGTTTGCGCTTGAGTTTTGGTCTTTTTTTGGGTCATATTTTCCTTGTTAGTCAGTACTACTATATAGCCAAGTGTCGTTATTATACCACAGCTGGAAGATAAGATATGTGGTATAATCACTCTTATGAAAAAGCGGGCCTTGGCCATCAGCGTCGGCATGATAATTATTTGTCATCTGATCAATCATTATACTTTTAGCAGCCGGTTTTTTGGCTTGGTTTTTGAAATCGAAAAACTCGTGGTAATGGTGGTCATTGCGATTTTTTGTTATTACTTTATCCGCGCGCAAGCCAAAATCACGATGTATTCTTATTCACTTATGTCCAATCTCGGGGTGTTGTATTTTTTACTCAATGCCATTGTCTTTCAACTTTATCGGTTATTGTTTGGTTTTGAAAATTTTACTCTCAATGATATTTATGAAACTATCATTGATGCTTTTGCCATTCACGTATGGATGATGATGCCTTTTGCTCTGATGCTCGCCGTGATGCTGGTAATTAGCAACATTGTCCTGATCAAAAAGGAAGGCTATCGCGTCAGTAATATGTTGGGCATTACTTTGGGCAGTCTCTTGACACTTAGCAGTCTTATCGTCCCCAATCTTTATGCTATTCTCGACGAATTCATTGGTGATCATTCTCGACTTGTTGATGGTCTGATCTATTTTTTTGAAGCGGAAATGAGCCTTATTATCGCTTATCTTGAGTGTATGATGGTGGGAGTCATTATTTGCACTCTCAAGTCAGAACATTATCAGCCGCCGCTTAACCAAAACTTTCTTATTATTTTAGGCTGCAAAGTCGGCAGTGATCGACAACCACTACCCATTCTACAAGGACGACTTGATCGGGCTTTGGCCTTTGCTGGCGCGCAAAAACAGGCTTTGGGACCCGCTATCACTTATATTCCTTCTGGTGGACAAGGAAGTGACGAGGTGATTTCCGAAGCTCAAGCGATGAAGAATTACCTTGTGGCCAAAGGTGTTAGTACCCATAAGATTATCACCGAAAATAAATCGAAAACAACTCGGGAAAACATGGCTTTTTCCAAAAAAATTATCGACCAATTGAAGGGCAATAAAAACGTTGTTTTTGCTACCACAGGCTATCATGTGTGGCGCAGCGGGGTGATCGCACACGCCATTGGCCTGAAAGCCATTGGTATTGGTGCTAAAGCACCGTGGTATTTTTATAATAATGCTCTAATTCGTGAATTTATTGCCAATCTTTATGTCCAGCGCTTGCAACATCTTTTCAATCTCATTTGGGGGACTATCAGTATAGTCATCATGCTAGTCGCTGGTTACCAATTGGGCATTATTTAAGTTGCCAGCTTACTTGTCATGTTTCGTTTTTGTTATCACTAGACATTGGCCGGAGCAACTGAGCTGCTAGTGTCCACGCCAACTGTACACACTTGGTCCGCAAAGGCATTTGTAGCGCCGACTCCAAACTTACCGCTTCACCAAGTAATTGTTTTTGTTCTTCATGGGCCTGACCCGCCGCCAATTGATCAAAAGCGACAATGATTTTTTGGGCTTCACTCAGACTGCGTCCTTGCAAAAGTCCACAGACAATGTCACTACTGGCTCGCGAGAGCGCACACCCCTGACCACTAAAAGCCAAATCCTGAATTCGATCACCGGCAAATTTAATTTGCAGTTCCAAACTATCACCACAACTCGCATTCACACCCACTTGGCGTCGATCATAAGTCGCCAATTGCCGCTGGTGTCGCGGATACAAATAATGTTCCGTTAGGACTTCACCATAAAAACTATCATTCATAACCCATTCTCCCACGTACTGTCGCTAACACACGGATAAATTTGTCAATTTCTCCGCGCGTATTATACCAGCTCAAACTCACTCGCACGCTTGCTGGTACACCGAAAAACTGATGCAAAACCGCCGCGCAATGATGACCCGCGCGCACTGCTATCCCTTCACTGGCCAAAATAGTCGCCACGTCGTGTGCATGGACATCGGCAAGATTGAAACTTACAAGGCCGCAATGATCACTGGCATTAGCGCTACCAAGAATCTGTACTGCCGGCAAGCTTTGCATTTGCTGCAGCAAATACATAGTCAATTCCTGTTCGCGAGCTGCAATATTATTCATTCCCAGCTCCTGTACATACTCGATGGCTTTGGCTAAACCCACTGCTCCAGCGGCGTTGACTGTGCCAGCCTCAAAGCGTTGTGGAATTGGCGCGAGAGTAAAGTGATCGCGAGTCACCTCACTAATCATTTCACCACCAACAAAAATCGGCGGCACTTGTTCGGCCAATTGGCGGCGCAGATACAAAACCCCAATCCCCATTGGACCATAAAGCTTGTGTCCCGAAAAACTCAAAGCGTCGATATCCAAAGCGTGAACATTAATAGCCTGATGAGCGATTAACTGCGCTCCATCAACAAAAAATAAGGCATTGTTTTTATGAATCAGTTGACTGATGTGTTTGAGCGCTGGCGGATTGCCAACGACATTGGACATGCCAGTCAGCGCGACAATTTTGGTCCGTGTTGACATTTGTCTTGTCAGCGCATCCACGCTCAAAAAACCATTTTCATCCGGCTCAATATAGACCAAACGCGCTCCGTTGCGTCTCGCTAATTCTTGCCAAGGGAGTAAATTAGCGTGATGCTCCAAAACTGACACTAAGATTTCGTCACCTTTTTGGCAGTTGGCGGTTTGCATTAAAGCCAAAAAATTTAAACCCATTGTCGCCCCGCTAGTAAAAATGATTTCATCAGTGTTGGCACCAATAAAGCTAGCCACCAAGGCCCGAGCGCGTTCATATTGCGCGGTCGCTTTGGCGCTCAAATCATACATTCCGCGTAAAGGATTGCTATTGAGATTTTGATACCAATTCTGTTGTGACCACAAAACCGATTGTGGTTTTTGTGTCGTCGCCGCATTATCAAAATAAACCAGTTCTGGATGCGTAGACAAAAAAGGGAAATCACCACGTCGGCGCAGCACTACTTCATCACGCAAAATATTTTTTGTCTCCATAAATAGCTATCCTTTTGTTTGCGACCACTGATCAATCAAACCTTGCACTTTTTGTTTCTTGCCGTCAATCAAAAGTTGTTCTATTTGCTCGCGAGTCAGACCGCGACCACTAGCATAGCACTCAACTTCATCACTCACACGACCACTGCTAACACTGTGTGTTGCCTTAATATCATCTTCATGTGTCAGAATTATCGGCAACGATTTATTACTCCCAGCCTGTCCCAAAACTAAAACATTTTCGCTTTCACTCCCTTGACTGCCACGACTACCAGCGCGAAAATCTATGGTAGCCCGCCAGGTTTTTTGGCCATTTGTCCGGATAATACCATCAGTATTAATCTGACTTCGCGTCTGTGAAGACGCATGAACAATTTGATAATCATTATCAATTTGCCCGCCACCGCTATCGTAAAAAGTTTGAACGCTCGCATGCGCTCGTGGTGCGGCTAAAAAAACAAACTGTCTATCACTAACTTTGCCATCTCCAGTGTACATACCAGCCAACTCAAGCTGACTATCACGCTGCAAACGCCACTGACCGATGATGCTTACATTTTGGCGGCTGCCAGCATGCACGCAAATACCAACTCGCAGCTGCGCGTGCGCCGGCAGTTCACTTTTCAAGCAACAAAAAACGCTTTTTATTTTTTCCAATTTATCCAATGCGCCAAAATCTAATAACAAGCAGACAGATGCCAAAGGCGCCAAAACAAGTTGTAAATTAATGGTTGCCAAGCCACTGTTGTCCACCGATAAATCACTTATTCGGTAAGTTATCAGTCGTGGTATTTTTTTGTCGATTTGGACTTGAGTTGCCGATGAATTAACTGCCACCAGAGCGTCATGAGGTTGCAAACCCAACCAACTCCACGTTGGCACAGCAACAAATTTATCCAGAAAAATAATTGATTTATCAATATTTTTCTGCATTATATTTGTCCTTCCTTACTCGTTGGAGACAATTCCAAATTAAGTAAATTATTCATCTCCAACGCGTATTCTAGTGGCAATTGATTGGTAAAATCGGAAACAAAACCACTAACCAAAAGTTGTAATGCTTGCTGTTGAGTCAAGCCTCGCGCCTGTAAATAATGCAATTGCTCATCACTGACACGCCCCACGCTCGCCTCATGTCCCAAATCAGTCTCCGGATGATTGACCACCATCGCCGGAATAGTATCACTGCGCGAGTGTGCATCCAGAATTAATGAGTGGCAAGCCAATGAAGTCTTGGTATTAGCTGCCTGATCGCCCACCCAAATACTACTGCGAAAAACTGACACTCCGCCACCTTTAGCGATTGACTTCGCTTGGACATGGCTACTAGTATTACGACCCAAATGTTGCACTTTAAAACCAGTATCCAAGCACTGACCAGTCCCCGCAAAAGTCACTCCCGAATAACTTGATTTTGCTTTATCACCCGCCAAAATACTTTCTGGATACAGACAGGTGG
Organism: bacterium; assembly: GCA_017431625.1. Taxonomy (GTDB): domain Bacteria; phylum Patescibacteriota; class Microgenomatia; order UBA1400; family PJMF01; genus RGIG2560. The sequence continues at coordinate 74,434 of JAFRKQ010000015.1, read as the reverse complement.
TACACGAACCAAAACTTCCCGATACCCATTCAATCACGCCCTCATCATCCACGTACGCTCTTTTGGTATTGAGATTATACATATTGCGCGACCAATTTTCGATCGTAGTATAGCGCAAGTAGCCGCGCGGACGCACAAAAAGTTCTACACTACCAGCATGTAGACTAACTTGATTGTAGCGTGGTGCCGAGCAACCTTCAATAAAATGCAAACTCGCACCCTGATCGACGATAATCAACGTGTGTTCAAATTGTCCCGCCCCCTTGGCGTTGAGACGAAAATAAGCTTGCAAAGGCAATGTCAAACTCACACCGGGTGGCAAATACACAAAAGAACCTCCTGACCACACCGCCGTGTGCAAAGCAGCAAATTTATGATCAGTTGGTTTGATTAACGTAGCAAAATGTTCCCGGATCATTGACTCATAATCAGAATGCAAAGCACTTTCCAAATCAGCATAATACACTCCCTGTTCGGCTGCCATTTCTTGTAGACGATGGTACACCATCTCAGAATCTAGTTGTGCTCCCACGCCAGCAAGAAATTTCTCTTCTGCTTGTGGAATACCCAGACGAGAAAAAGTATCGCGAATTTCAGGCGGCACTTGAGACCAGTCATCATGGATTTTGTTTTTCGGCCAGACAAAAGTTTCAATCTGTGATAAATCCAAACCAGATAAATCAGGCCCCCATGCGGGTAAGGGGGTACTATTATATATATCCAAACTTTGCAAGCGCAATTGACGCATCCACTCCGGATCATCTTTAATGCGCGATATTTCCATGACAAGCTCGCGCGCCAGACCCTTAGTCATCTTCTTCCTTTAGCCAGCTATAACCATCTTTTTGTATGCGAGCGATTAACTCTTGACCACCAGTGGCCGCAATGTGTCCTTGATATAGCACCAAAACATCATCAATTGGCCAATGAGCCAAAATTTGGGCTGTGTGAGTGATGATAATCAGGCCTGCCTGCGTTTCTTTTTGGAAAGCACGCAAGTTTTGACTCACCAATTTGACGGCGTCAGTGTCCAAGCCAGCATCGAGTTCATCAACAATGGCCACTTGCGGTCGTAGTAATAATAGTTGTAACAATTCCAACTTCTTTTTTTCGCCTCCAGAAAATCCCACACCAAAATCACGTGACATCATGGTAATTGGTAGGTGTAATTGTTCACAAAATTTGTTCAATTTTTGTTGAAACTCAAAGATAGTTAGCTTTTCCTGTCCAGTTTTTTCGTAGGCTTGACGTAAAAAATTACTCGTCAATACTCCTGGCAAGGACGGAGGATTTTGCCACGTCATCATCAGACCAGCTTGTGCCCGACGAGTTAGCGACCAGTCATTAATCACTTGTCCACAAAAATTAATCTCGCCCTGTGTCAATTGGTAACGATCAATACCCGCAATCGTGTTTGCCAAAGTCGATTTGCCCGCGCCATTAGGGCCCAAAAGCACCAATGTTTGACCAACGCCCAAAGTCAAATCAATATCATGTAAAACTTTTTTCGTTTCCAACGCGACACTTAAATTTCTAATCTGTAGCAAATCATCTGTTTTCGTCATCAATTGTCTGTATTATACCACGTTTTCCGTTTGACTGGCAGCATTTTTTTAGCAACCAGCCCTTGACACTGCTAAAAGTTGTGGTATAATACGCCCCATATGTCAGAAGTCGAAATTTTAGAAAATATCATGTTATTACCCACCGCCCCCCTCAAAGAGGGTGTTCTTTTCCCCGGCATGCAGACTCAGATGATTTTTACTCGCGAATCCAGCAAAGCTGCCGTCCGTGCCAGTCGTAAATCCCAAGATTTTATTTTTATTACCGCTCAGAAATCACCCAATATTGACAATCCCACCGCTCGCGATCTTTTCAAGATGGGAGTTATTGCCAAAGTCGGTTCGGTGACTCAGGACATTAAGCGCGATAGTTATTCAGTTAATGTTACCGCTATTCACCGTGCACGCGTACTGAATTGGGGACGCACGAGCGCGGCCAACAAAGCAATTATTGCCAATGTCGAAATTGTTGAAGATGAATATGACCTGACACCCGAAAAAATCGAACTCATGCGTAATCATCTCCTGCATGATTTTTCCCAGCTAATCAGCATTGGTTTGATTGAGCAACCAGAGAATTTTTTAGCTTTCTTGCGTGTATTACCTCCAGGACAAGCTTGTGATCACATTGGCAATCTTTTGTCAGCCAGCCCCAGTGATAAGCAAAAACTCTTGGAAGCGACCAAAATTAGTGAGCGGATTAAAATCACTATGGCGCAAGTAAATACCGAGCTGCAAGTGGCCAAAATTGAAACCGATGTCATCACCAAAACTCACAAAAAAATGGAAAAAAACATGCGCGAAAATATCTTGCGCGAGCGCCTATCCATGATCCAAAAAGAATTGGGCGAACTGACTGATGAAGGCGATGACTCCAGCGAATACGACAACAAACTCAAAAAACTTGACGTTGGCGAAGCTATTAAAAACAAAATCAAAAAAGAATTGCAAAAATTTCGTTCCACCTCATCTTTCAATCCCGAAAGCTCTTATTTGCGCAACTGGCTGGACACCGTTTTTGAACTGCCGTGGAATAAATTTAGCAATGATGTCCTTGATCTCAAAAAAGCCGAAAAAATTCTCAATGAATCTCATTATGGTCTGGAAGAAGTTAAGGATCGGATTTTGGAATACATCGCCGTCTTGCGCCTACATCAAGATCAAAAAAAAGTCAACGAAAAGCCCACAATTTTGTGTTTTGTGGGACCGCCAGGAGTGGGCAAAACTAGCATTGGTCAAAGTATTGCCAAAGCCTTGGGACGCAAGTTTGCCCGCATTTCCCTAGGTGGCGTCCGCGATGAAGCCGAAATTCGTGGCCACAGACGCACTTATGTCGGCGCTATGGCGGGTCGAATTATCAATGGTCTCAAACAAGCTGGCACCAGCAATCCCGTTTTTATGCTTGATGAAATTGACAAAATGGACTATGACTATCACGGGGATCCTTCAGCTGCTCTTCTCGAAGTGCTCGATCCATCACAAAACAAAACTTTTGAAGACCATTACCTTGACATGCCCTATGATTTATCCAAAATAATATTTATTGCCACCGCCAATACCACTGACATTCCCGAGCCTTTGCTCGATCGGATGGAGATTATCCGCTATGCTGGCTACACCGTCTCGGAAAAAATGATCATTGCCCAAAAATATCTTTTGCCAGAATCTTTGGCCAATGCCGGTCTCAAACCAGAGCAGGTCACCATCGACGAAAAAATTCTTAATGAAATTATCGAAAATTATACTAAAGAGGCTGGTGTGCGCGAACTCTCCCGACAACTCGACAAGATCATGCGCAAAAGCGCCCGTCTCCTAGTAGCCAACAAAAAACTCCAAAATATTGTTGTGGATGACAAAAAATTAGCCGAATTTTTAGGCCCACAAAAATTTGATGTCAGCATAAAAAACCAAGAAAACGAGGTGGGTGTTGCGACCGGCCTTGCTTGGACCAGTGTTGGTGGCGATGTGCTTTTTATTGAGGTGGCCACCAGTGAAGGCAAAGGAGAGCTTAAGCTTACAGGTCAGCTAGGTGACGTCATGAAAGAATCAGCTCAAGCAGCGATGACTTATGTTCGCTCTCACGCTGCTGACTTTGGACTAACTATCAAAAAACTTGATCATACCGACATTCACTTACATGTGCCCGAAGGAGCCGTGCCCAAAGATGGCCCTTCTGCTGGCGTAACCATCGTGACTGCTCTAGTCTCAGCGCTTACTGGGCGTCCAGTGAAAAAAGATGTGGCTATGACTGGCGAGGTAACATTGCGCGGCAAAGTTTTGCGTATTGGTGGCCTTAAGGAAAAATCCATTGCCGCTGCTAGAGCGGGGTGTCAAACTATCTGTATTCCCTGGGAAAATCAGCGTGATTTGGTAGAGATACCAGAAGAAATTCGCAAGAATATCAAATTTGTACCCACCAAAAGCGTTCGCGAAAACCTCGAGATTGCTCTTGAGCCTGTAGCCAAGAAAAAAACAAATCATAAAGATCAAGCGACACCGAAAAAATAAAACTGTGGTACAATAAGACAGATGAAGTGAAAACTCTAATGATATTTAGTCAGTTGATTTCATCCAAAAAGTAATTAGCCACGTGCCAAATGCACGTTAGAGAGGGAACATGCCCCAAAAATTAACCAAACTCGTGGCCACTATTGGTCCAGCGACAGAGACTGAGGAGATCATCGCCAAGCTCATTGATGCTGGTATGAATGTCGCTCGTTTTAATACCAAACACTCCAGTCCCGAGTGGCACCAAGAAAGAATTCGCCGCGTGCGCAAAGTTGCCCAAGAAAAACACGCCAGTGTGGCTATTTTGTTGGATTTACAAGGACCAGAAATTCGCATCAACCTCCCACAAGAAAAACCTTTTGACCTGATTGAGGGAGAGACATGTGTTTTTACTTATAATGAAAATCTTGATGCCGTCAAAAAAGTGATCATCCCCCAAAACGTCGTGGAATCATTGCAAGTTGACAATATGATTTTGCTAGACGATGGTGCTTGTGAGCTAAAAGTCACCGCCAAAAATAGTGATCATTTGGTTTTGACCGCTCTCACCAATTGCACAGTCAAGCATCGCAAAACCATGAATGTGCCCGGGGTCACCATTGATATGCCATCTCTGGTGAGCGCTGATTACGCCCAATTAGATGGCGCTCAAGGCACAGATTTGATTGACTATGTCGGTCTATCATTTGTCCGCGACGCCAAAGACATCGAGTTTTTACGTCAAGAGCTTGACAAACGAGGCTTGAAATCCAAAATCATTTCCAAAATTGAAACCCAAGCCGCACTAGACAATCTCCAAGAGATTGTAACCGCCTCTGATAGTGTTATGGTGGCTCGTGGCGATCTTGGCGTTGAGATGCCTTATGAAGAATTGGTTTTCTGGCAAAAGAAAATTATTGATTTGTGTCGCGCTCAAGCCAAACCAGTGATTACGGCCACCCAAATGCTCAAAAGTATGACTGAACTACCACGACCCACCCGCGCTGAGGTTTCCGATGTTGCTCACGCTATCTACGACGGCACTGATGCCATCATGCTCTCTGAGGAAACTACCATTGGTAAATATCCGGTGCGAGCGGTAAAAACTCAAGCGACTATTGCCGCCTTTAATGAACCTTATGCCAATGAAAATCTCACGATCAAAGTCACCAATGATCCACAAGAAGCCGTCATCAATGCTGCTATCGAGTTGACTGAAACTAGTGGATTAGAGGTGGATCGTTTGGTGAATCTCACCAGCACTGGCCACAGTGCTCTGCTTGCTGCCAGTCTTCATCCTAGCCGTCAAGTAATTGCCGTGACCGACGACGAACGTGTTTATTACGCTCTATCTTTGGCTTATGCTGTCGAGCCTGTTTTGGCTCCTTCCGACATTGCTAGTGATGCCAACAAAACCATTGCTTACTTAAAGCAGCAGGGGATTATCACTCCCGGCGAACGGTTGATTGTCACCCACGGCATTCCTCATCGTCAAGGTGGTACCAACACTATGTCCATCATCAAAGCGTGAAGACAGTCTCCTAGCCAACCCTAAATACCTCGACACCGTCGGGGTATTTTTTTGCCGGCAGCTCAGCATGTGCTTATGGAATAAGTGTAGACAAAATGTATACAAATATATCCTATAATATTAATAATCATCCAGACTTTTTCCGAACGTAAAAATATCTTATAGGACTTTCAGCAAATTTTCGCCTGGAAATTATGAGCTATAATGGCTTAAAATCCTATAATATTAAAAGTTTCGGACTTATAATATAAATAACACCCGAAAGATACTTAAGTTCGTACTCATTTTTGTTATTTTTTGGTCAAAATTAGTAATTTTTATGGCTTTTTTCATGATATAATAGACTTATTATGATAAATGAGCTTTTAGCACCTCTTAAAATGGATCCCTTTTTGCGCGAAACAATTTGGGGCGGGCAGCGTCTGGTCAAGCAATATGGCAAAAAACCCCAAAAGGAACTCAAAAACGTCGCCGAATCATGGGAAGTTTCCACTCATCCTAATGGTCAAAGCAAAATTGATGGTGGTTTTTTTGCTGGTGAAACTTTTACTCATTATCTTGAGACCATGGGGCCAAAAGTTATTACTCGTCAGGCCAAAAGTACTGATTTTCCTTTAATTATTAAGTACATTGACGCCATGGATGATCTCTCCATTCAAGTCCATCCAGGCAAAGGTTATGCTGGACCGGGTCCCAATTTTTCGGGAAAAACCGAAATGTGGTACGTAGTCGAGGCCCAACCCGGTGCTAGTCTTTATTATGGTGTAGCCGAAATTACCGACCGACGTGACTTCAAAAAGCACATCGAAAATGACACTTTACCCGAAATTTTACGCCAAGTGCCTGCTCATCCCGGCGATGTCTTTTTCTTGCCGCCTGGCACTGTCCATGGCATTGGCAAGGGTCTTTTGATTGCCGAAATTCAACAAGCCTGTGACTTGACTTATCGCGTCTGTGACTATGGTCGAGTAGATTTTGATGGTAAAAAGCGTCCCTTGCATATCAAGGATGCTTTGGCTGTCAGCACTCTTGAGCCTACACCCCTGGCACCACTCGCCCCACCAGTACCCACCGTTGAGGGCAATAGTTGGCAGGAACTGGCCGCTTGCGATTATTTCCACGTCCGCAAACTCACTTTACAATCAGCTTTTACCCAAAAAGCTACCGGTGGTAGTTGTCAGGTTTATCTCACTCTCGAGGGTCAATTTCAAATTGTACACTCGGGGATGATTTACACCTTCCAAAAAGGGGAAACCGCTTTTATTCCCGCTGGCTTGGGAGAGTACACCCTAGAAGGTCAGGCTACCTTATTACTCACAACTTTATAAGTCGCGCTGGACTACCAGTTTGTCGCCCACTTGCAGACCTAAAAGTGCGGCTCGTCCCGCTGGCAACTCCAAAATCAGATTACAAGGCTGATCATTGGTATAAAATGGCAGCTGACCCAAAGGCACACCTGGTTGGGCCGGCACATTGGGTGTAATATCCACAATCTGATCTTCAGCCAACCACACAATATCCAAATCAAAATGCATGCGTGGCATCCAAAAAGGATAAGTGCCCAACATCGGCATCACAAAAAGCATACCATCACTGCCAATTTCACTGCGATCTGACAAACCTTGCTGTCTTGAAGTATTAGTATTGACCAGCTCCAAACGAAAAGGTTGATCATTAATCGAAGCGGTCACATAAGAATAATCAGGCAGACTCAGCAGATACGCCGACAAAGTGGTATACTCACGCCGCCAGTGACGCAACACTTGTCCCAAAAGCCCCACAATGATGACCGTAGCCAAAGCAGCCAAAATTATTTTGACTTCTTTGGTCAAACGTCGCCGCCCCGGTACTGTTTCCAGTGTGGACGCGGTAATTTCTTGTGACATGTGATTATTTATTGTCATAAAACTATTGTATTTACTTGCTTACCGATTATTTTTGTCAATTCTTGATCAATAGAAGTAATAATGGTGGTTTGTTGTTGCACTTGGGCAAGTACGAGCTCGCGCGCTTGATCATCCAGCTCGGAAAAAATATCATCCAAAAGCAAAATCGGCACTCGCTTGGTCTCTCGCTTGATATACTCAAGCTCAGCCAATTTGAGCCACAACACTGCCAGACGTTGTTGTCCACGCGAACCATAAGTCGCGAGATTGACCATCTGTCCGCCCAGCTCGGCTTCAATGAGTAAATCATCTTTATGCGGCCCCACCAAAGTATAACCAACAGCCAGCTCAGCCCGACGGTGAGAGAGGAGTCTTTCTGGACTCATGAGAGAATGTTGATATATAAGATGATACGGGCGAGCGAACTGCACCCGCGTATTGACAAAATCAACATAAGCAGCTCGCAATCTTTGCACCACGGGTCCAAATTCCAGCACCTGCCGATCCCACAATGACAACAAGCTTTCATCCAAGCCATCGTCACGAATCGCTTTGAGTGTCTTGTTACGACGTATCAAGGCAGCTGAATATTTTTTGTCAGCTTCCCGATATACTTGGCTGACTAGGCTCAAAGGTCCATCCAAATAATCGCGTCGTCTACTGCTTGAGCCTTCAATCAAACGCAAATCCTCTGGCCTGAACGTGGCTGTCAGCAAATTACCCACAAAATCTACCGCCCGTTTTCTCGTTTGGTTGATTTGATAATATTTAGCAGCTGCCTTTTGACCACCTACCAATCCGCCCGTCAGTGTTATCCCTAGTTTGAGCTTATCATCAGCTAGTGCATAAACTCTCGCAATTTCCTGACCAAAGCGCACCATCTCGACGGTTTTGTTCGCCCGAAAACTCTTGCCAGTAGCCAAAAGATGCAAAGCTTCAAGTAATGTCGTTTTGCCCGAACCATTGGGAGCAATCACCAGATTGATTCCCGGCGCCAAATCCCAAGTTCTTTGTGCGAACTGACGAAAATCTTGCACATAGAGTTTACTTACATCCATAAAGGCGATTATACACGCAAAATTTAATTTGTGCGTGAGCAATTTTATTATTTGTCTTTAACTACTATTATTCACACTGCCGAGCTCGGCGCGGAGCTGTGTAAGCGACTGCCGAGATGTGTGCGGAGCTATGCAGTCCTCAGTGTTTCGGTTTACCAACCTTCTTTTTTGACAAATAAAAAACTTTGGACAAGCCGACGCATAAATTTTGGTAGTTTGTCGGCATAATACTTGTCATAATATTGTAGCATGGTATTGAAAAAATACTCACGACTCTTGCCAGAAATTTGTGCATCTTGATTGGCAATACCAGTTTTATTTTTGTGATGAATGATAATACATTCGGGATCGTAAATAATTTGGTAACCAGCTTCCCGAAAACGTCGCGCCCAATCCAAATCTTCAGCGTAAAGAAAAAATCTCTCATCCAAAAGTCCGACTACCTCAAGAGCTGATCGTGGCACTATCATCGCTGCCCCAGAAATAGCTTCAATCGAATGAATCTTATCCATATCCAAATCGCCACGGTGATAACCATTAACCAAACGCCAACGTGGCCACAATTTTTCCAACCGCAAAAAGTAACACGCTGCTGCCCACGGATTGGGTTCACCCCGATGACACGCTGGATCCAAGCGTCCATCTGTCAACAACAGCTTAGGACCAATCATACCCACCTCCTGGTGAGCGGATAAATAATCAAGCAGTAAATCTATTCGCGAGCGTTCGTCCAATTGCGTATCGGGATTTAGCAGCATCACATAGTCGCTAGAAATTTCTTTGAGCGCTCGATTATTAGCGGCCGCAAATCCCAAATTTTTTTCTAACTCAATAATCTGTACAAACGGGAAGTTTTGACGTGTCATTACCACCACATCATCAGTGCTCGCATTATCCACTAAATAAACTGCCACTCGTTTGGTCGTCTGATCCAAGTAAAACTCCTTGAGACTCTCAAGCGTTTTTTTGAGCCAAAAGCTGCCATTATAACTGACAATAATAATTGACAAATCAATTTTTTCTTGCATTATCTTTTTTACCCACTCGCTGGTAGATATCATCCAAGCGCTTGGCGATTAACTCCCAATCATAATGTTCGCGTACAAATTGCCTCCCACCGTGAGAAAGTCTTGCTTGCAGTTGGTCATCAGCCAATAAAGCCAAAGCCTCACGAGCCATCGCTTCCGCAGTATCGGCAATAATTACCTCTTCGCGATTGACCACACCCAGACCCTCAACCGCGGTACTAGTGGCAATAATCGGCGTACCCGAAGCCATCGCCTCCAAAATTTTATAGCGCGTACCTTTACCAGAAAACACCGGTGCCAAAAGAATGTGCGCCCCACCAAAAGCCTCACGGATGTCAGCAATACGGCCAGAAACTTCTATTTGCGGATCACGAGCCGCGAAACGCAAGATTTCATCAGTGGGCGCATTACCCACCACCCAAAGTTTAATATCTTGACGTTGCCTTTTAATTAACGGCCAGACTTTCTGAATGAGAAAACGTACTGCCTCAACATTGGGCAACCACTTAAAAGTTCCCACCGATAAAAGTGTTGGTACTTTTCTTTTGGCAAATTTTTGCTCACTAAACCACGCTGTATCCACACCATTAGCCACCACATCAATTGGTGTGGTTTCACCAATTTCACTAGCAATAAAAGTTTTATCGTCCTCGCTCATCGTGACGAGTTGATCACAGTGCTGCCAGTAATACTTTTCCCAGTACTTAATTTTATTAATATCAATTTTCAGCAAAGGACGCAAAAACTGCCAGCGAGTCGTCTGTGCAAAACTTTCATAGCCTAAATACTCAATCGTCTGCTCCACCAGCATTACCGGAATTTTAGTAGCTGGTAAATGAGGCATCATGTAAAAAGTCTCCGCGTGAATTAAATCATAATTTTCACTCTCGAGCTCTTGTCTGACGGCACTAATCACTGATGAGACATGATTGCGAATGACCAAAAACGGATAGCTCGAAATGGCCGTACGCAGAATATTGCGCAGCGTAAAAGGTTTACTCGAGCGCTTAAAAACTCGCACTTTATGACAATATTGTTCAAGTTCTTTAATATACTGTTTCTCTTGTTCATTTTTAATCAGCGCAAAAAGAGTAATCTCGTGTTTGTCGGCCATTTTTTTGAGTAAATTATAAGTCCGAATCTGACCTCCAGAAAGCAGGGGATAGGGGAGATATGGCGTAAGCATCAATATTTTCATGGTTGTCTTTCTTGTCCACTTGCCGTCGCTGTTAGCTGTCCTGCACTACTGGCGGTCAAATCAAAAATAAAGCCATCCTCATTTTGCGCCAAAAGCTGATAATTGTCAAGCAAATGGTGATATAAATCATCAGTATCAGTGCCCACAAAAAAATGTGCACCTTTGGTAATTTTATCCTCCAACTCCAACCCTGTAGACCAACCGCAACGATTGGTTTGAAAAAGAAAACTAGTATCAGCATCATAAGCATGAGCGATCACTAAGGCATCACTTGGTAGCAGCAAATCTGCTTGATGACCAATCCGTACTTGAGCCCAATTATTGACATTAAAATAGCCACCCACGCGCTGCCAAGCCAAACACCAAGCACCAGCACTGATAACTACCGCTAGCACTATCGTTAAACTTCGCCATGGCCAAAAACGCTGGGTCCAACTGACAAAAATTGCCACCCCACGACCTACCAACACAGCTACCGCTGGCAATAAAAGATATTGATAATAATCATGTTGAATATTACCACGAGCAAAAACACTCAGATAAACAAAATCAAGTGCCAACCAACAATAAACAAAAATATCAAGCTGTCGCCAAGAGACGTGAGTTTTTCGGTGAAACACCGATAGAGGATACAATCCCAAAATCAGCCACATGGCTCCCAACCAACCCAGCCAATCCTTGGTCAAACGTTCGTAAAAAAGCCAGCGCCACCACATCGGCCGCCAACGTGGAGCCACACCAGCAATTGGTCCGTTAAACAACCAGTCACTCGCCGGAATCCCCGCCGGAAACTGGCGAATATATAACCGCCACCACCCCAAAGGCAAAACCGCCACCAAAGCCAGAAGCCACAAATCGCCGCGTTTGAGACAATGCCAACCATCTTTTTGCCAAGCCAAAAGTAAAAATAAAGGTCCCCAAAAAACTGTTGTCGGTTTGATGAGCAAAGCAGTCAGCAAACTCACCACCGTCAAACCCCAAGATGACCAGCGATGCTCTCGCAAATAGCTCACAAAACTCACAAGCGCTAACAAGCCAAAAAAAACCTGAAAAGGTTCTGGCAAGATGACTCGACCATAATAAATAGAATAAGGCAGAATTGCCATCGTTAAGGCCGAAAGTTGTGCTAGCCATTCCACTTGCGAGTCATCATCACTGTTGCTAGATACGAGCTTTTTTACCAGCCAATAAAGACACCAGCATGAGCCAGTGGAGGCCAGCGCGGCTGCCAAACGCGAGGTCACTACCAAATCCCAAGTAGGAAAAACTCGCAGCCAACACGCCAGCAAATAATTCACTAAAGGAAATTCTACCATCCGATCACCAGCCAAATTGTCCAAACCACTTTGGATATCACCAAGATCATGATAATGTGGCCGCCAAATAGGATAGCGATGTTTGACAAACTCACGCGTGACCGAAGCAGTATCAGCTTGACGAAAAGAATGCCAATCAAGCAAAGGATAAGTAAGTCGATAAAGCCGAACGGCAAAAGCCAGACTAAGAATAAATGCCAAAAACCAGTGAGAGCGTTTAAGCGTCAACTTTTTTCTCATCTTGAGTTATTTCAATGGCTCTAATAGCCTTCTTTTGTGATGCCCAAAAGATACCAGTCAACATCCAGAAAGTAAACGCTACTTTAGAAGCCGCGAAAACATCGATATACAAAGCGTTCACCAAGATACCCACCGCTGCACCCAAATAAGCCAAATTGATCATCTGTAGCAAATTATCAGCCAGACGACATTGCTGCCAAGCAATAATAATGGCCCAAACAACGGCACCATAAAAACAAATAAAGCCCAAAAGTCCTGTTTCACCCAAAGTGCGCAAATAATTGCAATCAGTGCTATCCGCCTCGGTAAAAACCGAGAGTGACTCACCCTTAGTCAGGGTACCATAGCCACTCCCCAAAAGGGGATTGCGACTAAAACCACGAATGGCATTGGGCCAGAGAGTATCAAAACGGATGGCCATCGACAAACCGTATTTTTCTGCATTGACCGACCAAGTCCGGGTAGCTTCATAAGTATAAGCGTTACCCGAAGCATCCACTGCTATCTTAATATCCGGAATATCCTCATAAACATCCACTGGACGATTGTCACTGGTGGGTTCCGATGAAGGTGATGGCGCGACTGGTTGCGGTTGTGTGTCAGTTGGCGTGAGCACCGAATTATTACCAAAATCATCAACCACAACAGCTACTGTTCCCTCTGGCTGTTCCCATTCCTTCCAGCCCAATTTATAAGGTAATTCTTTGCGCCAACGGTTGGCGGTGTGATACGTATCATGTACCCAAGGAATTGAGTCGAGTGTGTGTTCAAAACGCTCAATCATGTCTTGTCCCCAACCAAAAACAAGCACGCCCACCAAAGCAAAATAAGCCACTTGTTGACTACACCAAGCCCATACCTGACGGCGACGAGGCCGTTTACTCATAAAAACATCAAGAGTAAAAACCAAAACTGTACCTATAAAATAAGCAATAATTGAGGTTCTGGCTGCCGAAATAATCAAGCTCCAGACTCCCGCAAAATGAGCCAACCATGCCAAGCCAGTCAACAAACGAGGATACTTTGGCCAGATATTACGGGCCTTTTTGGCAATCATGAGAGTAAAAGGCAAAAGTAATACCAAATAGGCCGCAAAATCATAATGGCCACCAAAAGTTGATTGTACCCGAGCATGAGGAGTAAGCACCAGCTTCATACCCTTGGCAAATTCTCGGTTCATCGTTGAATAAACGGGCCAATAGCAATACTTTTGCCCCCAACCGTAGACTGTGATCGCTACCACCGTCAATAACATGCACGCTGCGATTGTTTTGAGGGCCACGCGCTTGTTGATAGCTGAATAGAATAAAAAAGCCAAGAAAAAATACTCAATGTAACGTGCCCAGTGCAAAAATGACTTTGCCACATGCACACCGGCGGCGATAACGTCACCCAAGCTGCCCATCTCTGGTAGGAGAAACGGAATTGTATGAATGACAAAAATTCCTGTCAATATCGACATTAAACCTACTGCTACGTAACCAAAAATTAACTGCCAAGTGGGCATCCGCCAGGCAACCTTACCTCGAGCCACTTGGATCAAGTAAATCACAAAAATCGCAAAAACGAAAATATCTTCCAGGCGCAAGCGGACAATATAGCCTGGAATAATATCAGCCAAGGGAATTTTGGGCCACAAAGGAATAAAAAACAGCAAAAAAATACTAGCTATCAACAAAAAATAGTCATCAAACCAGGCCAAAAAACTCGTCAGTTTTTGCTTCATGCCCCTATTATATCACGACTTTGTCTTTTTCGCCCGCCAGTTTTTATATCAAATTGATAATTACTCCATAATTTTTAATTATTATAGGATTTTAACCAAGTTTTGCCATATTTTTCCAGGCAAAAAAGTTACTATTTATCCTATAATATATTATTCCGTTTTAAATTAGTCTGGACAATCTCATAAATTATAGGATAATTCACTAAAATAGACAATTTTTTCCCATCAATCAAGAAAAAATTAGTTTTTTTTAGCACTACTAGCAATTGGGTGTTGACATTGCTAAAAATTGTGCTATAATCACAGGTAATTAAAAATTATTACAGAAAGGAGCCATATGCTCATGACTATGGTACCACGCCGCGGACGTGATTTTGATCTTTTTGACAGCTTTTTTGGAGGAGGGGATTTCTTCTCACCCTCAACTGGCAGTTTGATGAAAACTGACATCCGCGAAAAGAAAGGCGAATATCTAATTGATGTTGATATGCCTGGATTTAGCAAGGATAATATTGACATCCAACTCGAAGACGGTTATCTCAAAATCTCCGCTCAAACCCACAAAAATGTGGACGAGAAAGAAGGGGAGCGGTTCGTCCGTCAAGAACGCTTCTATGGTTCTTGCGCCCGAAGCTTCTATGTCGGCGAAGATATCACTCGCGACGACATTAAAGCCAGCTTCAATGATGGAATTTTGCAAATCACTTTGCCCAAAAAGCAAGAGCCAGAGAAGCTGCCAGAGAGCAAACACATCGAAATCAATTAAGCTGATCTTGATGGACCAAAAACAAAAAACAGGTGACGTTGTCACCTGTTTTTTGTTTACCAGTAGACAAAGGATTATTCAAGCTCGCTGACATCAGTGCGCGACAATTGAAACCCAGTGTCTGGCAAAATATATACTCACCTAGATAAGCTACATCATCTTGCGCTTGTTTGGCTCAAATAATCTTATTGATTATTTGTCATCAACTCACAAAATTTTTCTCCAGACAGAAGAAATTCGCAGATTTTATCCAGCAAATATACGCTATAAAGGGCATGATTTTTTATTTCGCAATGATTGAGCCCACATGTCGTCTTGACAAAGCCAAAAAAATACGTTATAGTGAATAAAAACAAAGATAAAAAACTATGTCCAGTCAAGAAGAAAATCTCAATACTAGCAATAATACCGCTTCAAAATACCAACCTAACAGTGATGACACTAGCACGATTGTTACCATTGGTGTTTTTATCGTCATTGTCACTTTGGTTGGTGCCGCTGCAATTACTACCTATCAAACACCCAGATCGACTTCTCAAGACAGTTTCTTGAATATTGCAAGCCAAAACGACGATGGTCAACCATTACCCACACCCGCACCCTCATCACCAAGTCACGTTGCTATAGATAATAAGATTGACTGGGAAATTCCGCCTGACAATAATAGCATAGTCGTTACCGACACCCAAGAACAAACAATAGCAGAGCATGGTAGCAAGATTTTTACTTATACAGGAGCAGTGCAGACGGTGACACTCAAGGCCAATCACACGTATTATGTTGAACTTTGGGGTGCCCAAGGTGGCAATATTGACGAACAGCACAATGACGGTGGCTGTGGAGCTTATACCGCGGGGATACTCACTGTTGACAATGACACGATCGTTTATGTTTATGTCGGCGAACATGTTGTGGGCAACGGCGAAAAAACAGCAGCATTTAATGCCGGCGGCGCTGGTGGCGTAGCCCCATCCTCTTGGGGAAGCGGTGGTGGCGGTGCCACTGATATTCGCCTGATCAAAGGAGAATGGTACGATACCGGTTCCCTCAGCAGTCGGATTATGGTTGCCGGTGGTGGCGGTGGCGCGCTCAATTATGCTGGTTGTCGTGCCAAAGGTGGTAGTGCCGGTGGACTTGTTGGTTATTCTGGCACTAATACAAATTTTGCTTTTTGTGGTGACGAGTCTCCCGATTACATCAATCGAGCAGGCGGAACACAAGTAACCAGTGAAGTCACTGCGGGCGATTTCTGGCGTCGGAGTGCTTTTGGCCAAGGCGGTAGTGCACCTAGTTATGGCAGCGGCGGTGGTGGCGGTTGGTATGGTGGGGAAGCTGGTGGTAGTGTTACCAACTACGTCGGCACTGGCGGTGGTGGTTCATCTTACATTGCTGGGCACGCTGGTTGTGTAGGTGTCGCCAGTCAAAATGATCCCGATTGTCTGACTAAAACTCCTAGTGTGGAGTGCAGCTTGTCGCCCACCGGTTACCACTTTGAGTCTACCACCATGATTGACGGTGAAGGCTATGCGTGGGACAATCAACGACGCCAGCAAGAGCGTATGCCAACTCCCAACGGAGATCAATATCCCTTGGGTGTTGGTCACACTGGACATGGTGTTGCCAAAATCAGTGATTGGGGTATCAACTCACGCTATAATGATGAAGCCTACTAACTCCCTCCACAATTGACGCACGAAGAGCTAGTCGAGTTGGCCAACACATAAGTATCACCAAACGACTTCGATTTATCTTGGCTGGAAGAATAAGTAGGCAAAACTGCACCAAAAAAATGTCCCAACTTCTGAGACATTAGTACTTTGGCGACTCGGACCGGACTCGAACCGGCGATCTACTCCGTGACAGGGAGTTATGTTAACCAGCTACACCACCGAGCCAATATCTCTATTTGTTAAGGATTGACATTATACCACACTCTCACCAGAAAATCAAGACCTTGATTTTTATGCCTATTGCGGTACAATGAAAGCCCTAGAGAGGTAAATATGAAATATATTTTTGTTTCTGGCGGGGTGTTGTCAGGTTTAGGTAAAGGGGTGACAGCGGCATCTCTAGGAGTGACTCTCAAAGCCCGTGGTTATCGCGTCACTAATATCAAATTTGAAAACTATCTCAACCTCGATGCTGGCAATATTAACCCAATTGAACATGGCGATGTATTTTTATGTGAAGATGGCACTGAGGCCGACTTGGACCTGGGTACTTATGAACGTTTTTTGGGACAAGAGGTGGGTTTGAAAAATTATTGTACTGTCGGCCAAATCTACCAAACAATGATTAAAAAAACCTGTGACCTTGAGTTTAAGGGCAAAACCGTTGACGCTATTCCTTACTTACCAGAAGAGGTGATCAGGCGCATTGAAAAAGCGGCCCATGGCTTTGACATCATTCTCATCGAACTCGGTGGTTGCGCTGGCGAGTACCAAAATACCATTTATTATGAAGCCAACCGGATTCTTAAACTCCAAAAACCAGACGATGTCATTCATGTCCATGTGACTTATTTCCCCAAGCCGGCCCATATCAATGAACTCAAGTCCAAGCCCACTCAACTCTCAGTCAAAAATCTCAATAGCATGGGTATTCAACCAGATTTTATTGTTGGCCGGGCGCAAATTCCTATTGACGATAAGCGTAAAGACAAAGTTGCTTACTACTGTAATCTCGCACCCGCCGACATTATTTCCAATCCTGATTGTCACAGTATCTATGAACTCCCCTTAATTTTTGAAGAGCAGAATTTTGCCAGCAAGGCGCTCAAAAAACTTGGTCTCGAAGACCACACGCCAGACCTGTCGGCCTGGAAAAAAATGGTAAGTAAAATTGATGCTCCCAAAAAACTTACTCTCAAAATCGGCATTATTGCTAAGTATTTAAGCTCCGGCGAATATGAATTGCGTGATTCTTACGCTTCGCTGCTTGAGGCCCTCGCTCACACCCAAACTGCTACCGGTCTTAATTTGGATTTGCAGTTTATTAAGGCCGAAGATTTAGAAAAAGAGTCAAAAAAAATTGACGACTTGTATCATCTTGATGGTATCATTGTGCCAATTGGTTGGGGCAGCCGGGGAGTAGAGGGGAAAATTACCGCCATTCAATATGCGCGCGAACACCAAGTGCCTTTCTTGGGATTATGTTATGGGATGCAACTGGCAGTAGTGGAATTCGCTCGTCATGTCGCTGGTCTTCAAAATGCCAATAGCACCGAAGTCGACCCGCAAACACCTTATCCTGTCATTCACGCCATTCCTCGCGATGATCAACGCCAAACCATCAAAGGTGAAGGTGCCTCCATGCGTCTCGGGGCTCATGATGCTATCCTCAAAAAAGACACTTTGACTTATCGCATTTATCAGCAGGCCAATGCCTTCAAACAGCAACAAGATGGGCTAGTGAGTGAGCGCCATCGTCATCGCTTTGAGGTCAACAATAACTATCGCGAGCAATTAGAGCAAAAGGGCTTGGTTTTTTCTGGCACTTCACCTGATGACTTTTTTGTCGAGTTTATCGAGCTGCCAGTAAGTGTTCACCCCTTCTTTGTTGCAACTCAAGGCCATCCTGAATACAAAACTCGCCCCCTTGCACCGCATCCTCTTTTTGTGGCTTTCATTCAAGCGGCACAAACTTACAAACAACAGCAAGGAAAGACATGAGTACAAGTTTGGCTAGTCAACGTTTTGACATTGCCATTATTGGTGCCGGTCCAGCGGGACTTGAAGCCGCTATCACTGCCAAGATTCGTAATAAATCAGTCATTATTTTTGAATCTGGAGCCACACATTTAGCCGGCGAACACAAAATCGAAAACTATCTAGGCTTGCCGGATGTTACCGGTCAAAAACTCAATCGCAAATTTGTCGCTCACGCCAAAAATTTTGACCTAGAAATTACCGCCGACCGCATTACAGAGGTAATTGATTTTGGCGAGTTTTTTTCGATTCAAGGCGAAAATAATCTCTACGAAGCCCGTAGTGTTATTCTCGCTACTGGCAGTGTCCGCGCGACACCACTTCCTGGCGAGACAAAATTCTTAGGGCACGGCGTTAGTTATTGTGCTACTTGCGATGGTCGAGCTTATCGTGACAAAGACACAGTTGTGATCGCCTACGCTGCTAGCGACGAAACCGAAACCCGCTTTTTGTGTCAACTGGCTGCTCATGTTTATTATTATCCGCAATATGCCGATGCTTTTTCTCAAGAACCACCGCCAAAAAATTTAGAACTGGCTCAAGGTCGCCCTGCCAATATCACTCAAAGTGAAGACAAAAAAATGGTTGTGAGTTTTGGGGAATCCACTGTCAGTGTTGATGGAGTTTTTATTTTCCGTCCCACGAGTCCACCGTGGCGACTTTTACCCGACTTAAACATTGAAGGCAATCGTGTCGTGATTGATCGTGCTGGTAAAACTAATTTACCAGGGGTATTTGCAGCTGGCGATCTCACCGGCGCCCCTTATCAATACATTAAAGCTGCCGGTGAGGGCAATGTTGCTGCTTTGAGTGCTGTTACCTACTTAGATACAGTTAGCAAATTACAAAGTCTGTAAAAACAATACCAGTAGTCGAGTATATCTACACGCTTATTAGCAATATGTTACTGCGCCGCTTTGCACCAAGCTTGGCACTTAAGAGTAGCAATCGGCGAAAAAAAATTTATTATCGTTACAAATATTACCTATACACCAGTGATATTTTGATACTTGCCACAAATGCATCCATCAGACTTTCAGATAAATTTTTGACCATTTTTTGAGTGTTTCGGTGAGTTGTAGACCCGCCCTAATTAAGTTTAATCACAAAATTAGCATCGGTAGCCGGAGAACGAGCAAGCAAACTCTGACCAGCCAACCCCAAAATCTGTCCATCGGCACTTTGTAACACAGCATCCATCACGTAATTAACATCGGCTTTGAGTTCACTGATCGTATATGCTGTCTCACTACTACTGATACCAAAAGTATAAGCATCTTGTCGCACTTGACCACCATGGTCTTCGCCCAACCAAATGACCACCTGAGCACCCGCTGGAAAATCTCCTTCCAAGCGGACAACACCAGAAATAGTGGGTGATTCCGATAATTGAAGCACTGGCTCGGCTGGTGCTTGATCAGCAAGATTGTCGCGAATGTTTTCAGTCGGCACCTCACCACTACCAGCGGGAAAAGTCAGCACAATCTCAGCCGCTGGAGCCGTCGCTGTCACGACATCCGAGTAAGCAATTTGACGACCATTATCAATCAGGACTGCTTGAATTTCATAACTTTCACCGCTGTCAGCCTGAGAAAAACTCCATTTCTCCTCGCCGCGCATCAAACGAATGCCAGTGTCACGGAAAGAGTTCTCTTCGCCATAACGGATATAAATCGCAATGCGATCCACCGTAACGGATGGAAAATGCAAACCGCCGGTCACCACCTTGCCACTCAAAGTAGCCTTAGTATGAGGTTGTGGTACTTCACTTGTTGGTACCAACTGCTCAAGCTCACGTTTGTTAGTCTCACCGATCATTTCGCCAACGCTCTGGCGAGCTTGCTGAATACCAGCCCACAAAAAGTAAGCCGCTGCCAGCAAAATAAGTAACAGCAAACTACCCCAAATGCGACGACGACGGCGAGCTCGTTGGATATCTTGTAAAGAAAAAGTTGGCGTTGACCCTTTTAAGCCACTAGACAAATGGGGAGTAAAGCGGTGAGCGGTGGCTTCAGCTTCTTTTTGCTCACTTTCTTTGTCACGGCGTTGTTGATTGTGACGACTCGACTCACTGGCTAGTGATCGTTCTTGAGACGCCTGCGCCAAACCTGTGTCCAAAATCGGCGCTTCCGCCTTCGACCGAGATGATGTCTCACCAATAACTGCTGACTGGGAACGGATTTGCTGGTTATTTTTGCCCGTCCTATTATTTCTGCCGTGGCGTTTTTCATTTGGCGCTGAAGTCTGATAAATCGTCTCAGCCGCGATCGTCTCAGCTGGCGCATCTGGCTTTTTACCAGCAAAAGCTATATGGACTTTCTTCCCCACGTCAGCCAATTTGTTTGGGATATCAGGATCTTTTTTGACAACTAGTTTTTTTTGAAAAGTCGCATTTTTATCAACTTTGGCCGCAGACCGATCTCCACGTTTTTCTGCTGGGCGATAAGGTTTACCGTTGACGCGCAAAGCTGGTAAAGTTGACGAGAGCGATTCTTCTTGAGCTTGATCTGATGGCGAGGTGTTAGCTGAAGATGATGTTTTTTGGTCTGCCGACTGATGTTTATCGTTATTGTCCAGGCTTTGAGTTTTATTAGTCTGAGATCCATGAGTAACGGCCGCAACATCAGGCTTGAGTTCCTGATCCAGCGAGCCCAAACGCGCTTGTTGCTGTTGACGAGCTAATTGTTGAGATTGTTGCTGTCCAGCAACAACGCTATCTGGCAATTGCGTTCTCCGACCACGTCCCCGCCGACCACGGCGGCGACGTCTTTTGGGCTTTCCTGGGTCATCAGGCAAACGAGTACCCACCGGTGGAGCTGTCAGTGCTGCCGGCTTGTTTTTTTGCGATTGATCAATATTCTCTTCTGCCATTACCTCAATTATACCAAAAAAGATCATTTTTGACAAGAGGCAATTTGTCTGGTTTCCAGGCGGGAAAAACACCGGTCGTTTTATCAAGCTCGACCAATTACACATTTTGATAAAATTGCCCCCCGAAATTTATATTTTTTGTGATATAATATGACCCTTAGGAAAAAACAAACAAGGAACAAATTGGTATGGCACAACATTTTACTTTTCAAGATCAACAAATTAGTGTGGGTGACACTGTGGCTGTTCACCAGGAGGTGAGCGAAGGCAGCAAAAAACGAATTCAAGTTTTTGAAGGTATTGTGATCGCCGCTGGCGGACAAGAAACTGGTCGTGCTTTCACTGTGCGCAAAATTGCCAGCAACAATGTGGCGGTAGAAAAAATCTTTCCACTCGAGTTACCTAGTCTGCAGAAGGTGGTAATCAAGCGACACGGTGACGTGCGTCGAGCTAAGCTCTACTATCTGCGAGACAAGATCGGTCGACGCGCTACTAGAATTAAGGAAAAAGCTCGAGGTACGAGTGTCAATCCCGTCGCCAGCATCGCTGCTTAAAAAAACTCTTGGTCAAGCCGGTGAGACTCTAGCCAGTGTTTATTTAGAGGCAAAAGACTATCAGATTTTGGCGCGCAATGTCCGTTGCGGCCAGTATGAACTTGACCTGGTCGCTTTTGATCCTCGCTATCAAGAAACTGTTTTTGTGGAAGTGAAAACTCGACGTAATGATGATGGCGGTAATCCCGCTGACGCTGTTGATAAGCGCAAACTTAAAGCCTTTATCACCGCTGGTAAACGTTATGCCAAGCAGCACCATCTCCAGACCGACTGGCGCTTTGACATTGTCGCCATCACTCCAGCAAACATTGACCACTACGAAAATATCACTTTCCCTTAATCAAAAAAATCCTAAATATAGTGGTTATTATCCATTTTGTACACAAAAATTAAACGTTCACAAAATTTACTCAAAAAATTCTTTTTGTCGTTTCATTTGTGCAAGACGTTTCTGAAGTTGTTGTTTTTTGGTTTTGGGGCGCGACACTTTCGCGGTAATAATTACCAAAACTGCAATCACCACCAATAGAGTCAAAAGCCAATAGGGAAGAGCAATAAAGCTGACTGTTACTGTCGAGCCCATGTCACGACTAGCTTTAATACTGTGCACTCGGGCTTCAAGAGTATAATGCCCCAACAAAAATGGCGGTAAATCAAGTGATGAACTCAAAGAAATATTGCCATTACCATCAATACTACCATCACTCACTCGCGCCAGACGCTCACTTTCCCCCAAAACCAAGTCCGGGTAAAAATCCCAATGAGCTACCTCTTGTTGTCCGCGCCGAAGAGTCACCTCGCCATTGATTAATGTGCCGAAGCTGCCTCGATTGCGTACCAGCACTTGTTGGCTTGTTCGGCCAAAAGTGTCCACTAAACCATGCCAATTGTCCACCAGTGCAATTGACAAATCACTTTTGTCTTCATTGCTGTGATCAAGGCGGACAATTAAATTCGAACCCACTTGCATACCTACGCCGCTACCCACTTGATCATCTGGAGTCGCCACCCGTGCTTCAAAAAGTAACACCAACGGATATTCCTTGACTGGAGTTCCCAAAGGAGGTGCTACCTTCACCTGGACCGTTTGACTGGAGCCGGCCGCCAGGGTGATGGTATCCACTGTTTCACCTGCAGACAATAACGATAAATAGGGAAAATCTAAGCGAGCACTCAAAATAGGTTTGCCATCGAGATCACCTGTGGCAAAGCTCATCGCTGACAGACTCACCTGCAAATCATCGACGTCTTCATTACTCAAGATATAATCCAAAATCTGCTCCTCGCCACCATCTATTTGAATGTAGTTTTGTGCTGGTGAGACTGTCAAATCAACCGCTTGCACTGCACCTACTGCTGTCAGAAACCAAGCACACATCCAGACAATGATTTGTTTTTGACCTCGAGAGAGAATTGACATGTTAATAATTTGGAACTAATGTATAATAAACGCTGTTTTGAAACACTCCTGCCTCAGTATCACCGCGGACACCCACTTGATAGCGGACAGTGAGTTGACGCTGCGACAGCGCCTGACTAGAAGCATCTTTGGTAGCGATCAGTCGCGCTGGCTGTCCCAGTTTGAGATCACTAAAGGCACGATACTTTTGTCCACCGGCAAAATCAGCCAAAGCGTCATCACCCATGACAGTATAACCAAAACCAGCAATTTCGCCATTAACCCAAGTACCAGCCGTCTGATCATCGCAATCGCCGGCATCACAAGTGGTCGCAGCAATGATTTCCCGTGGATAAACCGCAAGCCCATCCACCAAAAGTCTCTGCTCCATCTCCGGCAAATGCAGTGGTAAATCCTCGCCGGTGTAAAGTGAATAGCCGATCGGGGCGTTCGAGTTAATTATCAGTTCATTTTGACCCGTAGCCAAGATGCCTGGTGACATGTAAGGGAAATCAACCCAAAGTTTGTCAATACTAAACTGAATATCGGTATTAATACCAGTCGCCTCACCACTGGCGAAGCTATCACCATAAAGTCCACCGCTGCTCGTCAAAAGCTGACGATAACTGGCCGGAGAAAGCAGTGACAACGTCTGACTAAGGTCGTCATCACTAGAATCATCGCCTTGATTGACACCCAAAGTCATAATAAAATTATCCGAAGATGAAGTGCCGCCCACCGCTCCCAAACCTTCGCTATCTTCCATTTGCGCTGAGACTGTCGATGCTTGTTGAGCCTCTACTCGCGACCCAAAAGCGACCAACCAAAAACTCAAAAATAAAATGATTGTTGACATAATGACTTATTTAGTTTATCATACGAGGCAAGTTTTGTAAAGAGTAAATATGCAAGAAAAACCAGTTTTGATATTTGATTTTGATGGCACCATTGCTGATACTTTTACACCCACTATGGAAATTTTGCGTGTCGAATACGAAAAGTGGGGCGACTATTTTCACCGCCGACACACCATTAATCAATTGCGTTCGCTCACGATTTGGCAAATCATTCACACTATTCCTGGCGGCTGGTGGAAATTTGTTTATTTGCTGATGCGCGCCAAAAAACACATTCACGCCCACGCTCACCAAATTAAAGCTTATCCCGGTATTGTTTACACCCTCAATACCCTTTATGACCAAGGCTATCAAATGTATATCGTTACCTCCAATGATGTTCCAAGTGTACAAAACTTTTTACGTCAATATGACCTGGACACTGTCTTTGCTGATATCATGCCCACCAAAGGACTTTGGCGCAAAGCAAAAACGCTCAAAAAGTTGTGCCGTCGCTATCAAATACCAATAAAAAGCACTCTGTATTTTGGCGATGAAATCCGTGACATTCAAGCTTGCCAACAAATCGGAATGCCAGTAGTGTCACTCACTTACGGCTACAACTCACAAATCGGACTAGAAAGGTTTAAGCCTGACTATTTAGTAAAAAAACCTACCCAAATTCTCACTCTCCTGCAAAATTATCCCCAAAAACATCAATCTTGATAAGTTTCAGTGCCTTCCGCGTTTGCCGGTGACTCAGCAGCTGGCGCTGGGGTAGAATCAACATCAAAATTGAGTCGACTTAATATCCATGACACCAGCATCGTCCCCAAAAGCAGACTTGGAAGCAGCCATTTGGCTTGTTTTTGTTTGGTGGCTTCGATTTCTCGCCGCTTGCGCCTCTCTTCACGAGCAATTTTTTTCTGCAGCTTTTCTAACTCAAGCTGGGCGGTGTCTTCCGACACCGCCTCAGCTACTTCCTCTGGCGTTACGGCGGCTGGAGCCGCTTTAGTCTTCGCCATCACGATTATTCCTCATTAAGGACAATGACCGCGTCAAAGCTACCAGCCTTGTCTTCCACGTCTACATCCTCATCGTAATTCATCGTCCGCCCGGTAGCTTGTTCCAAAGCCTTAATCAGTGCCGAATTTTTTTCCTTCATCAAGACAAAAGTGCCTTCTGTCTCATATTCACCAGCAGCATTGCCGGTTTGCACGCCACTAAAACCTGCTGATTCAAGAGCAGTTTTGGCCTTGCCAGCCAATCCAGCAACCCCAGTGGCATTAACCACTTTAAGTGAAAACTCAGCCGGATCAATTTCTTCTTCTTCCTCAACAATTTCCGCTTCAGGTGAAGATTCCTCGGGTACTGGCACTTCTTCTGGCTCAGGCGTGGGCAAAGCTGACATCTCTGGTTCTGGTAAATCGTCACGCTTGAAAAAATCTTTATCGGTCATGGATAAGATTAACACCCCAACACCAATACCGATAGCGATGACAATCACAAAAATCAACAAAAACAACAGTAATTTTTTTATAAATGAAGACATGCTTCCTTTCTTCTTGCTCGTCGATTGCTTACTAGCTGATATTTTATCATCTTTTTTGTCATTTTTTGCACTAGTTTTATCGTTTTTGGTCGCTTCAGTATCCTGAGAACTGGGGTTATTAGTCGCTGATATAGTTTCGCTAGTTGCAGTTTGCTTGGGAGACATGAAACTCAAACGCGGCATCGCCTCATTGCTAGGCAATTGTTCCACTTTCGCTGGTTGACTTAAGACTGGCGTTTCTGGTTGTTTGAGTTGAGCCGGTGTTGATGCTGACGCCAGAGCGGGTGTCTCCGGCTTAGCAGCAATCGCTGGCGCTGACTCTACCAAAACCG
The DNA here is from genome assembly GCA_017431625.1 of bacterium. Lineage (GTDB taxonomy): Bacteria > Patescibacteriota > Microgenomatia > UBA1400 > PJMF01 > RGIG2560. The sequence goes on along the minus strand of JAFRKQ010000015.1, from coordinate 48,385 downwards.
GTGACGCTTGTGCCGTAACCTCTGCCTGAGACGTAGATGATGACGCTTCTGATTTGGCATCAACTGCGACTGACTCTGCGCTCACCGCTGCTTGCGTCAGCGTTGGCTCGCGATTGAGACTAGCCGTTGCCACTTGTGGTGGTGTTGCTGTCGTCGCCGGCACTTCACTTGCTTGCTCGGCTGCCGCCGGTTGAGCCGGCTCGCTGACCTCGGACTCCGAAGCTTGTTGAGGAGTTTCTTTTTCCGAGTCCAAGGCTACTGCTGATTTTGCTGCTGACGTTGTCGAGTCTGCTGGCGACTGAGATTGTTTTGCTGTTGGTGATGCTAGCGCGGCGTCACTAGCCGTCTCCAAGTCCAAACTGCGAGCCACCGCTGTCGCTACAGCTGCCACCTCGGCCGCTTGCTCCTTCGTTGATTGATTATCATGATTATCAATGGACTCCACGCTTGTTTCGGGTTCGACTTTTGTCTCAGTTGTTTCTTCTGCTTGGGTGACCGGCAAAGCGGGAATCTGACCCAAAAGATCGTCAGCCTGGAGAGTGAAACGAGGCACAGCAAAATCCGACAGACTCAAAGTTCTAGCAGTCACTTCAATAATTTGCTTGACATATGGGGGAATTTTTGCTTCTTCTTCGATGGGCTCTGTCAGCTGCTGTACCGGCAAAGTCTTGAGTAAGAACTTCTTGAGTTTTTCTTCCACCAGTTGTGAGGTGAAAAGATAAGTGGTTTGCAAATTAGGATCAGAGCCTTTCAAAGTCCGTACCGACTCCGCTAGCACGTCCAAATCATTAATCGGGGTACTAATCGTCTGATTAATACCGATATAGTGTTCAGCCAAATATAACCGTTCACCAACTTGGGCAATAGTGAGCGAGGGTTCAAGACTGACAGCTGCTTTGAGCGCCCATGACAAAGGCACAATTTCATCAATGGTGATGTCACGACTGCCAATGGCTAATTTCAACGAAGCCGCCAGCTCCTTTTCAAAAGCCGACAGCTGCACTTTAGCCGTAGTTTTACGCTGAAGTAGTACCGACGTGCGTGTCTCGTGCGAAAATGTTGAGACTTCAATGCGTGGTAACAATTGATCACGCAAATACTGAGCTATTTTGACATCGTCTGTTTCGGGTACATTAACAATAGTATCTGTAAAAAGAAAATCTGGCAATACCAAAGTATATTGCGCTTCTTCCACACGCTCAAACAACTTTTTGAGGCTTTCGTGAATAAAGTTCTCATCGCGCATAAACTCACCGTTAATTTGGTGAAATGTTTGGACAAAATAATAGTCCTGTTTTGGCGTTTCACCCACGGTTGCTGTGAAAGACATTTCTGGTAAAATGTAAAGCAGTTTATTATTTTTTAACATATCGCCCTTAATATTTCTTCTCAAATTCTATTTTCGCTTTTCGTCTGGTTACCCAAACGCCCCTATTATAATACAAAACCGACAAAAGTGCAAGCCCCAATATTAGCGTTAGTTAATAATTTTTAGATATTAATATCAATTGTTTAAATCAAAACTTATGGGATTTTTACAGGCAATTTTATCAGTCTCGTTTAATTTTATAAGTCTAAATGTCAGTAACCGATATTTTTATATCCGCACAAGATCAAACAAGACTAGTGCCATTTTTGTCAATTTTAGTGTATAATAAGTCACATGGACAAACAAAACTTTAACTATGATGAATTGCCTTATACTGGGCACTCTGGAGTGTTACTCAATGACCATTTACGCGGAGTTTTGGGTCGTATACCGCGTGTTCCTGGCATTGTCGCCCAAAAAGCCGCTGCTCAAGCCCAAAAAGAAATGCTCGAACAAAAACATCTCCAAGAACAGGCAGCTCTCCAATCAGCTCGCGACCAAGTGGCCCAAATCGCTGCTGCTAGACAGCATCAAGCTATAAATCAAGCCGAAATCGCATACAATCCCAACCCCACAGTCAATGGGGGAGTCGTAGACAATCTGCGCCGTCTCATTGGTCACTAAACACTTTTCGCCTTATTTTTGGCTTTAATCGTATCTTTTTACGGGTATAGTGAGTAGTTTTTAAGCATCAATCCACTTATAGGCCAACATCCCGCAAAGCATTGACCACTTGTTTTTGTTGACGATTGAGCTTTTTGGGAATATCAGCGATCAGGCGCACATACAAATTACCCTTACCACGCCGATCCAATCGGTCCAAACCTTCGCCCGAAAGTCGCAGCATCGTGTGTGATGGTGTCCCCTCACGCACTTTCATCTTAATCTCACCCGTCAATGTCTTTACCTTGATTGTTGCCCCAATAATTAAAGCCGAAACTGGAAGCGAAACATCGACATACAAATCCGCTCCTTGCCGCTTGAAATAAGGATCAGCACCCACGTCAAAAGTGACGTAAAAATCAGTAAATTTGATGCGAGTCCCATCATCAACCCCAGCCGGGATCTTGATTGTTTGTCGGCGATCACCCACACTAATAGTTTTTTCACACCCCAAAGCGGCTTCCATAAAATCAAGGTGGAGCGAATAATTAGGCATCCGCCGGCTATTGTAGCTACCGCCAAAAAAACTATTAAAAACTTCAAAAGGATCAATGAAATCCACTCCATCACCAAAAGGCGAACCGCCAGTGGAATATGACCAAGTGAATGGCCCTTGTTGATAGGCACCCGAGAAAGGATTGCCACCCATGCCAGCCGCTGGATCAAAAGCTGAGTGGCCAAATTGATCATACTTTTGCCGCTGACTTTTATCACTCAAAACTTGATAAGCTTCATTGATTTCCTTAAATTTTGCCTCAGCATCAGCGGCTTTATTACGATCTGGATGATATTTGAGAGCCATTTTGCGATAGGCCGACTTGATTTCGTCCTCACTCGCCGTCTTGCTCACTCCCAAAACTTCATAATAATCTCTTTTTGTTGGCATAGGCACCTATTATACACCGAAAATTAGCAAATTGCAAGAGCTAGTGCTAAAATTGCCTCTTGACAAAAGTGACCATATGTGATATAATAAAGGACACTTCGCTACCATTAAGCCTGATTTCAGGAGGGTTTTTGGGGCTTATTGGTAAAGGTTTTTATGTTATAATACGGCTTATGACAAAAGTGTTAAGTGCTGTTTTGGTCGCTGCTGGTGTGGGAGAGCGTTATGGCGGCAATAAACTGCTAGATACAATTGCGGACACACCAGTGATCATTCACAGTATCCGTGCCTTTTTGCTCCCCGAGATAACCGAGATTATCGTGGTCTCTCACTCCCAATGGCGCCAGCAATACCAAAAACTGATTGATGAATTTTGTCCCGACTCCAGAATTAAAATCATTGAGGGCGGGGCGCAGCGTTGGCAATCATCACTCCTTGGCATTCAAACCGCCAGCGGCGAGCTTGTGGCCATTCATGACGCCGCCAGGCCACTGATTAGTGCCGAGCATATCCGTCAAAGCTATAATTTAGCTGCTGCTCACGGAGCCGCCTTGGTAGCCGCACCCGCCACGGACAGCATTAAAGTCGTGCATGACCAGCAAAATACCGCCGCCATTGACCGCAACACCATCTACCTAGCACAAACACCACAAACTTTCCAGCGAGAGCTAATTTTGCGCGCTTTCACCCGAGCACGCGAGGCTGGTTTTGACAAAATGACCGACGAAAGCGAACTGGTCACTCGTTTTCTTGAGCGACCAGTGGCCATCGTCACCGGCAACAATCGCAATCTCAAAATCACTTACCCTCAGGATTTGCTGGTCGCCAGAGCCCTCTATCAAGAGTAGTTTTCCTTGACGAATAGGTGTTATTTATGGTGAGGGCGACGCGCACCCGCACGAAACTTAGTCGTCTCTACCAAGCAAGCCAAAAGAGTGGTCAGTGGTACCGCCATAATCAAACCAATACTGCCCGTGAGCGTCCGTACAATCTCATCGGCGATGATTTCATAATTAAGCACCAGACTCAAACTTTCTCGTGATTGATTAAAAAGCAAGAGTAGGGGAAAGCTGGCCCCAGCATAAACCAGAATCAAGGTATTGATCATTGAGGCAATATGGTCACGCCCCAGTTTGCTTGCACCCGCATAAAGTCGCCAAAAATCTAGCGTAGGATCAGTTTTTTTCAGTTCACTGACAATCGCTGCTTGTGAAATCGTGACATCATCGAGCACTCCCAAAGTAGCAAAAAGCATCCCGGCCGCCAGCAGTTGGCGAAAATCAAGTAAATCTGGATTCATCGCTAAAAGAAAGCCAGCTTCTTCGGACGCCAGCCCAGTCAATCTCGCCCATTGCACAAAAATCACGATTAGGCCACCTGTAAACATCATTGCCATCAAAGTGGCCACCATCGCCACCAAAGTCGTTTTATTCCAACCATGTGACAACAAAAACATAATGGGGATAATAATCAAACAACCTGCAGTCACCATCACAATCGGATTGCTGCCGCTCGCCACTCGTGGTACGATCCAGAAAAAAATCAGGACAAAAGAAGCCGCCAACCCCAGTAGTGAAGTCACTCCTTGCCAGTGACCAACGACAATGGCTGCGACCACAAAGATAGCAAAAAGCCAAGCTAAAACTGGCCGACGGACAACGTCTGCGATCGTATAATTCTCCGTTTCCGGCTGATTGTAAAGCACCACTTTGTCACCCAATTGGTACTGACGCAAATTAGCTACCGGAGCATTATCATTTTCCAGTGTTATCTCCTGGCCCTTTTTATCACCCGAGGTGATTAAAAGTCTCAAGTTTTGACTTACTTGTGCTGGCCCTCCACCAGCAGGAACAACGGTCTTGGTGTCTTCTACCGCCGTAATCACCGCTTCCATATTTTCGCTTTGCGCCCAAACATGTCCACCTGTCACAATCACGATCCAAAAACTAGTGATAATCGCGATGATTTTTTTCATGACGTTTTATTTTACCACAAAACTAATCTCCAATAGTCACAGTGTCGGCCTCCAGTTGTCGACAGGCTCGCAAAATTTCGCCGATATGCCCTTCCAAAACTACTGGTAAGTCATACCAACTTTGATTGAGCCGGTGATCAGTAACGCGATTTTGGGGGAAATTGTAAGTCCGGATTTTTTCGGCCCGCTGTGCCCGACCAATCGCACTTCTAGCATTACCCAAAGCTTGCTGACGCTTTTCTTCCTCGATCTCCCATAATTTGGCTGCCAGCATTTCCAAAGCGATTTGGCGATTTTGGGCTTGCTTGCGCTCTTGGCGCGCACTGACCACGATCCCCGTGGGAATATGTGTCAAGCGGACCGCCGAGTTGACCTTATTGACATTTTGGCCACCGGCGCCGCCGGCCCTGGTAAATTGCCAATCTAAATCTTCTTCTCGGATCTGGACACTAGTAGTCTTAATCTCTGGCAACACCGCCAGTGAGGCGGTGGAGGTATGAATCCGACCGCTGCTTTCGGTCACTGGTACGCGTTGTACCCGATGCACTCCCGACTCCCACTTAAAAAGTTGATAAGGATACCAGGTAGTGCCGTCAGTGTCAGTCACGTGACCTTTAATTTTGATCACGTCATCATCTAAATATTCCACCTTGAGATGATGGTGTTCGCTGTAGCGCAAGTAGATGCGCAAAAGTTCACCCGCCCACAGTTTGGCTTCATTGCCGCCGGCGCCGCCACGCACCTCCATAATACAATTGGCGAGCGCCAAATTAGTGGCTGCTCCAGCCGTGGTCACTTGCATCGCGTCCGCTGCTGCCTGGAGTGACTCTATTTGAGCACGTAAATCCGCAATCTCACTACGAGCCAACTCTTGTAGTTCAGGATCCATCATTAAGGCTTCATTTTCCTTCACTAAAGCGGCGAGTCGGTCTAGTTGGGCTTGATAAGGATTATACATTATCCACAAAGGGCTTGTACCTCGCGGTCAAGCCCCTTTCCTTCACTCATAATTGCTAAGATTTGCTCTCAGCTTGTTTGGCCTCAGCTACGGCCGCCTTTTCGGCAGCTTCCATCGCCGATTTAGCCTTGTTAAGTACTTGCTTGGCACTGGTGGGTTCGCTGGCACGAATGACCTTGGCTGCCTCTCGCCGAGCTTTCTTGGCTGCCAAGCGCTTGGCTTCTTGCTCACGACGGACTTTGGAATCGGCCATTTTCTTTTGGAATTTTTCTAGCCGACCTTCTTTATCAACAAAACGCTGTTCACCCGTAAAAAACGGATGGCACTTATTGCAGATGTCCACTTGCATCGTGGGAGTCGTCGCCCCGGTGACAAAACTATTACCACAAGCGCACGTCACAGTGCATTCTTGCCATTGAGGATGTATATTTGCTTTCATAAGACTGATATTATACCACACAATTTCCTATTTTGACAGGCAATTTGCTATTTAGACCAGCTTCATCGTCTCGGGGTCATTGGCCTGCGGCGCGCGCCAGCCGCCCAAAAGATGCAAGTGGACATGAGCCACCTCCTGGACTTGGCGACCCACATTCATCAACAAACGATAGTTTTTGGCAATCCCAAGTTTATTTGCCACCTGACGGGCCACCAAGATTAGCTTAAGTTGAAGATCATCTTCTGGAGGAATATCTTCAAGCGTGGGATAAGCAACTTTGGGCACAATCAAGACATGGACTGGTGCTTGGGGGTGAATATCACGAAAGGCCATCACCTGGTCGTCTTCATACTCAAACTGGGCCGGAATTTCCCGATCGCGGATTCTCTCAAAAACTGTCTTGTCCATTTTTACCTTTCACTACCATTTAGAGCACTTTTTTGATCATGGCCACCACCTCATCCAAACTCAAAGGTGAGGGCACATGAGTGCCACTTTTGCGCGAACCATTCAAAAGCATCTTACCACTGGGGTGATAGTACCAAGTACCCACTGTATCAGCGGCTGTAACCAACTTATAGACCGCGTCGAGATTAAACGGCGCATCTGGGCGCGCTTTGATCCTGATATGTCCAGAATATTTATCTTTTTTGACCACCAACAAATAACCCGCTTTTTGGGCCACGCTCAAAATCTCTTCACTGCCCGTTAAAATCGCAAAAGCCTCACCGCCAGTCTTGAGAGGAAAAGTGATGCCCTCACCCAGTTTCTCGGTGGCTTTGAGATGCAATTTCATACTGGCATAGACAAAATCCAGCAAACGATGACCCAACTGCGCTTGATAAGAATCATCATGGGTAGGCGTCGCATCCATCGCATCGATAATTTGGTGGAGCATAAACTCATAACGAGGATTATTGGCATCAGGCCAGTAGACTTCCCCAAAGTGATCAATTTCCGTGACGATACTGACGATTTCGCGCAAAGCACTATCAGTACGATACTCCGGGTGAATTTCGAGCAAATAATCATAAACCAGCGAAGTCGCCGAATACTGTGGACCCGCCCGCTCAGGCACATGATGATCAAAACGCCCTTTGCCAGTGTCCACGTGAGTGACCTGATCAGGCCGATAGCCCAAAGCTGCCACTTTCGCTGGATCAAGAGTGGTCCCCGCGGGCGTAAAAGCCAGACGACTACCCGCATAGTGTTGGCTGTCAAAGCGCACCAAAAGCCACGAACTGGCAATCGCATCCAAATCCGGTTTGATGTGCATGACAATCAGCATATGCTCATATTATACACGATAAAACTCTTGACTGAGCAAGCAAATTAAAAGTTAAAAAATAATTATTTTTTATCGGTTTTAGTTTTAAGGAGGGTTTTAAAACGAGGAATTACGACTTTGGCATTGACGGGTAGGGGATAGACTTTACTGATACGTGGACGAGAAATTGTAAAATTAACCACTTGTGTTTCCACGCGCATAATGCCTTTCATTTAGCCTCTAACAATATTTTATATCAAAAAAAATGCCGACTGTCAATCGCTAACTAAACCAAGGTCAATGAAAATGCGTTGCCATTGATTTTACAAAAACACCATTTCTGTCACTAAAAACCAGATGTGAGCGTTTAACACGTGTTTAACAAAATGCTTAAATTGTACACATTTTATCTATTATTTAAATGATGAAAAAATATAAGCTGTGAGCCCGAAGCAAATGTTTTGACCGCTGGCGCGAGTTTGACGAGCGTGGCGCCGAAGGCGAGCACGCGCAGTCATTGTTTGAGCGCCCGGCTAAATATTTGTCCGGGTGAGCGGCGTTAGCATGGTACGTTTTATCTGTCAACACAAACTGTATCAACGTGTACAAAACTCGGCAGTGATTATTTGATAACAAACTACAATAATTCCCAAATGAGTTTTTAACCCAAAAAAAATAAAACTGTGGTCGCACTAGGATTCGAACCTAGGACCTCTCGAATGTGAATCGAACGCTCTAACCAACTGAGCCATGCGACCAAACTTAACCCTGATTTTTTCAAAGATCTATGTTATAATCAAGTTCTATGATTATACCACAAAAAATGACTGCCAAGCTAGCAGATTTTAGCAAATTAAATCAACGTTACGGTTGGTACCGTTTTGATTTAACCTCGCCTGCTCAATTACACAATCAAGCCGGCCAATATCTGATGATCGAGGTGGGGGAGAATACGATGCGCGCCTACTCGATGTGTGATCGTCCTGATCTTGACAGTAGTTTTGAAATTATCTTGGATTATCGGCCTAATGGCATTGGAGTCAATTATATTAGGAATCTCAAATTTGGCGATCAAATCAACTGCCTAGGCCCCTTGGGTCAGCTCTGCGTCGCTCCTGAGCATGGTGATGGCCGCCTTTTTTTGCTGGCCACTGGCAGCGGCATGTCGCCTTTGCATGCAATTACTATCGACCAACTCCAACTCCAGCAAACCCGTCGCGAACTCTACTTTTTTTGGGGTGCCAACAATTCTAGCGAGTTTTTTTGGCTTGATGATTTCCAAGATCTGCAAAAATCCTTCCCCAATTTTCACTTTATCCCCACGATTTCTGATCCCGATGATAGTTGGACACTCGAGCGTGGCTATGTGACCGACCAATTGCGTGGCCTCGAGCTTTTACCTAGCGACCACTTCTATTTGTGTGGCAATCCGGCGATGATTAATAGCACTATTGATTACCTGTGCCGTGAACGTGGCCTAGACAAGACCCAGATAACCACTGAGCAGTTTTCTGCCCCTGCATCAAGATAAATTGATAGTTCACTACTGAGATTATAAATTGCCTCTTGACAAATCGTCAAAAATGTGGAAAATATGCTGTATTAACAAGAAAAATGATGCAGAAAGGTAAATTAGGATATGAAAAAGTATTTACCGATTATTTTACCCATTGTGGCACTAGCACTGGTGGCCTTTTTGGGCATGCGTTGGTATCGTTCCCGCGAAGTCAGCGATTTACAAACTCCTGAAGTTGCCTCAAGTGCGCCTATTGTACCACTCAAAGATGCCAATCGTGAAGCCCTCGAAAACTTGCGCCGTGGCATTGGTGATTACGAAGCCGTCAATCTTAATGCTACTGGTCAAAATGCTCACGGTGAAGTCCGCTATCAATTCCAAGGCGATCAGGTACTTTTTTCCGTCAATGCCAATCTCCCCACTGATAGCGAGGAAGTCTATCACGCTTTTGTCAAAACCGCTGAGGACGACACTTGGCGTGACCTTGGCAGCCTAGAATTAAACAAAGGCGGACTGCTTATTAGTGACTCACTCCCCAAAGCTCAGCTGCCGATCACCATTGAGATTCGTCATGATGAACAGGTAGTTTTGACCGGAACGATCAATGCTCCTGAGCAATAAAGGACATTTCCACCCATTTTACCCCTTGACAACCTGGGCTATCAGGGGTAAACTCAAGTACAGTAAAAGTTCAGGCGAGAAATAAGTAAAAGATCTCGCGAAAGAAAGGTAACATGGCAGCATTTAGCTACACCAACAAAAAGGGCGTCCAGTACTTTTTGCACACCAAAAAGGTGACGCTTAAAAATGGCCGCGAACAACAAATCTATTACTTCGCCAAAGATGTCCGCGATGGTTCTTTGGAAGAAGTGCCAGCTGGTTATAAAGTCGTCGAGACTGTTCGTACCGGTATGCCAGTACTCAAACGCGAGGCCTAAATCAGGCTTACACGCAAAAGGAAATTTTGCCCCGCCACCAAAGGCGGGGTTTTGCTAACTTAACGAGTGAACGATCTGATTTGTGTGGTATAATAAGGCTTATGACCCAAAAAGAATTTCAAACCCAAATTAATGATTTACTCAAACAAGCCCGTCAAGATCAAGCACCAGACTGGCAAGTAAAATATCTTGGCAAGAAGGGACTTTTTAAACAATTGTCTGCGACAATCAAAGACATCAGCGACAAAAAAGCCGCCGGACAGCTCCTCAATCAACTCAAAAAAGACCTAGAGATGCTTGCCACCCAAAAAAGTCAAGCTGGCACTCCTACCCAAGAAAGCATTGACTACACCCTACCAGCCAGTGACGAGCCTATCGGCCACTTACATCCTATCAGTCAGGCCACGGAAAAAATTGTCAGTATTTTTGCCGAGTTGGGTTTTGTCAGAGTCCGCCACCCTGAGCTAGACGACGATGAAAATGTCTTTGGACGTCTCAATATGAGCCCTGGTCACCCAGCTCGTGACGAATGGGAGACTTTTTTTGTCGCCCATCCGGGCAAACCCGGCAAAAATAAGATCCGTTGGGTCATGACTCCTCACACTTCCAATGGTCAAGTGCACGAGATGATGCGCTTGCGCCAACCCCCAATTCGTATGATCAACATTACCCGCACCTACAGGCGTCAGCAAGACGTGACTCACACCCAAATGTTTCACCAATTTGAAGGGCTTATGGTGGACCGTGATGTTAATATCACTCATCTTAAAGGTGTCCTGGATTATTTTGCACGTGAGTTTTACGGTCCAGGCACCAAAAGCCGTATTCGCCCCTTCCACTTCCAGTTTACCGAGCCGAGTTTTGAGATTGATTTTTCTTGTCATTTGTGTGGTGGTACTGGTAAATTACCCAATGGCGACAAGTGTAAGTTTTGCAAAAGTGGCTGGCATGAAGTCGGCGGCGCTGGTATGGTGCACCCCAATGTTTTGACTGCTTGTGGTCTGGATCCACAAGAGTATTCTGGTTTTGCTTTTGGGTGGGGGATTGAGCGCACTTATACTCTCCAAGATCATATCCAAATCGATGACATCCGTGACTTTTACAATGGCAATCTCAAATTCTTGCAACAATTCTAAAAACCAGTGTAGAAAGAAAAATGATCAAAAGTGAACTTTTAACCCGAGGTGTCGATAAAATTTTACCCGACTCAAAAACGCTAGCGGCGCTCATGAACCAGCGGCCAATTACTCTTTATCAAGGAATTGACCCGACTGGTGGGCTTTTGCACTTAGGACACAGTGTCGGTCTGCGCAAACTCCAAGCGTTTGCTCAGGCTGGACATCACGTGATTTTACTTGTTGGCAACGGCACCGTACGCATCGGTGATCCCTCGGGTCGTGATAGCGCCCGCCCAATGTTGACAGACGAGCAAATTCAAGCCAACTTCAAAACTTGGCGCCAGCAAGCAAGTAAAATTTTGGATTTTGACAAAATTGAAATTCGTTATAATGGCGATTGGCTTGACAAACTTACCTACGCCGATATTGTCAAACTGCTAGCCAAAACTACCGTCCAACAACTTTTGGAGCGAGATATGTTCCAAGCTCGTCTCAAAAAAAATTTACCTATTTTTGGTCACGAAATCATTTACCCAATGCTGCAAGGTTATGACAGCGTCGCTATGGACGTCGACTTGGAAATTGGTGGTAGTGACCAAACTTTTAATATGCTTGTTGGTCGTGACTTACAAAAAGTATACAATAATCACGAAAAATGGGTTTTGACCGTACCAATTATTAATGGACTTGATGGTCGTAAAATGTCTAAGAGTTTTAATAATTTTATCGCCATGGACGCCCCAGCTCGCGAAATGTACGCCAAAATGATGTCGGCCACCGATGAGGTGATCATTGACTATTTCACACTGCTCACCGATGTGCCCACACCAGAAATTACTACCATGCAAAAAGAGATGGCTACCGGTGCCAACCCGATGACATACAAGAAAAAGCTTGCTCACACTTTGGTAGAGTTTTACCATGATGCCACCGCTGCTGATGAGGCTGCTGATTTTTGGCAGCGCACAGTGAGTGAAAAAAAACTGCCCGACAATTTACCCGTGGTCGTAGTACCAAGTTTTTCCGAACCTTTACAGACACTCGCCAAATTCGCCCAACCAGCCACCAGCAAATCACAACTGCGCCGGCTTGACAAGCAAGGAGCACTAGAGCTTTTGGACAATCATATTTTGCGCGTGGGCAAACGTAATTACTATCAATTGATAGTCGACGAGCAAAAATCATTATAAACAACCAAATTTCAGTTATTCGGTAAAAAATAAATTGCTCTTGTTGTTTGCACGAGTAAAACTAACAAAGGATTAGTGCGGAGCTCCGCGCGGAGCTCCGCACACGACTGCACAGCTGTGTGCACAGCTCGGCAGTCGCGAGTGTTTCGGTAAGCAAAAAAATATCGCCACTTAAGGTAGCGATATTTTTCTTGCGATCCAATTCTTTATAAATCAGCATCTACCTCAGCAGTTTTGCCTACCAATGGCTCAATAAAGAGATTAGAATAATAAAGCTCGCCGGTTGGCCCTTTTTGTAAATACAAATATATTTGTGAAGCTTCGCAAACACAGTTATTTTCCTCCTTGCAATTTTGTGTTGCCACCCCTTGTCCGATCAGCACCACTTCTTGGGTAGCCGCCAATTGCATACCCTTAACAAACCGATAAGTGTAATCTTGCTGGGGCAAAGTATACTCACCAAAAGAAAGCAATATATCTTGATCGGCATTGTATTTCCAGCCATTACCAGCTAGACTGCCACGACCAGTATTCTCATCCAAGACCAAATCAGGCATATTAAAATCAATCAACGCCCGATCGCGAATTGACTGGCCCGTGAGCGTTTTTGACTCGGTAGTTTGTCGCTCCCATTGTTCACCAAAATGACTAAACTGAGCCACAAAATCTGGCCGCTCACTGAAAGCAGCGCGGCAATACAACTGATGTGAGTCACAAAGTGGTGGTGCCATGATGGCTCGTTCCATATAATAGTTAAAAAGATTTTGGTAATACTCACTGTTTTCCAAATCGTCAGTAAAATAATTATTGACCCAAGTGACAAACTCTTCCACATCTTTTTGTTGGCCCAAAGAGTCGGGATTGACATAACAAAGATCATCGACATCAATCGCCACCAATTCCTCACGCGAGCCACCGGGTGAAGCGTCAGCGACCGGCTCTGGGGTAGTAATAGGCGCGACCACAGGCTCAGGAGTGACCACCGTTGCCACCTGACCACCAAAAAGACTTTTGCCATTGGCATTCATCCACCACAACACACCCGCGACCACTACAAGAATCACCAAAACGACCGCCAAAATAATCATCGTCAGATCAGTTTTCTTCTCGGGCTTAGCGGCTGGCGTTTCTGCAATAGGAGTTACTGGCTTGGGCTCAGCACCAGGAGCGGTGGGTGCTACTGAAGGGATCACTGGCGGCACACTCCCCGAGGTATTAGTACCTGTACCAGTTCCTGGCATAGGCGGCACACTAGGAGCCGAGACTGGGCCTACTGGAGCGGGAGTAGCAGCTGGCGCCGGTGCGGGAGCTGGTGTTGAAGACACTGCTGGTACAGACATCGGTGTTGGTGTTGGTGTTGGTGGCAATCCCGGCGTAGGAACAGAAGCCGTTGCTGGTGGTGCCGCGGTCGGTGGCGTACCCACAGAAGGTGTGGCCAGACCTACCGGATGAGTGGGTACTGTCGCTGGTGTTGGGGTGGGGGCAATTGGACTAGCTGGCGCCGGTGCGGGAGCTGGCGGGACTAGTGGAGTAGAAGGAGTAGGGGTAGCCACTGGAGCTGGCGATGAAGGCGGGACAACAGGCGCAGTAGTTGGTAGTGTTTGACTCAATGCAGCGGCAGGGGCCGGCGTGGGGGCAGCGGGTGGAGGAGTGGTAGAGATCAAAAGACTTTGACCCAAAGTGGGTAGACCAGTACTCACCAGTGCCGGATTGAGCGTCGGAATCTCACCCACAGGTGCTGCTGGTTGGGGGGCAGAACCCGCCGGCACGATAGGAGTAGGCGTGGACAAATTGGCATTAGGACTATTATTAATATTGGTTGTTGGCATAAGCTACTTTCTTTGCAATTTTGTTTTTATAGTTTATCACTTTCTAAAACATTTGTCGAGTCTGAAGCCGCGGGCGCAGTCACTTGTTCGCCAGTCTGCAAATTATCAATTCCTCCAAGACGACGGACAAAATGATAAGCGTGCATCCAGTGATCACTTTCGGGATCATAGCGCAAAACCAAATAGTAACGAGCCAGTGGACAAGAACATTGGCCGTGCAGTGACAAGGTACACGACGGCGTCGGCGTCATAAGCGCTTGATATACAGCTTCATCCTCACTAGGACTGATCCAAATAGCTTCCAAAGTATAGTCATAAGCAGGCGTGGGCGCATCCACAGGTGTGGGCACAATAAAAGTCTCATCAGCTGCTTGATAATCCAAATCAGGTACGGTGGCCAAATCCACTTGCTTGGTACCAAACATCGAGTACAGCTGTACCATAAAAGTTCCGGCTGGTTCACTATGCCCTGGCACCAAAGACAAATCATAAGCCAAAAGATGCCGAATTACTGACTTTTGCAGCGTCGGATTGGTAAAATCTTGCCGGCAATAGACACCGCCAAGACAATCCACCGCTTGAGCCACTCGAGCTGGTTTAAGGAAACGCTCCAAAAGCGCTCGGTCATCAACGGTTGGCTCCTCGCGAAAATAGGTCGCCTCATAAGTCGCCGCCAACTCGTCCAAGCTTTCACGCAGAGTCACCTCTTCGCTAGCCAAACAAGGAACAACAGGCGGTGCTCCCAAACGTGTCAAATCTTGATTCAGATACTCGTGACCCAAATTATCGCGCAAGCCACTCATACTAGCAAAGCGCATCAGTACGTGAGCCAACAAAATCACGACTGCAAGCGCTGAAATATACAATGGCCAATGTAGTCCTCGCCAATTAAAGCCCGGGCCTTTCATTTTGTCCGGACGTCGGCGAATTTTATGCGCCGAGGGACTCGGTGTCTGTGTCGGTGGTGGAGTAGGAGTAGACGCGCTGGACGCAGGCAGCTCGCTGGCGGGCACTAAATCCGGGAAAGCTGGTGATTGTCCCGCAAAAATCATCTGCACTTTGCCCGCCGCATCTTGTTGTCCACCAATTTGCCAGTCTTCACTTTTGGTTGGTGAAGGCACACGAGGCGTCGGATAGCCTTTGGGTATTGACATTTCAATCTACCTTTTGCCGCTCACCTGTAACTTGTACATACTCGTGAGTATAAACATACTCACCAGTAGCCGGATTAATATCTTGTACCAAATAATAACGCGTCTGCGGACAATTGCAATGATCATCATTAATCACTACTTGACAAGCGCTATCGCTAGTGACCATCTTGGCTACAAACACTCGCTGCTTGGTAGCGGCGTTTGCCCGTATTTTTTCCAGCTCATAGTGATAAGGTCCACTGATATTCACATCTGCAGGGATCAAGAATAAATCATCGGCAGCATTGTAAACATCATTTATCGTCCCATTGGTGACCGGGAAAAGGCTAACATCAACCTCACTCACACCAAAAAGCTGAGTCACATCTTGACGCAATTGCCCCGCCGCTACCCACTGACCGCCAACACCTCCCACGCCGGCATTGCCATAATGAGTATCCACGTAAGCGCGCCTAGCATAAGCAAGTACAAAGGGGAGATTATTGGCAAAATCATTATGACAGTACTCCAAAGCAAAGCAGTGTCTGGCGCCTGTACCCAAAGCGTGCTCCTGAAAAAAATCAAACTGCGTTCGTAACTCACCCGTAACACTTTCATCAATATAGCCATCACCAGAAATAATCGAAACAAAATCATCCACACTCGCACGCACGCTCGGGTCAATAACCGGCGTACACACGCCAGTAGTAGCAATATAACCCGCACCCAAACGGTAATCAGCGACCAATTCTTTTTTGATGCCGGCCACTTGACCGCCGCGACGGCGATACCAGAAACTCCCACCAGCTACCCCCACCACCAACAACAAAGCCAGTGTCACCAGCTGCCATTCATTTTTTCCAGTGCGAGCTTTTGACTGTTTCGGGGCGCGCTTGGGTGCCGTTTTTTTCACCTTGTCAGTCTCTTTGGCCGGCTTGAATTTAGTGCCGCGCCAACGGGTCAGCAATGATTTAGTCGCCACTTTTGCTGACACCTTTTTCACTGTTTCGGTTGTCTCACGCTCACTAGCCACCACGGGTGCTGATTCTTGCGTCTTGAGATTTGGCAGCTCGCTGCCCGCTGCCATCGCTGAGGCGGCAGCCAATTCTGCCTGCGTCACGGTCGTCACCGGTGACATATCAACAGTCGCCGCCGCCGGGACCACATCTGGTTGCCAATCAGTGGTAGCACTATCAGCCGTCAGTGGTACTTCATCTGCCACCGGTTGTAATACCACCGGTTCACTGGAGACCACAGTGGCTGCCGCCGGCACATGCGGAAAAGTCACGGGCGCTGGTGTCTCTGGCGCACCAACCGACACCGCTGTGGGTTCGTCATCGAGCCCCGATACCGACACTTCTGTGAGCTCTTCCATTGTCAGCGCCGAATTATCAATAATGGGATCGTCCTCATCTAGGCCACCCCAATCATTTATTTTACCCATTACTGTTTGCGCCATACTATCTTTCTCAATTATTGTTGTCAATTTTCAAGTTCATTATAACACAAATCGCTGGCATTTGGCAACATTACAATCGCGACAAGCACTACTATAGTTTATTTATATTCAGCATCAAGCTGACCGCGAGAGAAACGCTCGGTCACTGTAACAGATTTGTCCACACCAATGGCATCCTGATAATGTACAATAACTTGTAGATTAAAATACGCTTCATCACGATTTCCTTTACAAAAACACTCTATATTAGAGCAACCACTACGCCCACTCCTAGCGAGATTTAAATAAAAATTTGATCCAGCATACGCACCTTGCGGACAAATTGGATTCAAAATGCTTGAACTAGCATTGATATTACCGCCAAGAGGAGAACCAGTAGAATTAACTGTAACATTCTTAACTCTATCACAAAAAATTGGCCACTCATTATTATCTCTGGCAGCCCGAAAATAATTCATACAACTATTGGCCATATCAGTAGCCTTGGAACGTAAAAAAGTATTCTCCAGAGTGCGCTGTGTCCGCGCCATGTTGAGTGTGAGCGCTGTTAAAACCATGCCAATTAAAGCCGCCGAGACCATCAGCTCAATGATAGAAGTGGCAGGCAAATGGTGAAGGTATCGATTGTGTTTTGGCATATTAATCATCAGCAGTTAAACTATTAGTACGATCATTGTCAAAGCAGTGTGCTTTTTCACAGAAACTACCATTAGTGATGGATCCATTTGACAACCGGAAACGATAATAAAATTCGCCATCGCTAACAACAATAATTTTGTTTTTATTACCAACACCAGTGGTATCAATTGATCCTTTAGTATATTCATGTTGATACCAGGTATCACCAAAAATAGATTTTACAAAAAAATAATTAGTACTACTACTGCAAGTGCTCCATCCAGAACAATAAAACTTAATACTTGAATTAATTGTAGTTAAATCTAACGACTTGCCGCCTGTCTCATCCGCTACTCGCGGGCTAGAACTCGTCCAACAAACCGGATAGCCATTGGCTTCATTTGCTTTTAAATCAATCCGCCAACCAAGTAATTTGCTGTTATCGCTAGCAATATCAAACACAGTAGCATTACAACCAGAACCCAAAGCGTTATTCCCTCGATCCCCATTCCTTGCATACCCTTGTACTTGGCGAATAAAAGTAATCAACTCTTTAGCAGCGTTTTCTACCTCCAGACGCTGGGCAAAACGGCTGTAGCTGGCAAAACCAAAAGTGGATAAAATCCCCAAAACTGCGACGATAACCATCATCTCTACCAGTGTAAACGCGGTGCGTTTTTTCATAAAAACCATTGTAACAAATAGTCCGGCCACTTGTCAAGCCACCCCAAGCGTACAAAAATGACGAAATATCAATCACAAATAAATATTGATTTCAAGGCATTTTTATCAGCAAACTGTCAGTAAAAAGGCCTCAGTGGCGAAATCATTTGACAACATTGTCAGTATAATCAAAAACATGACCCAGCTATCAATACAACTCGAAGCTCTCTTGCTGGAGCATTTCGGCTACCCTCATTTCCGCCCCGGACAGCTGGAAATCATTGAGGCTGTCTGCACGGGTCGTGATGTTTTGGCAATTCTCCCCACAGGTGGTGGAAAAAGTCTGTGTTTTCAAATCCCGGGGCTATATTTGGGCGGCAGCGTCTTAATTATTTCCCCGCTCATTTCCCTGATGCAAGACCAAGTGACCAATTTGCAAAAAAGAAACTTACGCGCTACTTTTATTAATAGTACCTTGACGAGTCAGGAGCGAGCCAGACGCCTGGAAAAATTTAAACGCGGCGAGTATCAATTTGTCTACACTGCTCCCGAAACTCTCAGTAGTAATAGTTTCCAAGCTCAATGCCGACAATCGCCAATTAGTGCCATTGCTATCGATGAAGCTCACTGTGTGAGCGTTTGGGGTCATGATTTTCGCCCCCATTACTTGCAAATCGGCCGCATCTTGCAGCAGATTTTCCCCGACACCAGACCACCGATTATTGCCCTGACAGCCACGGCCAATCACCAAGCGCAACGAGACATTGTGCGCTTTTGCGGCTTGCGCCAGCCACTCCACAGCCAGCAATCATTTGCCCGCGACAATCTCAAAATTATGGTCAATCATTGTTTTAACGAACACGACAAACTACTCAAGATCCTGTGGGTACTCCAACAACATCAAGGTGAAATTGGCATCATTTACGTGCTCACTCGCCGACAGGCAGTTTTTATTGCCGACAAACTCAATGCGCTTTTGCGTCCCGAAAAACTCATCAAAGTCTATCACGGTGGCTTGGACAAAGACGCTCGAGCGCAAATTCAGGAGGAATTCATCGCCGGAGTAACACCCGTGATTGTCGCTACTAATGCTTTTGGTATGGGTGTTGACCAACCACACGTACGCTTTGTCATTCACGCGCAAATCAGCAGCAATTTGGAAAACTACTTTCAAGAAATTGGTC
The DNA here is from genome assembly GCA_017431625.1 of bacterium. Classification (GTDB taxonomy): domain Bacteria; phylum Patescibacteriota; class Microgenomatia; order UBA1400; family PJMF01; genus RGIG2560. The sequence goes on along the minus strand of JAFRKQ010000015.1, from coordinate 29,180 downwards.
GTGGTGGGCGCGATGGCCAGCTCGCGCGTTGCTATGCCTTTTACACCCACAAAGATCTGGAAATCAGTTTGCAATTTATCAAAGGCAACCACACGCTCACACCCCAGCGACAAAAAATTCTTTTCCAAAAACTAGTGCAAGTGCAAAAGTTTCTCGAGTGCCGTACTTGTCGACAACGTTTTGTCTTGGCTTATTTTGACGAGCGCCGTCCTGGTTTTGAGTGTGGTTTGTGTGATAATTGTCTTGGCTACCATTTTCATTATCCCCAAAAAGTGAAACAAAACCTGCACCAGTGGCAGCAGTGGCGCCAACTACAGGCCCGCCGACAAAAACTCATTCCCAGTACTATTATTACCGATCTCACGCTGTCATATCTAAGTATCATTCCTTGGCAAAAGCTACCCGATCTACAGGTGATTCCGGGACTCGGACGAGGATTTGTCGAGCATTACAGTCAGTTTTTACCCGACGGCAAGGTCGGCTCCGAGTAAGCTGGATTCTGTTTGGTTGACAACCATCTATCTAATGCCCGCGGGATCATGACCATGATAGGCAAGAGGTCCATTAAGGTCAAACCTGGCGGTTGCAGCAGCTAGGGATTATCTCGTTGCACCCGTACTCAAACGGCTCGTCTCTGTGACTCTGTACCTAGCCTCTCTTGCGCTGTCCAGACTTTCCTCCAGTATCTTGACCGATACCGGCGGTTGTCCTGGAGTCGCCTTACCGTGGGTGTATTATATCACAAAAAGAGCATCTGGCGCTTAGCACTTGAAATTAGCATTTTTAATCCTATAATATAAAAGAAACTCCAGACTAATTTTAATCAGAATATTATATTATAGGATAATTTTTAGTTTTCATACCTGGAAAATTTTATCCTATAATGCGTAAACATCCTATAATATCTAAATCACCATATCATTAATGTGTTTGTCAACCATTTTCACCTTTTTTTGACGTAAAAAGTCACAAAAGTGTGGTAAAATAGCTATTAGAAAAAAGTGACTAGAAGGATCGCCATGATTGATCAAAAAAAACTTGACGAGTATATGGAACAGGCCAAAAAAATCGAAAAAGGGCACAAACTTGATCTTTCCTCCGATGAAGACTTGTCCATTGGCATTATGAATTTAATCTCGATTGAAGAGCATTTATTTTTTACCGCCAATAAAACCGGCAAGACTAGTTACTTTGAAATGCTCGCCCAAATCCGTGAAATGCGCAAGGAATTGCTTAAATTAATCATCAAAGACTATGAAGGAGAAGTCTGGTGTACCAGCAAACATCTCCTGGCCGCCAGTATGCGGGTGATGGAGGTGGGCACCAAAGCCATGGCCAATGACAAAGACCACGCTTATCATCTTTTTGAGATGTCCTACAATCTCTACAATCTTTTTTGGGCGCTCAATCTCAAGCTCATTGATCAAAACCAAACCAGTAGTCAATTCAGCGAGCAAGACAAAAAAGCCCTTCTGGCTGACATCAAAAAAGAGGAGGAGCTGGCCACCAATACCGACCAAATCGACACCGTGGCCACCTCAGCACTCACTGACACGAGCCAAGAAACCAAAAACCATGACAGTACCTGGAAAAAATTAGGAGCAACTCTCAACAGAATGCTTGATTGTTGCCGTGAATAAGACGTGATATAATAAAAGACCATGCAAAAAGTAACAATTTTGGGCGCGGGTAATTTTGGTTTTGCTTTAGCTGTCCATCTTGATCGCAAAAATGATGACACTCTTGATTTGTGGCTGTACGCGCGCAATCAAGAGTTGATCGACCATATCCAAACCCAACACACCCACCCTCAATTTTACCCCACCGTGGAGTTGACGCGCACACAGGCCACCAATGATCTCGCCGCTGGTGTCAAAGACAGTGATGTTATTGTCCTGGCAGTTTCATCTACTGGTTTGCGTCCTATACTCCAGCAATTGCGCCCGCTAATTGATCATCCTTTATGTTTGGTTTCTATTATCAAAGCACTCGATCATGACAGTGGTGGGATCGTAAGTGATGTGATCGCTCAAGAACTTCACGGCCTGCCGGTAACGATCAATGCTCTGGCTGGCGGCACTACCGGGACAGCCCTGACTCAAGAACAATACTTGGGTGCTACTCTAGCGGGGCACGATCCCGCGGTGCTTGCACTACTCCAAAAGATTTTTGCCAGTCCACATTTACGCTTACAATTAAGCCATGATTTGGTGGGAGTAGAGTATGCTGGGGCCTTAAAAAATCTCGTCTCGCTGGCCGTCGGTGTGGTCGCAGGTTTGGGTTTTAGCTATGGCACCCAGACACATTGTCTCTCCCTTTTGGCCAGTGAATGTGAGCAATTTGCTATCAGCCGCGGGGCCGAGCGTGAGACTTTTGATTTTGTCAGTCAGTGTTGGGGCAATGACATGGTCATGAGTGCCACTGATCCGGCCACGCGCAATCATCAACTCGGGGTACTTTTGGGCGAAGGCCACCGCTTTAGTCAAGCTCTCGAGCAACTGCAAGCCCAAGGTAAAACTGCCGAAAGCGCCAATACTCTGCGCGTTTTGAGTGATCACCAAGTAGACCTTCAGTCCTATCCTTTACTCCAATTCTTAGTGGCGCTTGGTAATGAGCGTTTAGGTGCTCACGAAATTGTCAAATTAATCGAAACCCACTCATGACACCTGGCTTGGCTTTTACCGGTTTACTCGCATCTTATATCGCCACCGAAACGCTGTCGCTTGGTTTTGAGCGGACTATCATCCGTGACCAGCAATTACCAGCTGAGTTTCACAATTTGCGAGTGGTTTTTGTCAGTGATATTCATCATGGTCCCTTTTCCAACGTCAGCAGACTCCGCCGCATGGTCAGCAAAATCAATCGCCTCCAACCTGACTTGGTACTTTTTGGCGGTGATTATTTGACCAAATATCGCTCCCATCAAAAACTCGTGAGCGACTACATTGAACTTTTGGGGATCTTGCAAAAAATCCGTCCGCCCAGTTTGGGTTGTTATGCCGTTTTGGGCAATCATGATTATGATTTTAGCATTGACTTTAATCGCCAGCAACTTCAAAGAGCCGGTATAAGGCTGCTTCACAATCAAGGCGTCACCCTTGAGCGTGGTTCAGCCCAGATCCGTCTTGATGGAGTGGGGGACATGTGGTTTGGCCATCCTGATTTCGCGCTCGCACATGAGCACACTGACAAAAAAACTTTTACAATTCTATTATCACACCAACCAAATTTTATTGACAGATTGACTCCCCAAGACGGTGTCAATTTTGTTCTCGCCGGCCACACACACGGCTCGCAAATTACTTTTTTTCGTTACCAGCCTTTTGTGCCTCATCGCATTGCGGCCTACGACTACCAAGTCGGCCTAGTCCAAACCCCACAAGCGCGGATGCTCGTCTCGCCGGGCATCGGCAACGAGTTGCCGTATTTTCGTTTTTGTTCACCACCAAAAGCTCACTTACTTATTTTCAAAACTGAGCATCAACCGAATAGCTGAAAAATCAATAGACAGTGTCTCATTTTTAATGAAATGCTAATGTCGCCATTAAGACTCTACAAACAGCGAGCCCATAGCAAATATTTTTGCCGTTGGCGCGAGTTTGGCGAGCCGTGACGTCCATGTCATGCGAGCCGCTGTTTGAGCGCCCGGCTAAATATTTGCTGGGCGAGCTGTTTGAGCCAGCTTAAATATTTGTTTCGGGTTCGCTGCTAAAAGTTTTTCATCAATTTGAGTTTACCGAATAACTGCGGACTGCCGAGCTCCGCGCGGAGCTCGGCATTTTTTACATGTAGACAAAATATGTACAATTTCGCATTTTTGTTAAACGCGTGTTAAACGCGCATATCTGGTTTTTTGTGACAAAAATGGCATTTTTGTTACACAGGCTCTTGGAGTAAATCACGATTTTCCACACTTTGAAGTTTGCGATTAATTGTGGTTGATTTGCTTTGAGCCTCGCTGATGATGTTGCTGGCTTCTTGCAATTTCTTTTGCGTTTTTTGCAAAATGAGTCCAAATTTAGCAAACTCAGTTTGGATCTCGCCCAAAAGCTGCCACACTTGGGCTGAGCGCTTTTCAATCGTTAATGTGCGAAAACCCAACTGAAGGCTATTCAAAAAAGCAGCAATGGTATTGGGTCCCATGACAGTCACCCGATAATCTTGTTGGAGTTGACGACACAAAGCGACATTTTGACTCACTTGGGCATACAGACCTTCAAGCGGCAAATACATAATCGCAAAATCTGTGGTCTTCGGTGGCGACAAGTACTTATCGTGAATATCTTTGGCGCATTTTTTCAAACGCGTATACAAAGCCTTGGACTCAATGTCAATCAAACTTTTGTCAGCTTGCTCTTGTGCCAATTGCAAACGCTCAAAATCTTCTAAGGGAAATTTCGCATCAATAGGTAATAAAACATTGTCTTGATCATTATTTTTGCTCGGAAGTTTGATCGCAAATTCCACCCGATTGCTACTACCAGGGACGGTAGCCACGTTTTCGGTATAGTCGCTTTGCGCCAAAAACTGCGACAACAAATTGCCCAGTTGGACTTCACCCCACGTACCCCGGACCTTGACATTGGTAAGTACTTTCTTGAGATCACCGACACCGGCCGCCAGCGTCTGCATTTCACCCAAACCTTTATAAACCATTTCCAGCCGCTCAGATACCTGGCGAAAAGAATCATTGAGTCGGCGTTCCAGAGAAGTTTGTAGTTTTTCATCCACAGTTTGACGCATGGACTCAAGACGTTTTTCGGTCATCGCTGTTAGATGCTGAAGTTGACGTTCCTGGCCTTGACCGAAAGACTCAAGTGTGAGGGTCAACTCCCGGCGCTGGCGCGAAAGCGTTTTTTCCAAGTCCGGTTGTCGCATCTTGAGAGCATAGGTCAAAAGCAAATTGAGCAGCAGCAAAACTATCACCAAAATCAACAAAACCAAAATAGTTATTTCCATATTCATATTATAACAGCAATTATCATTTTGGCCAACCACCAAAAACTCCCAACCATCAAGTTGGGAGTTTTAATATCCACACAATCAGGTCTTAAACCACGCTACCGCCAGCAGCTTCAATGGCTTTTTTGGCTCCAGCCGAAACGCGCAATCCTTGGAGTTTAACGGCTTTATCCAAGCTACCAGTGTTAATCACTTTTGCGGCTTTTACCCGCTTATCCACCAAACCGGCAAGCTTGAGTGTTTCTAGACTAATAAGCTCAGCGTCTAGCTTGGCTAAATCACCGACATTGACCTCACCGACTTTGGCAAATGATTGAAAACGCGATTTACCACGGATCATCGGCAAACGTTTGGTGAGTGGCAACTGACCGCCTTCAAAAATAGGTGCCATGTGAGGACTTTTGCGCGCCCCCGAGCCTTTGGTACCGCGACCAACGGTCTTGCCTTTGCCGCTACCATAACCACGGCCAAGCCGTTTTTTAGACTTATTACTGATATCGATATTCTGATTTAAAATTGACATTGGGCCTTTCTAATTGACGCCGACTACTTGGTCGACTCGGCTGCGGGTGTCGCTTGCTCACCCTTGCTGGGAGCTGATTTAGCCGCTGGCTTAGCAGCTTTTTTGACAGCAGCTGACTTAGCACCCTTTTTATCTTTACTATCTTTGACAGGCTTTTTGGCTTTATCACCACTGCGACCGTTCTTAAGATTCTTTTTTGAAGCTTCTTGCTTGCCTTTTTCGGCTGCTTTTGCCTTGGCTGCTTCTTCCTCAAATTTCTTCGCTTCTTCAGCTTCGATTTCCACAATGGACTTCAGTTTAATACCCTTAAGTTCTACCATTTTTTCCATTTGTTTGAGCGCCGTAAAGGTGGCATAAACATTACTGGCTTGATTATTGGTGCCCAAAATTTTCGCCGAAAGATCACGAATGCCAGCCGCTTCCACTACACTACGGACAGCACCACCAGCAATAACGCCCGAACCCTTGGGAGCGGGTTTGAGCAAAACCTTGGCCGCGCCTTTTTTAACCCGCACAGGAAAGGGGATAGTAGTACCATCCATTGGCACACTGATCATATTTTTACGTGCTTTCTTGACGGCTTTTTTGATCGAGGACAAGACATCTTTGCCTTTGCCCAAACCGACACCCACTCGTCCCTTCTTATCGCCGACCACAACTAGGATCGAGAAACCAAATTGATTACCGCCCTTGGTCTTTTTGGACACACGCGATACCTGGACGACCTTTTCTTCGTACTTTTTTTCTTCAGCAACACTCGCCTCTTGAGAACGACTGTTATTCGTATTATTATTAGTCAATGCCATTTTACGCCTCAATTCCATTTTCTCTGATTGCTTCTACTGCGGCCTTTATTCGACCATGAAATTTGTACGCACCGCGATCTACTGCCAAGCACTTGATATTTTTCTCCTGAAGTTTGGCCGCCAATGCTTTACCCGTAGCCGCCGCCCGCTCGGTTTTAGTGAGTGAACGATCCAGCTGACCAGCTTTGACCAAAGCGATGTCACTTTCACTCGCTTGGACATAGCCATTTTCACCGATCACTTGCAGATCTATATAGCGATTGGTGCGCGTGATCACGAGTTTTGGCCGACTCGCTATCGCTTTGACGCGACGATGCATTCTTTTGAGTCGACGTTGTCTATTGGATAAATTATGTGCAACTGTTGTCATCTTGATCCTTACTTCGCGGCTGTCTTACCCTGCTTACGACGGACGACCTCATCAACGTAGCGAATACCTTTACCTTTATAAGGTTCTGGTGGTCGTACTTTGCGGATATTAGCTGCTACCTGTCCTACTTGTTGTTTGTCAAAGCCACTGACGATGATAGTATCTTGACCCTCCACTTTGAGCTCAACACCCTCAGGAGGCATAAACTCCACTGTGTGAGAAAAACCCACCGCCAGACTTATCCCTTTGCCCTGAGCCTGTACCCGGTAACCAGTACCGACCAGCTTAAGCGTTTTGCTAAAACCAGTGGTTACTCCGGCAATGGCATTACGGACCAAGGCTTTAATGAGGCCAACAAAAGCTTTAGTTTGTTTTTCTTGACTGCCTTGATGGACAATCAACTTATCACCGTCAATCTCCACGTCAATGTTTGGCAAAAGCTGGACCTTCAGTTGCCCCTTGGCACCTTTGATCGTCACCTCACCATTTTCTACGCTCGCCGTAACTCCGGACGGTATCATTATTGGTTTATTTGTTATTTTTGCCATACACTGTCTTTCTGTCCTTACAGTCTTACCATACTTCAGCTAAAAGCTCGCCACCGACACCCTTTTGTTTGGCCGCAGCTCCCGATAGAATCCCTTCACTGGTAGACAAAATTGCTAGGCCGTAGCCATGTAGTACCGCCGGAATCTCCCCAACAGTCACATATACACGGCAACCAGGCTTGGACACCCGCTTCACGTCAGTGAGCGCCGGCGTCACCCCAGAGTAGAGAAGACTTAGCTCAAGATTGCGCTGATTTTTATCATTGGTGACTACTTTCACCTCTGACAAATAGCCTGCTTCGCGCAAAACATTCGCAACCGCTTCCAGCTTTTTCGATGCCGGCAATTGCACCTGATCCTTATTAGCCAAGTAAGCATTCTTTATTCTAATCAGCATGTCTGCAATGGTATCTGTCATAATCAAAATCCTTACTTACTAGCTTTCACTACACCTGGAAGCTCACCTCGATTGGCCAATTCACGGAAAGTCAAACGTGACAAACCGAAATAGCGCATATAACCATGGGGTCGGCCAGTTAAACTGCAACGATTAACGACACGATTGGCCACCTTGTTGGGTTTTTTCACCCCCAAACTCCGATAATGCGCTTGCTTGCGCGCGAGTTTCTTGTTTTTTTCGATTTTAGAAACTTTAGCCATAGTGATTCCTTCGTCTCGTTATTCCTTCGCAAAAGGCATACCTAATAATTCCAACATACGATAAGCATCTTTATCATTGCTGTTGGTGACAAAATTTAATTGTAAACCCCGGATGCGTTCAATTTTATCATATTCAATCTCAGGGAAAATAATCTGCTCTTCAATCCCCAACGAATAGTTGCCATGACCATCGAAAGCGGTGCGACTCACGCCACGGAAATCTTTGACCCGAGGTAAAACAATAGCGATGAGCTTATCAACAAATTGCCACATACGCTCGCCACGCAAGGTCACCATCACACCCATGGGATCACCGGCACGCAACTTAAAATTGGAAATCGCTTTCTTAGCCACCGTTACTTGTGGTTTTTGGCCTGTAATCAAAGCGATTTGACTGCTGATGTTTTCCAAAGCCCGACGTCGTTCTCTAGGATCGGCTGGATCTGACACTCCCATATTAAGCACCACCTTCTTCAAAGCCGGCACCTCAAACTTACTTGACACACCCAACTCCTTTTGGAGTTGCGGAATGACTTCATCATTGTAGCGTTGTTTTAATCGATTCATATTAACTCTCTGTCATCACTGTTTTCGTCTTCTTATAGATACGTTTTTTCGTCCCATTGTCAACTACAAAGCCAATACGATCCGCTTGACCTTTGTCATTAATAATCGCAATCTTGGCCGTCGAGAGGGGACGCTCCCGTCTGATTTTTTCACCAGGACGCCCCATCATCTTGCGGATATGGCGAGTGTACATATTCACTCCTTCCACTACCACCTGATCTTTAGCGGGCAAAACTTGAATAATTTTTGATTTGCGTCCTTTGTCTTTACCGCTGGTGATGATTACTTGGTCATTAACTCTGAATTTCATTGCTCACCTCCACTTACAAAACTTCTGGCGCTAAATTAGCAATCTTGGTAAAGCCAGCATTTTTAACTTCACGCGCCACTGGCCCAAAAACACGAGTACCAATGGGATCGAGATTTTCTCGAGCAGTAATAATAACAGCTGCATTATCACCAAAACGGACATACTCACCACCGCTACGGCGAAATTCCTTTTTAGTCCGAACTATCACTGCTTTCACCTTTTCACCTTTTTTAACGGTACCATTGGGATCAGCCTTAATGACCGAAGCGGCCACCACGTCACCAACATAACCGTAACGACGTTTGGAACCTCCATGAACTTGGATGACCCGAATTTGTTTTGCGCCGCTATTATCAGCGACATCAAGCACTGATCGCAACTGTATCATAATTATTTTTCCCTTCTGCCATTAGCTGTCTGCATTTGAACACGGAAGTGCTTGGTTTTGCTAATTGGTCGACAAGAGACAATTTCTACTTCCTGACCAAGAGTTAAAGACACCCCCTCATCAAGCTGACAGGCGTACTTTTTGGTACGTGTCAAATACTTTTTATAAAGCGGATGTTGGAAATGATTTTCCACTTCCACCACCGCTGTCTGCTGATTCTTAAGTGAAACCACTTTTCCCGTAAGACTTTTCATGTTTAACTTTCACTTACTACTGGTTGTTCAGCGCGCTCGCCCATGATTGTTTTGAGCCAAGCGATATCGCGCCGGATGTTTTTAATCATAGCTACATTCTGCAATTTACCGGCACTCTTGGTCAGATAGGCACTCGTCAACTTAGCCGACAAAGTCTTCAATTCTGCCTCTACCTGTTGATTATCTTTTTCACGCCATTGGCGCATTTGTGTTTTTTTCATGTTAATCCTTGCTCACTAACGCCGTTTTGACGGATAACTTATGTCCAGCTTTACTAAAAGCACTCTTGGCAGTAGCAATATCCACTCCACCAATCTCAAAAAGAATCATGCCTGGCTTAACTACCGCCACATAGTGATCAATATCACCCTTGCCGCTACCCATCTTGACTCCGACAGGCTTTTTGGTCACCGGTTTGTGGGGAAAGACCCGAAACCAATACTTACCAACTTTTTTGGTGGCAAAAGTAATTTTTTTACGCGCGGCTTCAATCTCGCGATCAGTCAACAAGCCATGTTCTAAAGCCTTGAGACCATAGTCGCCAAAGGCTACTTGAGTCCCACGCTGTGCCTTGCCACGATTCTTGCCGCGAAAGCATTTTCGATATTTGCGTTTTTTCGGTTCTAACATAGCTTTTTACTCTAAACTTATGCGTTCAAAGTTCCTTTATGTATCCATACTTTTATGCCAACATAACCTGACTTGGTGTGAATAGGCATTTCATAGTAATCAATATTTGCTCGCAATGTTTGAGTGGGAATACTACCCTGGAAGTACTTTTCACTGCGAGAAATCTCTGCTCCACCAATTCTCCCTGAGAGCTGAATTTTGATACCACGTGCACCGGCTGCCATCGCTTTTTCAATCGCCTGACTGATAGCCCGGCGATGGGGGAAACGCTTAATCAACTGACCAGCAATCTTCTCTGCCACCAATTTTGCCGATGCATCAGCCTTTTTAACCTCTTCCACTTTCAAATCAATGCGAATTTTCTCGCCTTTTTTGGCATTCTTATTGACCTGAACTTCAATTTTCTTCTTGAGTTGCTCTAAACTGGTGCCACCGCGGCCAATCACCACACCTGGTCTGGAAACATTAATAGTGATTTTGATCAAATTCACTGATCGCTCGATCTCAGCTTTCACCAAGCCTGCACTTTCCAACTCTTTATTGAGCAAATCACGCAATTGTTTGTCTTGTAACAACAACGCGCCATACTCACCCTTACCAGCATACCACTTGGACGCAGCAGACTGAGTCACTCCCACTCGATAGCCAATCGGATTTACTTTTTGTCCCATAGTCTTAATTCTTTCCTTTAGCCTCAGCCACGGCCGTTGCCGGCACTACTGCAGCCTCTTTTGTTTTCAATACCACACGGACATGACACGTCCTTTTGTCAATACCATGACCACGACCGCGAGAAACAGCTCGCATGCGACGCAAAATCGGTCCATCTGCCACGACAATATCAGTCAACTCCAGATCCTCAATCGCCAAACCAGAATTTTTCACCGCATTAGCCAAAGCCTGTTTGACAGTTTTGAGAATCACCATGCTACTACGTTTTTCCATCACCGTCAATTGTCTCACTGCCGACTCCAAATCAAGCTTTTTCACTTGATTGGCTACCAAACGTACCTTGCGTGAAGATTGACGGACATTTTTTTGTTCTGCTATAATAGTTGTCATTTTCCACCTCCAGCATCAAGTCTTAGTCAAGACACGTTTCACAATCCGACCATGACCTTTGAAAGTCCTGGTGGGAGCAAATTCACCCAGTTTGTGACCGACCATTGTCTCCGTGACATACACTTCCACAAACTTCTTACCCTGATGGACACTGAAAGTGTGACCAATAAATTCTGGAGCCACCACACAAGCACGAGCCCAAGTCTTAATCGAACTCTTCGATCCACTCGCTTTTTGTGCCATCACTTTAGCTAATAGTTTCTCGTCCACGTAGGGACCTTTTTTTGCGCTTCTACTCATTACTTCATCCTTCTATCTTTGACAATCATCTTATTTTTCTTTGACTGTTTGCGAGTCTTGTGACCCAAGGCGGGCTTACCCCATGGAGTCTTCGGGTGCGACAAACCAATGCCACTACGACCTTCACCACCACCATGTGGATGTGAACCAGGGTGCTGAGCCGTACCACGAACAGTGGGACGAATGCCCATCATTCGCTTGCGACCCGCCTTACCCAATTTTTCATTTTTGTGATCAGTATTACCCACCTGACCAATCGTCGCTAAACAATCAAGTTTGAACAATCTAATCTCTTTAGAGGGTAACAAGATCGTGGCATACTGATCATCTTTAGATTGAATCAGAGCAGCTGCACCAGCGCCACGAACCAATTTGGCACCATAACCAGGCTGCAGCTCAAGATTATGGATTGGCACACCCAAGGGGATATGACGCAAGGTCATGGTATTGCCCACTTTTGCATCAGCGCGCTTGCCAGCCACAATCTGATCACCAACTTTCATGCCCTCTGGAGCAATCACGTAGCGCTTCTCACCATCAGCATAATTGATCAAAGCAATAAAAGCTGAGCGATTGGGATCATATTCCAAACGTTTGACAATACCACTCACATCATTCTTGACATGATCAAAACTGACAATTCGATAACGACGTTTCACCCCACCGCCACGATGACGGACAGTGACGTGGCCCTTAAAACCACGACCACCACGCTTAAGATGACCGCTACGGAGTAAAGATCTCTCCGGACCACCTTTATGGAGTTGATCAACAGCCACATCCACACGGTGTCGACGGGCATTGCTAGTAGGTTTAGATTGTTTTAACATGTCAGTTTTCTCTTATTGCTTGCTTTGTTCTTCTTTTTCTGGCGCTGTTTCCAGATCAAATAGTTCAATTGATTGGCCTTCGCGCAACTTCACCAGCGCCTTTTTGGTGCGCTCTGTAGTGACGGCCAAGCGTTTGCGACCAGTACGCTTCGCACTGCGATGACCCATGACTGTATTAACGCTGATGGCGTCAACATTAAAAAGGTCTTTGACCATTTTTTTAATTTGATTTTTTTCGGCCAACTTACTCACCTCGAAAACATAAGTATTCTGCGTTTCGATCAACTTGAGAGTCTTCTCAGTCACGATTGGTCGTTTGATCACAAAAGTATTCATACTTATTTTTCCTTATTCATCAATCTTTTTTCCAGTTGAGCCACGGCAGCACTAGTCATCACAATGCTATCAGCATTGGCTACCTGCAAAACATTCACTCGCTCAGCTGTCGTCAGATAAACGGTTGCCAAATTATTATAAGAACGTATTAACTCAGGAGTTTCCTTATCAACAACAACCAAGACACGATCATCACCATGCAGACGTTCACCCAAAGCTGCTACAGCCTCCTTGGTTTTCACCCCTACTCGTGCCACCTGATCATCAAGATAAATATTGCTTAATTGAGCCAACAAAGCACTCTGTAAAGCACGATGTTTCATCTCTTGACTCAAGCGGCGTTTGTAGCTCTGACTTCCAGTGGGTCCATGAGAGACTCCGCCACCAACAAAGATATTTGGTGTGCGCGCACCATGACGAGCATTACCAGTACCTTTTTGTTTAAACCACTTCTTTTTGGAACGATTAATCTCGCTGCGAGTTTTGGTGCGAGCCGTCGCCTGCCGCAGATTGCCCAAATAGATATTGAGCGCTTGCGAGAGTAAACTTTGATTCACCTCTCCGGCAAAAATAGAACTAGTATCTTGTGTCACTGCTTGCATTATTTAGTTTCCTTTTGTGCTTGCTCAGTTGCTACATCTGCGGGAGTAGGGGAGACAGTCTCAGCTTTTTGGCTTTCTTTTTCACCCTCGGTTATTGGTTCTGGAGAAGATAGGCCAGAAGCCTTCTTATCCAAAGCGAAATTTTTTTTCACCTCCCCCGTGGGAGTGATGGCCACCACGCCACCAAAACTACCTGGCACTGGCCCTGTCAACCATAATTCACCACTAGCAGCATCAAAATAGGCCACTGTTAGCCCTTTAATGGTTTTTGTAGTCACACCCAAATGGCCCGGCAAACGTTTACCCAACCAAACACGTCCAGGAGTTGTCCGATTACCCACCGAACCAACTGCCCGCCAACGATCTGATTGACCGTGAGTCTTGGGGCCACCATGAAAACCATGACGTTTCATACCGCCAGCAAAACCACGACCTTTAGTTGTGCCCTGAACAGCCACAATGTCACCGACATGAAGCACTTGCTCAACTGGCACCGTTGCGCCTAAAGATAGAGCTTCACCTTCGGTTTCCCTGACACCATTAATCATCTGAACGCCGCTTTTGAGTGACAATTTTTCCAGGCGAGCCTTAAGCGGTTTGGCCATATTTTTTAGTTTTTTATCACCATAACCTATCTCCAGCACTCGCACTTGTTGCCAGCCGTGGACATCTTTCTTATTGACCCGGACATTGGCTTTGGTTTCTCCAACCACAATATTCGCACCCACCTTAAATTTCGTTATTGGCAAGCGCTTACCACTGCTATCCCAAGCCTGCGACATGCCTTTCTTTGTTGCGTATATTGTGTCTATCATACTTCTTTCAGCCCAAACGTTTCTTCGGTTTGTTTCTTTCTACATTTTCACCTGAATATCCACACCCGCGGGCAACTCCAAGTGAATCAAGTTATCGATAGTCTTACTGGTCGGATCAACAATGTCGATAACGCGTTTGTGAGTGCGAATGACATAATGTTCTTGCGCATCCTTGTCCGTGTGTGGTGACGCCAAAACCGTAAACCACTTCTTTTCTGTTGGTAACGGCACTGGACCAATTACTCGAGCACCGGTGGATAATGCTGTGTCCAAGACCTTGTCTGAAGCCTCATCAATCACTCGATGATCATAAGACTTGAGTCTGACTCGAATTTTATAAGCGTCTTTTTTTTCGCCACGTATCGCCATAATTCCTTTTTCCGATTGTAGATCTTACGATCACTTGCTAATTTCAGAATTAAGAGTTGTGATTATACCACAGTTTCTCCAAAACGCAAGAGGCAATTTATCTTTCATCGCCTGGGCTTGCATTCATCGACACTTGTTAAAGCACCACCTTAATTTCTAAAGTTGCCTTATTATATCATACTTTTAACCATTTTGGACACGAAGTTTGACCAATTTTTAACATTGGTTTTTCATGCACCCAAGACAGCACTCATTAGACCTCTATATCTGCCTTTTTGGTAGCCAAAAAAAACGCTGACAACTACCACCAAACTACTATTCTACTATTTAATAACTATATATTAAGCAATCATGCCCATCACCTAAAACGTCAAGGCAGCGCCGACAACACAAAATTTAAAAAGGGGAAGTAACCAGAGGAAAATGTGGCCGCTGAGGGACTCGAACCCCCGACCTACCGGATGTAAACCGGACGCTCTAACCAACTGAGCCAAGCGGCCAAGGGTGGACTCTAGGGGATTCGAACCTCTGACCTTTCCCATGTCAAGGGAACGCTCTAACCAACTGAGCCAAGAGTCCAATGTTTTTAAGAGAACCTGCTTATTATATCACACTTTGATGCAAAATTGGGGGTAGATTTTGCTGAGTTTTGTGGTATAATCGCAGGTCAAGCCTTGTGTCTTGATACAGATACGGGCAAGTATAAAGCAACCAGAAAGATTTTGAGTGATCAGAAGATCCAGTTCCGGCCGACATTATCGCCAACGTGAGCGTTTTAACGTCACTGCCAATTTGCAAATCCACTACCCTGAGCTGCGGGTCATGGACGAGCAGGGACAGTCATTGGGGATAATGAGCAAACAAGATGCCTACAATCGCGCCCGCAGTCAAAAAAAAGACCTGATTTTGATCACTGATAAAGCCGATCCACCGGTGGCCAAAATCATTCAACTGTCCAAATACAAGTATCAGTTGTCGCAAAAAAAGTCGCAAGAGCGCAAAAAAGCTCGGGTGCAGGATGTTAAAGAGATCCGTTTGCGTCCATTTGTTGACGAAAATGACCTCCAGACCAAAATACGCAAAATTGAAGGATTTATCAAAAAAAATCACAAGGTCAAACTCAGTATGGAGCTGCGAGGTCGGGCCATTACCAAGCAAAATCTTGCTCACGAAATCCTGGATCGGATCGTGGCTAGTACCAGTGAAATTGCCCAAGTGGAGACTGAGCGCAAATTAATTGGCAAACGCATTCAAATGCAACTGATGCCCAATCGCAAAGCTAAAAGTCTTCATAATGACTACAATAGTAAGGAAAATCGTGATCGACTCGCCAGTGTGGCGGTGCCTGCCAATACGCCCGCCCACGAGCAGATAAGTATCAATTAGCAACTCGCCCTCAAGGGCTTGAGGAGACAAGTTATGGCAAAAAAATATAAACAAAAAACTCGCAAAGGGGCCGCCAAACGCTTTAAAATCACGGCCACCGGCAAAATCTTACGTCGCACCCAAAACATGCGTCATCTGCGAGCCAATAAAAGCAAAAAGGCTAAGCGTAATTATCGTCGCTTGACCCAAGTGACCGGACGCAATGCCATTAGAATTAAAAGAATGTTGGGAATCTAACTTATGCGAGTCAAAACAGGTTATGTCCGTCATCGGGCACACAAGAAAATCATCAAAGCCAATAAAGGTTTTCGTGGAGCCAATCATCGACTTTTCAAAAGAGCCAATGAAGCTCGTATGCATGCTGGCCAATACGCTTTTGCGGGTCGCAAATTGCGTAAACGTGATTTGCGTAAACTCTGGATCATGCGCATTGGCGCTGGATTGCAACAAGCTGGCAGTCCATTTAATTACTCCACCTTTATGGGCAAACTCAAAAAAGCTCAAATTGCTCTTGACCGCAAGATCTTGGCCGATCTCGCGACCAATGATCCCACCGCTTTTCAAGCAGTGATCAAAGCCGTGGCGTAAATAAAATTTTGTGATTGCTTGGCAACGCTCCCAAGTTTGGGAGTGTTGTTTTTTTAAAGACTAAAGACATGACTCATAATTGATTGCACAGCTGTGTGCGGAGCTCGGCACGCCATTGCGGAGCTGTGCGCGGAGCTCCGCAGTCCGTTAAATCATTTTTTAATCACAAAACATTTTTTATTAGTCGCAGTAAAAATTAACTTTTAAAAACTGTTAATTTATAATTGATACACCAATGTAATTTTTGTATATAGACAAAATTTGTACAAAATGTTGACAAAAATGCTACATTAAAGTATAATAAGGATAATTTAACGAATGCCAACAGGGTGTCATTGGGATCATTAAATATCTAGGCAGGTTGATCATGATGTGGTATAATGTGAGCATGAGTAAACAAGTGGAACAAGCGCTAGAGAATCGTCATCATGAGTTAATAGCGCCCACGACCAACTCGCGACTGCATCGTCGACTTTTACAACCGCCAAAAGCCAAACGTAAAAAAAATCTTTTTTGGCAAATTCTTAAGTGGCTATTTGTTTCGGGGCTTGTGGGCATGGTCGCGGTGGTGGTGATCGTGACAATCAAAGTCTATCCTCTTTTGAAAGATTTGCCTTCACCCGATGAGCTAGTCAATGGCAATGCTCGCTTTAGTGTCGCCAGTCAGCTCTTCGCTCGTGATGGGACACCGCTTTATGATTTATATGATGACGAACGTCGCGTACCCGTGCGCCTTGATGAATTGCCTGCTTATGTTTATCAAGCTAGTATTGCTATTGAAGACAAAAAATTTTATCAGCACCATGGTTTTGACCTCACTGGTATCATGCGGGCTTTTATCGTCAATCGCTTGCGCGGTCACGTGGCTCAAGGTGGCTCTACCATTACCCAGCAGCTAATGAAAAAAGCTTTTTTGTCCACAGAAAAATCATATGATCGCAAAATTAAAGAAATTGCTTTGGCTATTATCACTGAGATGCGTTACTCCAAAGAACAGATTTTGGAAATGTATCTTAATTATATTTCTTACGGTGGCACCGCCGTGGGTATTGGTTCGGCCGCTCAAACTTATTTTGGCAAAGAAGCGAGCGAGCTAACACTGGCCGAGGCGAGTCTTTTGGCTGGTTTACCGCAAGCACCCAGTCGTTATTCGCCATTTCAGTCTGATGCCAGCGCCGCCAAAACACGTCAAAAGCAAGTCTTGGACAATATGGTCGAGATGGAATTTATCACGCCCGAACAAGAGGAGGAAGCACTAGCGCAAGAGTTGGTATACACCAGCAAAAAAATTGACATCAAAGCACCACACTTTGTCTTTTATATCCGTGATCTTTTAGTGGAAAAATTTGGTGAAGAAAAAGTCATGCGCGGGGGCTTGCGTGTCACTACCACCCTTGATCTAGCAATCCAAGAAGCCGCTGAGGCGACTCTGGCGGCCGAGTTGGAGACACTGACCAAACTCAATGTCGGCAATGGCGCCATGCTCATCACTCACCCCAATACTGGCGAAATTTTAGCGATGGTTGGCTCCAAAGATTATTACGACACCGAACAAGATGGCCAATACAATGTCACTACTGCTACCAGACAGCCTGGTTCTTCTATCAAACCCTTGGTTTACGCTACTGCCTTCGAGCAAAAAGCTCTCAATCCCAGCTCAATTTTGCTTGATATACCCACATGTTTTCAGAATATTGGTCAGAAGGATTACTGCCCCAAAAACTACTCTGGTGGTTTTCATGGGCCGACCACGGTGCGTCAAGCTTTGGGCAGTTCACTCAATATTCCCGCCGTCAAGGCTTTGCGGATTATTGGTTTGGAGAGCTTTATCTATCAAGCCCAAAAAATGGGTATTACCACCTGGACCAATGCCAAAAATTACGGTTGGTCACTCTCTTTGGGCGGGGGAGAGGTAAAAATGACCGATATGGCCGTCGCTTTTGGAGCTTTGGCCAATATGGGAGTCAAAATGCCTCAACTAGCCATACTTAAAGTCGAAGACTATCAAGGCAATATTCTTTATCAAGCCGACTTGGACGAACGCCGTAAAGTTGTCACTTACTTACAAGAACACCCTGACAATGCCTTTGAGGACCTCAAAGACGGCGAGACCGTGGAACGAGTGATCGGCAATGAAGCCGCATATTTGGTGACTGACATCATGCGTGATGACCGCGCTCGTTGGCTTGGTTTTGGCTCTAACTCAGAGCTAGTCATAAAAAATCGCGATGTCGCCGTCAAAACAGGCACTACCAATGATGTACGTGATAACTGGACTGTGGGCTTTACTCCAGAGCTGCTGACTATCGTTTGGGTGGGTAATACCGACTCCACCCCGATGAACAATCGTTTGGTATCGGGCGTGACTGGCGCCGCTCCTATCTGGCACGATATCATGACTTGGTTACTGCAAGATCAGCAGGAGATTAATTGGCCACAAGTGGGCGATATTGAAGAAGATTATGTCTGTTGGACCGGAATGCCTAGGCGCGACCAGGATTTTTCTTTCGATGAGGCCGGCAATGCTCTCAATGATAATTGTGGTGAGCAAAAAAAGGACAAATTCTGGGCTAACAGTGCCCCCACTCGCTCTGGTGTCAGGCGTGAAGCGGTGTTTTATTGCTCCAATACCGGTCTACCACAAACTGGCAATGAAGACTGTGGCGAGCTTCAAGCGGGAGATTTCCAGATTGCCACCGATCCGCTCACTAATTATTATTGTCTTGACTGTCCGCGGCCAACGGACGAAAAAGGTCACGTCATATATGGTAAAACTGAGTATATCGGGGAAGAAGTGGCCGCCGCCCAATATGGAGACTAAGTATGCGCCGGTTGCGCTTTTGTCAGTTTTCCGGTAAAATAGTTTTATGAAAATTCGACCGCTTTTTTGGTCAAGCTGTATTTTAATCGGCTGGGTGCTCATCCTTGTTGGCATCTCCTGGTGGCAAAAAGAGCAAATAGTTTATCCACTCAACCGTGATTTTTTGCGCCATCAAGTCTTGGGCGATTACACTTATCAAGCCAGCAAAACTGGCACTGCCAGTGCCAATCTCGGCATTGTTTACGGTTTTTTACCCTACTGGAGTGTCGATAATTATCAGATTGACAATACTGTCTCCCATGTTTCCTATTTTCGCTTGGCTATTGACGCGGATGGCAACTTGAGTGATGATGGCGGCGCTCACATTTACGAAAGTGACCGGATGCAGCAAATTTTTGATCAAATTGAGCGACAAAACATCAAGCTTGAGGTCACTTTTTTCACCTCACACTCAGATGACATCTACAATTTGGTCAACTGCGAAAAGTGCCAAAAAAGACTTCTTGACAATATTGCTCAGGTGGTGGAAAAAGACCGTCTCGACGGTGTGAATTTGGATCTGGAGTATTTGGGCACGCTCACGCGTGGGGAGCAACAAAAAATGACCTTTTTCCTTTATGACTTGAAAAACATGTTGCTGGAAAAATTCCCGCGCACCAAGCTATCTATTGATGTTTATGGTGGCGCTGCCTCTATGGAGAACAATCTGTGGGATTGGAGTAAAATCGGGCAGATTGTCGATCGCGTCATTGTAATGGGTTATGATTATCGTACCCGTCGTGCTGATACCCCTGGCAGCTCCTCACCAACGCTCAGTGACAATATTTGGGGCGGCAACATTTGGGACGATATTATCAGTCTCGAGCGTTTTGTTGAGAGTGATCGGATCATTTTGGCCGTGCCTTTTTATGGGTACGCCTGGGAGACGACGACTTGCGACCTGGAGACAGCCAAAACTTACCCCGATACTGGCCAGACGCTCACCTACCGCGGAGCCCAAAATATGCTCAACAATCCACTTTCTGACGCGGTCGAGTACTGGGATAGTAGTTCGCTAACGCCTTATCTGGTCTTTACTGATGATGGCATCCGCAGCGAGCAGACCGAAAATGAGCAAATGCAAACAGTTGCCGGTCTACCATCGCCACTGCCAGAGTCGGCTGACAGTGACCAGATAGAGACATCTACTGGTGACAACGGAGAAAAACGTTGTCATATTGGCTTTTTTGAAAATCAACGCTCGCTCGAGTACAAAATCGATCTGATTGAAAATCTCCATTTGGGAGGCATTGCTATCTGGGCACTTGGCTATGAAGGCGAGTATCAGCAACTGTGGGAAACTATAGATAGTCGATTTTAAAAACCCCTATATATAGCCAAAAATATCATCCTTTGATCACAAATTCTTTCAGGTCTTTGCGCCCCAGGTGAATTTTGTATTTGCTTTTGTCCAACTGTCGCGAGACCAGCATTTCGGTCTTGATTTTCTTGCCCTTAAGGACGAAATTAACCTCAATGACTGGCTGACGCTCACCCGAGTCAAGTTTTTGCACCCACAAAAGGTCTTCTGGATCCAACCACCCCAGTTCAGTCGCCAAGGCACGCGAAATTGAGCTGCGAGACCGCTTGGTATTGACAAAAAAGGTGATTTCTTGGCGTTTCTTCTTACCAACAATCAGTTCGCCCGTGGAGATTATGCCGATTTCGGCCCGTTCGGTGGGAGGAGTGAATTTTTCCGCCAGGCTCGAGCGGAAAAGCGCGCGGGCAATCTTGAGACCATGCTCGGGACTAAGGACCTGCAAGTCACGAATCCTCTCTAGGCGACGGCGCAAGCCCTTTTGATTGGCCAACTGGATTGATAAACCGGGACTAGTATTGAGTTCCACCACGATCGGTCCTTTGACCTTGTCCACAAAAATATCCACCCCAGCATAACTTATTCCCGAGACATTAGCTGCCTTGATGGCCGTCAGTAAAATCTCTTCCCAGTGAGGAACCAAAAAACCCGCCAATTTCTTTTTGGAGTCGGGGACATGAGTGATAGGCCGACCCCCGCCAGTAATGGCTGTAGTTGTCAAACCAGTGGCCAAATCCACCCCCACGCCCACTGCTCCTTGATGCAAATTTGCCCGACCTTCACTTTCTTTGGTGGGTAGGCGCAGCATCGCCATCACCGGCACACTGTTGTAAACAATCACCCGCACGTCAGGAGTCCCTTTGTAACAAAACTTGGCCAACTGAGGATGAATTTCCACCCGCTCCTCAATAATCACCGAGGTTTCCACGCCTGGGTGTGAGCTATATTTGCCCTCAAGAATATCCAGACAATGAGTCTTAATGTCCTCCAGCGTCCAGCGACTTCCCATCGTGTCAATCAAATTACCATCGTGATCACGTTGTTTGAAAACCACGATCCCTTTGCCACCGCTACCATTACTTGGCTTGATGACGAAATCATGAGTGAGCGTCTCCCAAGCATAAGTATTAACTTCATCGTGACCAGATAAAATCGCAATCACCTGCGCGACATTGATGCCGTTTTGTGACATGATTTCTTTGGTCAAAAACTTGCTATTGGCGATCTTGCGAGCTGACTTAGAGTTTTTACTAGTGTAGAGGCGATTTCGAGCATTCATGCCCAAAATCTCGCGCGTATTGAGTCCGAGCATTGTCAACCTCCTTCAAGTTTATTTATCCTTCTTGATTAACATCTTAAAGCGCAAAAGTTCCAGCAAACGCAAGCCATTGTAACGACCAATCAAAACATCAACAATTAGAGTCGCTATCAGTACCAACTCAGGATTAATGATCACAAAACGCTGGACAGCACCATTATCAATAATTAATGCTGATATGACAGCCAAAATCATTGTTTCCACTGTCAGACGGATGGCTTCTTTGGTGGAGGAAATTAACTGTGTACTAGTGAAATTTTCCGAAAGGGAAATTAGGGTCAAAAGTGGGAAGATACTCAAGGCAAAAAAGCTCTTAAA
Source organism: bacterium (assembly GCA_017431625.1). Taxonomy (GTDB): domain Bacteria; phylum Patescibacteriota; class Microgenomatia; order UBA1400; family PJMF01; genus RGIG2560. The sequence continues at coordinate 7,060 of JAFRKQ010000015.1, read as the reverse complement.
ATCAAGATAAGAAAAGGCAATCAACATGACAATCACACTGACGCACACCCCCCACAAAATCAATGAAGTCTTGGGTAAATGTGCCAAATTGACTTTCTTAAAGAGTTTTTGCAAAAGCACCGAGACAAAAACAATAGCAACAAACATCAAAATCCCCATGGGAATACCGGTGGACACCAAAGCGACCGACAACACCGCCGGCGTATAAATACCAAAGCCCCGCAAACCCACCACATGACGAGAGAAAGCAATGACACTGGAAACTAGAGGAAAGAGAATCAGCAAGACAATCAGAGTGCTCGGCAGCCCGCGATTGACGGCTCCACGAATAAAATAACGCAAAAAGTTATTCCAAGACAAAGGTTTTTCACCTTGAGCCAAAAGATGCATCGCCAGCTTGTCACTAGTACCACCGGTGGTCTGCGTCACGTCTTGATCTTGACGCTCTTGAATCAGCTGGCGCACCGAGGGAGCCACCAAAACAGCACTCGCGCTCGCTTGAGCTTCAGGTGTCGCCTCTGGTGTGGGCGGCAAGAGTTCCTGAATAAGCTCCTGAGCCTTGGCTCCTGCCGGATGCCAAGCTAAAAGCCAGCAACTAATTAGTGATAAAATCAATGTTTTTTTCATAATACCCCATAATTATACCACCAAATGTCAATTTTGTCAAGTCTTTTCTTACTTTCTGTCACTAAGTCTCTCTAATTCATAACAATTTTGTGCATTATACCGCATCTTGGCCCCATTCTCACACGCACTTTTGTCGCACTTTTTGCAATAATAACTCAAGGTTGACTTTTGGGCGCAAATATAGTTAAATAAAGGATATGTCAAATCCGCAAGTCAGTGTTAATACCAACGATGAAGAGTTTCTCAAACAAACCCGAGTCCATGTCCCTCAACTCAAAACTGACTGGCGCCTCGAGCGGATTGCTTTTTTTGGTAGCGCTGATATTGGTCCCGAGCATCCAGTTTATCAAGATGCCTTTGCCTGTGCGCAGCAGCTCGCTCGCCATGGCAAGATCATTGTTAATGGTGGGGGACCGGGGGTCATGCAAGCCTCCACTCAAGGGGCAGCCTCAGCAAACGGCAAAATTATTGGTGTCACCTTGAGTAATCGCAAAGATTTACCTGAATTTGAAGGTCAGTCACCCGATAATCACCTCACTTTGGAGATCAAAAGCAAAAATTACATCGAGCGGATGTTTGGTCTGATGACTCAAGCCGATGCTTTTGTTTGTTTTTACGGTGGCACCGGCACTTTATCTGAATGGGCCACTGCCTGGCTACTAGCTCATCTTTATTATGGCAATCACAAGCCGCTAGTGCTTTATGGCAGTTTTTGGTTTGAAGTCATGGAGGTTATCAATCGCAATTTCTTGATTGGTGAGAAGGAGCGCAACGTCTACCGGATTGTCGAAAACAAAAATCAGCTCATTGCCGTCATCGAAGGACTCGAAAAAGAATATCAAGTACTTTTAGAAATGAAGAAAACATGAAAAAAATCACAACCATTGGTGCGGCTCTAGTCGATATTTTTCTTGATTCACCAAGTTTTTCTCCGCAAGACACAGTTGACGGGCGTTTTTTGTGTCAGCCCTATGGCCACAAAATTGAGATTGCCGACCACTTTGTCACCTCTGGTGGAGCCGCGACCAATGTCGCTGTCGCTTTGGCCCGGCGTGGTCATGATGTGAGCATCGTTGCCGAGCTTGGACGTGATCACTTCGCTACTTTTGTCAAAAACGAGCTCATTCGCGAACGCGTTGACACTCACTATCTGATCCAAGAAAAAAGCGAGAAAACTGGTTGTAGTGTGATTTTGCGTGGACCAGGCGGCGAGCGGACTGTGATGGTGAGCCGCTCGGCCTCAGCCATGCTCGATGATTATGACATTCCGCTTAAATATTTGCGCTCGCGCGACTGGATCCACCTTAGTAGTGTCGGGGGCAATCTTAATGCTTTGGGAGAGATTTGGAAAGTGTTTGACAACTCTGACATGAATTTTTCCTGGAATCCTGGTCGACGTGAACTTGAGCTATTGGTGACAGGTGAGCTACCTATTCCAGCGACTTCAGGCTCCATGTTCTTTGTCAACTCGGACGAGTGGGCTCTAATTCCTAGCATCCAGAATCGTATTCTGACCAGTTTTAAATATGTAGTCGTCACCGCTGGCGAAGTTGGTGGAGTGATTTATGTTGACGGCCAAAAGTTTGCTGACTATAATGCCATTTCTCAAGGACAAGCAGTGGAAGCCACCGGCGCTGGTGATGCCTTTGCGGCGGGTTTTGTCAGTACCATCCTTTATGAGCGTCCCGTGGAAGAGGCGATCATGGCCGCAGTCAACAATGCCGATTCAGTGATCCGCTACGTGGGTGCCAAACAAGGGCTTTTGAGTTTCTAGTCGTCAGTCTTCTCGCACCAGATGGAAGCATACCAATCCAAATCGACAATATAGGCTAGTAAATTGGCACCGTTGATGGACCTGATGGCTTGTGGCACAAAATAATGCTGACTCAAGGCCATTTTTTCTGGAGTGAGTTTGTGAGGATTGGCAGTGACATACTGGTCAATTGCCTCAATCAGTTCACCATCCTGCTCCACTACCAGGCGTAAACCGCTTGTACTAACCTCAGGAGCACACGCGAGACTTTTGACTGATTGATCAGTGACAAAATAACGCTCATCAAGAGACATCGCGTGACTAAAGCCACTCGTTTCCACTGGTGAATACTGGACTTTTTGCTGATAATAGGCGGGATCCAGCCGCGTATCAAAGGCATAAAACATCAAGGCGTCTGGATAGGTGACATGCCAATAAATCTCATCAGCGCTAGCCTCACCCAAAATACTATCTATCCGCGGCACATGAGCTAGCGTCTGCCAATCATTTTTGTAGTAATGGTAGGCAAAATAAGTCGTCCAAAAGCCCGCCGCCACGGCCAAGGTATAAACACCCGCGAGTGTGACTATCACTCTCGATAAGCAGCGTTTGTGACCAACACCAGAGATTGACACGCGAGCCAAATAATCACTACCCCAGGCTATCAACAAGAAAACAGCTGGCAGCATCGCTGACGCACGCACTTTTTGCACTGGCCCTACCAAAGCTGCTGGCCCAACACCGATGATCAAAACAGCCAACAGCAAACAAGCCAAACCCGAGCGCCGCTGCCCAAACCACAACGATTGGACCAGAGGTATCAGTGCCACTAGGGCCAGCCCGTAGCCCACCAGCGGCAATTGACCAAAGCCCGCCACGTTCATAGTCGGCAAATCTTCCTCACCGGTAAAGACCAGATAATCAATGCCAAGGGCATTGAAAGCGTTTTTGACAAGCAGCTGACTGCCCAGAGTGATTTTATTATAGATGGCGTCACACCACCAGCGCGGCAAATAACCCTGATGCTCGCAAAAGGTGCGTTTTTCATTAACTTCAAGGATAATTCCCGCCAACTGATCACTACCCACTTGGCCCAATCTCGCCGTATTAGTCCCCAAATTGGTGGCCAGCAAAAGTGGCAAAACGCTGATCGCACTCACTATCACGCCAGAAACAATTAATTTTCGGCTTTGACGCCAAAAACAATGGCCTCGCCAGACTAAAAGCAAACTTACCAACCAAATGACCACACTTACCAGCCGATAGGGAATATAAAAATACCAACTCAAGCCCAGACCTAGACTCCAAGCCAGCCAAGGCAAAAACACCGTCTGCCAGCGCGGCTCGCGTTTTTGGCGATGGACCAATGATCCCAGTCCCCACAAGGCGATAACCAAACACAAAAGTGCCAAATTACTTTCCCAGGCAGCGCGCCCGAGCATAAAAGGAGCCGGGGCCAAAGCCCACAAACCAGCCGTCACATAGGCAACCTTGGACGGAAAACGCCAGGCACGCACCAGATGGTAAATCATCACCACCAGCAAGCAACTCGCCAGCGCTGAAGGCAAACGGACCATCAGCAAACTTAGGCCAAAGTGCCGCACCAAAGCCCAGATCAAATAAGCCTGACCAGGCAATTTTTGGTCACCATAAGCCTCAAACACTAGTGGATAGGCCACAGCGTGTTCATCACGACCAGTTTGAGCCAAACTATAGGCGATATAGCCATAATTCACCTCATCCACCGTCGCCCCAGCCGGCACTTGATCGAGTTGCCAGAGACGCAACCAAAAAATTATCGCCAACGCGCCCACAATCAGACCACGCCGCCACCAACTGTTGGTTTCAAACTTCAACATACTGCCGATTATACTACACAAAAGTGGTCACTTAGCTGGCAATATGTTGACTTTCCAACCGAAATATTACCGAAAAATATGCGTTAATATCCTATATTTTTTAGTTATTTGCGGTAAATCTGCAATAATAATTTTATTATTGTAATTTTTGCGTTAATAATGCGGTAATTATGCGGAAAAAAAATAAATAGCGATGTTTAATCTTTTTTCTGGTATAATACAAGCTATGTACTATTATATCAAAACTTATGGTTGTCAGGCTAATAAGGCCGAAAGTGAACGCCAAGCCGGTTACTTTGAGCAATTGGGATTGCGGCCCACTGACGATTGGCGCCAAGCCAATAAAATATTTATCAATACCTGCTCAGTGCGCAAAGCCGCAGATGACCGTGCCTTATCGCTCCTTGACCAGATGCAAGCCTATTTTCACGACCGCCCGCGCGCTCACTGGCCTGAGGTGATTTTGAGTGGCTGCATGAATCGCTATCGCGATCGTCTCCAGAAACGTTTTCCGATCCTCACTCATATTCAAGGGGTAGGGGAGACCAATTTTGCCTATCCTGCCAAGCGTCAAGACAAAACCCAGGCATTTATTCAGATATCTTATGGCTGTAATTCATTTTGTACTTATTGCGTGGTACCCTATGCTCGAGGACGCGAACACTCACGCGAGTTTGACGACATTATGCGTGAGGTCACTCAGGCTGTCAGCGACGGCTATCACGAGATCACCCTCCTGGGGCAAAATGTTAATTCTTGGGGTCTGGAGGACGTCACTATTGGTCAGCGCAAACTCGATTTTCAAGCTGATCACCTACCGAGCAATCGTTCTGGTTACCGACCTTACACTGGTTTACCGCCCTTTGTGGAGCTTTTGCGAGCTATCAGTAGTCTCCCGGAGGTGACCAAAATCCGTTTTCTCACTAGCAATCCTTGGGATTTTTACCCCGAATTGATTGAGGAGGTAGGTCACAATCGCAAAATTGACCGCTACCTACACCTACCAGTCCAGTCTGGCTCTGACACTGTCTTGAGACGTATGAATCGCGGCTATACAGCCGCCAATTATCTCAAACTCCTGGAACAATTGCGCGCCCTCGATCCTGACTTGCAAATCGGTACTGACATTATTGTCGGTTTTGCCGGCGAGACCGAGCAAGAGTTTCAAGCCACCGTGGATTTGGTCAAAAAAGCCCAATTTGTCGTCGCTTTTGTGGCCATGTATTCTGTCAGGCCCGGGACGGTGGCCGCCAAAATCTACCCTGACAGCGTGCCTTATCAGGTCAAAAAACAGCGTTTTGAAATTTTGGACCAAATGATTAATAAAGATCAACTGAGCATTCGCCCCAAGATTGTTTAGATAGCACTATGTACCAACTCCCATCCTCATCACTACTCTCAATCACTGGCCCCACTGGCAGTGGCAAAACAGCCGCTGCCGCCGCCCTAGCGCGCCAATGGCTGGAAAATAACCTGTCAGTCGCAATAATTTCCCTTGACTCCAGACAAGTATATCAAGAGTTTCCGGTTTTGAGCGTGGCTGACTTGGACATCTGGCAGCCCTTGCAGCGTACATATGGCGAGCGTTTGCGCGTTTACAATCTCTCCAGCCTGCGGCTGCATGAAGATTGGTCTTTTGGGGTTTTGCTCACTAGCGCCCGCGAACAAATCAGCCACAGCCTCAAACAGGGACGGCAAATCATTGCTGTAGGTGGTACTTGTGTCTGCCACGAGCGACTCCTGCAAACTCAAGGCGATTTTACCAATATCCCCCCAGATGACAATGTTCGCTTTGCCGCGGAAAATATGAGCGTGGGTGAACTCCAAGAATGGCTAAAAAAAATTGATACATCAGTATTTAATTCTATGAATCCTTCAGATCGCGCCAATCCACGCCGCTTGGTGCGCAAAATCGAAATCGCGCTCGCCCACAAACTCCATCTACCACAACACAATGACAGCGCGCTTGCCAGTATGACTCAATATTGGTATTTACCCAACGTGGAGGCGACCAGTTTGCGCGCGCGCATTCACCAGCGCGTCCAGCAGCGCCTAGCCGACCCGCAATGTCAGCGAGAGGTGAGTCAGGTCTTGCAAGACTGGCCAGAAATATTAACTACCCCCAAACTACTCAGCCGCGTGCCTTTGGGGTTTGTCCAGCTGGCCCGCTGGCAACAAAAAGAATGGACTCAGCAACAAGCTCTCACCAACTGGCAAAATGCCGAGTGGCACTACGCCCGTCAACAACTGACTTGGAGCAAAAAACTACGCGCGGATCACCACACCCACTTGGTCAATGAGGGGGAACTCTTCCCGAACGAAACGCCAGTAAGTCTCAGAGACATTGGTGGAATAAACTGAACGATTGGTACGCTCCATACCGCCACAAAGACGACGTTCATAAGCACGTACAATTCCCACAAAATCCCGACCAATACGGTTAAATTCGGCACGATTGGCTTCAGGGTCTTCCTGGAAAGCGGCGTGAATTTCCTTGAATTGTTCGTACACTTGTGGTTGCTTTTCCTTGAGCATTTCGTACATTTTTTGTGATTTTGATTTGGTCATAATGTCCTTTGCTAAATTAATTGTTTGCCTGGACGGCAATTTTTACTAAAAAAAATTACACGCCCGTACAACCATAGTCACATTATAGCATAGCTAGCACACCTGTCAAGAGGCAGTTTGGCATTTATATACTTGACACCATTGATGTCTTGTGATATAATCTGACCACTTATGAAATTTGATAGTTTACTATCGCTGCTCCAGGTTTACGACACCGAAGACAAGTGTCGGGAGTTTTTCGAGGACACTCGCT
>JAFRKQ010000014.1 GCA_017431625.1 bacterium | reverse complement strand
GCCGCAAGTCCGAAGCTCTATCCAATTGAAAAAGTATAGAGCGCCGGCCAAAATTAAACATTAAACCTTAAATTTGGTGCGCGCCGATCGGGAACTCGAACCCACAACCCGACGGTCGCCGCAAGTCCGAAGCTCTATCCAATTGAAAAAAGTATAGAGCGCCGGCCAAAATTAAACATTAAACCTTAAATTTGGTGCGTCCGGCGGGAATTGAACCCACAACCTACGGCTCCGCAAGCCGGCGCTCTATCCAATTGAGCTACGGACGCAACTCCCTTATTATACCACAAAAAATACCGTTTTACTGGCGAGATTGGCACAGTTGAGACGTGTTTACCGGCGCCAATAGGCCAGTTTTATGGTATAATAAAACATTATGGCAGAGACTCAAACCATGACTACCACTAGCGCCCCAGCTGTGCCCAAGACACGCCCACGGGTGGAATGGCTTGATGTCTTGCGGGTTTTGGCCACTTTTGCCGTCATTTTTGACCATGTTGCCAATCAACATTGGTATCCTATTTATACGGAAACATCGGCGTATTTTCCCGAACACTGGTCAATCCTCAATTTTTATGAGAGTCTCGCGCACTGGGCCGTGCCAGTTTTCGTGATGATTTCCGGAGCACTGTTTTTGGGTCGCGACATTCCACCGCGCAAGATCTGGCGTAAGTACATTGCCAGGCTCGCCACCGCTTTTCTTTTTTGGACGATTGTCTATGCCCTGATCGACTATTCCAAAGGTTATGACCTCTATATCGTCATTTCCAATCTCATCACTGGCCAGATGCACTTCTGGTATCTACTGATGATCATGGGCGTGTATGCGATCATTCCTCTTTTGCGCCCTATTGCCAAAGACGAACGCTTAACTAAATATTATGTCGGCCTCTCGCTGATTTTTGCTTTTGCCGCCTATCAAGCGCAAGCGCTTTTTTTGGCTTTTAATTCTGTCTGGACGCAAACGATTCGTACTCTCAATGGTTATTTTTGTATGAATTTTGTTGGCATTTATACCAGTTACTTTTTGCTGGGTCATTATTTGTGCCACAAAAAAATGACGCGTGAGGTGCGCCACCGGATTTACACTATCGGCATGGTGGGCGCGGCCATCACTACTGGGATGTCATTTATAGTTTCTTACCGCTTGGGTTATCCCAATAATGCCTTTTTTGATAATATCACGGTTAATTTGTTTATGGCTAGTATTGGATTGTTTGTTTTTGCCCGTGACCAATTTGGCCGACTTCCAGCGTGGCTCAAAAAGGCGTGCGCTTGGTTATCGCCTTATTGTTTTGGCGTCTATCTCATGCACCCGATTATCATTGGCTATCTCGAGCCTTTGGGTATCAATGCCCTCTGGCCCAATCCCTACTTGGGTACGCCTCTGGTCTCAGTACTGATTTTTGTCATCTGTATCGGGATTACATTTGTCATCCGTCATTTACCTTATTGGGGGCAACAAATCACCTAAAGCCAGCCCCAAGTGATAACTCAAACACCAAAAGGTGCTATACATGTATTTAGCGACTGCTTTTCAAGAAGCCGTTGGCGCAATACCAGTGATTTGCAGACCATAGGCGTGTAAATCTGGCCATACTTGGGCAATTCTTTGCGCAAAAACTTTGCGCGGGGTGACATGACGATCGGCCTTGTTTTGCGCATCCAGGCGCGCTTGAGCCTGAGCCGCTTGCGCCATCACTTGAGCAATATAGTTTTTGTCATCACCATCTTCTTCCAGTGACATCTGGACAAATTCATCAATGTCTGCTTGTGTTTTGAGCTCGTCTTGGATAGACCACTCGCTAAAGGTGACATGATCACGTGTCAAACCGCGAGCCGCCAGCTCTTGATCGCTAATATCGAGTGTGTACCTGGTCTTTTCTTTATTTAAATAAATTTTTTTTCGCATCTTTTCCCTCTCTATCCTTCTTAATCTGCCACGCTATCTCAATATCTCGTCTTTGCGTCGACTTATCACCTCCGGCTAACATGATTATGATTGTTCTACTCTCTAGTATGTAGTATAACCGATAACCAGGGCCAAAGTCAAGCCGATTTTCATAAAGTCCTTTATATCCCGTCAAGGGTTTACAACAGCCAAAATTGCCAAACTGCATTTTGACTATTTGCCGCTCAATGCGCTTACATGCCTGACTATCACGCAAATGAGACTTCCACTTGGCAAAGTAATCAGTCTCCACCACTTTATACTTCATGCTCGCATTGTAGCATACACTATCATTTTTGTCAAGATTTATCGGCTTGTTCCACCTTCTCCACCACGGCCCGACAATAAAGATACTGCCCCTGGTCAAGTAACTGTTCGCGCCAATCACCATCGGCCTCAGCCGATGTCTCCAGACTCGAGAGATTGTTGAGAAGCGCGCCGCTTTGACTGGCCACACCGCGCATCTGCTGAGTGAAACGCTCCATAAACAAATCCACCTTTTCTTGATCGAGCTCGATCTGAGTGCGCCCATTGAGGCTGGACAGCGGGATGCTCACGCACTGATGCAGTTCTGGCCTGGTAAAATAATGATAGCCAAAAAACCCCACCACCACGATCAAGACAATTTGCAAAAGCCAGCGCCATAAACTCATCATTGTTGTTGATTATAATACACACTCTTACAAAACACCAGTATTGAGTTCAGAGAGGCCAACGACTGTCATAATCACGCGCCAGATGGCATACGCCGAACCGACCACGATCATACCAATAGCGGCGTAGATCAAGCGATTGCGCCCCGTCTCAAATTTACTCTTGTCGCCCCCAGAGGTGATCATGCCGATGCCACCCCAGATCATGAAAAAAAGGCAAGCCATAGCGGAGATAAAAACGAGCGTACCAGTAATATACTGAGATATGCCCGCCCAATTAAACTTATTATCACTGTAAACCTTAGATATGTCGATACCCGAAGAGCTCCCTCCTGGTAACCCCTGACCAATCTCATATGTATCTGCATATACTTGTTGAATTAACGACATGATCACTCCTTACATTATTACCAAAGACCAAACCATCCACTGCCTCCATCACTAGAATCTATCAATTGATCAGTAGGTTTCTTCAAATCAACCGACGAATCAAAGAGCCGATAGAAGACATAACTTGTAATTGCATAAGCCATCACCGCAATTAAGAAACCAATGATACTCACCCCAACATTACGAATGGCTTTAGCGAGTACATCAGGACTTTGAGAAGTAATAATTTTATAACCATTCCAGATAATCGCCACCAACAACCAAACAGAAGCAATTAGAACCAGCAACGATACCACACTAGAAAAGAGCGTTGTCGGACCAGTACTATAAGTATACTCTGTCATCGATGTCAAACCACCGCCACTAGTATTAACCGGCACAAACGAACCAAAAACTTCATTTGGACTATCGGGCAAAAAGGCAGAACGACCGCTACCGTTTAAAATCGCGTCAACAAACGACCAGCGCCCCAAAAGCACTCCCAAAATTCCAGTTGTAACCCCATTATTGCATTCAGCTGAAGTTGTTGCACCGCTCAAACAAAGTGTGTTGGATGGAGATGTAAAAAATGACGCGTCGCCATACACAATCTTCCCGATTGATTGAATGACGATAAAAGACGAAGAGGCCAATATCATGCCCGCAATACTTAAAGAAATATTTTTGGTCGCTTCCTTTAGGGCTTCCGGCCCCTTATCATTATTAATCACCTTAATTCCATTAATAATAATCACAATCAGTAAAGCTAGCGCGGTTATGACCGCACTAAACATAATCAGTTTGTTCAAAAAAGGAATACCTTCAGTGTAAGCACTTACTTTGCCATAAAACTTACTATTTTGTAAATCTATAGGTTCGGCTGACCAGACGTCAGCTGTATCAGCAAATACAACCGACCTTGAACCAACGCCGGCCAGTACACTTAATACACTGCCACACAACAAAGAAAATATCACTATTCTTTTGCAACAATTAATTAAAAAGCTTTCTGTTTGCATGTAATTTATGTACCCATACCAGTCATACCAACTAAAATTTGCGCAATCCAATAAGCCGAAATCACAATCAGCATCCCCACAATACCAGTAGTAAGCCGTTTTTTGGCACTACGCAAAGCTTCCTCCTTACCACCAGCAAAAACCAGCTGATAGCCAGCAGTCAAAATCAAGAAAAAAAACAGCACTCCCGAAGCGATTGTCAGCACCACAGCTAGAATATTGATCATGATACCAAAATTACTATAATTCTTAATCACCGCAGTATCTTTTTTGCCAGCAATTGCTCTCAAATCATAAAAATATTCATAATCCACTTGCCCCGTATGCGGACTCCCCACGGCCTCATTGGCCTGCGCTACCTCTGGCAAGGCAGCCGCACTCAGGCCGCCCAGCACCAAAACCACACTCACAGCAATTGCAGCTAATCGGCGGCCAAATTTGTTCATGAGTATATTATACACTACTTGTCAACTTTGGACAAGATCATTTCTCCCCCCTCCAAAGCCACTTATTTGTGTTATAATATGTTCTAGAGGCGAACAAAAGTGTCGCTCTATAACATCATCTTGTAAATCTTCGCATACAGGAGGCGATTGAAATGCATTCTTCAGCTCAACAAGGTGAAAGAATCGTCTTAACTCCTCAAGAGTTTGCTCGGTATTTGCGTTTGCGCGGGATGCGTGGCAAGCGTCAAATCCAAGAATTGGTCAGATTATATGAAGAGTTCGGGCCTGATTATGATCATTGTCCTCAGGGCAATCTCAGCCCGAAAATGCTTGAGATCCTAAGGCGGGCCCAAAAACGCCATCGGCGGCGTCAGCGAGACCCAAAGAAAATCGTCAGTTGAGATTTAGCAAGACCCAAAGCCGTCAGTACCGCTGGCGGCTTTTTGCCGCCTACACCCACCCCCAAGTTTGCCCTTTACCCCGAAGCAGGCCCGTCAGTGTGTATTATAATACACAGTCTTAGATACCATTATAAGTAGACTCGTGCTTATTACCAGGCTAGAGGCTGTCGGGTTGTCGACTATAATACACAAAAAAGCGGATTCAAATTAGCACCAGTACCACTCGATCTTCGCTTTTAGCGAATCATTTGCCACTGCGAGACACTGCTGGCAATCGGCACCGATGACAAACCAAAGGCCGCCATCGCCTCATGACTGATTTGCTCCACGGTCTGCTTGTCCGTGCCATAAAGTTCACACACCAAGGTGGTGCGATAGTCTACACTGCCATCATCATTGTGCGAGCCGCCACGAGTGGGATACATCGTAAAGCCAGGCACGCGATCGGCCAAAATCCCCTCCAGACGATGAATATAGTCATCGGTATTGGTGACTTCATTGGGAATCACTATGTAGAGTTTGTAGGCAATCTGTGTATCCTCAAGGGTGGTTTGGGCGAAAAATGCCCGATTGTAAGTGGCCATCAAAAAAATATTGAGGCAGACGCTCACCACCGCCACCGTACACATAATAACTGATAAAATTTGATTTGACTTGCGCATATCAGCTATTATACCATACTTCTCACCGGCTTTTAAAGGACAAATGATCGCCAGTCCGGTCGCTTTTTGTGGTATAATCACTCATATGCTGACCAATACACCAGTACCAGAAACACATACCAGCCCAGGCTACATTGAAGGGCGAGGCCACTTGATGCTGATGAGCGATGGTAGTATCAGTGAGTACACGCGTGAAGAGTTGTGGGAAATTCTCAAGCCTGCTTATGAGGATGAGGCCGCGGGGCGATTGCATACAATTGAAGAAGTTTTTGGTCCTTGGAGAGAACATTTCCGCAATGTGTAGATACAAAGTGAGATTGACCGCTTATTTTAGGCGTGATTTTGATGAGATCATGTACTATATAGAACATGCGTGCCATAACCCGCATGGTGCCAAAGTCGTCAGCACTCGCACGCAGGCCGCCATCGCCGATCTCGCCGACAATCCTCACGCCCACCCGGTATATTATGAGAGTCCTTTTTATGAAGATGGTATCCATGCCTTTATTGCTGGCAAATACCGGATTTTTTATCGGATTAATGAAGCATTACATTTAGTGCGGGTCTTGCGTAT
>JAFRKQ010000013.1 GCA_017431625.1 bacterium | reverse complement strand
TGGTCATTGGCTCCACCGCCAATGGGACTTATGACAAGACCTTTTGGCATCGGGGGATGGCCTTTAATGGCGCCTATGGTGACGCCTGCTACGAGGATGGCCGTCTGCCCGGCCAGGGCTCGGACGCCAATTACTGGTCATCTACTGCCCAGAGTGCGACTAACGCGTACGACTTGCTCTTCAATACCTCAGGCAACGTCAACCCCGTCAACTACGGCAATAAGTACGACGGTCGGACGGTGCGCTGCATAGCGAAAATGTAATTTGTCTGGAAATCAGTGAAACTTCTGCGGCCTTGGCCGCAGAAGTTTTGTATCCGCTTGGCGAGTGCAAGCTGGCCAGACCTGGCGGCTTATCCGCCAGGTCGTCAGCCAGCGACGCGGAGCCAAGCCCGCCGAGTGCGCCCTTGGGCGCACCGGCTTTTGGTGGTGCCCGTCAGGGCGCCGCCAAAAAAAATGGTGGCCGGCGCAAAGCGCCGGCGAAAAAATACGAATTACGTGTGACTCTGATTAGTCTAGGAATAAGTGTTTTGTGTGGTATAATACATCTAACTTAGAAAGGATAAATGACCGTAATAACGACTCCGTTGCAAAAAGAGGCTTGGTTATTGCTTATGTCAATGTCTCCGCCTAAACTTGAGCAGACTGTAGCGTGGATGAAAAAGCAACAAAAAAGTCATGATGGTATTATCCGCACAAAGGCGCAAAAGCAGATTGCAATGGTTGAATTAGAAAAGCTTATTCAACCCCTGCCTAAACTAGATTACGAGCGAGCTTTGGCAGAATATCGAGAAAAGAAATTTGATGCAAATTTTGATTGACACCAATGTTCTTTTGGATTATTTGGCAAAGCGAGAACCTTTTTTTGATGATGCTAGACAGATACTGGCCGCTTGTAGTCGCGGGAATCTTGATGGTATTGTGGCGGCTCATTCTCTTCCCAACATTATTTATATCATGCGCAAATACATCCCACTTGGAAGAATTAAAAGGATTATTATTGATCTTTGTTCTATTGTTGAAATAGAAAGCATTGATGCAGTCAAATTACATGAAGCCTTGCATGATCAAGAGTTTAATGACTTTGAAGATTGCCTGCAGTATCAATGCGCTCTTAGTGGCGATGTTGATTATATAGTAACACGCAATCCTCATGATTTTCGAGCCAGTAGTATTCCAGTAATCTCACCACACCAACTTTGTATATTAATAAATCAATAATCATCTGTACTTCATTTGTCACCAAAAACCAGAGGTACGCGTTTAACAAATGTTAAACACACTAGGCAAAATATGTACGATCAAAATTGCCTCTTGACAACTGCTTGATGTGTGGTAAAATAAAAGCATATTTTCGGGATTTTCCCGTCTGCCCCCTTTCTTTAACGAGAGGGGGAATATTTTTACAGTGATAACAATTTTTTAAAATCGTCCTTGATCTTTTGGTAATCATTGTCATCAATGGTACCGATTTTGGTATAGAGTCTTTCAACACTGATAACTCTTTCTTGAGAGAGCACCGCTACTTGGTTTTTGCCTAGGAATCTGAAATGAGTGTACCAATTACCTTTTTTGTTTTGAGAAGTAAACGGAATAATGATAAATGAGCGATGACTGAGTTTTTTTAAGATGAGTACCGGTCGCGAAAACCAGTGGCTTTTCCCGTTAATTTCCACACCGATATTTTCGCCCAGAGCGCACCACCAAACTTCTTGCTCTTTGACTAATGGCACCCGATCGCGTTCACTATCAAGATGATACTTTAGTTGGTGCCACTGCGCTAGTTTTTGTTGTTTTTCTGTCATACTATTTATTATATCATACTATATGAGTAGACTTTATATGAAATTATTTGAAATAATTGTCAATAGTTTTGCCACTTTTGTACTCTGTTTGTCACCAAAAACCAGAGGTACGCGTTTAACAAATGTTAAACACACTAGGCAAAATATGTACGATCAAAATTGCCCCTTGACAAACTCAAAAACTGTGATAGAATATAACAAGTTCCGGCTTTTAAGCCGCCCATAATAATCACCCCCTTCTTACAGGGGGTGATTATTTGGTGTGAGCTTGACCGCGGCAATTTGCTCAAAATTGCTCGCCCCCCAATTTGAGCAGTTTTTGTACCCGACAGGCGCGCTCCAGTTTGATATGAAGTTAATTGGCTTTTTGATCAGCCCAGAAAAATTGCCTCTTGACGCGAGACGATTTTTGTGGTATCTTTCCGTTACTGAAATGTTAAATAAAGTAACAAAAAATAAAAATGAAAAACAAAAACGATCAACTGGCAACAAATACCTGCACTTTTGATGATTTTATCAGCAGCGGTGCGGACGGTCTTGATTTTGAGGACGACTTGATGACAGACTTTGAAGGACCATTGCCTGTAGCGACTGCTTGTGAGAATGATTTTGCTGATCCCTTTGTCCGCGACCAGCTGACCCAAGCCTATCAAACTTGGCAAGGCTGGAAGCGAACTGACCCGGAGCAATTGCGCCGGGAGGTGGGTATGATTATGACGGGAAAGGAGGTAAATGACGTCAACAACCAACTAGAGTGGTTGGTGGACAACTACGAGTTTGTCAAATTTCTTGACGATGCGATAGATGAAACTATCGGCTCGCCAACGGCCTTAATCAATTAGAGTCATTTGTCAGCCGTCAGGCGGACAGGTGTTGGTAGTAAGTAAAATCTCTAATGACATTGGCGATAACAACAAAAGCCACGAAGTAGCATTATCGGTGGTGTTATCGTTGCGGCCACAACTGAGCGGCAAACTCGGACCAACAACCATTAAGACGCAAGACTGAGGAAACCAGAGACAGATAAGAGTAGTCAGACAATTATTTGTTTCGCAGTCTTGAGAATGCGATCTTTAAAAAAAGTACCAAGCTTGAAAGCCAAATAATCACATGCCATTGGTTATGGCGCCTGCATTGGCTATCTCGGGTACAGATACGCTCTGGCCTGATAGCTATTAAACAAATACGTTTTCCTGTCTGCCTACTATTTCTTTTTTCACGTCATTGGTAGGTCATCAACCAGGGGCTGCGACCTCACCACTTTTATCTTCCGACTTCCTCAAGCGGCACCCGCTGAGTCTACGGGTAAGTAATTCTCGCGACAAAAGCAATCGCTGGCGGAATGAGTGATCTTATCGCTTTTTGCTGATAAGCTAGCCTCATTCTTGAGTCTATGTAGCTGGCGACGCCTCACAAGCGCAACCTTGTCGTTGATGTAGTCATGACTGTAGATCATTCAAGAGACATCACAGCGCTCCCGAACGGGACCGTTTTGCTCCAGCAAGCTCCAGTTTACGGGGCGGAGCGAGACGCCTGTACGCATACCTGGTAGTTTTACGAGCTTTATGTAGCTTACTGAGGTTTTTGGGTTGTGTCCGAGTCTTGTGCCTAGCTCTCACTCTCTCGCCTATGGTGACATCTGCAACGAGGGTGGCGGTCTGGCCAACCAGGGCTCGTGGGCCAATTACTGGTCATCTACTGGCCAGAGTGCAACCAACGCGTACAACTTGAACTTCAATACCTCAGGGGGCGTCAACCCCGTCAACACCAACAATAAGTACAACGGTCGGACGGTGCGCTGCATAGAAAAGTGAGTAAAATTGCCAGGCGCTCACGCTTTTTGATTGAGTCGACGCTGTCAGCGATGAGCGGGTAGCTGCCTTAGGCCCTTCGGCGCCTATGGTGACGCCTGCTACGAGGATGGCCGTCTGACCAACCAGGGCTCGAACGCCAATTACTGGTCATCTACTGCCCAGAGTGCGACTAACGCGTACAACTTGAACTTCAATACCTCAGGCAACGTCAACCCCGTCAACTACAACAATAAGTACAACGGTCGGACGGTGCGCTGCATAGAAAAGTTTTTTCGTGCAGGCGGGTATTGATCAAGGGCGAGGATAATGTGGCCTTGCTTTAGTGCTTTCGGTACCTGCGATTGCGACGACACCCACTCTCGGTGGCTTTTGGCGCCTATGGTGGCAACTGCAACGAGGGTGGCGTTCTGAACAACCAGGGCTCGAACGGCAATTACTGGTCGTCTACTGGCCAGAGTGCGGCCAACGCGTACCGGGCGTACTTCAACACCTCAGGCAACGTGAACACCGGAGTCGACGGCAACAATAAGTACAACGCTCGGACGGTGCGCTGCATAGAAGGGTGTTTAATTCGTGTCGGCGCTTTTGGCGACCATGGTCTGCGACGGTCTGGCTGTTGGCGCCTATGGTGACGCCTGCAGCGAGGCTGGCGTTTTGTGGAATCAGGGCTCGAACGGCGTTTACTGGTCATCTACTGGCCAGAGTGCGGCTAACGCGTACAACTTGAACTTCAATACCTCAGGGGGCGTCAACCCCGTCAACACCAACAATAAGTACAACGGTCGGACGGTGCGCTGCATAGAAAGGTGAAGATTTTTTGCCGGCGCCTTTTTGTTTTGTGCGATGCGTTCACGCTTGTTGCTGGCGCCTATGGTGGTGCCTGCTACGAGGGTGGCGGTCTAAACGGCAACCAGGGCTCGAACGGCAATTACCAGACGTCTACTGCCCAGAGTGCGGCTAACGTCTACCGGGCGAACTTCAACACCTCAGGCAACGTGAACACCGCAGTCGACGCCAACAGTAAGGCCAACGGTCGGGCGGTGCGCTGCATAGAAAAGATATTTGATAAAATATTTTGTGACTTTTGTACTCAGTTTGTCACTAAAAACCAGATGTACGCGTTTAACAAATGTTAAACACAGTAGACGAAATGTGTACAATTTTGGCACTGAAGGCTTGTTACTTTTTTGCGATTGGCGCTCACAAGCTCAGGATAATTAATTGATAAAAAACAGAAGGTGGTAGTATGCCAAGTTCCGTTGCAGAATTAATCAAATTGGAAGAAGCCAATACCGACAGTATGATTTTGTATCCCAATGGCAAATTTTACAATGTCTATGAAGCGAGCGCTTGGCTGCTACACACCTTTTTTTGGCCGGATATCAAAATCATGTACAAGGAAATCAAGCCCGGACATGAATATGTGTGGTGCGGCTTTCCCCTCGAGTCTTTAAAAACCAATATCATGCCCAAAGTCAAGAAAATGAACTTGCACGCAGACTACCAAAAAATCAAAGGTCAAGAGGCCTGTTTGGTGAAAGTCCATCCGCTTAAGTTGGATCGAGAGGCCTTTGTTAAGTGGCGCAGTGAATATTTGAGTGATTATCAACGCGTCAAAAATTTGATGCAACCTTTTTATGGTTCGATGCCTTTGTACAAAAACACTTATGATCTTTTTAACGAGCTGACACATATCGTGCATCACATGCCACGTAATTTGCGCGAGTGTCTGGGCGATCAAATCATGAACGCGATCACGCAGGCCAATCGTAGTTTTTTTGTGATGTTGCGGACACAGGATTTGGCGGCGCATTTGCAGAAGTTGGATCAAGTGGACCTCGATGTGGATACAGTCGTGTTTTTGTCGCGGCTTTTTATTGATCAAAAGCATTTGGATTTGGAGCGGCAAACACAGTTGATGACCAAGTACGCTTCCATGAGGCGGCAATTACATTTGTATCGCCAAGCCAAACAAAAAGAATTAGCCAAAGCGCAGGCGGCAAACGCAGCACTAGCAAAGACCCACGATGTCACTGGCCAGTAATAAAGCCTACGGCTATTGGCTACTCAAGATTTTATTTGTGGCCTATTATGATGCCAGAAGCGGCAAGCGCAATACCATCAATCAGTTAAATTATGAGTGGCTTTTGGAGCGACAAATTTTGCGTTTGTGGTGGCTGATTTTGCATCGTCGCTATCGACTTTTGCCCGGCATCGCTTTTGTGGTCCAAGAGCCCAAAGTACGCGAGATTTTTGCGGCTACCTTCCGTGATCGGATTGTCCATCATTTGGTCTACAATGCCATTGTCGATTTTTGGGAAGCCCGCTTTATTTATGATTCTTATTCGTGTCGGATCGGTAAGGGGACACATTTTGGGGTACAAAGGGCCGCAGGTTTTATGCGCCAGGCCAGCCACAATTATACCCGTGAGGCTTGGGTGATGAAGCTGGATATTTCTGGCTATTTTATGAATATTAGTCGGCGTTTGATGTGGCAGATTATCCGCCAAAAAATGTTGATGAGTCCTCAAGCTCACTTTTCACCCTGGATGCGTAGCCTACTTTATTATTTGATTCCGATTATTGTTTTTGCTGACCCCACCATCGGGGTGCACAAGCGCGGTTCGCAGGCCAAATGGAATAAGCTGCCGCGGCGCAAATCACTTTTTTATATGCCACCAGGTCAAGGTTTTCCTATCGGCAATTTGACCTCGCAGCTGTTTTCTAATATTTTTTTGCACGAGCTGGATAGCTTTGTCAAACACAAATTGCGCATCAAATATTATGGACGCTATGTGGATGATTTTGTCTTGGTGGACACGAGCAAGCAGCGGCTTTTGGCCGCTCACTGGGAGATCGAAAGATTCCTGGCGACGCGCCTGCATCTAACACTGCACCCGCACAAAGTGTATATCCAACCCGTGACCCACGGCGTGACTTTTGTGGGCGCCAAAATTACCCCGCACGGGATTAGCTCGGCCGCACGAGCCCGACACAATTTTCGCCGCTTTAAAAGACAGACGGCCCTTCGCGATCAGACACAGGCGTGGGAGAGTAGTTTCGCTTCTTACTATGGTCACATTGACTCTTGCCGGCGCCTGCGGCCACATCCCACCCCGATGACTTTTCCAAAGAAACCAGATTTTTGCCAGGACTTGCGCCTGCTGGTATATGGTTTTTAGCAGACAAAATATTTACAAGCATAATTGCTAGGAGTTAAGTGTCATTTTGCGTTGGTTTTTCATGGCAGTTTTTGTTGTTTTCTCAAATAGCGTGCGGTGAGAACCAGCTTATTTGCCATAGATGTGCCACGATGACGATGGATTAGTTCTTTAAGGCGTGCATTTGTACCT
>JAFRKQ010000012.1 GCA_017431625.1 bacterium | reverse complement strand
CCCACTCATACCAAGTAGCGACGCCGCCCAGACTAAAACCACTAAAGGCCCGGTGTTCGCGGGCGGCTTGGAGGCTCGCCTCATCGGTGCCCTCGGCGTAAGTGGGATAGACGCTCTCGAGTGCGGGTAGCAGATCGCGGCACACTTCTTGGTCAAAAACAGACATTTCCGCGATCGAACGGTCATAATCTTGGGGCGCATTGTCGCGGTCAAAAGTGAGACTTACGACGATAACCGGTGGCATTTCGCCATTGTTGATCAAGTGATCGAGCAAGTGGACAGTGCCGTGATCACCCAAGGTCAGAAACTCTTGATTGGTCATCTGCCAGCCGTGTAACCAGTAGATAATATTGTAGCGGGTGCGACCGCTGTTGTCATATCCTGGCGGTAGATAGACCAGGGCGGTCTTGGTGATCGCTTCGCGATCGGGTCGGGTATAGTCGTGAGTCTGGTAAGTGAAAGTCTGGAGCTGACCCGAGGGGGTGGCTACCTGAAAATAGTCGGCGGGCACGCTTACGCTGGCCTGGGGACGAGTGGGACTTGGGGGCGGGGTGGGGGTGGCCGCTTGCCAGGAAGCGATCAGTTGCTGGCGATGATCGTGCGCCAAAAATCCGCATACCAACAAAAACATGACCAAAATCGCTGTTGAGAGCCACTGGATCGCTGTCTGTTTTTTGTCCATAGGGGTATTATACCACGGATTTGATGTCATCATAAAGTGAGTGATTGGTAGGTTTTTGTTAGTGTCTAGTAGATTTACATTGATATACAGTTATTTTTTTGTGAGTACATTGTACTCACAGCCGGCTCACGGCTGCCGTGGGTGTATCAGGTGTGGTAGCTGGCTCGCGCTTGTGCCCGGCAAAAGTCTGTTTGAGACTGGTGGGGTGCTCACCAAAATGATAATGACGCCACGCCAGCCAGCCAAGGGCAACACCGCAAGTGCCCCCAAGAGCAATGCTGATTGCCAGCCCGAGCCAACCGAGCCATTGTGGCCAGAAAGAGATCTCCACCTCGCAGGTGTCTGGACACAAAGCCGGATCAATTTTCCAGGCGTTGGCCCAGTCGTCAAAACGCTCATGAGGTAGGAGCTGATCTTTAATTTTGGCTTGCCAACCCTGGTGATAACCCTGAGCGAGCACCAACAGACCCTCGCCTGCACCTTGGAGGCTGATTTGCGCCTGGTATTGACTGGTGCCAGATTTTTTGACCTCCTGGATACGGACAGGATTGAGCTGGCTGTCACTGGCCGCCGAGCCGCGCAGAGTGATCCCCGCCAGCTCTCTGGTGGGCACCACGTAGGCAATATTTTGCTCAAGGATATTGTGAGTCGGCTCACCGGCAATGGAGCGATTGGCGGTGTGAACGTCAAAAAAGGCGGTTTTTTCGTCTGCCAGAGTGCGGGGGAAACTAAAAGTCTGTGTCACCTCGCCTGCGGGCAAAAGTGTTTCCCAGCTTTGGACTTGAGCGTTAATATCCCAGGAGTAATAGGTCAACGGCATGCCTTGGAGATTCTGTGAGTCAGCGCGCAACCAAAAACTATGCTTGACGCTATCCAAATGGACATCATAGAAAGTATCACAATAAGAACCATGATTGCTCACTTGATAGTCATAGCCGTGTTCGCCATAAGGCTGACGATCCACTTGACCGCGATAAATCACGTCACAATTGACGGCATCCTGAGTGGCAAAACTGCGCAGGTAAATCGGCAAGGTAGTTACCTGCGCCCGCAAACTGGTTAGTGGCTCGCGCAAGCTAATCGGCTCAGGTTCGCGCCAGAAGTCCCAAATTTCGCGAGGAATTTCCAGCTCCACGGTGTCCTGGAGACTGACATTGATGTTGCGTCCTTGAGTTCTAGCACGACCAGCTGGGAAATAACGCCATGATTGGGTGTGGCCAAATTCACCCAAAGACACAATGGCACTGCCGGTGGCGACGTCAGGAGTCAATAGGGTATAGTCAGTGCCAAAATCAAAGTAAACTTCGCCCGTGGTCTCCAGAGCGGGCAACAACAGCTCGAGTGGTTGATAGGCTTCTTGCTTTTTTTCATTGATATAAAGGTCAAAAAGTGGACTGATGGTCATCAGATATTGTTCTTGATCTTCGTGCTGAAGGCTGATGAGGAAAGACGATCTTGAGGCGTCTACCAGGGACGGCAAAACTAGTTCTTGATAGTCTTGGCCAGGTAAATCGGCTGTCACTTCAATCACGTGAGCGCCCGCTGACGCTTCACGATAGGTAAAATGTTCTCGTCCTGGCTCGCGCTGGAAAAGAAAGGCAAAGGGACTGTCGATTGTCTCTGACTCACTGCCGGTCACGTAGTGACGCGTGAGCGCGATTCGGGGGTCATAGAATTGATGAGTCTGACTAGTGTTGCTGACAAAATAATTTTTGGGCGCTTGCAGATAATGATCAGAGTGGCTGCCACAATCATAGACTTGAATTAAATCGCTTTGATGGATGAGCGGACACTGGGGTGACAGCAGTGTTTGCCATTGTTGATAAAAAGATTCACTATTGCGGCCACGCCGGTGAATTGAGCGATCGTAAATAAGATAGCGGACATCATATTTGGCGAGTACTTGGGCAAAAAGCTTTGGGTCATTTTCCAATCTGGCGTAATGAATTTCGTGGTAAAACTCCTCATCATCTAGGCTCCAGACATCAAATGTCCGATTGAGCATCGCTTGGCGCATGCCAAACCAATAAAAACCAATGCCACGATAGCCCCAAGTGGTGTGCTGCCAGCCATAAGCCGTTTCGGCAGGCAGCAGGGCGGTCCTGGAGGCCTCGGGTTGGGTGTGCATGAAAGCAAAAAGCTGTTCGTAGTCGCTAGGCACTATGGGTCGGAGATTGTGATAAATAAAATGACCACCAAAACTTGGTACCGAATAAATTCCCAAACTCATAACATAACAGCCAAAAGCAAACAGGAGAAACTTGGGGCGAATGACCCGGGCTAAAAACAAAAAGCTGGCGCCGACCAAGAGACTGTAAAGCAGTGAAATGGGCACGATGGCTTTGGTGAAAGGCGAGCGGAAAATCTGGCCCACAAGCGGCGAGTCCAGATGATTGACCAGCATCAGCCCCCACATGGCTAAAAGTCCCAGTACTACGCCCACTCCCCGATAATCACGCCGATAAATCAGCAAATAAACCACACCGGTCATCATCAGTAGGGCAAAAATATAACCAAAAACAGTGCCGCTTGACTCCGCCAACCAAGTCTCCATGAAAGCGATCGGTGCTTCGCTATCCTCAGTGCTATTGTAATCTTGGCCAGCAAACCAGTAGCCACGCAAAAGCAAAAAGTCGCGCCAATTCTCATAGGCCTGGTTTTGGATAGTCACTTCTTTGGTGGACAGCTGATTGATCTGACTTTCAATAGTTACTTGTGAGCCTCCTGTGAGTACAAAGTACGCCTGTGGGGCCAACCAAAAGAGATTGGTGGT
>JAFRKQ010000011.1 GCA_017431625.1 bacterium | reverse complement strand
GTCGCTGGGTACCCAGCGACGCTATCTTTT
The DNA here is from genome assembly GCA_017431625.1 of bacterium. Taxonomy (GTDB): domain Bacteria; phylum Patescibacteriota; class Microgenomatia; order UBA1400; family PJMF01; genus RGIG2560. Next base: position 3,346 of record JAFRKQ010000011.1, on the reverse strand, counting down.
TATTAAGACGACTAGTAAGGAGCGATTAACCATCGATAACAAGATTTCTTAACTTATAAAAGTAATATAATGATCTTTTCTGGTCATATACGAGATTATCAGTACCACAAAAAGATTTTAATTGTACAATTATCATCTATTAATCTCTAAATAACAAGCAAAACAGAATTGACTCTTGACACTAATGATAGATTGTGATATAATAACGTCTGTTTGTGTTCACAAGCACTTGCCCAATCGAAACTGATTTTGGTTCGCGGCGGGTAGTTGCGGACAAGAACAGGTTCTTTGACAAGTGAAAGTAATGCAAACCTGCCAAAAAGGCAGTCGGCAAAAAATCCATGGTCGCCGGACCTTAAACGGGAGGTATTTTTCATGTACAAATTTTTCGTTATTGACCGAAATCAGGACAACAACGCCATCATCTTCAACGCCAGTCACACCGTCGTCGGCATTGAATTGACTTCAAGCCAGTATGCCAACCGCGTCGTCATCAACATTGACCACCACGGCATTGGCACGGACAGCGAAACCCCGTCGGCGTGCGAGCAGACTTTAGAATGCCGTTTGCCTTCCTGCCACTCCGCCCTCGTCACTGAGCGGCCGGACGCTGACAGTGTGACGGCAATGGCTGTCTTGGAGCTGCGTCGCGAGCGTCTCGATTTTGATCCCGAGCTGGTAAAAGCCATCGGCCATATCGACCGCAAGGGCCCACACACCAAAGGCTACGAGGCTTACCGGGATCAGTGCACGGCGATTGCCAGAGTGGCGGCAGACTTTAACCGCTCAATGGAAGAGCGAGTTGTCTGGGTCGCAATGGCCTTGATGAACACCATCGATCAAACAGAGATTGACGAGCTCGTGGCCGCGCGCGATCGCGAATTTGAGGAAGCCCGCAGCCAGAGCAAAGTGAGTGTCTGTCTTGATGGTCGCTTAGCCGAGGTGCGCTCTACCCATAGGTTCGCCACTGCGTTAGGCTACGAACAGGCCGATATCGTTATGGCCATCAACCCGGCATTCCCCGTTGACCCCAGGCATCCCGAGGCTGGCAGCTACAAGAAGTACACGATCTGCCGGCGCGACTGCCACTGCCACATCGACATGGAGCTGCTGCTTGAGAGGCTCAACAAGGCCGAGAAGGCTGCCTGCGACGATGGCAAACTTTGGGGTGGCCGGGCCGACATTATCGGTAGCCCCCAGGGCAGGGAGAGCGCTTTGTCAGAAATTCAGGTATTTTCCTTCGTCTGGTCATCAATGACCGACAACAATAAGCACCCTGTCAAGCACTAGTTTTTTAGCATTACAATCACTCAAAACCTTTTTTCCATGGCCCGCGTCAAGCGGGTCACTTTAATGGCCAAAACCAGCATGTAAGCTTATCTATATCAAGCGGCAGGCCTGATAGCTGTCAAGTTGGGGGGGCTTTAGCCCAAAGTCATGACTATAATTGTACACATTTTTTACTCAGTGTTTAACAAATGTTAAACGCACACATCTGGTTTTTGATGACACACATAATACAGAAATGCTTTTATTTGTTCCACATGTAACTTCCTTTGACTTGCATTTTGGCCATTTGGTGGTATAATCATTCGTCTTGACCGCAATGCGGCTTGAGAGTTTGCAAGAACTATAACTTTGTTTAGAAAGAAATTATGAATCAGTCATGCAAAACTGACGATAGCCAACTTTTGGGTACGCAAGGATTGGGTCAACTTTTATGGCGTTTTGCCGCCCCGTGTGTCTTGGCAATGTTGGTCACTTCTCTTTATAATGTGTGTGACCAAATCTTTATTGGTCACTCGCCCTTGGGCTACCTTGGCAATGCCGCCACTTCGATTGTCTTTCCACTCACAATGGTAGCGATGGCTTTTAGCCTGTGTTTTGGTGATGGAGCAGCCGCCTACTTGTCTTTGAGTCTTGGCAAAGGTGACACCAAAGATATTCACCGCAGTATCGGCAATAGTTTATTAGCGGTTTTCGTCATTAGTTTGCTAATTCTCGCCTTGTGTTTGAGTTGCACCGATCCTTTATTGCGTCTTTTGGGCGCCACTGACGAGTCCCTCAGTCTCGCTCGTGCCTATTTTTTCATTATTGTTGGTGGCTTTCCCATTTTTATGCTCGGCAGCAGTTTGGGACAAATCATTCGCGCCGATGGTGCTCCCAAAGTAGCAATGGCTGCCATGCTCACCGGAGCAATCACCAATATTATCTTAGATCCCATTTTCATTTTCCCTTGGGGTTTAAATCTTGGCATCCAAGGAGCAGCCTGGGCGACGATCATCGGACAAGTGGCCACCTTGGCAATTAGCGTGTGGTATTTGCGTTGCAGTCAGAGTTTTCATTTGCAAGCCAAAAGCTTCAAGCCTGATGTCAAAGTGTTAATGGCGACTTTTCAGCTGGGCATTTCTTCACTCATCAGTCAGCTAGCGATCGTAGTCATTTCTATTGTCACCAACGTGGTTTTGGCTCGCTATGGGGTCGAATCCGTTTATGGTGTGGATATTCCTATTGCGGTCCTGGGCATTGTGATGAAAGTCTTCACAATTGTTTTGAGTATCGCTATTGGTATCAGTATCGGGGCGCAACCAATTTTTGGCTACAATTATGGAGCGGGCAACTACGCCCGAGTGCGCCGGCTGTACGCAATTGTCATCGCCTGTATGCTAGTGGTAGGAGTGATTGGTACCTTGATTTTTGAGCTGGCACCAGACTTAGTCATCAGTGTTTTTGGTGGCGATCAGCCAGAATATCTAGAGTTTGCTCGTCAGACTTTCCGGATATTCTTGGCTCTCGTGAGTGCTACCTGTTTGATTCGAGCGACAGCGATTACTTTCCAAGCTGTAGGTAAGCCCATACCAGCAACCGTGCTCTCACTCGCACGCGACATCGTGATTTTTATTCCTCTAGCTTTAATTTTGCCGCGCTTTTGGGGTATCAACGGTTTGCTGTGGGCAGCCCCCATTGCTGATGGCCTTGGGTTGATTTTAACCGTTATCATGGCAGTGCCATTATGGCGAGAATTGGAACAAAAAGAAAAAGAAAAGTGATGACTTTTGTTGCGCGTTTGTAATTTTGTGTACTTTTTTCGTCACTTTTTACCTCTGGTTTTTGTTAAACACTTGTTAAACAAACGTTTAACAAGTGTTTAACAGTGAGTAAATTTTGTGTACAAAGTAATTCACGATAATATTCTATGATAGTGTATGATATAATATAAGAGCTAAGTTGCAAAATGCGTTGGTTTTTTCCTGAATTTAGTTGACATGTCGCAGAAAATTTTGTATTTTAATTTTTAAAAAAATTATAAATTGAAATAAGGGCGAAAAATGCAAAAAAATATGTG
>JAFRKQ010000010.1 GCA_017431625.1 bacterium | reverse complement strand
TATCACTATCACTATCTCTATCACTATCACTCTCACTATCTCGGTTTTTTTTGGGTTTTTGTAAATCTTTTTTGGGTTCAGGTTGGCTTATACTCTGGGTTTTCTTTGGGTTACTACTTGGGTTATCGTTGGGTTTTAATTGGGATTGGTCTTGGGTTTGCGTTGGGTTTGTGCTTTTTTGTGGTCTTCCACCTCGAGTACCATTGGCTTTTTGTTTCTTCAAATAATTTATAGACTTGTCTATGATTGGTTTTATGAGCGAAAATCCGAATTGTAACGTGTCATCTTCTGTGTTTGGAGCGATTCCGGCGACTCCGTAACGAATGATGATTTTGTACATTTCTGCTTTTTTGTTTTCTGGTAGTTTTTCAACTGCATCGTAAAAAGATGGCAAAAAAGTGAATTTATTCAAAACCCTTTTTTTGGGTTTTAAGTGGGTTTTGGTTGGCTTTTCTTTTGTCATATTTATGCCTTTGTATCAATATTTTCTTTTTAAAACAGATCAAAAGTGGTCAAACAACACGACATCGGCATGGCGACCGACTGGGATTTACGCTGAAAACGCAACTTTTTGGCAGTTAATACTGATCACAGCAACCCTTACGCGAGTCATTTGGCCACTCTCAATCTGTTAAAGACCTTGTGCAAACTAATGGAATGTCGCATCATCTAGTCTGCAAAAATCTTGGGTAAGAATAACCCAGTTTATAGGGTAAGTCCCCTTACCATATATCAGGATCAATCTTTACTAAAAAACTCTTTCAATATATCTTCCATAGCAGTATTATTTTCCTGATCTTCTTCGTCTTCGCTTTCTTCTTGATCCTTTTGAGACGTTGAACCTTTAATGATTCGATTTAGTAGCTTTTCTTGACCATCATCTTCCAGAAAGCTCATAAAAGCTGTTGTTGCCGCCATATAGACCAAAACATATTTTTCCTCTTGCGTCCAGTCAGAAAGATCAAAAGGCATATCTTCATCACCTTTAGCACAAAGATTGGTAAATGCCCCCACTATGTGTCCAGCAGTCCCACATGAACTTGGGTGAAGTACATCTTGATCAACGGTTCTAATAAGACCTAGGATCAATGAAATAAATTGTTTTGACAACTCAAACTTTTTTTCTGGCAAAACCTTATCATTTTCCATCGACCCAATCACTATTTTTGTCATTTTATCCTTACTACCATCTGCTTGCCCTCTCCGCAAACGTAACTTACTCCATCTAGTAGGGGTTCGCCAGATTTCTTTTTTTTGGCTCTTGTTAAATAGTCTTCAGCGAATATGGGATCAATGGTTTTGATTGTCCGGACTTTATCTGGGTATAGCTCCATAAGTTTTTTTTCGTCTAAGAGCCATTTACCGGCCTTATCTTGCCATTTGACACTAAAATCGTCTCCGACTATGCCCTCGGTGGGGAGAGTCTCTTGCAAAGCGATTCGGCGAGCCACATCTTGTCGCTTTAGTTTATCCATAATTTTTTTGCTAACGGCGATTACTTTAGCTTGATCAACCACGCTTAACGCCTTGAATTGGTTAATATCAGCGTTCAAAGCCAATCGAACCAACTCATTACTTTTAAGTGGTTGAATTTCTTGAGTATCAGCCATTATTCCTTTCTAATGAGCGATTTCACCATTAGGCAATTGCTCAATTTTGTTCATAGTTGTCTTTTTATTCAATAGTGCTAAACAGTTTTGTGCTTGTTGTGTATTGAGCTGTTTAAGGCTCGTTACATTGTAGTGTTCAAGAATATCGCCTAATTTAGTATCAGTGCGTTCAATTTCGGCTTCAATCTTGTAAACGGTATCTTTATCAATCTTGTCGTCAGCACCAGAATTAGCCCACTCTAAAAGCATTTCGCCAGTTTTGATAGAAATAGACTCACCATTGTATTCGCTAAACATCTCGGTACGGTCTTTTGAGACAATGACCGTGTGATCTTGATTGAGATCAAAAGATACGGTCAACTCGTATTCAAATCCATCTCTGGTGACTTGACCCATGCCAGCCTTTTGTGGGCGTTGGCGGCCATTATAATCTACTAAAATGTACTCCGTCTTAGAGCGGACAGTGGTGATGATATGACACCTAGATTGGATAATAGATTGGATAAATTGGTCATGCAGCGGTGTAATTTGATTCCAAGCCATGTATGAGTTGGGATTTCTCATAGCTTTTGTGGCTTTATCGTGCATTTCCAAACAGCCACCTGGCCCATTCCATTCATGAGTGATAGAGTCTATAATTATAACCTCTGCACCGGCATTTTCACAGGTTTTGATTGCCTCAATATAGCGGCGTGGATCGAACGGTTCTTGCAGCGTCAACACTTGGTATTCACCCAAATTTGAGTACAGATCGCCTGAGCCATTTTCTGTGTCAATCAAGGCAATTTTAGACCAATCGCCGCACAATCCATAAGCTAGTAGAAGTGCTGAATAGGTTTTACCTGATCCAGATGGGCCAGCAAGTCCGATTCTGAGCTTGGCTTTTTTTCTTGAGGCCTGATGTAATACCATTGCCATAAATTATTCTCCCTTAAATTCAAGTTGTGACAGTAACAATCTTTTCGAGTCTTCAAACATTACTTTTTGGGTGAAGATTAGCGATTGAGTAGCCATAGTATAGCCCTCGGCATAAAATAAGTCTTTGTTATCAATCATTTCTTGAGTGAGCTCAAAAAGCTCTTTCATGATTTTTTCTGTTTTATCGCTATAATAATCTATTCTCTTGATTTTTTGATCGTTTATGCTATAATCTGACATTATTACTTTCATTATAATTTACACCAAAAGGCCCCCGAGTTTATTCTTGGGGGGTTTTGTTTCTATATTCCTTTACTCTATGATGGACTGCTTGTTTGGTAAATGCAAATACATCACCAATATTTCTGTATGAAAAGCCATATTTATCGTGCAATTTTGCCATTGCCGCTGTTTCGCGGTCAGTGTAAAATGATAAAACATCTTTACCAATTTTGGTAATATGTGCTTGATACTCTATAGCTGCTTTTTGCACGCTTTCTTTCCACACAAGCAAAAGCCAGAATGTTCTTCTGTCTCCTGTTTGTGTGGATTTTGTGAGTGCACATGGACTCGAACCATGGACCTCTATCTTATCAGGATAGCGCTACTACCAACTGAGCTATGCACTCCTATTGTTAAAGACTTAGGTATTATACCACTAATTTGAGGGAAATCGACAGGCAGTTTGGAATAGTTTTCGCTGATCGCATTTATTATCACTAGTGTTGAGTGTTTTTCTCGTGTGTAGAGGTATTAATTTTTGATTTGTAAGGCTCGGAATATGCTTGTGAGGTCATAAAAGCTAAAAAGATGTGATATAATAAACGAAAAGGAAAGAAGTATGATATATAGCACTCAGACATATGATCTTAATCAAATGATTGCACGTTTGACGCGCGAAAATCAAATTGCGGCCATTAAGTATATTCAATATCTAGATCGCGAACAGAATGTTCAAAAAAAATCAGCCCTCAATCAAATTCAACAACTTTTAGCTGGCGATAGAACATGGCAGAGTGAAAGTGAGATGATCGCTGATTTGGCGGCTTTTCGACGAGACAGAATGACTGAATGAAAATCATTATTGATACCAATGTTTTGATTTCAGCTTTTGTTTTTCATGGTAAGGCGGGCAGTCTTTTGGATTTATTACTTGTAAGTCGACACCAATTGTTGACAACTGAATACATTGATCATGAGTTGAAGGCAAAACTAGAGCAAAAATGGCCTGAAAAAGCTAATACGATATATACTTTGTATCTTAATTTGCCTATTGAGCATAAAAAGAGCGTTAAAGCAGTTGTTGATCATAATTTGTTACGCGACCAAAAGGATATTCAAGTACTACAGGATGCTCTTTATTATGATGCTGATGTTATTCTTTCTGGGGACAAGGATTTTATTGATGCTGACCTGGATCGACCGTTAGTTTTATCACCTGCAGATTTGTATGATTTTTTGATCTGATCGTGATTCATTTTTTATAGCGCTGTTTGTCCAAAGTTTTTAGTTGACTAAAAAAATTGTCTTAATTTGAGTAAGATTTTCAGTTGACTGAAAAAATGTCCTCAAACGGCGAGTTTTTTGAGCTGATTGAAAAAACTTGACAACTGATGAAGATATGCTATAATTGGGCATATGAGACTGATTGGACGTAGCAAACTGCTCAGAACCCTTATTAGCTGGCAACATCAGGATGTGATCAAGGTAATCACAGGGGTGCGGCGTAGTGGTAAATCCACTCTTTTTGATTTGTATGAAAATTATTTGTATCGCCAAGGTGTTCGCCCGGAGCAAATAATTAGGATCAATCTGGAGGATTTAGCCCGTTATCATTTTCAGACATATGAACAATTACATGATTATGTTCTAAATTTGATCCGTCATCAGTGTCAGTATTATGTTTTGATTGATGAGGTGCAAATGATTGATGGCTGGCAAAGAGCGATTAATTCGCTGTTTTTGCGCAAGAATGTTGATATTTACATTACCGGCTCAAATGCCCATATCCTTTCTGGAGAGTTGGCGACTTTACTTTCTGGCCGTTTTGTGACTATCAATGTCTTCCCTTACTCTTTTGCTGAGTATACCCAAGTTTTGCCACAAATCAGCGATCGTCAGCAATTGTACAATCATTACGTCATGCGGGGTGGCTTCCCTTATGCAGCCTCTTTGAGTGATCCTCAACAGGCGGCTGTCTATTTGCGTGATCTTTACAATACAATTATTCTCAAGGATGTGGTTACTAGGCGTAAAGTACAAGACGTGGCATTGCTAGAACGATTGGTGTTGTATCTTATGGACAATATTGGCAATTTGGCTTCGACACACAGCATTGTCACGAGTTTCCAGCAAAATGGCAATCTTGTGAGTGGTAACACTATCGACGGCTATCTATCGGCACTAACTAATGCTTATATTTTCTATCGGGCAGATCGCTACGATATTCGTGGTCGCCAATTGTTGAAAACCGGTGATAAGTACTACGTGGTGGATCTTGGCTTGCGCTATTATTTATTGCGCGCGCGGGTGCAAGATCAGGGGCGTTTGCTTGAGAATGTGGTTTATTTGGAACTTTTACGTCGTGGTTATCAAGTGTATGTGGGACAAGCTGACAAATACGAAATTGATTTTGTCGCCATTAAGGCGAATGCAGTCGAGTATTATCAAGTGGCCGCTAGCGTGCGACAAAAAGAGACTTTGGAGCGCGAGTTGCGCAGTCTGCTACAGGTGAAAGATAATCACCCCAAGACTTTAATTACCCTGGATTATGATCCCGAGATGGATTATGACGGGATTAAACAAAAGTTTGTGCTGGACTGGTTGCTTGAGTAGTTTTCAGTTGACTGAAAAAATGTCCTCAAGTAGCGCGGATTTTTTGACTAGTGATAGTTTTTGCTTGAGTCTGATAGTTTGAGATGATGTTTAGCCCAGAGGCTACCAGGTTAGATTTTTTGCCTCTTGACAACCACTCTCTTCCATGTTATACTAAGAAACGAGTCTGACGGACTTGCAAATCTGCGTTATGATAGTGGATTTGGATAAGATATTAGCGTTGGTGAGAGCATTCTCGTAAATGTTCGCTAGTGTTTCCGTCAGACTCACTGAGAATAGTGACTGCTCTCTATAGAGCTAAAACCCGTAGCAGAAAAAAAGAAAGGTGACCATGTCCAGAGTGTTTGGGCGGATCTTTTTGCTGGCGATTTTCTTCACCCTCACGGGCTCTCTAGCTCGCGCCGCCTCGGGCAATCAGACGATGAAACTCAAAGACGTCGTTTCAGGCAATGTCGTGCGCGTGGGTGGCGTCAAATTTGTCAAAGTTGCCGCCGATAAGTATTTAGCGCTGGATTTATGTCCGGACGACAGCACTTACTCGAGCTTTTATAAGGGGTGCGTGGTCAAAACGACCACCTTTGACTATACTGGGAATTATCAGACTTTTACCGCCCCAGCCACGGGTACGTATGTAGTAGAGTTGTGGGGCGCGAGTGGAGGACCTGCCTATGTTGTCACAGCACCACTGGCTGTACAAAACGAAGGCGGCTATGCTGCCGGCAACATACAAGTACCACAGAATACATCATTGTTTATCTATGTTGGTGAAGAAGGGAAAACGGGTGTTTTGTATTCTGATACACAGAACGCGTATAATGGCGGTGGCACTGGTGGTAGTGGCCTTAAGAGTCAGAGTTCTACTAATGATGCTGGCGGTGGTGGAGGTGCGGTTATTAATTATGTAAATGAAGCACTCAAATATAATGATTCTGCTGGTATTTCTGGTGGCTTACAAGGTTATGGTAATAAACAGGCTTGGCATTATATGACATATGATAGTATGAGCAGTTCTGATGCCACTCAAGTTTCTGGTTACGATTTTGGAATTGGACAAAACGGTAGTGGTGGTCCTAGTGAAGGTATACCAGGCGCTGGTGGTGGTTGGTATGGTGGTTATATCAATACTAAGCCTGGTTGTGCTACTTGTGGAGCAGGTTCAGGCGGTGGCTCTTCCTACATCTCCGGTCACACCGGCTGTGTCGCCGTCACTAGTCTCACCGACACTACCCCCAAAGCTGGTTGTGACACTGGTACTACTGATAGAAACTGTTCACTCTCACCCACAGGTTATTCATTTACCAATACCACTATGATTGACGGGGCCAGCTACACCTGGACCAATACTAAAGGCGAGCTGACCCCAATGCCTGATCCTACAAGTGTTGGCAATTACTATGTTAGTGGTGTCGGTCACACTGGTAATGGTGTCGCCCGTATCACCCAGCTTGCCGTCTATCTGGGGATTTAGTTTGCAGTCTGATAAGTTTCTTATTTCGTTTCGGCTTCCCTCACTCGAAAAAAAGTGAGGGAAGTTTTTGTGTTTCAAAGTTGACTGGTAAGGCAACTTTGAAAGCCACTAAAGACGGCACGAAGCAAATATTTTTGCCGTTAGGCGCGAGTTTGACGAGCGTGTCGCCGAAGGCGAGCACGCGCAGTCACTGTTTGAGCGCTCGGCTAAATATTTGACCGGGCGAGCTGTCTGGACACCACCCGCTTATCGACAAACACATCGTTTAAGCGGTCTCAAGCAATTGTCGGAGTCGGCGTAGCTTCTGATCTTGCGCAGTCACTGTCAGAGCGTCCGATCAAATCGCTGCTGACAACCAACACACTGACAAATATCTATCAGTGCTGGGGATTTTTTCATTTATAAATGAAAAAAACCATAAAAGTGGCAAAAATTTCATTTATAGTGGAAAGTTTTTGGTTAAGTAAAAAACGTGGGAGTTTTTTTACATTATTTTTAGCGGTGTAGACGTAAAATTGTCATTATTTTGCACTTTTTAAGTACTAGAATATACTCACTGCGACCAATAAGATATGTAACATTTGTTCCCATAAGTTACAAAGATGGGGCAAAACATAAAGCTGGTGTTTAATCCAACTTTCACGTTCGATACGGCGATTTTTTTACACGACTCTCAAACACCCCCATTGAATGTAGTTCCCGGCAATTAGTTCGACACTGCGATTTTTTTACACGACTCTCAAACTCACCTTATATTTTATATCACCAGTCAATAGTTCGACACTGCGATTTTTTTACACGACTCTCAAACTCCTTTCGTGTCTGAAAGGAAATCAATGTAGTTCGACACTGCGATTTTTTTACACGACTCTCAAACTACTTGCGGGTGTGATATAGTCAAATAAATGTTCGACACTGCGATTTTTTTACACGACTCTCAAACAGGTACCAATGACACTGGTTTTATTATCAAAGGTTCGACACTGCGATTTTTTTACACGACTCTCAAACAGCAATTTTTTTATAGGTCTTTGAATCTGGGTTCGACACTGCGATTTTTTTACACGACTCTCAAACTAATGGATGATAAAATAAAAAATTTTGCGAGTTCGACACTGCGATTTTTTTACACGACTCTCAAACATACCACTACTTGTAGATCCTATAAGTATAGTTCGACACTGCGATTTTTTTACACGACTCTCAAACGGGTTAACTCATTAAGTTTGGTGTTTAAAAGTTCGACACTGCGATTTTTTTACACGACTCTCAAACCCGTGCTTATCGTGAGGCTCTAGCCACTCAGTTCGACACTGCGATTTTTTTACACGACTCTCAAACATCAGCTTGGGGCTAGATAAGAGTCCAGAGGTTCGACACTGCGATTTTTTTACACGACTCTCAAACCTCAAAATGAAAGTTTGACAGGAGCGCAACGGCTGACTAAGCCGATCAATCGCATTTTTTCGTTATTATTAACGATGTCAAAGACCGAATTTATTAGAGTATATCATATTGGGCTTTGGTTGTCAAGGGTAAAATTTTGTAATAAGTATATTAAATTTAAATGATAAATAGTAATTATTTTGATTATTGTATAAAAAATTTATACAAATTAGATTTGACACAATTGTTTATCGATAATCATCCGTGGTAAGCTTCTTATTGGTTGGCGTGGTGTTGATTCAAGCAAAAGAGCATTCAACTCACGCTCATTATTGGCTGCAAGTAATTGTTGTAACTGCTCATTGGTCAAAAAACTACGCAAATTTATCCAGACCGTTAGTTTCACTTTGCCTAGCTCGCGCATGACTTCTTGATATTCAATCAAACGGGTGAGGAAATTTTCGTCACTAATAAGATGAAGATTGACAGCCTTAGCAAGTTGCGTGAGAGCAAAATCATCTGTACCAATTTGAAAATTAATTTGCGTGGATTCCACCAAATCCACCAAATAGGAAGCAAGCGTAGCTTTGAGTTCTTGAGTGGGCAAGTAGTTGTTTTCGTTAAGTGAGGCTTGAGTGAGGAGCTTGAAAAAATTAAGAGTCACCCGACGATTGTTAAAATCTAATTGCGTGGGATTTATAACTGTTTCAATATCGCTGGCAAAATCGAGGGCTTGACCTTGATCGATCAGACTAATGCCACTACCGTCATCCTCATGTTGATAAAAATCTTGAATGATCCGACGGAAAAATTGTGAATTTTCGACAATCAGCTCATTGACGTGTTGAGTGCTAGTCCATACGAGTTCTTGATCAAAACCAGGTAATCTCATTTTCATATAACCACCAGTCGCTGCTCAGTTTGGATATAATTGTTGACAAGCTGCCCTGTGATGAGTTTCATATTGATAAATTGTCTTTCGGTGACGCTAAGTACCTGCACAATTCCTTTGGGTGGTTTGTGGGCATCAATCGCCACTGCCACCTTGTCAACCATGTGAGCATTGATACAGATTTTGGTGTAGATCGACTCTTGCATCATTACGAAGCCTTCACGTAAGAGAAAACGGCGAAATTGTCGGTAGTGACGCCGGTCACTGTTAGTCTCAGTGGGTAGATCAAACATCACTAATGTGCGCATAAATCTATAACTCATACCAATTGCTGATTAATTCTGGATTTTCTTGTTCCAAAGCGCGCAGGACGCTGTGTACATAAATATCAATAGCATTATTAAGATATTGTTCGGAGTTATTAATATAAACTTTGCTATTGAGCAAATTGACCACGGCATGTTTTTGCTCTGGGCCAAAAACAGTCCACTTTTGTTCATAAGCAAAAGCATCAATAATCGGGCGAAAGCTTTCCATCAAGTCGGAGCCAAGATTAAAAGGGTTTTCGCTATTATCATGCCAGATGCCAAGCTGGGTGAAATAACCAGCGGCGACAATTTCTCGATTGAAACAAGCCAAAAGAACGCTGTAACCATAATTGAGGACAGCATTGGTGACATCCTCATCATTGGCGCGCGCAAAATTATCGCCAAACAGAGTGTTAAAATATACTTTGGCTGCATGACCTTCGCGATTGGTAGTGTCTCCTGGCTCAATTTGTGTTAGGTAAGCGCGTAAACTTTTGGCCTTATCTTTGTGATGAGTGCGATCAAGGACGTGAGCTTGATGATTGATTTTGCTGGCGATAATTCTTTGCCAGACCTGGGCCTTAATGTCGTCACTCCATGATAATTGAATTCGTAAGCGACCACTAGTATCGTGACCGCCATAGTATGGCACCAGTTCGCTTTGGGGATTGTGTTTGGCATCACAAAAAATTATTTTGATTTTGCGCTCAGTCAGCTGCGAGAGCAGATAAGCTGTCAGTGAAATGGCGGTGCTTTCGCAAATCAAAACAGAAATGTCACCCAGATAAATCCGCTTCTCATCCTCATCACTGCGCACTACCAGATGCTCGAGTTGATAATCTAGCTTGCTCCGGCTGGAAATCACCACTACACGCCACGACATTAGCTTTTTGCCTCCAAACTGAGCAAATCCATGACTTTGACAAAAAGACCAGTGGGTGATTCTTGGATAAGTCTGACTTCAGGGTGGTCGGTGATGTCGTTGGAAACGAGACATTTGCCGACTGCAATAGCGGCAGTTAATATAGTATTCAAATTAGCTGATGAAGTATTGCAACCGAATGCTAATAAAATACTATTTATTATTTCGCATTGAACATTAATGGTCGCATTAGCAAATCTTATTTTACTTTCATCACCAAATTTTACCACATTGTTGCCAAGGACAGGCATCGTCTTAAATACCTGAATATTCTGAACTATTTTTTCGTATAACTCCAAATTCATTTCCTTGCTCACATTGTCTCGAGTTTCATTAATGACATAGTTTTTATTGATTGACAATTTCTGATGAAGATTGATTACTTTTTTAAGATAAGCATTGGTAGGCGCATCAAAATATAGCTGCCGCGCTGGCGCAAAAATTAAACTTTTCCCAGTCCTACCTGCAATTCTCATCGGGTTGCCATCAACGATCAAGAGACTCCATTTTTCTATGCGAGGTAACAAGATTTGACAGCCGGGATATTGTCGTGCCAAATAGTCATCGGCATTGGTAGTGTCCATGATGGGGATTTGGACGATTTTGCGTCGCCAGACTTGCTTTTCTTCTAGTTTGATCAGCGCAAAGTAAGAGCCTTTGAGAGAATTGTAGCCACCGTATTTTTTGGGATCCAGCCCTCGTTTGATCGGGAGCGTGTCGGGATTCTTGTTTTTGCCGACTATTTGTAGATCGGAAATTTGCCCCGTCACCCGATCCGTCTGGCGTGTCCACAAAATGGTCTCTGGCTTTTGCAACGTCTGGCTGATGGTCTGAATGCTTTCTTGATAATACCATCCACGGGGAAACTCGGGATATTTTTCACTGGGCCGCTCGCGGAAAATCACATATGGTTTGAGTGAATAATGCCGATTTTGATGTTCTTTGAGCCACGTATAGGGATTGTCAGTGAAAGTTTGACTCATGACATTACCAACAACGATATTCAGGTAGGCATCCATAGCGTGATGCAAGTCGTTGAGCGCTCTGACTTTGACAAACTCAGGACGAGCGGGGATGTCAAGCTCTTGGTGTTGTTCGTTGTGATAGCCTTGGGCAAAGTGATGACGAAAATCACTGACCTGTCCACTTTTGACGAGGACAATTTTGGTCTGTGGATAGCGACGAGTGAGCAAATCGCGCAAAGCACGAACGGTCTGACTAGTCTCCACAAGCTGGCGGGCAATAAAGCCGCTGAGCTCTTCTGTGGTGAGTGGTGTGGTGCGGGTGAGGCGGTCATATTTTTCTTTGGTAATAAGACCAGCCTTGCGCCAACTTTCCCAATGTCCGTGCATATTTGATTGCCAGCTAGGATCAACAGTATTGAGCGGATAGCGATCAGCTTTTTTGCGATTGCAAGTAGCGCATACGAGGACATTGTTGTTGGTGAGACTGTCGTCTTTGGTGAGTGATTGAGGATAGATGTGATCAATGTCGTAAGCTCGCGTGGATAATTGTTCGAGGTGAATATGCTCGCTACAATAAGCACAACGCCCTACTTGTGTGTAGTACAGGTAAAGTTTTTTGCTTTGTAAGTCACGAGGTTCGGTGCTTTCTAGCTTAGCAAGTAGCTCCTGAGAGCTGGAACTTTGGGCTAATTTATGATAACCGTCAATGAGTTTCTTTTGCCGGCTAGCAGTGTATTTGGGTGTGGGCTGATTATCACTACCACGTGTTGCCTCAATGAAAATTTTGGCGGGCGCGTTTCCTTGGACTCTGACAATTTCATCTACCAAACGCAATGCTTGCCAAATGCTGCGACGCACTGGAGCTGAGCAATAGAGTTTTTTAATATCCTGATAGGTGATTGTAGTTGTCTGCTCAGTAGTGTGATTGAATTCATCAATTGTTTTACTAAAGTCAAATTGCTGACCCAAAAGCTCCATGAGATTGTAATTAGTCTCCCACAGTGCTTGAATCAAATTCATTTGCTGGCCATTGATTGTGGCTTTGATTTTGGTTAAAAAGGTGGCAGAAAATCTGGACCAGTCAGTGTAGTTTTTGCGCGCCAGTTTTTGGGCTTGTTTTTGGTCGCATTTGTCCTCACCTAAAGTTTCACGTATTTTCTTTGCTAATATCTTTTTCTCATTGCCGAGGATGGTAATCAAATCAATAACTTTTTCTAGCTGCTCGTTGGTGAATTTTTGTTGGTAGTCATCGCCTAAGATTGAGCTGAAATCGTGGTGGGTGCTTAGACGTGGCAAAAATTTGGTCTCACTAGTACCAGTAACGGTAGTGTTTTTGGGAATCAAACCACGCTCGTGTAATTGTTTGGTTAGAGACTTGAGTGTGATATTGCCTTTGATGCCGTCATTAATGTCAACAAAAAGTTCATTGTAAATAGTTTGTTTTTGTTTAACATCGTGTTCTAGTCTGTAACCGTTAAATTTGAGATTGTTGAGTTCGTTAAGAACACAGTATTTTTGATACAGTAGCGAGGCTTTGGGTAAAACATCTTCGGTTGGCAGGTATGTACATTTACTCGTCATTCTCTTGATGAAGGCATTGGCACGCTTGTCTAAATCAACTAGTTTGGCAAAATTCCAGGGACGCACTAACTCGTTAATTTCCTCACTGGCCCATGAAAATTGGCTCTTATTTTTGTTTACCAATGGTCCACAGTAATAAGGAATACGGAAAGAATGAATTGTGGCAATTTTCTTGGCTTTGGTATTATAGCTTTCGTCTTCACCAGCGGTTACTTCGGCAAATGAAGGATAGTCGCGACATAAACGCTCCAAGATCAATTCCAATTCATTGTGATGGAGTTGTTGTGGGATTGTACCTTTGGCTTGACCACGTTGTTTGGGTAAAAGTTTATTTTTCTCAGCCAGACTAAGCAGCGGCGATTGCAGCCCGTGTTTTTCTAAAAGCCTTTTAATTTCTTTGTTGATGTCTTCTTGCGAACACTGATAATGAGTTTTGCGGCCATTTTCTTTAGTACTGTAAGCCTTACCGGTATAGGCGTTATAATTGACCAGTTTATCACCTTTGATAGTTTTGAAAAAGTGTCGATAATCATCTGGATAGGGCTTAAGCAGAGTTTTGAGTTCATGGAGTTGCTTTTGGTGGAGCTGATAATTATCCACCATCGCCTCGCTGACTAACTGGCTTTGACCAAGTAATTGTTTGAGTGTTGCCCAGTCGGCTAATTTTTTGACACTCACAATCAATTCAAGTTGTTCACTGCTAATCTCGGCTTCGAGTTCTGGCAGCTTTTCTTCCCAATCGTCGGTAAGTTGAAATTTCATCGCTTCGTTATCAACGGATGCGGTAAATATCTTTTGGGGTGTAACTTTTGAGCCGGCTAACAATGCCGCCAACTCTTTTTGCCTTTTGTTCATATCTTCTAGTGATTCATCATCACTAGTGACAAAAAGTAATTGCTCAAGCTGTTTTTTGCGGTCTAGCAAACTAATATTCTTGTTAAGCAATAGTTGCTGCACTTGTGTGGCTACATCGGCATCAATTGTAAAATCATAATTGGCGGCTACTTCAATAAATTCTTGATATAAAGGCAAAAATTCACCAGCACCGGTAAATTTGCCCTCGCGCAAAAAGTGACCCCGGTGGGTCATAATGTGACTGATAGCGAGGTAATAAAGGCGCAGGTCAAAATGCTGCTCGGCTGGGGCGGTCATGAGTGCTAGGCGCAGGTGCCAGATAGTGGGATATTGATCATAATAATCTTTGTCGGTAAAATTGGGATCAACAAAGAGCGTATATCGAGAGGCTTTGATTTTGTCATCACGATCTTCACGTTGCAGGAAACTTTCTTTGAGACGTAAATAAAAATCAGGATCCACCTTAATCATTTCGGATTCAAAAAGCAGTTGTAAGAGTTTTACTCGGTCGCGAGTGCGACGCAAACGGCGCCTGTTGGAGCGGCTCAAGCGACGGGTATCAGCTGCCTGCGCCTCATCAAAAAGGCGACTCCCCCACATCGTTTTATCTTTGGCCGTCAATAGCCGATAATGATCATCGCTCACCGCCCAACCAACCGAACTGGTGCCACAATCTAAACCGACAAAATATTTTTTCGTTTCGTTCATATTGTCTTTCACAACTTTTCTTCTCGCTTATTATATCATTACTTTTACGTGTGTATAATGGATTTTCCACCTTAACTCCTCAATACATTTATGTTATAATACCTTCCTGTTTGATTGACTAATTGCACTTACACAAGGGCGTCGCCAACAGCTGCCCCCGTACCATGCGGGGCATTTTATGTTGTCGCTGATTTTTTGGCTGATTGTTTGAGTGCCCACTGTTGGCACGGATAGTCGCCATAAGGGACAGTAAAGCCAGCGATCATAATCGCCAAAAAGACGGCAAAACCACACATAATTGAAGGAATTGCGTTGACTAAAGTTTGGTCAAGCAAGTAGACAATCGTCGTAGGAACAATAAAAGTGAGATAACCAATAGCCAGACCATAAAGAGCCTTTTTGAGCGGTGCTGGCGCTTGCCGACCATAGTGGAAACTTAGTCCCACGCCAATGGCCAAAAGAGAAAAGTAATACAAAGCATAAATCGGACCAGCGTAAGGATAGTCGCCGCGAAAAATAACATAATTACCCTGGCATGTTTCACTGGAAATTGCCCCCGACCAAAAGCCATAAAAACCAATAAAACCGGCACAAAGACAATAAATAATTGTCTCAAAAATACGCTGGCGTTTATGTGCCAACTCCATAGCGAGACTGATACCAATCGGCGGTAGCAAGCTAATAGCAATATGTCCAATGCGCGCCCACGAAAGACCATCAATACCGGTGGCTTCACAAATCAGGTATTCGGCGAGTTGGAAAACACCCAAACAAATAAGTCCCGCTACTGTCAGTCGCGTTTTGCGGGTCAGCCGATAGCGCCAACACAAATAAATGGCCGTGCCAAATTCAATTATCATTGTCGCCAACATCACTGGTGGGGAAAAACAAAAAAGTGTTTGTTGGTGAGTGTTGTGCGTGCGTGTGTGTAAAAATTGCATAGTCCGATTATACCACACACTGTCTAATTTTTTGTAGTGATTTTTTTGCGTGCTTACGGCTGCACAGCTGTGTGCACAGCTCGGCAAACTATTGCACAGCTCCGCGCGGAGCTCGGCAATCGGCAGTTATTCGGTTAGACATGCCATGTGGGGAAAATTATTTTTCAGTGTTTCGGTAAAATTAATCAGTGGTGATATTTAGTGAAAGTTTAAGCGACTCGCCCTCAGTAACTCTCCTGCCGGCCGCTCAGACAGTGACTCGCACTGCTTGTCCAAAAGATTTTAGGTCAACCTGATCATTACCCAGCTACCAAAGAGTATAGTTTAAAATTCACCTTTGCCGCTAGTGCCTCGTCAAACTCGCGCTAACGGCTAGAAGAGTTGTTTAGACTCGTCGCCCTCATGTATTAGGCCAAAACAAAAATAACCAGACAATGCCTATCACTAATCGCCACACGCCAAAATACCAAAATGGTTTGCTGGCTAAAATCTTTAATAATTTTTTGCAGACAAAAAGTGAAATGACAAAAGTCAGTGTACAATATATGGCAATGCAAAGATAACTTTGTGTCTGGAGCGGGAGTGGACAATCAACAAATGTTTGGGGATGATATTCACGATTAGACTCTTGATTGATTCTACTGATTATACTTTCTACATATCTTTTGGGGGCAAGTTCGGCGGTTGAGCCGTCGCATTGTCCACCTATTTGCACCATTTCGTGAATGTCTTTGACGATATCAAGCCCAGCGGCGCCAGCAATTACCGGCACGGCAATGATAAATGATAGCGCGGTGGCCGCAACTTTGGAAAAACCCAAAGCCCGCGCCGTATAGATGGAGGCGCCTGAGCGCGAGACACCCGGGATGAGCGCTAGCGATTGTCCCAGACCAATCCCGAGCATTTTGTACCAGGGAGTCTTCTCTACTTCTTGTGACCACTTGGTGGTGAGTAGGTGGTCTGAAATTTTGCCTGTGGGCTTTTTTTGCTCCCAAAAAACGTCCAGTAGTGAAAAAATGACGCCAAAAATAATTAACATCCAACCAGTCAGTGGTGAGGCATCTTGCAAATAATTTTTGATGACACCGTGCAAGGCGACCCCAAAAAGGCCCGTGGGGATGACGGCCAAAAGCAGTTTGCCCCAGAGGTTTTTGTGCTGCCAGACTGGCCGCCAGAAAACGATGACGACTGCCAAAATCGCCGCCAACTGTGACAGGACACAAAAAAGATCAAAGTCAAAAGCTTGATACGGTATATGCGACAGTACAATTTTATCAAGTAGCATGAGGTGAGCCGTGGATGAGATAGGTAGAAATTCAGTGATGGCCTCTACAAAACTATAGTTACTTGACAAACTTATTGTCAATACTGACAAAAACATTTCTTCCATAGGTGTATTATATCACAGTCAGGTGTATTAGGAGCGTACATATTTTTGGTAAAAAAATCACCAGACCGGCAATGACGGCGCCAATCGTACTATATAATACCGCTCCGGCCAGCATATCGCGAGGCAGTTTGGTAGCGGCGTAATCCAAGTGCAATTCGTCACGCATGATATTGCACATGATCTCAATGGCCGTATTAATCAGCTCGATAGTGGGCACGAGCGTAAAGAAAATCAGCAAAGCCAGCCACTCGCCGGCGGTAAGGCGCAGGATCAAACCAGCCATCGTCACCACTATAGTGGCCAATAAATGAATTTGCAAATTGCGCTCATGAAGGACAGTCCAGCAAATGCCATCCCAAGCATGCCCAAATGATTGACGAAAAGGTGGTTTGTGACGGTTGATATACTTCTCGTGCTTGAGTTTTGCCATACTATTATTATAGCACAGTTATTGGTAGTTTGGTGAGGAAAATTGCTCGTGTCAGCGTCCCAAAGTGTGGTATAATAAGGGCTATAAGTGGCAGAAAGGCAACATGGGATTTTTGTATTCACTGATTACTTTTTTGATAATGTTTGCGATTTTGGGGGTGATGCTTTTGGCAGTTTTGTCGCGTTTTATCCGTCAGATCAACCAATATGAGCGTGGCGTGCTTTTTACTGTCGGGCGCTTTAGCCGGGTGGTCAATCCAGGTTGGTTTTTGATGCTGCCGATTATTCATCAACTCAAAAAAGTGGATATTCGCACCAAAACCGTTGACGTCCCCAATCAAGAGGTCATTACCAAGGATAATATCCCAGTACAGGTCAATGCTGTGGTATATTTCCGGGTCAAAGACGCGGCTATGGCGGTGATTGAGGTGGAAGATTTTGTCTATGCCACCGCTCAACTGGCCCAGACGACTATGCGCAATAGTATTGGTGAGTACACTCTGGATCAGTTGCTGCAAGATCGGGCGGATGTTGCTCACTTGATCCAAAAAATCGTTGATGAGGCCACTGATCCGTGGGGTATCGAAGTCCAGTCAGTGGAGTTGAAAGATATTATCCTCTCGGACAGTCTCAAACACACGATCGCCAAGGTGGCTCAGGCTGAACGTGAGCGTAAGGCGGTGATTATTACTTCTCAGGGCGAGGTGGAAGCGGCCAAGAATATGGCGATAGCGGCGCAGACACTAGCTTCTTCCCCCGGGGCAATGCAATTGCGCACCCTCTCGACACTGGCCGATTTGGGGACGAGCCCGAGTAACAATACTGTTTGGGTAGTACCCACTGATTTAGTAAACAATTTAAGTCAAATTTCGGCTAATTTAAGTCATGGTCGGGCGACTAATATTGGTCGTGTCAACTAAGGCTTGACAATTACTAACAATCGGCTATAATTGAGTCAGGCAATGGATAGGAATTTGTGATAGTGAGGCCAAAAGACCAAAGTGGGTATTTGCCCCTTGACAAAAGACGCCGTTCGTGGTATAATAAAACCTCATTAAGTTTGAAATTTATGGCACTCGAGCAGGTAAGACAAGCATAAAACAGGACGGGAGCACTTGTGTGCTCGTTTTGTGTTTATCTGGGCGTCATGACACTTGAGCGCAAGACGGAAAGGACAGTCATGAAAAATGAAGCGACACCAAGAAAAGTTTGGAGTAAGAAACGTCCTTTAATCCCGGAGCTTGATTTTCTCAAAATTCAAATTGACTCATATAATGATTTCTTATCCAATGGTATCGCAGAGGCCTTGGCTGAAGTCTCGGGTGACAAAGGGATTGAAGATTACACCGGCAAAAATTGGTCTTTGAGCTTTGGTAAACACTATTTTGGCCGAGGTGAGTATGACATCAAAACCTCCAGACGCAAAGAAACCAACTATTCAGCCCCACTTTACGCTGAGGCCACTTTGATCAATAAAAAGACTGGTCAGCAGCAAACTCAAGAAGTCTTTTTGGGTGATATCCCGATGATGACCCCTCAAGGGACATTTATTATCAATGGTATCGACCGGGCGGTGGTGACACAGCTGGTGCGGGCTCCTGGCGTTTCTTTTTCTGGTGAAACCGACTCAGTTACTGGTCGCTTGTTATACAAGGCTGAGTTGCGCCCCATGCGTGGTAGCTGGGTGGAAATGACCAATGGTCGGCGAGATGTGATCACCGTGAAAATTGACAAACGCCGCAAAATGCCAGTGACCGTGCTCTTGCGCGCTTTGGGCTATGGCTCCACTGACGAGTTGCGGGCTCTTTTTGCCAAAGAAATTGAGTCGGACCAATATCACTTGATTGAAAATACCTTGGAAAAAGACCCATGTACCAATCAAAATGAGGCTTTACTGGAAGTATATGACAAGATGCGCCACGGTGAGCCAGCAATTTTGGATAATGCTCGTGAATATTTCAAACAAATGTTCTACGAGCCACGCCGCTACAACTTGGGCGAGGTGGGGCGCTATAAACTCAATCGTCGCCTTGGCATCAAGGTAGACGAGAATAAAACCACTCTTGATCCAGAGGACATTTTGGCAACGGTGCGTTATTTGATTGCTCTGCAAAACGGTCATGGTAAGGTGGACGATATTGATCACCTTTCCAATCGTCGGGTACGCTGTGTAGGTGAGTTGGTAGCGACCAACGCCTTGCGCTTGGGTCTTTCTCGTCTGGAACGCTCTATTCGTGAAAAGATGTCGCTGACCAAAGTAGACGAGTCCCTGACTCCAGCGATGTTGGTCAATGCCCGTCCAGTCATTGCGGCAGTGGCAGATTTTTTCCGTCGCAACCGTTTGTCAGCGATCTTGGATCAGACCAATCCTTTGTCTGAAGTTGACAACCTGCGCCGGCTTTCGGTGATGGGTAGTGGTGGTGTCACCAAGGAGCGGGCCAGCTTTTCGATGCGTGATATTAACGCTTCACAGTATAGTCGGATTTGTCCTGTCCGCTCACCTGAGGGGCCAAATATTGGTTTGGTGACTTATCTATCCCTATACACCAAGATTAATAAGTTTGGCTTCCTGGAAGCGCCATATTTTAAGGTGGAAAAGCAGGGCGATAAGGTCAAAATCCTTAATGATAAAATTATTTATCTTTCAGCCGATGAGGAAGAGGACTACAAGATTACTCACGCCAGTATTGGCATTAATGACAATTGGGAAATTACTGATGAATGGGTGCCAATCCGCTACATGAATAATTTCACTGAAGGCCCCGCTTCTGACGTGCAGTACATTGATGTTGTGCCTCGCCAAGTGATCGGCACTTCGGCTTCACTGATCCCCTTTATTGCTCACGATGAGGCCAACCGGGCGCTGATGGGGACTCACATGCAGTGTCAGGCCGTGCCATTGCTCAAGCCGCAAGCGCCGATTATTGGTACTGGTATGGAACGTGATATTGCGACCGCGATGAATCGGAGTGTCCAGGCACGCTTCCGCGGTGAGGTGACTTATGCTGACGCCAAAAAATTGGTGGTTAAGGTGGATAGCCGTGATTTGGAGGCAGCCACTCAGTTTTACCAAAGTCGTCAGGACGATAATGTAGAGTTTGATGGGGTGAGCGAAACATTCCATCTCAATATCTACATGCGGACTTCTCAGTCTATGTCTTACACTCAGCGGGTACTGGTGCGTCGGGGCGATCAAGTCAAACCTGGTGATATCTTGATCGATGGGCCTTCTTCTGATTGTGGCGAGCTATCGCTTGGTAGCAATCTACTGATTGCCTATATGGCTTTTGAGGGTCTGGGTTATGAAGACGCAATCGTCATTTCTGATCGGATTGTCCGCGATGATGTCCTCACCTCGGTGACTATTAATGCGCACAAAGCTCGGGTAATGGATACTAAACTTGGTAGTGAAGAGTTGACCAACGATATTCCCAATGTGTCTGAGGCGGCTTTGGCCAATTTGGACGCTGAGGGTATTGTCCGGATCGGTAGTATTGTCAAGGCTGGTGATATTTTGGTGGGCAAAGTGGCCCCTCGTGGCGAGACAGAGCTATCGCCAGAAGAGCGGTTGCTGCGGGCGATTTTTGGCGAAAAATCCAAGGAAATTCGCGACACGTCATTGCGCCTGCCTCACGGCGAGAGCGGTACTGTGATCGGGGTCGATATTCTTGATCGTGAGTTGGGCGATGAGCTTGATCCTGGTGTCAACAAAGAAATTGTGGTCCGAGTGGCCAAAACGCGCAAGATCACTGTTGGTGACAAGCTGGCCGGTCGTCACGGAAATAAAGGCGTTATTTCCAAGATCATGCCTGTGGCCGATATGCCTCACCTGGAAGATGGTACACCCATCGACATTATCATCTCTCCCCTTTCGGTACTTGCCCGGATGAATTTGGGTCAGCTTTTGGAGGCGCACTTGGGTATTGCGGCGCAAAAACTCGGTTATCGAGTGGCCATTCCGGCTTTTGAAGAAATTAATGAAGAAGATGTTTTTGAGCAGCTTGAGCAAGCAGGCTTGCCACGCTCAGGTAAGATGCAACTTTATGATGGTCGCACGGGTGAACCTTTTGCCAACGAGTGTGTTGTTGGTCTGGCATACATTCTCAAGCTCTCACACATGGTGGAAGACAAGGTGCACGCGCGCTCCACGGGGCCCTACTCACTGGTGACTCAACAGCCACTTGGCGGTAAAGCGCAAATGGGTGGTCAGCGTTTGGGAGAAATGGAAGTCTGGGCGCTGGAGGCACATCAGGCCGCGCACACTTTGCAAGAAATGCTGACGATCAAATCTGATGATATTGCTGGTCGGGCCAAGGCTTTTGAAGCAATTGTCAAAGGAGTGCCAATTCCGGCACCCACAGTGCCGGAGGCCTTTAAGGTCTTAATGCGGGAGCTGAATGCTCTGGGTATTGAGGCGGTGGCTCTGGATGCTGACATCCGCGAAGAAGACACCTCTCCCCTGCCCATGCCTGATGCCACTGAGGTTACTGTCCATGATAAACAGATGATGGAGCAAGATTATGAAGAAGGCGGTAGTGGTGACGACACAACAGAAGATGACGAACTGAGCGATGATGATGAACCAGATGAGGTGGAACCAGATGAAAATGATTTGCTTGACGAGGAACGGCTTGAGGCTGAGGAAGAGCAAACAGCTTGAGAAAGGGAGGTGAAGAATGCAACAGATTGTAGATTTTAGCGCGTTACAAATTAAACTGGCAGCTCCGGAGTCGATTTTGGAGTGGTCGCACGGTGAGGTCAAAAAGCCAGAAACGATCAATTATCGCTCGCTGAGGGCCGAAAAGGATGGACTTTTTGACGAAAAGATTTTTGGCCCCACCAAGGACTTTGAATGTTTTTGTGGCAAATACAAACGTGTCCGTCACAAAGGGATCATTTGTGACAAATGTGGTGTTGAGGTCACTCAGGCTCGGGTGCGGCGCGAACGGATGGGTCACGTGACCCTGGCCACGCCAGTAGCGCACATTTGGTTTTTTAAGGGTGCACCCTCCAAGCTTTCCTTGCTTTTGGACTTGAGCCCCAAAAACATCAACGCCATTGTTTATTTTTCACAGTATATTGTCTTGAGTGTTGATGACGACAAGCGTGAGGAAGCCCTCAAGGCTTTGGATGAGCGCGAACGGCATGAGCTGCAGAAAATGAATGAAGATGCGGCCGCAGAGCTTGAGCGCATCAAGGAAAAATGGGATGCTGACCAAAAAAATCTTAAGCAAAAAGTAACTAGCAAAGAGACTTTGGAGCTTAAACTCAACGAGGTGGAAAATAAAGCTAAGACTGATTTGGCCAGTGTTAAGGCCAATTTGGAACAAACCACCTTGCAAAAACAAGAGATTTACAAGGCGATTAAAGCCAGCGTGCGCCGCTTGCAAAAAGGGATTACGATCTCTGAAGAGGAATATCTCAAACTCGACGAGTATGAAGCTTCGGATTTTGTGACTGTGGGCATGGGGGCAGAAAGTCTTCTTGAGATGGTCAAAAATGTCGATCTCGACGAGTTGGCAGCGCAATTGCGCCGGGAGATGCAAGATGGCGAGACAGACAAAAAGTCGAGCCGTCGCAGCAAAACTAGCAATGAACGCAAAGTGAAAGCGATCAAACGCTTGCGCGTGGTGGAAGGTTTCAAAAAATCTGGCACCGATCCGGCGTGGATGTTCCTGACAGTTTTGCCAGTGATCCCGCCTGATTTGCGCCCAATGGTACAACTTTCTGGTGGTAAATTTGCCACCTCGGATCTCAATGACCTTTATCGCCGGGTGATTAGCCGCAATAATCGTCTCCGTCACCTGATGGATTTGGGCGCCCCAGAAATTATTTTGCGCAACGAGAAACGGATGCTCCAAGAGGCCGTGGATAGTTTGATTGATTCGGCTCAGGTCAAACGGGCCGTCAATCGCTCCAATCACAAGCCACTCAAATCTCTTTCTGAAATGCTCAAAGGTAAACAAGGCCGCTTCCGACAAAATCTTTTGGGTAAACGGGTAGACTATTCTGGCCGGAGTGTGATTGTGGTCGGGCCGGAGCTTAAGCTCAATGAGTGCGGGATTCCCAAAGACATGGCACTTGAAATTTTCAAGCCTTATGTTTTACACGAATTGATCAAGGACAATTTTGTTCCCAACGTCAAATCGGCGCGCAAATTGATTGATTCGGCCGAACCAATTGTTTATGACATTTTGGAAGAGGTGACCAAAAATCACCCGGTAGTGCTCAACCGTGCCCCGACTTTGCACAAGCTAGGCATGCAAGCCTTCTATCCGATTTTAATTGAGGGTAACGCTATTCGCTTACATCCGTGTGTCTGTAGTGGTTATAATGCCGACTTTGATGGTGATCAGATGGCTGTCCACTTGCCACTAACTGAAGAGGCGCAAGAGGAATGTCGCCACTTGATGATGGCTGAAAACAATTTACTCAAGCCTGCCAACGGTGATCCTATCACTGTACCTAATAAGGAAATGGCGATGGGACTTTTCTTCTACACCTCTATTGACGAAAAGTTGCCTCTCGTACCAACGGTTTTTGCCAGTAAGGATGAAGCTTTCCATGCTTATCAGGAGCGCCAAATTGACCTCAAGCAGCGCATCAAGGTCCGCCTCGAGCTTGATGGCAAGCAACAATTGGTGGAAACCACCATTGGCCGGATTGAGTTTAACGACATCTTGCCCGAGGGTGAGCCCTTTATCAATGAGCCGGTTGATGCCAAAAAAATCAAATCTATTGTCACACAAGCAATCGGCACTCTTGACAAGCAAGTGGTGGCCAAACTCATTGATGACATTAAGGATTTGGGCTTTGTGGCGGCGACGGTGTCTGGCTTGTCAGTGGCTGTCTCTGATTGTAAAATGATCCCCGAAAAAGATGGCATCATTCAGGCTGCCAACGTCAAAGTGGGTGAAATTCAAGACAAATACCTCAATGGTTTCATCACTAATGAGGAGAAAAAACAGCTTACCAATGATATTTGGATCAAGACTACTGACGAAGTGGCTGATAAGACTTGGGATTCCTACTCTGAAGACAATGCGGTCAAGGTAATGATTAACTCCGGCGGTACGCGGGCCAGTCGTGATCAGGTGAAACAGTTGGCCGCTATGCGTGGTCTGGTGGTTGATCCTTTGGGTAATATCGTGGAAATGCCAACCAAGTCTAACTTCCGTCAAGGTTTATCCATTTTTGAGTACGTCACCTCAGCTCGTGGCTCACGCAAAGGGTTAACTGACTCGGCCCTCAAGACGGCTGATGCTGGCTATCTCACCCGTCGTCTGGTGGATGTCTCTCACGACACGATTATTCGCTTGGATGATTGCGGTGTCCAGGATGGTATTGTTATTAGCAAAGCCAAACGCCGCGACTCATTTGCCAATCGCATCATCGGTCGGTACTTGAGTAAAGACGTGGTTGTTGATGGTCAGGTGCTTTATCACGTCAATGATCTGATTGATGAAGCCGTCTCCAAAGCCCTCGATGCCAATGATCAAGTGGAAAGCGTGGAGGTCTTCTCACCGCTTTTGTGTCAGTCGCCCAAGGGTATTTGCTCCAAATGCTATGGCTGGAATATGTCCAATCATGAGCACGCTGAGTTGGGTCTGCCGGCGGGAGTGATTGCCGCCCAGTCCATCGGTGAGCCTGGTACCCAGCTGACAATGCGGGTCAAACACTCAGGCGGTATTGTCGGTATGGACGTGACCCAGGGTTTGCCACGGGTGGTGGAGCTTTTGGATTTGCGCAAGCCCAAAGTCCAAGCTCGCTTGGCGGACATGGCCGGTAAGGTGAGTTTGCACACGGCCAAGGGCGAGATCACTATCCGCATTAGTGAGGTTGGCAATCCCAACAAAGCCAAAGAAATTGTGGTGCCCGATAGTACCAATGTGATTGTCAGCAATGGTGACTTGGTGGCCGTTGGTCAGCCGCTGACTTCAGGTTCGGTAGATATGCAGGAAATGCTTCACCTCAAAGGGCTGTTGGCAACCCAACAACTCATCATTGATGAGGTCCAAGCTGTTTATGAGTCTCAGGGTATTCCGATTCATGACAAACACTTTGAGATTATTGTCCACAAGATGAGTGATAAACTCCAGATCGAAAATCCTGGCGACACTGAATTCCTCACCGGTGAGGTGGTGGAGCACTCACGCTTTGTTTCCTGCAATGAGTCAACGATCGCGGCCGGCGGTACTCCAGCAACGGCGAAGATTTTGCTTTTGAGCATTACCAAGTCATCACTGTTCACCAGTTCGTGGTTGTCAGCGGCCTCATTCCAGCACACCAAAAATGTGCTCACGGATGCGGCGGTCTCGGGACAGATTGATCACTTGGAAGGTCTCAAGGAAAACGTGATTATCGGTCGCTTGATCCCTGTTGATCCGGAGCGGGCTCGACTAGCGGTATAAGTCACAGATAAAAAACTTAAGCCCACTGCCTACTAGCAGTGGGTTTTTGGTGGGTATTTTTGAGAGGCAAAAATTAGACACTGTCCAATCACTTTGGTAAATTTGTGTATCGCGCTTGTCACAAAAAACCAGAGGTACGCGTTTAACAAACGTTTAACAAGCATTTAACATCATGCCTTTTTGCGGGCAAGATTTTTAAGCGATTTTTTATACATTGTCCAATAAATTTTTGAGTCTGATAGTGCGGTGATTGTGGCGCGTGGCCATTGATACTTGACACTGACGCTCTCGTGAGCCGATACGTTTGGCTGCAAAAAACCGGCCCTGTTTTGATACAAGGACCGGTGATAATTTTTGTGTGTTTAGAAAGTCAAGTGTTTGGGTTGGCGGCTGACAGTTTTGATCGGAGTGGGATTGACACTGCCTGCTTCCAGTAATGGCTGGGTATTGACTGGCGTGGAGGTACGCGGTTTGCTGATGACGTTATTGCTAACACTAATAGTGCTACCGCCGTAGCGATAGGTCTTGGACACACTACTGCCTGCGCGACTGACACCTTTGGTGGTGAGCCAATTGGACCAGGTGCCGACGGCGCAATTATTGACTGGAGCCACCTTGAAGGCATAAGTCTGGCTGGGATCAAGATTGTTGATATTAATTGCTAGAACACCATTGTTTTGCTCGGCACTGACTGACATGGCAATGCCACCGTAGCGCTCGTCGCCATCGGCGTGGCCAAAAACCACGTGGTAGCGATCGGTAAAGTCACGCACAGGGGTGAAGTAAAGGGTGGCTTTGTCACCTCGGCGGTCAACCTGGAATAAATCTGGAGTACCCACTGGAGCGATGGCATCACAGCCTTGTGGCCGACTATTATTGGGAACATTTTCGCCACTAGGGATACTTAAGGGCTGATGAGTAATAGTAGCTATCTGAATATCGACCAGCTTGCCGTTACGGGCCATCATCGAAGTGCTGCCAAAGCTGACCATAAACTGACCGCTGGTACCGGCAATAGCCGCCTCCACTTGCTCACGCGTGGTCGCAGCCGTAAAGCCGATTTGATTGATCCGTCCCTTGATTAGCTCAATAGTGTAATCTTGACCAACAATCGTCCCAGTCCAAGTCTCATCAGCGTAGAGTGTGAGGGCATTGACCAGAGTGGCAAAATTATCACTGCTAGTAGTCGTTAGTGTCGCTCGCAAAGTACTCGTGGTTTGATGAGTGGTGGTAGGGGTAGTGACCGTGAGATTGAAATTGTCACCCTCGAGGATATAGTTGGTCGCCGTCGCTTGCTGGCGAATGGCGTGCAAGGCACTTAAAACCTCTTCGCTGCTATCAGGAGTGAGACTGGCAAGAGTAAGCTGGACAATACCGTGATCGGTGCCGATTTGGTTGACGATAAATAAATAAACGGTGCTGTCTTGGGTAATTTGGCTGGCTACTGTCTGGGCAGCCACCGCGTCCGTCCCAATCAAGGCGGTGCCATCACTGGTAACGTGAACCATGAAAAGACCGACCTCACTTTGATCCGCCCACGCGTGACCAACTAGGCGTGACCACCAGGAATCAGGTTGGTGATAAGCCGTCGTCTGGCTAAATTCTTTTTCGATCAAGGCATAATAGTCAACGCTGCTTTGGGCGGACGGGGTCAGCTCGGCTAGCAAGTCGTCAAGCGAGGCACTGCCACCATCAATGACCGCCAAAGGCTTGCGCTCCAGTGACCACGGGGTAATACTGGTGCAATAATTGTCAGCGGTACAGATAGTACCTGCCTGCTCGTCACTGGTGTCATCGGGCAAAAGTGTGGCTATGCGGTAGAGAGTCTTACTAGCATAATTATAGATTTTAAGCTCAGTATTGCCGCTTGCCTCACTCAACTGCTGGTAAAATGCGACCGCTTGTGGGATAGTGACCTGAGCGGAGGTTATCTGCGCCGCCTCGGCTTGACCCTCCGAGAGCGCCAACGCAAAGGGGACTTCGCCATCACTACCCATCAAGCTGCTGATAATTAGGGTGTCGCCGGTAGTGGCTTGCTCGAGCAGTGCCGTTAAGGTGTCAGCGTCACAGGGAGGGGTAAAAAGATAGTCACTCTTACTATCAGTGTCATGACCGGTGATAGTCACTTTTTCTTCCAGCAAATGATACAGCCGACTAGCGTCGTTAGTAGTAAGGCTGCTGCCAACATTGAGACTCTTTTTGCCCAAGA
Source organism: bacterium (assembly GCA_017431625.1). GTDB lineage: Bacteria > Patescibacteriota > Microgenomatia > UBA1400 > PJMF01 > RGIG2560. The sequence goes on along the minus strand of JAFRKQ010000010.1, from coordinate 95,759 downwards.
ATTCACTGACACTCATCGGGTTGTCCCCACCATAGCTGACAGTGACGCTGTTCTGATCGTTTTTGGTAATGGTGAAACCACTAATTTGAGTGTTCACATTTACTGTTACTGTATTGTTAATAGTCGTAAGCAAGCTCTCGAGTTGTCTGAGGGCGATCCCCTCATCAATCAGAGTCACTTGGGCGCCCGTGTCGGTTTTGGTGACGCTGATAACTGGATCGCCAGAATTAGTGACGCTGATCTCTAGGCTCTCGGCGGCCATAAAGGCGTTGTAAGCGTTGGCGACTTGATCGATAAGCTCTGGCAGAGCAAAGGTAAGTGTGATCTGGTCATCCAGGCCGGTGTCGGTGTCGTCATCCATATCCCAATCCAATGATGTATTTATAGTAGTAAAACTAAAATTAGTGCCGCTACCATTTATCTTTACCCCATCAGTACGAGCCACCTGGGCGACAGCTCTGGCAGCTTTGATTTGATCGCTTGTTTGGCCACTGGAATGAAAAGTAATGTTGATCTCGTCCGCTTCATCATAATCACCCATCGCGACGGTCATCTGTTCAATTTCAGTTTTACTATTAGGGTCAATGAATTTGAAATTGTTACTACTGATTTCTCGAGATAAATCTTCAAACAACTCATAAACACGAGCATTAACGTTACCATAGTCATCAGATACCAGATCATCACCGGGTTGGATACTAACAAACTCACCGTCACTGCTAAAGGTAGTAATCAAATGAGCATGAAGGTCTTGGTCTTCTAGCGTCACAACATGCCAGGTGCCATCGTTATTATTGATGCCTCCATTTTCACGAGTTATTCTTCTATCAACAAAATTATATGCTAGCGTAGTTGCTGGCATCTGATATTTAGCAATGGCGGGAAAGGTATAAATAAAGTTGACATCCTTAAAATACTCATCGTTTTCAAAAAACTGACTGATGTAACAACCGCCACCATATTCTTCACAGTAAACACGTAGGCTGTTGTTAGCTCCGTTGATAAAGGTGTAAAAATCAAGTTGTGACATGACAATTCTTACGTCTGGCGGTTGTGAATATTCTTGGCCAGACTGGGTCCACAATATACCATCACCTGCGAATTCTCCTTCAATTTGCATCTCGATTTGATTTAAACCCGCAAGAGTAAAGTAATCAGCACTGTCTGGATCGTCGTGTGAATACTCCCAGTACTGTTCATTGCCATCAAGAGTTACCTCGACTGTCACCTCGCCACGAGCGCCAAAATCAGTATCCACTAGTGGTTGCAAAATCTCGTCTAGATCACCACTAGTGAGCGGCTCATCATCGTCCAAGGCCGCCCCAGAACGCAACGAATCGTTATCATCATAAACAAGTGTTACATTCCAAGAAGTGGCATTACCAAAGTAAGCGGCGTAATTTTCATCACTCAGCCCAGTCACATTGTCAACTAAGTCAGCCAATTGCGAGACATTGCCGGTAAAATTGACAGTCGTGAATGGGGTGCTTGGTTTAGATGGAGAGGTTGGTAGTTCATCACAGCTATGATTGACAACTAACAATGTAGTTGAGCCAATAGTACAGTAGGCATCGGCAGGTTGAGCTTCTTGCGCGTGCACGCCACTGATTCCCACCCCCAAATGGGTGACCAGCAAAGCGGTGATTAAAGTGAAGATTTTTATTTTGACGCTGCGATTAATCATGCTGACTTCCTAACTCGTTTCTTGTTTGTCTATTTTCTTGATTACCATTATAAATTGATTGTTGGCAAAAAACAACTACTAATTTTTGTGACTTTTCCACGACCGTAAAAAGTAACTTAATATTTTTTGTGGTTAGTGGACGGAATTATTTTTTTGTCTCACACAAAACAGCGAAAACAAACATTATGGAATGCACAGCTCGGTGCGGAGCTCCGCACCACACTGCCGAGCTCGGTGCCGAGCTCCGCAATGGTTTGCCGAGCTGTGCGCAGAGCTCGGCAATAATCAGTTATTCGGTAAGCGGCAAAAATATTGACACAAACAATTTCAGTTATTCGGTAAGTGCTGTCGCTGATAAACAATAGTTAAGAAAAAAGATAATCGCAGTCCAAATTCGCTACCAGCTTCGTGTAATTTGCTAATTTGTTAATTTTAATTACCTCTAGCTTTTGGAAATCAAACTGTGGCACTGTCATGATATTTACCATTCTACCTTAATTTTGTTCCAATTGGGATCTTTTTTCCACTCCTCGACCAGCTTGGTTGCGGTCACTTTGTTGGGGTCATTTTCGATGCGTCGCAGTTCACTTTCGGGAATGATAATGGGTGGAAATCCGCGAAACTTGCCAATCTTTCTAGTTCTAGTTGACTTGGTATTTGTATTAACATTTCTCTCTTTCATAGATTTATTTTAGCATACAAAAGTACGTTTGTCAAGGTTTTGTCGGTGTTTTTCACAGTCCTTTTTCTTGATAATATCCCACTTGTTTGAAGCCACGAGCGGCATAATATTCACGCGTGCCCACAGCAGAGATAACTCTGATTTTTTGGTAGCCATGTTTTTTGGCAATCGCTTGGGCGCGGGCAATTAATTTTTTGCCCAGGCCTAAGTGCTGCGAATTGGTGTGGGCATCGAGCCCCGCCACCACCCCGTAGACATGAACTTCACGGATCATTGCAGTTTGGTCTAGTAGTCGCCAGTCATCATGATGGTTGGGGAAAATATTTTTGACTTTTTGAGGTTGTGGCAGACTCAAGCGTAAAAAACCGACAATTTTATTGGTGGGAGTAACAAATTGTAAAAAATGTTCACGACTGATACTGGTGTCATACACGACCTCATCCAGTCGCAGACTGTCGGCGTCAATTTTTTGGTTTTTAATTTCGCGACTGCGAATGTCGAGCGATTTGCTACCTTGCTTTTGAAGTTTTTGATCCACCAGTTGGCGGAAGTTGGTCTTTTTATTGCCAGCGACAATATCGGTGGCGGAAAAGTCACGAATCATCCGGGAAATTCTCATGTAAGCTGGGACGGCCCGCATATTGGCGCTTAGTACCTGTAGGAGTTGGTCGTGAGTGTAAGGTTGCCACTGACCCTGTTTGTAGTAATTCATCAAAGGAGCATTGGCTAGTAAGGCACAGGGATAGAGCTTGATTTCATCAGGCAAATAATTAGGATTGGTGACAAATTCCGCAAAGTCCTCAATGTCTGACTCAGGAGTAGCGCCATAAAGATTGGCCATAAAGTGGGCGTGGATTTTAAAACCATAAAGCCGCAAGATTGCAAAAGCACGGGTGATTTGAGCGGTGGTGACAAAGCGACCGTTGGCGGTCAGTAGTCGATCATTAACAGACTGGACACCGATTTGGATTTTGGTACAGCCCAAACGGCGATAGTTTTGGGCGCGCAGGCTGGTAATTTCATCAGGCCGGGTCTCAATCACGAGGCCGACATTGCGGTGGCAAGCGTGACTGTTTTCCTCTTGGAGGACAGCGAGTGTTTCCCAAGTGTCAGTTTGGAGGGTCTGGAGTTGTTGCTCGCGCTTGGAGGCCAAAAATTCTTGCGTGACCAGCTGATTGTAGCTGATTTGCCCGCTATTGATTTGTTTTTGCGCTGTTTGTGTCCGGGCGGCATTGATACTGGCCTGATTGGAAAGCGTCAGCTCACGTGCGTGTAACCTCTGACCCAAGTCTTGATAAAAATGCTCACGGACGGCCGCCCGTTCTTGGTGGGTGCCGAAATCATTGAGGGCGCGAAAGACCTCGGCGATAAACCAGAGTTGGTATTTTTCGGGGTAAGCATCCCAAGTGCCACCTAAAATAATAATTTCCACCTTGGCCAGCGTGTGGCCCATAGCCGCTAGAGACTCGAGGCGATTGGTCACTTGCAAGTAAGGATCAAAATAATTGGCTTCTGCTCGCTGAGCGCCTGGCTCGTTGGCCAAGTAGCTTTTGGGCATGCGGATATCAGCGGGACAAAAAATGCACTGCCCGGGACATGGCCAGGGCTTGGTGAGAATGGTGACGGTGGCTACACCCGAGGCTGTGCGAATCGGCTTGACACGCAAGAGTGAGTGTAAAGCCTTTTGCTGGCGAGGCTCGAGGCTTGGCCAGGCAGGATGAGCTGAGAGTTGGGCCAAAATTTCACTTTTGGTAAAAAAAGGTTGCTCAGCTTGGGGCTTGCGATAGTGGTGCTGGAGGCGCAAAAAATCGTCATGGCTGTCACTACCTGATTGAATCATGGTGATTAAATCGTCAATCAAAAGCTGTAAATTGCTATCCATGAAGCGTATTGTATCACAAAAACAGCGATAAATATAGTATAATAGTCTTTATGGATAAAAGTCAGCCTCAAGATATTATTGTCCAAGACAATCATTTTTACCAGCAAATGGCGGTGAGTTTTGCCGCTACCCGGCAAAATCCTTGGGCTGGCTGGCAGCGGCTGGACTTTGAGGGGGTGGGGTCAATTGTGGACATTGCCGGTGGTAATGGCCGTTTTTATCACTATGCTCAGTCTCAAGGCTTTCGTGGCCACTATCTGGACGTTGATGCTAGTGACAAGCTATTGGGTTTGAGTGGCTTGGAGGCGACTCAATGCCAAAAACTTGACGTGCTGGCGGCTTATCAGCAAGGAGGCTCTTGGCGCGAATGGCTCAAAGTCTCTCAGGCAGATTTGGTGGTTTGTTTTGGTTTTTTTCACCATGTGCCCACTTTTGAGTGGCGGCAAAAATTACTCCAGGATTTGTGGATGTGCGTGGCTCCTGGTGGACGCTTGGCTGTGAGCTTTTGGCAGTTTTTGCCCGAGAAAAAAAACCTGGTGGTGAAAGATTTAGGTGGCAATGATTATTGGTTGTCTTGGGGTGGTGATCAGAGAGCGCGCCGTTTTGCTCACTATTGGACTGATGCGGAAATTGATCAGCTAGCGCAAAAATTGCTGAGTGACAACCATGCCCGGATTGAGGCAGACTATCGCGCTGATGGTCGCTCGGGTCAGCTTAATCGCTACCTGGTGTGGCGCCGGTTGCTCAAGTCTGAGCCGACTCAAAATCCTTAATTAAATCGCGCAACACGGCAGCCAGCTCAAAGTCCATGAGATTAGCGGCTTTGGTCATGCGGCGTTTGAGCTTGGGAATCAGTGAGCGTCGCTCATAAGGAGTGTAATTGTCTGGGTCAATGTTATTCAAATCAATAGCCGTTTTTTTGTCGAGGTTGATGACATAGGCCTTTTTCATTTTTTGACCATTTTCTGGTCGGGCCTCTACCCTGCGACCATCTTCACGCTCGTCGTTGTCGCGCTCGAGGAGTTTTTCGCGAATGGCTTTGCTGACAGTTTTAGGCGTAATGTGATGCTCACGGTTAAATTTGAGCTGGAGCTGACGACGGCGATTGGTCTCGTCCATCGCGCGCTGCATTGAACCAGTAATCTGATCAGCATAGAGGATGGCTCGGCCATCTACGTGACGGGCAGCCCGGCCAATAGTCTGGATCATGGAAGTTTCCGAGCGCAAGAAGCCTTCTTTGTCAGCGTCAATGATCGCGACCAGTGAGACCTCGGGTAGATCGAGACCTTCACGCAAGAGGTTGATACCTACCAAAACATCATATTTACCCGCGCGCAAATCGGTGAGAATTTCAGTACGGTCTAGCGTCTCGATGTCGGAGTGTAAATAAGCAACTCGCGGCAATTCTTGCTCTATGTCAAAGCCGAGTTCTGGGTGACGGCGCGCCAGTAGTCGCATCCGGTCTTGATCATTAAGATAATCAGTGAGAGTTTCGGCCATGCGCTTGGTGAGTACGGTCACGAGTACGCGTTGACTGACAAGTTTGCGCTTGAGGATTTCGGTAATTAAATTTTCGATCTGACCCTCGCTGGGACGCACTTCTACTGGCGGGTCCACGAGACCAGTGGGGCGGATTAGTTGTTCGGCTACTTGTCCGTGACTGAGTTCTAACTCAAACTCACCCGGGGTCGCTGAGACAAAAACAAATTGTTGATTTTTGTCCATAAATTCGTGAAACTTCAGTGGTCGATTGTCGAGAGCACTCGGGAGCCGAAAGCCGTATTTGATCAAATTTTGTTTGCGCGAGAGATCACCAAAAAACATCCCGCGGATTTGCGGTACGCTCATGTGCGACTCATCAATAATGGTAAGAAAGCCATTGCCTTTAAATATTTTTTGGTTCTCCCAAAAATAGTCTAGCAGGGTAAAAGGTGGCTCGCCCTCACGCCGGCCGTCAAAATAGCGAGTGTAGTTTTCAATACCACTGACAAAACCATACTCGCGGATTTGCTCAAGGTCGTAAGTGACTTTTTGTTTGAGGCGGAAAGCTTCAATGACTTTGCCGCTAGACTCGAGTTCTTTAACGCGCGCGTCTAAGTCAGCTTTGATTTGGATTTCAGCTTCCTCAATCCCATGGGAGACGACGTGATGTTTGGCTGGATTGATTGAAACCGCGTGGGTGGGACTGTCAAAGACCTCGCCAGTTTGTGGGTCAAAGCGAGTAATGGAAGTAATCCGATCTTCCAGAGTGTCAATGTTCCAAGCAAAACTCTCATTGGCGGGCCAGACTTGGAGCAAATCGCCCTTGAGACGGAAAGTCGCCCGCTTGAGTTCCAGCGGTGAGTTTTCGTATTGGAGAGCGCGCAGTCTTTTGATCAATTGTTCGCGCTCGATAAGTTCACCAGCGATAATTTCCAAAAAACTTTGAGCATAATCAGCCGGTGAACCGAGATTGTAAATGGCTGAGACTGAGGCGACGACAATAACATCGGGTCTGGTGAGCAAATTGGTGGTGGCACTTAGGCGCAAGCGGTCAATTTCATCATTGATAGTCGCCTCTTTTTCGATGTAAGTATCAGTGGAGGCAATGTAGGCTTCAGGCTGGTAGTAATCATAATAGGAGACAAAGTAAGAGACGGCGTTTTGGGGGAAAAAGTCACGCAATTCCTGATAGAGTTGAGCCGCCAAAGTTTTGTTGTGTGCCATCACGAGCGTTGGTTTGCCGGTGTTTTGGATGAGATTGGCCATAGTGAAGGTCTTGCCTGAGCCGGTGACCCCCAAAAGGACTTGGGAGCGCTGGCCATCATTGACACCACGGGTGAGCTGATCGATCGCTTGCGGTTGATCACCCGAGGGGGTATAGTCGGATTGAAGCTTGAATGCCGGCATAAGTTGGCTTATTATATCACAAAAATGGCTGAGCGAGCGACGGGAGTCGAACCCGCTTCGCCTCCTTGGAAGGGAGGAATAATACCGCTATACCACGCTCGCACTCATTCGTTTTAAAAAACTAACTTTTGGTATTATACCACACAAACGGCCAAGACACAGATTTAATTGTCTCAATCAGCGACAGTCATGATATAATCGAGTGTATGCATGAGAGTTGGCGACCATTTTTGCAAGCAGAGTTCCAGCAAGATTACTTTCGAGAATTGTCAGAGTTTTTGCGCGTTGAGTATGCCCACAAAACAATTTTTCCACCCAAAAATCAAGTTTTTAGCGCCTTTGCGACAGATTTTAATGCGATAAAGGTGGTAATCATCGGCCAAGACCCTTATCATGAGCCAGGGCAAGCACATGGTCTGGCCTTCTCCGTGCGCCCTGGAGTCAAGATGCCACCATCACTGCAAAATATTTTCAAGGAAATCAACGCCGAGCTGGGGACACCCCTGCCCACTGATGGCTATTTGGGCCGCTGGGCACGTCAGGGCGTGTTACTTTTAAACAACACTCTCACGGTGGAGGCGCACAAAGCTGGTAGTCATCGCGGTCACAGCTGGGAAGTATTTACCACTCACACGATTGAGCATTTATCAGCCCAACGTGAGCATCTGGTCTTTATGCTTTGGGGTCGCGATGCTAGGAGTAAAAAAACACTGATTGATCAAGATAAACATCTCATCCTTGAGGCCGCTCATCCCTCCCCTTTGTCGGCTTATCATGGCTTTTTTGGCTGTGGACATTTTACCGCCTGCAATGACTATTTGCGCTCACACGGCCTGACTCCTATTGATTGGTGATGACTGGTCTTCTAGCCACTCAGGTGCTCCCGTGGTGACAACCAACTCGCGCGTATAATAGTAATTTTGGCCGCTAGCATCATAATCCATGATCAGATAATATTTGGCCGGCACACAACTGCAAGCCGTCTGCTCGTCTAGCCAGACGCGACACTCACTCGGTTGTTCCTGGACAATGTCCGCCACAAAAACTAGTTGGCCGCTGGCCGGATCAGTGTAAATATTGGTGAGGGTGTAGTGATAGCTTGGTTGCCAGTCATAGGGCCCAAGCGTGAGAATAGTGTCAGTTTCCTCGTCATATTGGAGCTGGTCAAAGGTGCTCAAATCATAAATATCGGTATGAAAATAGTTGTTGATCCGCTCGCGCAGCTGACTGGCAGGCAGTTCCTGCCAGGTATCAAGCTCAGGATTATTAAGCGACATCCAGGCCGTCTCGGCGATAAATTGCGTTTGTTCGCCAAAAGTTACCTCGCAGTCGCGTCCCCAGGTGCAGTGTCGTGAGCCATCGGTAAAACTGCTGCCTAGGGTCTTGGTGGCCGTGATAAAGCGGTCGAAAAGAGCGACTGTTTTTTGGTCAGTAAGTGGGATAGTCTCGCTGGTGGCCAACTGCCGGCTCAGTGTCTGGGCATTTTTTTGCAGCTGAGTGTCGTGCAGCCCCTGGCAGCGGACTTCGGGCTTGAGTGTATTATTGCTGCTGGCATCAGGCGGAATGACAGTCAAGAAATCTGGGAGTTGGTCGTTGTATTCACCCTGACGCCATTGCTGAAAAATCCGATCCATCAGACAGCCAGCCATGAACATCACTAGCATACAGGCAAAAAGAAAAACCATGTTAGGCTTGGAGGTGTCATCACGCTTGCTGATATGATGTGGCAGTTCAAAGACCTGCGTGTCACGATCTTGCGGCAGGCCAGTATTGGGGACACCGGGGATGTCACTCATGGGGATGCGACTGTTATAAACATTGTTGCTAAAACTTGATGCTGTCTGGTTTTTCTGGTCAATGGGGTAATCAAGATGCGGTGCTGGTCGCGCAATTCCTGGTCCTGGTGGCGAGGCTGACTGGTGTCTATTCAATTCCATACACTTTATTATAGCAAAATGTCAGCAAGTTGCAAGCGCAAAAAAACCCCGTTAAAAGGGATTTTTTTGCAACTACGAATTTGTCAAAAGCTATTTAAGTTTTTTCATCGTCTTGTGCGAGGTATGGTGACGGCATTTTTTGCAATACTTGTTGAGCGGGAAAGATTCTTTCTCTCCGGCTTGCCGTTTAGCGATGTCATTATTGCGATTATAGGTGGTCACATAGCCAAATGATTTGCAGACTGTGCATTGTAAACCAACTAGTTGACGTGGACCTTTTTTCTTGCTGGCCATAAATCCTTCCTCAATTACTCAAGAGCCTTGATTATACCTGATAACTGCAGTTTTGTCAAGAGCTTACCAGACTGTCTTTTTGAGAGTTTTGCCTGGGCGGAAGTTGACGACTTTGTGAGCTTTGATCACTTGACGTTTGTCTTCATTACCAAAAGGCACGACTTGTTTGTCTTTGACCTTGCTTACATAAAAAGTCCCAAAATTGGACAAAACGACTTTTTCACCTTTACTCAAAGCGGCAGACATCTCGTCCAAGGTCATTTCCACCACTTCTTCTGCTGCCCGCTTGGACATTTTGGACTTCTTGGCCACCACCGCAATCAATTGACTTTTAGTCATTGTTCCTTTCTTATTATGTCATTTACTAGTCTTCTCTGGGTCATTTTTCTGCGCCTCACCGCTATTTTTTCCCATTATCGCCTAGTTTACTACATTTTTTCCTTATGTCAAGGGTCAATTTGCCCCCAACCGCTGTATTTTACCACAAAATTAACGAATTTGGAGAGCATTTTGCTCTCTTTCCCACTCTTTTTGTCGCAAATGGGCTCTTTTCTCATACTTTTGCCGTCCCTTAGCCAATCCTACCTCGAGCTTAAGGTGTGTTCCTTGGGTGATGATGGCCAAAGGAATGAGCGTATAGTGTTTGCTAGCCACTGCCTCCTGGAGACGATAGATTTCGCGCCGGTGTAGCAAGAGACGACGGGTGCGTTTGGGATCATCGCCTGCACGGGCAAATTTGTAAGGGGTAATTTGAGCGTTGAGCAAGATCGGCACCCCACCAATAATTTGCACGTAACTACCCGTGAGACTGGCCATTTTGAGTCGGAGACTTTTGACCTCTGGACCCGTCAACTCGATCCCCGCAATAATTTTTTCGTGGATTTCGTAGTCAAAGCTAGCTCGTTTATTTTTAATCAATAACATCCCCTTGATTATATCATTTTTTTTGGTATAATATGAGGCAAAATGAAAGCAAATAAATTTTTCCAAGTGGCAATCGATGGTCCGGTGGCGGCCGGCAAAGGCACCGCTGCCAAGCAAGTAGCACAAGAGCTTGGCTATTTGTATGTGGATACGGGAGCGATGTATCGGGCAGCTTGTCTGTTGTTTTTGGAGGCAGGGCTGGAGATTAATCCAGAAAATCAGGATCAGCTGGTCGCCGCGCTGGAGCAGGCAGACTTTGATTTGCACAATGTGACTGATGAGGCGGGCAATTTTTATACGCGGGTGCGGCTAGATGGCCGCGATATCACTACCCGGATCCGCGAGCAGGACGTAGATTTGAATGTTTCCAAGACAGCCGCCTTGCCTCGCATTCGCGAAAAATTGGTGGCCAAACAACAAAAACTTGCTCAGACTCACCACGTGGTCATGGAAGGGCGTGATATCGGCAGTAAGGTGCTGCCTGAGGCCACGCTCAAGGTTTTTTTGACGGCGTCACTCGAGGTCCGTGCCCGTCGGCGCCACGAACAGTTGGCAAAGTCCAATCCTCAGCTCACTCTAGAGGAGGTTACCCGTCAGATCCAAGAACGTGACTATAATGACTCTCATCGGGCGACTGATCCACTCACTGTGGCCCAGGACGCGGTGGTTTTTGACACCTCGGGCATGACGATCCCCGAGACAGTGGCTGATTTGCTGCGACTCGTGCGTGAGCGCATTGCCCAGGTAAATTAATTTTTTTCGTTTAGGTCTTAATATTTGTACATTATAGGTACTTGTTTTTGTGTATTAGGAGGTTAAAATTTGTCCAGTAAATTGGTTAAAATTTGTCCAGTAAATTGGTTAAAATTTGTCCAGTAAATTGGTTAAAATTTGTCCATTTACCTCAAGTAATAGCAGTAAAAAAAGTTAAGTAAAAAATCGTAAAAAAATTGACTTGAAAATTTTAGTTTTATGTGTTATAATCACAAATATTATGAGAAACGATAATTATCGCAAGCGTTTGATTGACAAAAAATTGCATGAATACCTAGAGACATTTGGGGCGGTGAGTGTCGAGGGGCCGAAGTGGTGCGGCAAGACTTGGGCTTCCTTGCATCAAGCGCAGACAGCTTACTATCTCGATGATGAGCAGACGCGTTTGCTGGCGCGTTTGGACACGGCCTCATTTTGGCGCGGCCCAGCGCCTATCTTGCTGGACGAATGGCTCTTAGTCCCGGAGCTTTGGGATCGGGTCCGGCGTCAGTGTGATGTGGTGGGACAGCCTGGGCAATTTATTCTTACCGGTTCCACGATTTTGCCCACAGCCACCCAAAAGCAAAGTATTTTTCACTCTGGTGCGGGGCGTATTGCCAGACTGCGGATGCAGCCTATGAGTCTTTTTGAGTCTGGTGACTCAAGTGGGGCAGCGAGTTTGCGGGCGATTTTGACTGGCCGACAAGAAAATTTTGTGGAAACACAACCCACCTTACAACAGCTGGCGCGCTTGATTGTCCGTGGGGGTTGGCCGGCCAACTTGACTCGCACTAATGTGGCTTTGATCCCCCGCTCATACATTGAGACCATTATTAATACCGATATGAGCAGTTGGGAGCAAAAAAAACGCGATAGTCGCAAGATGCGGCTGATTCTTAAGTCTTTGTCTCGCAATGAGTCAGAGGTTGTGAGCGAAAAGACATTAATGAGCGATATTGATACTTATGAAAGCGAGACTGACTATGTTAATTCGCGTACCACGTTGCGCGATTATTTGGATGTTTTGGAGCGGCTTTATCTGTTGGCCAATCAGCTGCCTTATGAGTGTAATTATCGCGCGCCACAGCGGGTGGGCAAGGCGGTGAAGCGTCATTTTGTTGACCCCTCGCTAGCGGCGGCGTGTCTGGGACTGACACCAAATCTATTGCTCAAGGATTTAGCGACTTTGGGGACATTGTTTGAAGGGTTAGTGATCCGCGACTTGCGCGTTTACATGGATTATTTAGATGGTGAGGTGTTGTATTTTCGTGACAATGTCACCGGCCTGGAGGCGGATGCAGTGCTGGGGTTTGGCTGTGGTGAATATATTTTGGTCGAGGTCAAGCTCGGCTTTAATCAAGTGGGTAGTGCGATTAAAAATCTGCGTCGTTTGCAGGGCATGATGACCAAAAAACCAACAGCGATGATGGTGATTGTTGGCCTTGGGCGGGGTGTTTACCGTGACCCCCAAAGTGGCGTTTACGTGGTGCCTATTACCAGTTTGCGCGAGTAATTACTGGACGCGCACTAGATCAAGCTCGATGCGGTGGGCGGCGGCCGTGATTGTTTGGCCATCCCAAAAATAAGGCATTTTGCTGCCATCTTCCAGATATAAATAGTGATCGTCAGCGGCCGCGTCAAACTTGAGACCCAAAAAATCGATCGTAACACCACCATTTTCATCAATGATAATGTTGATGGTCCGCCCCGCTTGAGATAGTGCCTGGAGGTCTTTTTCGACTCCCTGCTCAAAAAGGGCAGTAGCTTGATAAGTGCCCGCAGGCGGGATTTTTTGGTTGACATTTTGGCTTGAGAGAGCCTCCACATCCGTTTCGGTGTAGACTGTGGCGGCGGCATCAGTATGCTTGATGCCGAGCGCTTGCATGATCTGGGTGACTTCAGTCTCTAGTTGGCGTGGGTCGATGTCGGCACTGTAAGCGACGGCTGTAAAGTTGACCAGTTCTTCCTCGGTAGGGTTGTTGGTTACTGGCGGCGAGTGGTTCAGTGAAGGCGCAATTGTGGAGAGTGTTTCCATCGGGCGCGAGAGTAAGTTGATCAGCTCGACACTAATAATTAGGGTGACGATCACAATGCCACCAATCAAAGCATACGAGGCCCATGGTGTCTGCTGGTGAGTAGGATTGTTGGTGTTTTTCATGTTGACTTTCTTTTATTAGTTGGTTTCTACTCGCTCCAGATGAATGCTTTTGATCCAACGCGGGGCGGAGTTGTTGAAATCGGCGCGCTGCAAGAAGACATAGGGCGACAGCTGTGAGTTGTAATTGGGATAAGTGCGCGGATCGTCTTCCACAGCTCGCCACTCTAGTCTGGTTTCATTGCCACCGACACACCCGCGGAAGGTACGCGCGAGCGTCAAGTCCCCTTCAAATTGCACCAGTGAGCCGGCAATAGAGAGTTGGCGATCGCAATACAGATCACTATTAAAGGGGTTGAGCTGCGAGTCATGGACAGGCCAGTGTTGTGATAAATCAAACGTGTTGGCAGCAAAGAAACCTTGTAGATCTGCGCCATACTGACCGCTACAACCACCATTATCTAGGAGTGCGTAATAAGGTAATTTACCCACCCCCTTATCGACAATGATTTTCCCATTGGCGATGATGCCTTTGAAGTGATTTTCGGCAGTCTCAATATGAGTGTCAATTGTGTAGGTGCCACTCTCAAGGAAGATGACAAAGTTGGTATCAGCACGCAACATGCGGCTGCCAAGCTGGGAGGTCTTGCCACCATCAGGCACACGACACAAGATGAAACCATCACTGCTATCTGAGCCGACAAGCTCGGGAGCCGCCACAGTGATATCGCTATTGGCATAAGCACTACAGTCGGGCAATTTATGGATCTCAAGGTGCTGGGTAAAGTAATCATAATTAAGCTCGGTATCCGCCAGGCTGAAGTCACCAGCCGTGAGCTCGACGCCACCAGTATTGCTACAAAAGGCAGTCTGCTCAATGGTTGAGCCTTCTGTGAGACTATTGGCATCGCCACCGCTAGCACTCGCGCGTGACCAGCTGGTGTCAGCGACCGGCAAGTACATACCGCAACGCCTACCATTGGGGCCGACTTTGTAATTGGTTCCTTCTGTCCCAGGGATAAAGATATAATGACTGTCCTTGCCGCATTTGCCGCCTCGGCAGTGACTCTCATCGCTATCCATGCCAAATTCATCTGGGTGATAGGAAATTGGCGTGCTACCATCGGCAGCCACTTTGATATTACCGCTACTATCCAACTCTTCGCCACACTCCAAGACATGGAAGCAGCGCGCGCCATTGTCATGACAGCCACTATGCGTATCAATCACGGGATTGTTATTGGTACATTGGTATTTACCACCCACGCCATAAGATTGTTCATTGTGATGGGTGTCATCTAGGTCAATGGTATTATGGGTAGTGCTAGCGGCATCGCATTTGAGGTAATTAGTCCGGTCAAGATCACTTAAGTGGTCTGCTAGCTTGGTGCAAGTAGGCACGCTACAGGCAATGGTGGCTTCATAATAAGTACTACTACAATAGTCAGAGTGGGTGGACTCACCTCCAGGGCCAACACAAGCTGTCCGGTAAACACCATAGCCGCGATCAGTATCATGACGACACACGGGAGTGCAGGTGTTGCAAATATCAGTGTAGACGCAATAGCTTCTGTCTTCATCCCATTCTTCACGCAGTTGGCGTCCGCAGCGGTAATTGGGACATTTACCGTAGGAAATTTGTCGATTGGGTTCCGGTACTTTATAGCAAGTCCGCACAAAAGGATAACTGCGACCGCAACGATCATCGACTTTGCCGTAAACACGGATATCATCACTAGCACATTCATGACTACGATCAAATTCACTCGCGCGCACAGCGGCGTCATTAGGTTGGCACTTATCGTAGCGACAGACAATATGAGTGCGGGTGACTTCTGGCAACTCTGACGCTTTGGGTCCATAGACAACGTAATAATTACGACCGCCAATAGTGTACACGATTTTTCGTTGGGCTTTTTTAATCAGCCACGCATTGCGAATCACATACAAAACTTCACTCTTGTCTTTATAAAGATCATTGAAAACTGGACTGCTATCATCTTCACGAGCAATAGTACTGAGAGTTGAAGGATCGGTGTTGAGGCCGAGGGTGTCGCAATCAACTGCAGGTCGGGGCGGATCACTGATTACTTGACAGCCGGGCGTACAGTAAATAGTATTACCGTCTTTGTCTATGACTTCTTCTGGAGCGATGAGTTGCTCGTTGGTTGAACAAGTCCAATGACAACTACTAGCACTGGCCGAATCGCACTGAGCACGATAACCTTGATTTTCACATTCATTGCCATTGTCAATTGGACCGGGTGACTTTTTGCAGCGATCTTTATAACAGGTCACACTGCCACCATAGTGGCGAGTGATAGTTTGCGTATTGGCTGTCAAGAAAGCGCTGTCAGTGTAGATATCACAACCAGTTTCAGCCAGGGTAAACAGGCCATTGTCGCGACAAGGTTCAATACAGCCGCCAACACACTGGAGTCTGTTGCCATAAGCATCGGTCACTTGCTTGTAGCGTGGATTCCAGCCACGTCTGGCGCAAGAGTTGGTGTCCTTGTCGTCCTCCATCATGCCACCAGTATCCGGATCAGGAATTTCGCTGCATGATTGCGAGCAGCCGACTATGCAACGCTCATCACCGAAGGCTCGATAAGTGGGTGTTTGTCCGGGAGCACAACTGGTGCGCACCGACCACCAGCGACCAGCATCAACACTTTCATTGTAGAAGAATAGCTTCCAGCGTGTTTTTTGCTGACTATCAGTACCCACTCCCTCTTGCTTTTCGCGCTGGGAGTCATAATACCAGCCGTAGGTGCTCGCCTCCTGGCAAGTATTACCGGCACCACATTGAGTGCAGCTGCGACCAAGCTCGGGCACGTAGATACTCCCAAGACTATTGCCAACTACGCATGACTCACCCTTCTCCACATAAAGAGGATTGTAGTCACTACATTCCTGACGCTCTAGGTAGCAGGCAAATTTCTCGCAGGTGCTGGGATTCAAAGTATTGTTGTGACCGTGATTGCAAGTGTGACTTTCACGATTGGCGGTGACAACACCATTGGTAGCATAATCAGGCGGCGTGCTTGAGGTAAAATAACTATTGGCGCGATTAAGACAACGGGTCATCAGACGCGCGACGATACAGTTGCGGGTGTTGCTATTGATATTGGTACAAAAGCCATCCAACCAATTGCCCTTTGTCGCTGTTGTTGACAGTTCATAATCAGTAAGGGCATTAGATGCCTGGGTGAGCGCATAGACGACATCAGCCTTGTTATTATCAAAATTGCGCGCACCTTCATAGAGTGCTTTTTTCTCTTCATAGTCTTGTTTGGCCGCATCACGCAGTTGAGCAATATTTTCTCGACAAGTGCTATGTGCAGTCGCCTGGGGACAAGTATAGCTGACATTACCATAATGATAGTAGTAGTAATAGTCATAGGTGTAATTACTGTTGTGTTCATTAAGAAAATACCACTGGCGATAGTTATTAGTAGCGCCAGTAAGATTAGAATTAACTGTATTCCGGCAGGTAGCACAATTGGACCAGCAAATGTGACTATATTCACCATAAGTCACAGTACAATAATCTGAGCTTTCGTAATGATAATCGTTATAGTTGCCAGAGCGGTTTAAATGATACCACTTCCAGAACGTAGCAGTTGATTGCGTGAGTCTGTCGCTAATCTCGTTTTGACATTCGCTCACACTCTTGCCCCAATCACAAGTATAAGCATAGTCACTCCACTTAAAAGTATATTGGCGGCGTTGCTCGTAATAATTAGGATTATTGGCGTTATTGTATAAACTGACGTAATTATTATAAAGCGTTTCGGCACTATCGCGCCTCATTTGATAGAGAGTCAGCTCTAGTGAGCTCGGAGCGGCGACGGCTTTAACTTTGTTTTGGGCGGTCGTAATGTCTTTGCGAACGTTCGGTATATTTTGTCCGGTGGGGAAAGAGATTTGAAAGTCATCACCATCACCATAGGCTTGCAGAAAATCACGTAGTTTTTGGTTGGCGGTGTCTACCTTTTCGCGCAGGAGTTTGAGCGCGGCTTTACCACTGGCGTCAAAAGAAAGTTTGTAGTCCTTGAATTTATCAAGATCATCGCCGATAGTGCCGCTAGCTTGCAACAGGATACTCTCACATGAGCGACCAGTTAAAGTTTCGTAAAGCTTGCAAGGAATTTCGCACCGGTGTTGGTAAAACTCAGGAGCACTCATATAACCATCGGGGCAAGTCTGATAAGTGCCGTCACAATCACGCTCACGCATACACAAGGCAAATTCTTTGTGTCCACAACCGCTGCTATCCAAGTAGCGGTAGTCCCAAAAACTATACAACATATTTTTGGAACAATTCAGCATCCAACCGCTATTACCATATTGCGTGTGGAGCTGATCATACCACAACTGACCGTTTTCATTGCCACATTTTTCGACAAATTTTCTGAATTTGCTGCGCGGTAAATACCGGTTGTCCAAATATTGATTGTAACCAGGATTGCCATTGGGAAGGTGGCTGGTGTCATGAGGACATTGCCACTCGTTTTCGGGGATTTCGGCTTGAGCGATACTCACATATTTATCGCTTATGCCCACAACCAAAAGTAATAAGACCGTGAGTTTTTTTAAGTGGTGGTAGCAGCAATATCGCTTTGACATATTACCTTTGATCACTGACACAAAAGTCCCGCACTAATTAACATTTTGTAGGTTTCCTCGTCCGGTAGTGACTCGGCCTCCGCCAGCAACACTTCTTTTTCCAGTGACGTCGGATCATGCCAAAAAGCGACGTGACGACACAAAATCCCACTGGTAGGACCTTCATACTGATTGAGGGTGAGAGTTTGGGTTGTTGATGATAAATCATCACCATAGTGAGCAAAATAATCCTTTAAGTTGTGGTAAAGCAGACACTGGGTTTGACCAGAAATGACCGGGTGATTTGCCATTTTCACCCACGCGTAAGTCTGCTGGGTCAAGTAAAAACGGTCCAAATCTCGCGTGTCATCTATTTTGGCCTCACTAGGTTTTTGTCGGTCGATCACCTCTCGGCTCATCGCGGTCCAGTCAAGGGCAGTGATAAGCTGGCGTGGCAGGTAGAGATCGGCCATTTCTCGATCCAGGTCGATTTCCGCTGCCGGCACAAACTCACCCGACATGGCTGCCGACTCGAGTTGAGCAAAAAACTCCCCCTCACGCTCATTGATTAAAAATCCGGGTGTGTGCATAAATAGTGAGTAACCATCGTCACTGCTTAGACCTATTGCTACTTGTTCCTGGAGTTGCGACAGCGTGGAGTCAATATAATAATTGCGTGGCGCCTGCAAGCACAGATGTCGGGCTTGTTCACGGACTGACTCGCTGACAGTTTTATCGTTAATGATATCTTTCATCAGCAGACAATTGAAATAATTAACGCGTTCACCGTTGGCCATCAGTTGACTGGCAGTGGTCAAAATTTCTGCCGATCGGCGATAGGCTGACTGCTCATTGGTAGCGACAGCGTATTCATGCCAGGCCCAAGCGGCCGCTAAAGCATGATCAAGCGATTCACTGATAAGCGACTCGTCTACTTGTCCTATTAGTTGGCGTGCTGCCTGTAAATATTTTTCCTCTACTTGTCGGGCTTGACGGCTGGTAGCCAGTGAGCTGTTGTCAATACTATTATTAGTAGTAGTGCTCACAAAGGTGGGTGTTGTACCCAAAAGATAATTTTTCACACTCAAGCCAATCACAATCATCAAGGTAATGCCAATAGCCAAACCAATGCCGATTAAATAAATTTTTTTGTCAATTTTTGGTGGTTGACTAACACTAGTTTTCATAATTATCGCCTTCTATTTTGTCACAACACAGGTATAATTGCAATAGTTGCAACTGCCTCAAAGTTTACCAATATTTTTACCTCGGGCAATAATTGTCGGATTGTTTTTTACTTGTTAGATGTATTGGTTATTCTATCTAAGCACTGCGCAGCTCGGTGCGGAGCTCGGCAGTGTAATGCCGAGATGTGTGCGGAGCTCCGCAATTTACTGCCGAGCTGCGCACATAGATATGCAGACTCGTGAGTGACTGAAGTAAAGAAATGTTTTTTTGTGACAGACTAGGTGCTGGTACTTGCCGAAAAAATAATTCTAGTTGGGTGAAAGTGCTAGTGCAGCTGAGCTAAGTGTTAATCATAAAGATTAGTGGATATAAAGCAGTTTTTTCATTGTCATATAAATAGTTGACAAATCGCAATTTTATGGTATAATGTGATTACCGAGCATAGTCAGATTGGTATCAATCGTTGACCTTTGCTGGTCGGTTGCGGGACGCAGATACCTGGACAGTCCGGCCTAGAATTAAGACGCGCTGCTAGGCGGCGCGTTTTTGTTGATCAAGATTTACCACTAAAATTTCTTTTGCCCGTGTACACAGTTTTTTGACGTCACGCAATGAGGCGTGTTTATCTCTCTTTTGATCAATGGTAACAATTGAGGTGATTACTCGACCCACCTGTCCATTTTCAGTCCCAATAATGACAGTATGCGATAGTTGTTTAAATCTCAGTTGGTAGAGACAATTATAAGCAAGGCGATTGTTTTCCTGAATAATCACTTGCAATGGTTGCGCAATTGTTTGTGGAGTGAGAATTAAACCCAATACTCTAGCGGTTTTAATTTGGTTAATATCACTATTTTTGCCTGCAATTAGATGTTGAGTGTATTTAGCAACTGATTCAGTGTTACCGGGATGAAAATATATTTTGGCCTGATGATCGTAACCGACAAACATAAAATTGAGGTAATGTTGAACTTGCTGTTGTGCGTAGACATATAGCTGTTGAGTGGACATTTTATTTAATTGTGCGAGCACATCGATTGATATTTGGCGGCCAATGATTGAACGCTTATCAAGCAATTGCAAAAGTTCTATAGTGTCTTTTTCTACTTGATTCATAGAAGTGGTATTATAACATATTGATGATGTTTTTATGAGTCAAAATAAGAGTAAGCACAAACTTAAGTTTTTTGATTGTTACCAACAAAAAATCTCTCTTGTGAGAGATTTTTTGTGAATTGAATAAACTTATAAGGGTACAGACTGCTAATTAATTGTTTTCTACCCGTTCCAGGTTGGTGTTTTTCATCCACAAAGGTGCGGTCCGATTGAAATCAGCGCGTTCAAAAAAGACAAATGGCATGGCGTAGATATTGTAATTGGGATAAAGGCTGGGGTCGTTTTTGAGATCGTCCCAACCGCCATTATTTTCGTCGCGAGTGCCTGCAACTTGAATGCAGCCGCGGAAAGTACGATCGAGCCTGAGATCGCTCCCGTATGAAATCAAACTGCCGGCAATTATCAATTGACGGTCGCAATAAAGCTCCTTACCATTAAAAGCTACCATGTCGCTATCGACTACAGGATTTCTTTCAAACTCAAAACTGCTGGCAATAAAAATCCCTTGCAAGTGAGCGTCAATTTGTTGTGGGCACTTGATACTCAAACCACTCGTAATATTGCCAGTGACAGCATCTTGGGCTCTGGTGCCGACGTGCTTGTCCACTTTGATTTTGTCGCGAACAATCAAAGCTTTAAAATACCCTTGAGCTGTTTGAAAATTGGTGTCAATGATCAGGTCGCCACTGGTAACAAAAATAACAGCATTGATATTGGCCGGCAAAAAGGTACTCAGTTCGGAAAGCTTTCGGCCTGTTGTTTGACAAACATAAAAGCCTTCACTATCAATAGTAGCGCTAGTGCATGACGGCAAACTATCGATATTGAGTCTTTCGGCGAAGTAATTGTAGCTTAGTGGTACCATATCGTTGCCACGGCGGATGTTGCTGATTGTTGTCGAGAAATTACTAGCGGCCCGAGCAGTGATAACGTCGGGACAGCTATCATACATGGCCCCTGTGCCATAGCGTGAACCGCTTGTAGTTACTTGATTGCCGCCGGCTTGTAGCCATTGTGGCAAATTACTGGTCACGTATTTACCGCAGCGCCCACCTTGATAGTCCCACCCAGCGACTTTATTGACAATTTCAGGAATGAAAACTTGAGTGCCGGCGGGAAGAGTGGTGTGATATTCATCACTGTGTTTATCGCCCAAGAGTTCTTTGCAGGTGTAGCGATGAAAGCAACGGATATTGTAGTCTCCCTTGTTGCAAGTGTTACTACCATATAGGTCACTGGGACTATAGACGACTTTTTCGGAGTTGTAGTCGCACATCCAGGTGCCACCAGTCCACATATTGTCGGTGCCGATACGACCTGATTGGTGAGAGCATTTGACATAATCAGAATAATTGGCCGCTGTCGACGTGCCACTGTCATAAGCGATATCGGTATTAAGAGTGTAAGTCAGACGTTTGCCGGTATTGGCATTAACTTCGCCGTGGGTACAGCTTGGCTCTCGACAAGCGCGAGTGCTGGTGTAGTCAGTGGTGCCACACATATCACTACCTGCACCGCTTACCGAATAAGTGGTGCCGCTGGGATATTTGGTGGGACGCAAAAACTTGTAAGTGCCAAAACCTTGATCATTATCGATAGTTTGACTCACCATTGGACACGGTGTGGTGCACGCGGTCACAACACAAGTGGCTGACTGACATCGACCAGCCGTGGTGCAGAGAGTATTGTTTTCATAATAGGTGCCACCACCGTTGTTAGCATCGTACCATGTTTTGCAGCTACTAGTGTCGTCCACCTGTTGCCATTTTTTACATTGGTATGAGGTACACACTTTGGTTTCTTCATTGCGAGTTTCACAATGTTCGTCGTCGGTATATCTTTCTTCGCAAGTGGTACCATCTTTTTTGTTATATTCTTTACAAGTCCAGCCGGCGCACAAATGTGAAGTACAACTTGGAGCTGTGCTGGCTAAATACTGTGGGCCACAGCCATTGATCATGGTACAAGTGACGCTGGCGTCATCAAGGGTTTGGGTGACACTGCGAGTGGTGAAAGTGGGAATAGCAGCACAACCATTTTGACACCAGTCAGTTTTGTAAGCCGTTGTTGGTTGACAGGATGTGGTGCCGCCAGTGCCGTAGCGAATGACATTGTTGCTGGTATCACAAGTCTGGGCCGTACAAGTGCGCCCTTGAGCGCGGCAACCGCCATAAAAACAATCGCCATTGGTATATGCGATGCCGTTTTTCTTTTCTCCGCGCGGCGCGTAAAGCACTTGATAAGTATGACTATTGATAGTGGTACTAGGGCCAGTTTTACCATGAGGATAAGGGTAACCAGCTTGGTATTGATAATAGTCGCTCACGAGTACTGTCTTTCTAGTTTTGATCTGCCATTGGTTGCCATAAGTGGGGGTGCCCACACTCGTACACCAACCAGCATCAGGATTATTGTCACGACAACCATTGGCGCAAATAATGGTTTTACCATTGATTGGTACAGATAGATTGACTAAATTAGGCACTTGATTTGCCGGACAAGAAATACGGTCTGTGGGCGTAAATCCCCGCGCCGTGCATTGGTCTTGGCAACTATCGGTTTGGCAGGTGACTTCGGCGCCATAGTAATTGGTGATTGCGCGCAGAGTTGGTGTGTAGCTCAGACCACAATTATCATTGGCGTAGCGTCCAGCAAAAAAACTCCACGAAGACTGTCCGCCGCGTGCGGTACTTTGACACGGATCAGAACAACCAGCAAAGCACATTGAATTGCCGTTATCGTCACGCAAATATACTTTGTTGAGGCTGTCATAGACGGTGATGATATTGGGTTCGGTGTTGCCAGCGGTGTTGTTGGCACAAGTCTTAGTGGCGAGACTGTAGTAAGTGCGACTATCTGCTTGTCCTTGTTCTTCGCAGTTGCGAGTACAGACACTTTTGGGGCAAGTCAGATTTTGGTCACAACTTTTGATGGTTTTGTCGAGTGTCAGCCGGTCACCACTGCAGGTTTTTTCGGTGAGATTTTGGTGCTCACATGTTTCGCACTCGCAAGTTCTGCATTGGAGTGTATCGCCATTGCATTGTTTGAGTTGCGCCTCTTGAGCATATGTCCCCTCACTACAGCGATAAGTAGGTTCATGATAAACTGTCGTTTCGTTTGAGGCTTGAGTACAAGTGGTTGCTTCGGTACAGGGCGGACAGTAGGTACAGGTAATTTGCTGGAGATTATCAGTGGGATTGTCAGACGGTCTATTCATTATTCCGCTGCCGCCATACCAGATTTTTACTGATTGCGCACCTGCACATTGAGTATTTGGCTTGAAATAGCCAGCCAAATAACATTTGTGAACGCAATAACCAGCTGCAATATAATTGCCAAATGACTGCTCCCAAGCACTATTGTCTCCAGGGAAAATGTAACCCTCAGTTACCCTTTCAGTACTGTAACTGTATTTTGAATAGATACCATTGAGTTTGACCCTATAATTGCGATAAAACTGCGGTAAATATAACGTGTATTCATCTGAATTTTGGCAGCCGATCGAACTACCTGGACCGCCTAAATATGCGATTCCACCACTGCTATTTGGGATAACATCGGTGCCTAAACATTCATATATTCCTTCCTCTTTTAATTGTTGAAGGTATCGTTCGAGGTTGATACGACCTATGCCATTAGAAACTGCTTCTGGGCTAGCACCATATTCTTTTCTATTGTTACCATCTCTATAACTGCTGGTGCCGCCGCCAGATATACAAATTCCGCATTTGTAACAACTATAAGGAATAATGCCTTCCACGTATGCATTAGATAAATTAATAAAGACGTTATTTCCATAATAAGATTCGAATTCGTTTGCATTTTCAGTACGTCTAAAATTTTCAACAATTACGTGTGCGTCATCAATTGTAGAATTTGAGGTTGATGAAGAAAGTAAATATGGTGTACCAACGCCACCAACACGCATCATCATGATATTTCCACCAGGACAATTTGTCGGTTTGGTTGTCGACCATCCTTGAGAAGTGGGACAAAAAAATTCTTCAGGCAAACGATATCGTTGGCAATTTTCAAAACCTGTTGGTGGCCAAATAGTTCTATAAGCATAACTATTATTAATAAATCTTCCATTACCGCTTTTAAGCCTCGGATTGCCATATTGTACTACCGGAGGACAATTGTTGGGCATTGATGTTGCTTGAATTCGGTGTGTATAAAACAAACCTAACAGTAAGATATTTACTATTAGCCAACACGCCTTCTTGCAAACAATGATATGCCAAAACCACCACCTGGACATCAGGTTTCCTTTCTTTGTTTTTTTCTGTTTGTGACCTTTTGCTCACACAAAAAGACACACGACTGTCACTGATCATAGACAAAGTAAACCTCATGGAAATCATCAAAATTTCCGCTCAGGCACTCCCCTGTGACTGTGTCATGTGTCTTTTTGTGTGTCCGAGCTAAATTTACTTGCGGTCTAAATTACGCTTAGGGTATGGAGCTGTAATTTAGTTTTTGAATTATCCTTTCTTTGATTTACCTTGTACTATGATCACTCTTAATTATAGCACGCAAAAAATAAAATGCAAGAGGCAATTTTTTTCTTGTAATAAATTTATTGTTATCTGCCTTGCACCGCTGTGCACTTTACTGCACTGCTGCGCGCACAGCTCCGCACTCTACTTCGCCGCTTAGCACCAAGCGACGCACTGTATTGCACAGCTCCGCGCGGAGCTCCGCACTCCACTGCGGAGATATGCACGAAGCGCCGCAGTGTTAAAATATTTTTTTGTTTGACAAAACTCAATGCGAGTTAATACATAACTTTTCACAAATTGTGGTATAATAGGAAAGATTTGTGTAAAGGACAAAATGTAATCGAAAGATGAAAATATGGCGAAATTACAAGATTTGATAACCAGTCGAGTGCGAGTGAAGGTCTTGGGACTTTTTTTCCTCAATCCCGGTGAGGTTTATTATGTGCGCGAGGCGACTCGCTTGATTGATGAGGAAATTAATGCGGTCAGGCGTGAGTTGATGAATCTCACCAAAAATGGCGTTCTGGTCACTGAAGATCGGGGCAATCGCACTTATTACCGCGTCAATAAAGCCTATCCCTTTTTTGCTGAGCTCCAGCAGATAGTCTTTAAGGAGAATGGTCTGGGCAAAAAAATTCGCCGTCTGCGTCGCAAACTTGGCAAGCTTGACTACGTCGTTTTTACGCCGGCTTTTTTCAATCGTCATCCCAAATCCGATGACTTGGATATTTTGGTGATTGGTGAGGTAGTCATCCCTGAGCTTGAGGCTTTGATCAAAGAAGAAGAGAAAAAAATGGGCCGTGAGATTAATTTTGCCATTTTTGATGCCAATGAGTTCAAATTTCGCAAGCAACGGCGTGATCCTTTCATCATGGAAGTGATGTATGGCAAACGGCTGATGATTATTGGCGATGAAGAAGCCTTTGTGGAACGCGGTCAATTCATGTAATTTATGTTAGAGCCCAGGGAAATCTCGCTTTATCAGGACAAGGCCCGAGCGCTTTTGGTGCGCCTGGACCGTCAGGAGACTGGCCAAAAGATCCAGCAGCTGGAGCAACAAACGCTCCTGCCCGATTTTTGGACGCGTCCAGATGCCAAACAGATCATGAAAGCCTTGGGTGAGTGGCGAGAGCGCGAGCAGACTGGCCAGAGGTTGGTAGATTTGCTAGACGAGCTGGAGACAGCGCAATTTTTACAGACAGAAGAACCTGACAATCCCGACTATATCAAAGCTCTGGAGGAAATTTTTGCGCGTTTGCGCTCTTTGGTCAAGTCGCTGGAGCTGGAGCAATACCTCACAGGTAAATATGACCGTCACGATGCGATTTTTAGCATTCACGCGGGCCAGGGTGGCACCGAGGCGATGGACTGGGCGAGTATGCTGGCACGCGCTTACACCCGTTTTTTTGAGCGCGAGGGCTGGAAATATCAGCTTTTGGACGAGTCGCGTGGCGAGGAGGCCGGGATTAAAGCCGTTACCTATGAGGTCTCTGGCCGCCATGTCTATGGTTTGCTCAAGCACGAAGCCGGGACTCACCGCTTGGTGCGATTGTCACCTTTTAATGCTGACAATCTCAGACAAACTTCTTTTTGCTTGGTCGAGGTGATGCCCGCTATTGAGAGCGACAGCAAAGACATTGTTCTTAATGAAGCTGATTTATCGTGGCATTTTACCAGAAGTGGCGGGGCCGGCGGGCAAAATGTCAACAAAGTCAATACCGCGGTGGAGCTGACCTACTTACCACTGGGGATTGTGGTGCGCTGTCGTGAGGAGCGCTTCCAGGCCCAAAACAAAGAACGCGCCCTACAAATTTTGCGCTCCAGGCTAGCGCTCATGCAGGAGCAGCAACAGACCCAAGAACTCTCGGCTCTCAAGGGCGATAACACTCAGGCTAGTTGGGGCACCCAAATCCGCAATTATGTTCTCCACCCTTATCAATTGGTCAAAGATGTGCGCACCGGTGTAGAGACCAGTGATACTGCTGGAGTTTTAGACGGTAAGATCCGTCCTTTTATTGATGCTGAGCTAGCCCAACTGACTTAGTGCCAAATTGCTCGTCAAAATAGCAAAATCCGTGATATAATGTCTCGAATCGGTAACAGAAAGGCTTTATGGCTTACAAAATTGTCACCAATATCAATCCCAATATTTTTCGGGGTTATGATATCCGTGGAGTGATGGACGTGGATCTCAACCCCGATGTTTACTACACTTTTGGTCGGGCTTATGCCACTTGGCTTTCGATCCACCGGATCGTTGATTGCGCGGTCGGTCACGACAATCGCATCACCTCCAAAGATTACAAAAAAGCCTTTATCCAGGGCCTCAACGATGGTGGCATTGAGACCTATGACATGGGTTATGCCCTCTCACAGATGGTTTATTATGCCGCTTATGAATACAAGACCAAAGGCTACGCCATGATCACCGCCTCTCACAATCCGCGCCAATACAATGGTCTCAAACTCGGTACTGGCTATTCCGAGACCATGCTATCCGAGGAGGTGATTGCCTTTCGCGAGCTGTGCAACAAGGCAGATTTCGTGACGGCCACCACGCCCGCGGCCAATCATAAAGTCAATATTTTTGATTCATATTTGCGCACAATTCTCAAAAACTTCAGCCTGCGCAAAAAATGGAAAGTGGTCATTGATGCCAGTAACACCACTAGTGGCATGTTCTATCCCGAGATTTTGCATGAGGCTGGTTGCAGTGTCATTGAGCAAAATTGCAAGCCCGATGGCAATTTCCCTCTGGGCGTACCTGATCCCACCGAGGTCGAGGTCCTCAATCGCCTGCGTGAGGGTGTCCTCAAACATGAGGCTGATTTGGGTCTGGCTTATGACGCTGATGGTGACCGTATGGCCGTGGTCGATGAAGCTGGGCGAGTTTTATGGATGGATAGTGTTGTCGCTCTTTTTGCTGATGATGTCCTTGACACCATGACCGGGGCGCCAATTGTCTTCAACAATCTCTGCTCCAAGGCCGTCAGCCAAACGATCGAAAAACGCGGTGGTCAGCCAGTGATGTGGATTACAGGCCACTCATTTATCAAGGCCAAAATCAAGGAACTCAACGCTCCCTTTGGTGGTGAGCTTTCGGGTCACATTTTCTTTAATGACAATTTCTTTGGTCATGATGATGCCGCCTATGCCTCACTGCGCCTGCTCCAATATCTTGAGCGCAAGGGCTTGACTCTGGGTGAGGCGGTAGACAGTCTGCCTAAGTTTACCACCAGTCCCGAGATCAAATTGGGTCTGGCTGATGAGATCAAGTTTAAGTTCATCAAAAACGTGATTACCAAGGACCTCAAGAAGGAATTCCCCAAGGCCGATTACAACACCATTGATGGTATTCGTCTGGATACACCCACGCAAATGGTGACGATCCGCGCCTCCCAAAATGGTCCTTATATTACCATCAAGTTTGAGGCCAAAACCAAAAAAGAGTACGAGGCCCTCAAAAAACTCCTCAAAAAAATCCTTTCGTCTCACGAGGAGATTGACTGGAGTCAAGGCGTCAATACCCACGCTTTTGACTAATTCATTTAGCTTTCAAGCTTGGTATGCCCCTGCTTTAATTAGCAGGGGCCTATCTTTTTGGCCAGCAAAAAACTAGCCTCACGATCATTAGACCCTACAAACTCTCACCGGCACTCTTGCCATTCACCCGTATTATATCATACAATGTCACTTTTGTCAAGTAGCAAATTATTAGAGGATAGTTTCTTGGACACCTGATTTGGAGACCTTGGTGCCGGTTAAGCCTTTGAAGCGTCGTCGACCATCGGGCGTGGTCGAGAATTTGCGCTCAAAATTGACTACATCCTGACAGCAATAAATATCGTCGAGAGTCACTGGTCGCACCAGATGTATACCCTTGAGGGTGCGGGCTCGCGAGAGCGCCACATAGGTCTGTCCTTCGGCAAAGGCCCGCTCGCCCAGGTCAATAGCCACCTCATCATAAGTCTGGCCCTGAGACTTGTGAATGGTGATCGCCCAGGCAAGTTTAAGCGGGATCTGGGTAAATTTGCCGACTACTTCTCGGACAATGCGGTGATTGAGCCGGTCATATCTGGAAGTTGATTCCTCCCAGCTGACCTCACGGACACTCACCTGCGGTCCATCGTCCAGGCGCACGCTAACTTCCTGAGCCTGGAGGCTGACCACTGTGCCCATCGTGCCATTAACCCAACGTCCTTCCGGATCATTATTAAGCAACATCACCCGAGCACCGGGGCGCAAGACAAGGACCTTGTCAGTGGGCATGGAGTTGTAATTAAAATTGCCCTCAATTGTACCTTGATAGCGGTTGATTTGGCCTTGGAGTTTGTTCATATGCCGGTCATTGATGACCTTGGCGGCGGCTTTGGTGGCCGTCAGGGTGACGCACTGATGACTCAAGTTTTTGAGCTGGTCGTGACTGATGACTTGGCGATTGAGCTGCTCGAGGTCACCAGCCGAAAGCTCGCGACGGCGAATTTTTTGTAGCAAATTAATAAAATCTGGGTCACTCTGGCGATAAATTTTGCTCAACTCGATAAAGATGACATCGTCTTGTTGCTGGATCATGAGCTGATCAAAAGCATGGCTACCATAAAAATAAGGTGTCTGGTAGTATTCACTGAAGGCCGCTGCCTCCTGTTGACGGACAATGGGCGCCAGTTGGAAAAGATCACCAAAACAAATCAGCCGGACACCACCAAAAGGCTGGCGATTGCCGCGCACGATTTGCAAAAAAAGATTGAGACTGTCAAAAAGATCTGCTCGCACCATGGAAATCTCGTCAATAATAATCCAGTCCACGCGCGTGTAGATCTCGGGTCGCTCCATTCTGGCTTTGTTAGCGGCTCTTTTGGTGTCTTGCTCGTCGGCTGCGGGCTTGAGATGCAAAAAGTGATGAATGGTTTCGCCACCTACATTAATGGCCGCCACCCCAGTGGGCGCGAGGACAACAATCGCAAAAATATCACTCATTTCGTGCAAAATGTGGCGCAAGAGCGTGGATTTGCCGGTGCCAGCCGAGCCAAAAATAAAGGCGTTTTTGTCGGTTTTGAGCAAATCTGAGCAGGCACTCATCAGCGGCTGATTGTCCGGGTCATCTTGCCAGCTATCTGGTGTTGGCGCGACCGGCTGCGATTGGAAATCAGGCCCAGAAACAGTCACGGGACGAGGATCAAGATCTAAAGAGTAATTGGTATTGGCCTGATGGTTGACTGGAGACTGAGCTTGGCGCTGTTTTTTGCTTGGCTGAGCGGGTTTTTTGGTCGAAACCGGCTTGAAGCCACCAAATTCATACACTTGCGGGTCGATCATAAACACTGGCGGCGGAGCGTCATCTGGACAGGTGTTTTGATAGTCATCATCGTCACCGTCCCAGCGATTCCAATCGTCCCAATCATCATAGTCATGTTGCCAACGTCGATTACTAGTGTACATGTACTCCTCCTCTGCCCGAGTGTCATTGGCGAGATGGTCAAGATAGTCGGTTCCTGTGCCCATGGCGGTATTATACCAAAAGATTGAGCCAAAAGCAGTAGTAATTTTGAAGCAAAATTGCCTCTTGACAAAAATGAGTAGATGTGATATAATAAATTATATTATGACTAGTTTAGTCAATATAACTGATTATCGGCAGTGAATTTAGTTCTATTTAATCTGGTCGATGATGTCACGATCAATGCTGGTACCGCTGATTGTCTTGAGGAAGGCCTGACATGCACTGAGACGATGGTATTGTTGATAACCACCAGTAAATGCGCCTCGCAGCATACTGCTGGCATATGTATATGCCGAGGGCTCAACATAATAGCTATAATCTGAGGTTCCTTCGCCGTAACGCCCTTGTGTTGGGTCAAAAATATGGTAGATGGGATTTTCGCTGTCGCCACTCACTCTGACACCGACAAAGGCGTGTCGGCTAGCAATTGACGGACTGTCACCATCGGAAGACCCAAATAAATTCAAGCGCGTCCCATTAAGTAAAACCGAGCTCACTCCATAATGTTCGAGAGCATGCTGATAGAACGATGAAAACGAGGTACACATCCCGCGCTTTTGATTGGCCACCAATCCTTCCTCATACGTACGCTGGTACTTAGCGGGAATAGCCATGTACTCATTATTGTTAGCATAAATTTGGTCATACTGATACTGATTGCGATTCGCGAGTTCACGGCACAAAATAGTGGCAATGCGCAAAGACTCTTGTTCGCGTGCAGGAGACGGCAAAGTATTGACATTTTCAGGAAAATTATATTTTTGACCAAGACGAACTATTTCATTCTCAATATCCTGTTCAATTTCCCTAAGATTACCTTCAAATTGCTCAAATTGCTGGTAAGTACGCGCTAATTCTGGGACAGAGCCAAACATGTCGCGTAAAAATTGACTGTCGCTGTGATTGGCTAGCAGTGCTGATGGAGCTAGTCCCTCTAAAAGTGTACTCACGCCAGCCTCATTGAGGGTGAGGACTATCTGCGGGCTGCCGTCAGGATTCGTGCCAATCTGGTGTTGTTCTACAAGCTGATTAAAAATCTCATCGCCACGATATCTAGCCAGCAATTCTTGCGGATTGCCATCCATAATTCGTTGTCGAAACTGATCAATTGCTTCGCGTGGCATTGCTGGTGCTGTCTAACCCTCAAAAAAATTGCGAACGTGCTCAACGATGTGCACACGTCTGTCAGGTGAATTTTCCAGCTGCAGGCGGTATTGGGCTGACTCGTAGACATCGCCATTATATTCCGGACGCAAATATTGGTATCGAGCTTGAATATCTTGGGGCTGACGATCCAGCCATTGAGCAAACTCTTTTCGCGATAATCTGATTGTCGCTTGGCCATCACTTATCGTATACGCATCGCCACCTTCGTAGCTGTACGTAACGTGTAATTTTGATAAATCTACATCTGGATTGACAAAGGTGAGTGCATCCTTGGCCCGACCATCATTGCCGAATTGTTGTTGTGCGTGCAAAAATGACTCTTCAAAACCGGGTAATGATTCACGCAACACTTTAATTTCCCATGGTTTATCAACCTTAATTAGTCTGCCATTAATATTTAAAACGGCCGCATTAGTGGCTGCATCTACTATTTGTACTCCTTCCATGTTTATGGGTAAACCAAGATTGATCAATACACCTTGAAGCTCTTGAGGGGCGGAGTCAAATTGAGTTGGTGGTTTTGTATCGTTATCCTCTAGTGTTGTCCGCCACTGCTCCAAAAACACCCGGGCACTTTCAAGACCGCCATATTTTTTCTTAAAATCATCCAGACTGATAGTTTCTTGGTGGCCACGGGCATCCGTGACTTGCACCTGTGGAGTCTGGCCCTCAAGGCTGATGGGCGCAAAGGTGGCGGTTTCGATATCAATCAGTTCATTTTCGGGTGCATTTTCGGGCTGATTATTATCGGTCTGTTCAGGGGTCGCAGGTGGGGTGGTCGCTTCCGCGGGTGCCACTGAACTCAAATCGATATTCGTTTCTGTCATAAAATGATTATAGCACATTGGCAACAAATGTCCAGGCGTAATTGCCTCTTGACAAAAATGACTACTTGTGATATAATATGGGATATACTGACTGGACTAAACTAAATCATTACTGTCAACGGGGTCAGAGACGATTTCGGTAGGTGGCAGGGCCAGCTGGACTGTCTGCTTGGGTTTGCGCGTGAAGGAGGTAAAAAGGTGAATGAGGATATTCATCTCCTCGATGCGGAAGAGCTTAGATAAACCAATGTAAACACTCAGGCCAACGACACCAGTAATACCAGTGAGCATGATCAATGGTACGACTCTGGTGGTCTCAAAGACAAAATTGTCTAGCAATTTATAGGGGATATACAGGGCAATCGCTGTTAGACCGCTAGCCAGCAGGATTTTGGCTTGGGTGGCCAGAAAGTTGAAGTTTATCAGTCCCTTGAGTTTGCGATCGAGCAAAAAAATAAACACTAGACTCTCGGCAATCATGGTGAGTGAGATACTAATAGCAATCCCATAAAGCTGATTACTTGGCAGTTTAATTGCCAGCCCGCAGCCGATAAAAAACACTGAGGTTGTAAACAGGGAAATCAAAAAGGGCGTGAGCGTGTCACGCAGGGCGTGAAAAGCGCGCACCAGCAGGTGAAACATCGCCTGGGCCGGAATGGAAATCGCCATAAAGGCAATCAGTCGCCCCACCAATATCGTCCGCTCCCAGGTAAATGATCGGGTGCCAAATACCAGCCGCACAGTGGGAATGCGCAAGATCATCAACATTACCGCCATTGGCCAGGCTAGATAAGCAATTTGATTGAGTGATTGGAGGACCACTTTTTTAAAGCGCTCCAGCCGGTCATCGTCAGAAAGATTGGACAAAAAAGGCAAGGCTGCTTGACCGATCGGGACCCCGACAAAGCGAATTGGCAAGTTGATCAGTGTCCGCGCCAAAAGAAACATCGTGTAGCCCACGCGATCAACACTGGTGATAAAATAGGACAAACCAAAACTTTGCACCTCGCTCATGCCCAGAGTGAGAGTGCGCGCCGGCATCATCGCAAAAAGTTGTTTGACCCCATGTTGGCTCCAATCCCAGCACCACTGATAGGCCCACTCCAGCTGGCGGACAAATGGCAATTGGATAGCCATATGGGCAAAAGCCCCAAAAACCACGCCGATGCCCGCCCCGTAAATACCGCAATAAGGAAAAAGCGCCCAGGCACCCACGGCAATACTGGCATTGTAAAAAAGTGGCACTAGGGCGGGAATGACAAAACGCTGGTAACTTTGCAGCATGCCGGTAAAAAAACTGGAAATCGCAAAAAAGAACTGCCCCACCATCATGAGCCTGGTGAGATTGATGACAGTCTGGATTTGCTCGCTTGAGTAGGCATCGCCAATGCGAGCCCGAGTGATCTGCGGGGCGAAAATCATGATCAAAACTGACAGACCAAGAAAAAAAGCCAACAGATAATTCATGCAAATATTAGTCATGCGAAAGGCATTGGCCTTATCACGACGCTTGAGAAAAGTAAACATTGGCACAAACGAGGCCGATAAAGCCCCGACGATCAGCAATTGGTAAATCAAATCTGGCACCTGAAAGGCTACCCGAAAAGCGTCATAAGCCTGGAGGAGTTCTTCGTGACCAGCGTAAAGCGAAAGCATAAACCGATCGCGAAGCAGTCCCGAGAGTGACACCAGAATATTGGCGGCGGTAATGACACTGGCGGCGGACATAATGGAGCGTTGTTGTGAGGCCAGCCAGCGATTGGAAAAAAGATAACTCGGAAGCCGGATAAAACGCCGCAAAAATGACATACCGTGTATTATACCGCAAAATCAACTACTTTTGTCTCTTGATTTTTGTGAGGTTTCATGGTAAAAAAAGGGGTCCAAACAAAAAAGCAAGGAGAAGCATGAAACAAGTGGTACTTGATGTCGAGACCAAAAAAGCATTTGATCAAGTGGGTGGTTTTTTCCCTGAACAGCTGGGGATTTCTTACGTTGGAATATGTGTGCGCGAGGGCTTTGAGGGTGAGGGTAAAATTATGGGTTTTTTTGAAGATGATCTGCCAAAGCTTTTCCCTATTCTTGAGTCAGCTGATGTTTTGATTGGCTTTAATATTGATCACTTTGACATGCCCACATTTACCAATTATTATGACGGTGATGTCAGCAAATTTCCTACTCTTGACCTGATGCTCCAGATCAAAAAGTCCTCTGGCCACCGGATAAGTCTAGACGCTTGTGCTAGTGGTACTTTCAATGATCACAAAACTGGCGATGGACTGGATGCCATCCGCTACTACAACGAGAAGCGTTTTGACGAGTTGGCAGCTTATTGCAATCAAGATGTCAAGCTCACCCGCGAGCTGTATGATTATGGTCGCAATCACGGCGAGATCAAGTTTTATAACAAATGGAATCGCCTGGTCAACTGCCCGGTGGATTTTAGTTTTAAGCCCACGCACTCGGCTGGCACTCAAGACAGCCTCTTTTAGCCAATGGCCAGATGTCAATCAGCCTCTCACCGGCGAGTATCCACCCTTAGCTATTTCACCGACTATTTATAGTTGTGTCCTATTATATCACACTTTATCAATTTTGTCAAGTAGCAAATTAATATAAGATATTTTGACTCTTGACAAGGAATTGGCAGAGGTGTTATCATCAGGACATGGCAAAATCGAATAGACGCGCAAGCGGCAAGTTTTTGGGTGATCCTGATGAGAGCTTAAGCTGGCAGGATGAGGTGGGGCCCTTTTTCCCCTGGGGCAATCAATCCTGTTCACCCCGAGTGGTTGTTTGGCTGGGTTTGTTGCTGGTGCTAATCGCTGCCTTGGCGATCCTGCTGCCTTCGTGGTGGTCAAATGCCGTGTTCATGACCTCAAATTAATGGTATAATAAGACTCATGTCAGATCATAAGCTTACCTTTCGCCAGCTTGTTGATAGCACTGATCCTGCCTTTGAGCCGGTTGTTTGCTGGCAGCATGGCTGGTGGGGTGAGGAATTTGGGATGAGCCGCGAGCAAGTGACCCTTTATATGGCTCATAGTATTTGCCCTGACCGTGTGCCTTATACTTTTTTGGCCTATCTGGGTGAGACTTTGGTGGGCTTCTATCAAGTCATTCCCAATGATCTTTTTACCCGCCCTGATCTGACACCGTGGTTTGGTTTTGCCTTTATTGCTCCCGAGTATCGTGGCTGCGGCTATTTTCGCCAGTTGATGGCCGCTGTCCCTGGGCACGCACGGCAATTTGGCCTGCGACAGCTGTATTTACACTCGCGCCACCAGGGTTTGTACGAAAAATTTGGCTGGACGTTTCTTGAAGAGTCAACGGAGTATAAGTCTGATGGGATTTTGCGTCGGCTTTACACTCTCAAGATTGACGAGGATGTGGTATAATAAGGCTTGGCGCCAGAGTGTTGGAATGGTAGACAAGCACGGCTTAGAACCGTGTGTCTGCAAGGACGTGCAGGTTCGAGTCCTGTCTCTGGCACAGTAATTGGTGGCCTACTTGTTGCTCGATTTATTTGACCGGTAGCCGAAGGCAATTGATCTTTTGCTTGAGTAGAGTTAAACTTTGCAGTTGCTGAGGATAATTGGCCAAAACTCATACTTGCAAGAGCCTCAGTGTGTGGTATAATAAATGAAGTTACACGACGAGTTCAAATAAGTGCTAACGAAAATCTTTTGCCCCCCGACAGGGGGTGATTGTTTGGGCAAATTGCTCCCACTCAAGGGTTATTTGTGTGGTATAATAAGTCCTCTTGTTCAAACAGAAAGGATTTATGGCAACAGTGAATGGTGGCAACCTCAAAAAAGGCATGTATATTGACTTTCGTGGCGCCCCACATCAGGTGACGGGCACGCAATTTGTTTCTCCTGGCAAAGGTTCAGCTTTTACTCGGGCCAAATTGCGCAATATTCTCACCGGCAATACCCTGGAGTTTACCTTCAAAACTAATGAGAATGTCGAGGTTTTGGATGTTCCCAGCAGAGAATTGACTTATTCTTATCATGACGACGACGTTGTTGCTTTCATGGATATGCGCACGTATGAGCAATTTGAGGTCAAACGGTCTTTGGTGGGTGACGCGATCAATTATTTGACTCCAGAGGTCAAGGTTTATGTCATGTTCCTTGATGATCAACCCATTGGTGTCACCCTCCCACCCAAAGTCAAGCTCAAAGTCACTGAAGCCCCCGAGGCAATCAAAGGCGACCGGGTGACCGCGGGCAAAAAACCAGTAGTCATGGAAACCGGCCTCACGGTCCAGGCGCCGATTTTCATCAAAACTGGCGAGACTCTGCTGGTTGATACTACCACTGGTGAGTATGTCTCTCGTGCCAACTAGATTCACCAGCCACGCTGACGTATCAATTTGATAATTTGGGCTTGTAGCTGTGGGATCGTGTCGTAGTTTTCAATAACAAGCGTGACGTTTTGGCTTGTCAGCATCGGGTCGCGACTCAAACGTCGTCTAGTGGCTGCTTGCAAGCGGCTCAGGTGATAGCGGGCCTGGACGCGCTCTAGGACCAGCTCGCGTTGGCTGGTTAGTTGCCAAAGCTCGTCGATTTGGGTGTGGATGCCACTGGCCACCAAGTGCGTACCAAAAACAAAGGCCACTGGCAGACCTTTTTTTTGTTGACCAAAAAGCCAAAGGGCGACTTGCTCACTCACTCGCGGCCAAAGAATCTGCTCGAGCCAGTGGAGTACCGGCTCATGTTCAAAGGCAAAAGCACCCAGTTTTTTCTGGTCAAGACTACCACCAGGGGTGAAAAAACTGTAGCCAAAACGTGACTGAATGATGTCTTTGACCTCTGGCGACTGGTATAGGCGCGCGACCACACTGTCACAGTCTAGACAGGCCAGTTGCTGCCCCGCCAGGACCGTAGCGACTGATGTTTTGCCCGTGGCTATCAGCCCAGTAATGCCAATTTTGTCCATGGCTTGATTATACACCCAAAAGTCATCGCTTTTGTGGTATAATACCTCACAGGCCCTGGTGGTGGAATGGTAGACACAGCAGACTTAAAATCTGCCGATCGCAAGGTCATGCGAGTTCGAGTCTCGCCTGGGGCACCCGAACTTTCACATCTAGCTTACAATCTGGCGTCGGTAACTCAGTTGGATAGAGTGTCTGCCTTCTAAGCAGGATGTCGCGGGTTCGAGCCCCGCCCGACGCACTCACGCACAGCGTTTTATTGGCCAGGTGATGATTTTGATTGTCCAGTCAGTCCTTAAGGTGTGTCCCTTAATATCCTATATTATATCACAAAACATCACTTTTGTCAAGAGGCAATTATGCCTGGGTGTGAGCACAAGAGAGCTCTACCAAGGGAATTTGGTATTTGGCCAGAGTGTTGAGGATCAGGGTGTTAACTTCTTGACGCTTGTGGAGATATTGAGTGTAGTTTTTTTGGCCGTGAATATAACTAAAACGGAAAATTATCTTGATTTGTAGGCCATAATCTGTGATTGACTCGAGGGTGAGACTGGTGAGGCTCACCCGCTCACCTAAGTCCCCATTGGCAAAAGTCTGGCGGATTTCTTCCAAGGCAGCCTGGAGTCTATCGGCCGGAACTACTCGTGTTTTGAAAGTAAATGAGACCCGGCGTTGCCCAAAGCGATTATAATTTTGAATCACACCACCGATAAGGACCTCATTGGGGACAATCAGCTCATTGCCCAAAAGAGCCTTGATCCGTGTAGTCCTGATGCGAATTTCCTTGATAGTACCCTCATAATCACCAAAAGTCACATAGTCTCCCACCGCAAAGGAACGGTCAATATAAAGCGTAAAAAAAGCCAAAATGTCTTTGAGCACCTGTTGGAAGCCAAAAGCCACAACAATCGAGGCAATACCCAGACCGCTAAGTAGACCCTTGATATCAACATTTAAAATCACCAAAACAATCACCCCGGTCAAAAGCCAGAGTAAAATCGTGCTCACCACACGGAAAAAATTAATGACCGTCTCGATGGCTTCCTGAGAGACTTTGCCGCGCTTTTCCAGATAGATGCGGATCGCTCCCAAAATAATAGTCCGCAAAAGGTCAATCAAAAATAGCGTCATTAAGACTAAATAGCCAACAGTAAAAAAGATTTTGATTTCGCCAGCCAGCGGCAACACCAAAATCGCGTAGTAAACACCATTAAAACCAATCCAACTAGGACGAAACTTATCAATAATCAAGCGCCATAACTCCAAGCGGTGTGAGTGAGGATATTTTTTGGCCAGCAGCTGACACGTGAGACTGGCCAAGAGTTGAAAAAAAAGCAGCAGGCTAATTACACTGGCCACAATCAGGCCGGCTAGAATCCACAAGCCAAATGGCGTAAAGCCAACCCCCAGAAGAAAAAGCGAGATGTTTTGTACCAGCGGATACATAATCCCCATTATAAACGACAAGTAGGGATTTGTCAAAATCACCACTTAGACAGCATTGCCCGCGGGGTCTTGAATAGGATGATAATGTCTTTCCACAAAGATTGCTGACGCGCGTATTGAGCGTCCAGCTCGGCTCTTTTGGAAAAGGGGATTTCGTTGCGACCGCTCACCTGCCAGGGACCAGTGATACCTGGTTTGACAGAAATGATGTCTTTGATGTATTTTTTGGTCTCGGGATAGCGAGCTGTTTGCTCCTCAAGCTCTTCGCGCAAATAGGCGCGTGGTCCCACCATACTCATCTCACCACGCAAGACATTCCATAATTGTGGAAACTCATCAATAGTAAACGAGCGCAGGAATTTGCCTAGTTTGGTGATCCGCGGATCCTCGCTGGCTTTCATTTTCCAATCGCCATTTTTGAATTTGCGCAATAAGACATCATCGTTTTCGTGAAGAATTTTGTCGGCATCCTTGACCATCGAGCGAAATTTCCACAAATAAAACTCCGTCCCACCCAGGCCAACACGCTTGTGCTTGAAAAAAATTGGTCGGCCTGATTCTAGATAAATTGCCAGGGGTACCAAAATCCAGGCAGGAATAAAGACAATCATCAAAACAAGCGAAACCACAATATCAAGCAGTCGTTTGCCCAGCTGGTAGCAACGTGATTTTGTCATAAATTATAAGTATTCTTCCTTTTTGTCTTGTTTGAGTGTTTCGACAATTTTTTTGACGTCCTGACTCTTGTTTTTATCACACACGAGTAAAACCTCTGGTGTATCCACGATCACCAGATCATTGACCCCTACTAATGCCACGAGACGTTTGTCAGATGAGGCAATCAGATTTTCCCGGGCCCCATGGACTATGACACTAGCGGCTTGGTTCTCTGTAGTGATCACATTGCCATCGGCATTTTTTTGCCCCAGCTCATAGGCCACTCGCCAATCACCAACATCTGACCAACTGAAGTTACCCGGAATCAGCAAGAGATTGTCTGCTTTTTCTGATATCGCGTAGTCGATCGAGATTGACGGGCTCTGGGCATAAACTTGAGGCAGCAGACGGGCGAAATCCTCAGGTTTTGCCTTAAGTAGCGGTTGGACGGCTTGATAAGTTTGGGGGGCATATTTTTTGAAGGCGGCCAGCAACGCCGTGGCTGACCAGACATACATATTGGCATTCCAAAAGTACTTGCCCGTAGCGATAAAGGCGGTAGCGGTCGCTAGATTGGGCTTTTCGGTGAAGCTGTCCACCTTAAAAACTGGTAGAGCTTTGTCATTATCGATTTGCTCACCCACCTTGATATAGCCAAAACCAGTCTCAGGGCGGCGCGGAGCAATCCCCACAGTGATTAAATTCTGGTGACTGGCGGCGATATTGCAGGCTTTAGTCATGGTGCGACCAAACTCCGCCAAATCTTTTTGTGGGACATAGTGATCAGAAGCACTATTGATAATGACCGCTTCGGGATTGAAACTCCGGGCAAACAAGGCTCCAACCAACATCGCTAGAGCAGTATCCTTTTTCTCTGGCTCAAGTAAAACGTGATCGTTTTGTAGCTGGGGCAGTTGTTGGCGAACTACCTGAGCGTGAGCTTGATTGGTGATGACAATAATATGATCCCAATCAGTCACTTGAAGGGCACGATCGGCCGTGCGTTGGAGCATGGTTTTGTCCCCCACCAACTGTAAAAACTGTTTTGGCGTTTCACCTCTGGAGCGTGGCCAGAGACGAGTGCCACTACCTCCAGCCAAAATCACCACGTATTGATTATCACACGAACATTTTTTCATAAGTCATTACTTTCTCGCGCCAGAGGCGCACAAAATCACTTCTTGATAATTTTTGACTTGGTATCAATGTTTTTCCTTGATCATAGACTCGGGCCATGACAGTCTCCAGGCTCACCGAAAGCTGTTGACTGTCAAGATCACGAGCCATATTGCTGGTCAAAAGCTCACGCGCACCCGAATCTGGATGGGTGATAACCAGTGTACCCGCTTGATTTGCCTCAAGGATATTAATGCCAAAGTCTTCCAGTCCCGGTGCTACCAGCGCTAGTGCCTGCTGATAATATTTTTTGATTGATTCATCATCGAGATTGCCCAAGAGTTTGATGTGCGACCAGCCGTGAGAGTCAATGGACTTTGTAAGTATTTGCTTTTGCACACCACTGCCGATAATCACCAGTGGCCACTGACGCCGGCCACAAATATCAACGACCTGATGAATGTGTTTGTAAGGTGTTAGACGACCAACGCATAGAAAAAATTTGTGATCAATGTCTATATTTTTTTCCTTTTTATCAATATTTTTATCATCATCAATAATAGTGGGATAAATGACAGCAGCGCATTTTCGCCCATAATAGTGTTCTGTTCGAGAGGCCACCAATTGAGAAATAGCGATCAGATAATCTGGTCTGGTGGCGGCGACCTGATCCCAACGACGCAGGTAATTGAGCAGTAGCTTTCTTATCCCTCGCGCCTGGTGGACATACTCATGTGTGTGAGAATACAAAAAACGCGTTGGTGTGAGTAAGTAGCAAATATGGAGCTGATTGTCTTTGGTTAATACTCCCTTGGCAGCGAAGCTAGTCACTGAAATTATCAACTCAAAACCAGTCAAATCAAATTGCTCAAAAGCCAACGGCAAAAAAACTGCCAACCACTTTTTGTGGCGACGGATAAATTTGGGCCAGTGCTGCAAAAAACTCGTCTTCACCTGCTTAAATTTTTGCGTCCAGACTGCATGCGGCTCGACAAATGAAGTAAAAAGCGTAGCTTGAGGATAGATTTGCTGGAGAGTCAACAATACTTTCTCCGCTCCCCCATAACGCGTATCGGCCCAATCATAAATAATAGCAACTTTTTTTTGTGGCATAATTAGGTGTTTTGAGCGGCGCTACTGCCTAATACCTCTTGATAGACTTGAATGGTGTGTTCAGTCATGCGCTCCCATGTATAGCCTGCGGCCAGTTGACGATTGGCAGCAATAATTTCCGGAGTGCGCCAGCGGCGCAAATCTTGGACTGACTGCAAAAAAGAATTGACATCCAGGGGGTCAAATTTCACAAAATTACGTCCATAAATTTCTTGAAAAATCGGAATATCTGAGGCCATCACAAGACAACCAGCCCGCATGGCCTCAATTCCTGTCAGACCAAAACCTTCTGACAATGAGGGTTGGATCAGTGCCTGAGCGTGAGCGTATAAATAACTCAGCTGACAATCATTGACTTGTCCCAAAAAAGTTATTTGTGATTCTAGTTGGTGACTTTTAATTTGAGCCTGGGTTTGTTCCCAAAAAGCGTCACGTGCAGAGACAATTACTAGCTTGAGATCGCGATTTTGGGCTAGAGCCTGCAGCAGTAAACCAACATTTTTGTGCGGATAAAGTGAGCCAACATAAAGCAGATATTGTTCCGGCACTTTCAGGTAAAAAGGGGGACAATTGTCAAGGTGAAAATCATTCACCCCATTGTAAATTACCCGAATCTTATTTTTCACTTGGGGATAAAAGCGACCAACAGTCTCACCTATCGTTTTACTCGGGGTAATAATCGCCCGTGCGGATTGGACCGCGTGTTTGGTAATGATCTTGTAACCTTGATACTTGAGATAATACTGCCAGGCTGGTAGCGTGGTGACATCCTTACCTTTTTTTTCATGCCAAAGCAAATCATGGATAGTCACCACGACGCGAGGGATCTTGGTCAGATACGGGAGATTGAAATGCGGTACGTGAAGTAAGTCCAAATTGGCACCGGCAAAAATAGCGGGCATTTGTCGTTGTTCTTGGAGCGTGTAATGTTTGATTGGAGCGATGACGGTCTGGACCCGACCCAAGTAATCCTGAGCATTGGTACCAGCCGGCAAATTTATCTCACTCAGATGGCTCATCAACTCGGCCCACTGGGCCTTGTCAGCCAAAAAGTAAACCAAACGCCATTCCCCTGGCGCCATAAAGGGCAAGCGCAAGCATAAATTGAGAATATGCCGACCAATGCCAGCGTTTTTGAGGCCAGCTAGCCGGCAATCAATACCAATAGTTGCGTTTTGCGACATAGTCACTATTATACTACAAAAAATGGCAAATTCTGATCCAGTTTGCTACCCCAGGCGTAATTGCCACTTGACAAAAGTGATACTTTGTGATATAATATAAGTCAATAAAACCGGAATGTGACGACAATTGCTTGGGGGTGGAGCTATCGGTCAGTGGTCCAAACATAACCCCGAAGTTTCTGGCCTCGGGGCTGAGAGTCAATGTCTGATCTAATGGGACTAGTAGTCAACGTCATTGGTGTCGGGCACGAGACTAATCCAGAAAGTACCGCGGGCAAAGGTCAACGGTTTACCGTTTTTGTCAGTGAACTGGAGTTCGCTTTCGCGAGACTTTTTTGACCACTTGATCGGTGTCGCCTCACCACCAAAAAAGTAAAGGCCATCACCCTTACCGATCACGGTGTAGAGCATGTGCTTGAGCTCATCAATGGGCCCTTCTTCCTCGACAAACATCACAATCACATTGTCATAGGCCAACTGTTCGCCGGTGTTGAGGTCAGTAGCTGGCTCGCCGCCATTACTGCGCAGGTATTTACCACTAGCAGAGTCATACTTCCAGCTGACATCAAAATTGGGTAAACCTGACCAAAATTGGTAGCTCACTGTCTGGCTGCCGCTGCCAGCTTGATCATCGTTGTAATCCCAGCCGGTAAAGCCTTCAGCCCAGTCTTCGCCATCCACCGTGCGCGAACCAACTTTGGTTTTGGGTGATACATTAGTCCAGCCACGTTTTTGGGCTACTTCCCAAAGTTTTTCGGTGCTGGTAGTCATGGTGTGTTCAGTCGCAATGTCCTTACCAGGAATGCGATTGTAATCGCGAATAAAGGTGGGATAACCAACG
The DNA here is from genome assembly GCA_017431625.1 of bacterium. Lineage (GTDB taxonomy): Bacteria > Patescibacteriota > Microgenomatia > UBA1400 > PJMF01 > RGIG2560. The sequence goes on along the minus strand of JAFRKQ010000010.1, from coordinate 52,412 downwards.
CTAAATTGATTAATGTCGTTAGTCCCTGTCCAACCATAGTCATTGAGTTGGCCCAAGGCGTTTGCCGGCCCTTCTAGATTGGCACCGCCAACATGAACGTACATCGGGCGATTAAAGCCTGAGGCCAAATTGATAAAATAGGTTCGAGCCGAGCGAATTGGAGCTAAGGTGACATCAGCGCTTTGAGCATCACAATAATACATCGCCATAAACCGGGTAATGCCACCTTCAGCGACCGCTTCAAAAACAAGATCAGCATCGGCAAGACCAGATTGTGGCCTGGCATCAACAGAGTTTTCAATCATCACGGCCAAAGGGCGCCGGCTTTCCCAAGCTTCACGCTCAGGCTGGGAGTAAAGTACACCGTTGAGTGGGCAGGCCTCAGTTTTGGGGAGAGTATCGACGCCGGCAATTAGTGACTCATCTTCTGGCTCCGACTCCTGTGTCTCAGCCACGGGTGAGGGCGTGACTTGAGCTGGCTTCAAGCCCGAGGTGACACGGAAAACAATCATCGAAGCACACAAAGAAACGATGAATAGAGCCACGGGGATTAAGTAAAGCCAATTATTTTGTTTTTGCATCTTTTTCCTTTCAGCTCACTCTGGTGACAATAGTAATCGCTGCCAAAATAGCGAGGATCACCAGGGTTGCCCAGCCGGTTCTCTTCAAGTCAGCTCCAAAGACACTAACAGGAAAACCGAAGTAGTCAATAGCCGCTATTGTACCACTTTTCGCGGATTTTGTCACGGCAATTGGGGCAGCTGGCACCGGACGATCTTTGCGGGCAGACAGTCCAGTATTGACTGGCAACTGCTTGCTTGACACCTGGTTTTTTCCCCTTAGCAGCTGGTTTTTATTCTTTTTTTTGTTTTTGTGTGGTCGTGCACCCATAAATCTTTCACTGTCTTAATTTTTGCCAAACAAACGCCAGATGTCAGCTCCAGTAATCAGGATCGTCAGACCGATAATGAGAATCACTCCGACGTAATTGAGCCAGCCTTCGATCTTATTAATTCTTGTTTTGCCCACTATTTTCTCGCCCATGATCAAAAACAGACGGCCACCATCAACAGCGGGGATCGGCAAAAGATTAACGACACCCAGATTGAGTGACAGCATGCCAGCAAAACTCAAAATCGTCACCAGTCCTTGTTGGAACAACCTCGAGCGATTTAACTCGCTGACAATCCCAACTGGTCCCATGAGAACCGCCTCGTTGGGTCCAGGCTGGAAAAGATCAATAATCACTTGCCAGATAGCTAGCAATAGCTGTTTGATCATGTAAAATGACTCACGACAGCCATAGTAGAGACTAAGAGGAATGTGTCGATACCAAGGGTAAAATACAAATTGATAATCAGTAAAACTTACCCCCAGTGCCCCACCGCCTGCTGGGATCTGCTCGTCGGTCCGCAGTGTCGCTGCATAAGTTGCTATCTGATCAGTGCAAACACCACGCTTACAATCGGGATTGAGAGTCAGCGTGACCGTTTGTCCGTGGCGCCCACGCAAAAAATCCAGCGCTGCGTCAATGTTAGTCACTTCCACGGCCGCGCCAGTAGCATCCTGCAAGGCCAATAAACGCCCATTGACCGGCAAATTTGCCATCTGTGCGGGTGAGTCTGGCTCCACAAAATCAATAAATGTCTGGCCAGGAAAACGTTCCGGGACTCCCTCGAGACTATAGACCAAGACAAAAATTGCTAGAGCCAAAAAAATATTCATCACTGGTCCGGCCAAAATCACCAAAAATCGCTGCCACGCCTTCTTTTGGTAAAAAAGGGCTTGGCCTTGTGTGTCAACCGGCGTCGATTGACTATCTTGTTCTTCATTGCTGGGCGCACTTTCACCGGCAAGATTGACAAAACCGCCCATAGGGATCAGATTGAGAGTAAAATCTGTCCCCCGCCAGCGAAAAAGCTGACATATGCGTGGAGGAAAACCAATACCAAACTCGTCAACCCTGATCTTGAAGAACTTAGCCACACTAAAATGACCCAACTCGTGCCAAATCACCAGCACTGCCAAAATCAACAAGTAGAGAACGATTGTGATTAACGTCATACCTTCAATAATTCTTTTTGCTTAGCCGCTTCAAGTTCATCAACTTGACCAATCAAGTTTTTGGTCTCTTCCTCCAGTGTTGTCAGATCACTCTTGATATCATCTTCAGAAATACCCGCCGTTCCCTTTTGGGCCTCAATCTCTTTTTTGCACTCGCCGCGCAAGGTCCGTAACATCACTTTGCCCGCCTCAACTTTTTGGTGGAGCGTCTTGACGAGCTTTTCACGTCCTTCTTGAGTCAGCGGCGGTACGCTGATACGAATAATATCACCGTCTACGACGGGATTGAGATTAATACCTGCAGTCTGAATTGCTTTTTCAATTGCTCCCAAGACCGATTTGTCCCAGGGCGAGACCACCATCATGGTGGGATCCTGAACACTAATGGCAGCCAACTCGGTCACCTTCATGCTCGTACCGTAAGCCTCCACCTTGACTCCGTCCAAAAGCTGAGGGCTTGCCCCACCAGTGCGCAGACTCCCAATGTCGGTGCGGATCACCTCAAGGGTCTTGCGACCATTATCACGAAAACGGCTAAAATTAAACATAATCTCCTTCAAAAACTCAGATACATCGCCATAAATATCACTGGCAGTACATCAACTAAACCTCTAAACAACAATTGTGTCATAAACTCTTCTCCGTAACTAACACTGGCTATTATACCGCAGATTTGACAAAATTCGTAAGCAATTTTCCCCTCACCACAAAACCCGCCTGACATGATATAATAAGCTAGATAGATGAGGGGGTTAAAATGACTATTATTGTATGCCACGGCGACAAAAAAGATCAATCTCTAGCCACATTTGAACAAAAAGTCCAGCAATATCGACAGCGAGGAGTCAAAATTATCAGTCTGGATGCCAAGAAAATCACCCCAGCCCAGCTAGAAGAAGCTCTCAGTCAAGATGATTTTTTTGCCAACCCCAAGCTCGTCACTCTTACCAATTTACTGATCGGTCCCAAGTCCAAGGCTCGCGACCAATTAATCCACCTCGTCAAGACAGCCAGTGGGGATGTTATTATTTGGGAAGGTAAAAAAGTTACCTCTACAGCCATCAAATCGCTGGGAAATGTACAAAATTTGGTGACAAGTGACGACAAAAGCATTTGGGAATTAATGAGCCTCATTGAACCCGATAATAAATCAGCAAGGTTTATCGAAAAGTACCAGCAAACAGTCAATCAAGCGGCTAGTGCTAGTGACCCCGGCATCTATATTTTGGCTACTTTATTGTGGCACACACAAATGCTTTTGGATAGCCAAATGAATAACTACCACGGCATTCCTTTTAAGCGCTTGGCTTGCCAAAATCAGGCGAAAAAGTTTACCCCTCGAGAATTAGCGGATTTTTATCGTCAGTTAATTTGGCTTGATTATCGGGCAAAAAGTGGTCAATTAGCCCTCCCACTTTCGCAGGAACTTTTACTATTTTTAGCGGGTGTGACTACTTAATAAGTATATTCCTAAAATTGCCCCTTGACAAATAACCGATAATGTGATATAATAAACGTTAGTAATCAAAAATTACTGATCTTTAACTAACGAATATCACTCAGAAGCGGCCTATGATTATAAATTATAGGTAAACACAAATTATCTTATAAAGTATTTTAATCGCAGTTTGTCAAGCCGGGGTTTTCCCCTCAAGGCTATAATGGCCAGAGGAGATCATGCCACTGCTGTCGGAAATCCGGATCGGTGGGAATAACTACTGGCACCTCACGCGGTGTATAGGTAAAATTGAGTCGGCTCAGATTCTCTTCGCCTGGTTTTTTACCAGCCAGGGTGTCGCGTAGCGATTTGTCAATTTTGAGTTGTTGTTGACTTTGAGCCAGTGATAACTCATGCTCTTTTTGTTGCTGTTCCAGCTGTAGACTTTCTAGTTGGGCTTGACCTGCCAAGATCGTCTGCCTTTGGGCGGCTCGCTTAGCAGCACTTTGGCGCAAAGACTCAAAAGACGCCAGCCAAATGAGCAAAAAAAGTACCGAAATAATATATGGTAGGGCTTTTTTCATGTTTGATAAAGTGAATAAATATTGTTAATATAAGTCATATTAGTCGAGTCGCTAGTCTTGTAGCCCCAGGCTACACCTGGCATTTGATTAATTTTAGTTAGTTATTATATAGGAAGAAGGTAGATATGTCAAATCTGACAATTCAGGATCGCGAAAAGCTATTCAACGATTACTTAAGTGCCTCTGGCAAGGCTCACGCCACGATCATCGCTTACACCAAAGACATCGAGCAACTCACCGAGTTTTTGGCTGGTCGGGGCAAAAACGAAATTGCCAGCGTGGCCGCTGATGACCTTGAGGCCTACAAAGATTATTTGGGCAAAGTTTACCGCTCAGATAAAACGGTCTCACGCAAGGTCAACTCGGTCAAGTCATACTTCCGCTATTTGAGTGATAATCACTACATCCCGGATAATCCCTCACGTTTGGTGTCACAACCTCAATGTGAGCAGACTCCACCTCGGGTTTTGAGCAAAACTGAGTATCGCGCCCTGCGTGATGCCTGCCGTGGTGACGTCCGGATGTTGGCCGTGGTGGAAACTCTCCTCCAGACTGGGATGCGCATTAGTGAGTTGGCCAATCTCAAGCTTGATGACCTCGATTTTGATCGGGGAATTATCAATATTGAGACTGAAGACACTCATCTCAATCGCAAGGTGCCGCTTAATGAGACGGCCAAAAAGACGCTTCAGGCTTACCTCAAGGTACGCCCGCGTGCCCGGGAAAAGACGGTCTTTTTGACCAAGACCTGCAAGCCATTTTTGGTGCGCAATATCCGCAAGTCACTGGATCGTTACTTCCGTTTGGCGGGCTTGGGAGCAGGTGTCAAGGTCAATGACCTGCGTCACACTTTCATTGTTGAGCAATTGCGCGCTGGTTTGCCGATGGTCTATGTGTCCCAAATTGTGGGTCACAAACGCCTGACGACCACCGAAAAATACTTGGCTTTTGTCAAAATGCCTGAGTATGATGCCAACATCAAAATCGAAACCCTTTAAGCTTGGTATTCGTTAGTCAACCAAGACACCCCTCTCTATCCGGGAGGGGTTTTTGGTTGGTCTAGCAGACAAAAATGCCAACAAAAACTGAAACTGACAGGTAGCCTGCCTGGTGTGTGTCTATATCATTTCTAAGGTGTATTGACGACTACCCAAGCCCAAACTTTCGGCATAAGGTAAGATATGACGGCCATTTTGGCGTTCCACCCGAGCAATAAAGTGATCACGGCCCGGGTCATCACTGCCCCAGATCTGGTCAATACAAGCCTGATCCAAAGCAACAGGATCCAAACTCGCCAAAATCCCAATGTCTTTCATACAGGGATCTTCTGGGTCAGAGTCGCAGTCGCAATCGACGGAAAGATTGTTCATAACGTCAATATAGAGGATTTTTTTACCACTGTCGGCCGCATAATCAGCCACTGCTTTGGCAGCTTCAGCCATGCTCTCTAGGAAATCATTTTGGGCTGCTAGACTCCCCCAGACTGCATTGGCATCGCGAGTGCCACCAGCTGAATGGATATAGGCTTTGCCAGCTCGCGAGGCAAAACCAATTGACTGATTTTTGAGCACACCCCCAAAGCCACCCATAGCATGACCTTTGAAGTGAGCCAAATTGATAAAATTGTCATAGTGATCAAAATTGGCGCCAATAATATCCACGTCTAAGTGTTGACCGTTTTTGACCGGAATCTCTCTTTCTGAGTGACCATCCATAATATCAACGGTGGCAATTTGGGTAAAGCCATGTTCAGCTGCGGCCTTGAGATGTTCAGCCTCATCATTACGTCGACCAGCATAAGCGGTATTGCACTCAACAATATTAGCCGATAATTTCTTGACTAAACCACCAATAAGCTCGGGCTTGAGGTAGTTATGGCCACCTGGCTCACCCGTGGAGATTTTAATGCCAATTTTATCCGTAAGCGGTACACCAAGCTTTTCGTAAATAGCCAGCAGCGAAGCTGGAGTAATTTCCTTGGTCATATAGACAATGGGTGTCATACATTCTTTCTAAATTAACCGGCAATTAGGGTGAGTTTATCACAGAATTGGTTTTTGTCAAGCTAACGCAGGCCGATTTGCTCACAAATCTGGATTGCACCACAAAAAGCGTCGCCTACCGGGCCATTACCAAAAAGATGCCACACAAAATACAAAAGTGCCCCCACGATCGCTATTACTATCAACAATGCGACTGCCGGTGACATTCCGCTTGATCTTCTCATTAACGCCTTTCTTTTTATTTTTGCATTTTGGCCTCCATTATAATTCCCAGATGTTTTTTGTCAACACTTGCTTTTTGGCCGCATTTGTGGTATGATAGGAGGGTTTAACAAGAAGACGTCAGGAGGCTTGAGGATTTTAATGAAGTCAGGAAGGAATTCGTGATTTCATACTGAATCTTTTAAGACTGACCTGACAAAAATTAGAAAGGTGAGTGAGTAAAAAAATTACTCAAACTCAAGAATAATAATGAATTATCCAGATTTTTCTCATCAGTTTAATACTGATATTCATGTGGGCGATAAGTTGGTTCACGTCAACCTTGGTAAGTTTGGTGAACAGACTTGCAGTGATGTTTTGGTCCAATGCGGTGATACCGTAGTTAATTGCACCCTGGCTGTGGGTGGTGAATCACAACTGGGCTATTTCCCCCTATCAGTTGATTTTATCGAAAAGCTCTACGCTGGCGGAATTATCAAAGGCTCGCGTTGGGTGAAACGTGAGGGGCGGCCTTCTGATGCTTGTATTCTCAAGTCGAGAGTGATTGATCGCTCGATCCGTCCGCTTTTCCCAGAGGGTTTCCGCCGTGAAGTGCAAGTGGTCAACACCGTTTTTTCGTATGACAAATCCAATCCTGACGACATGCTCGGCATGTTGGCGACCGGCATTGCTCTGGCCCTTGGTGGCGTGCCTTTTGATGGACCGATCGCTGGAATTCGTGTAGGTTACATCAAGGATGAAGACCGTTTTGTCATCAATCCCACCGAGGAAGAGCGCGCCTTGAGTGACCTTGATTTGATTGTCTCTGGTGGCCTAGACTCAATTGTCATGGTGGAGGCTGGAGCCAATGAAATCCCCGAAGACGTGATGTTGCGAGCACTGGCGACAGCTCAAAGTGAGCTTCACGAAATTTGTGTCCAAATCAACCAAATTGCCGCGCAATTCAAAAAGCCGCTCCTCACTTATGAGGATCGCACGGAGGGTTTTGCTGACAAGCGGGCGCTTTTGGAGCCAATTTTGCGTGAAAAGCTTGATTTACCAGACATTGTTGCCCGAGAGGCTCGTCTGGAGACAGTGGATCTTAAAGCCGATTTTGAGGCTATTGTGGCTTTAGAGGCCGTCGCTGCCAAGGAGTACACCATTGACGATGTCAAGGAAGTTTGGCATCAAATGCAAAAAGACTATATTCGGGCAAAAATCCTCGATGAAGGGGTACGTTCTGATGGCCGTGCGACCACGGAAATTCGCCCCATCACTTGCGAGGTCGATCTCTTCCCGCGCACTCATGGCTCCGCGATGTTCAAACGTGGTGCCACTCAAGCCGTTACCATTACCACCCTTGGCTCACCGTCCTTGGGGCAAATGATCGAGGATATGGGTGGTGAGGACATCCGCCATTATATGCATTTCTACTCGATGCCCCCCTATGCCTCTGGTGAGGCGGGTCGGATTGGTGCGCCCAAACGTCGTGAAATCGGTCATGGAGCTTTGGCTGAGCGGGCGCTGGTGCCAGTCCTACCTTCCCAGGAGGACTTCCCCTACACCATTCATGTCGTCTCTGAAATTCTCAGTTCCAATGGCTCAACTTCTCAGGCCAGTGTTTGTGGTAGTACCCTCTCGCTTATGGCCGCCGGTGTTCCGATCAAACGCCCAGTAGCCGGTATTGCTATGGGCTTGATCACTGATGGTGAGCGCTATCAAGTGCTTTCAGACATTAAAGACGTCGAGGATCACTGTGGCGATATGGACTTTAAGGTCGCTGGCACCGAGACAGGCATTACTGCCCTGCAGATGGATATCAAAATTAAGGGCATTAGTATTGAAATTCTTACTCAAGCCCTGGCTCAAGCCCGCGAGGGTCGCCTGTTTATCTTAAGTAAGATGTTGGCTGTTATCCCCCAACCACGTGACCATATCAGCCAGTACGCGCCCAAAATTGTTCAGTTGGTGATCCCGGCAGATCGCATTGGCGAGCTGATTGGTCCTGGTGGTAAAAATATCAAGGCGATTATTGAAGCATCTGGCGCTGAGGTGGATATTGAAGAAAATGAAGACAAAAAAATTGGCGAGGTCAATATCAGCTCTCCAGATCAGGAAGCGATTGATCGTGCGCGCGCTATGATTGAGTCAATGATGAAGGAAGATGCCGTTGGTGATGAATTTGATGCTAAAGTCACCCGGATTGAGAGCTATGGTGCCTTTGTCGAGTATGGCTACAAGAAAGAAGGTTTGATTCATGTCTCAGCAATGACCACTGGTTACTTGGATGATCCTCACAAGGTAGTTGCCTTGGGAGATATTGTCCACTGCCGAATTAGTGGCATTCAAGATGACGGCAAGGTCAAGATGTCCATGTTGACCGCCGAACAAGAGGCTGAGGCCAAGAGTAATAAGAATGGTGGTGGCAATCGGCGTCCACCTTTCAAAGGCGGTCGACAACGCCCCAACAACAATCGTCCCCGTCGACCGAATTTTAAGTATTGATGTCCTCCAAACCAGATTTGAAAGAACCGGCCCCATCGTTAATCACGATGGGGCCTGACATTGGTCTCACTATTCAGACACAATTGCCTCTTGACAAAAGACTTATATTGTGATATAATAAGCAACAAAAAATATAGTTACTGCCGATGAGAATGACACTGGATATTCTGGATGGGAAATAAAAATTGATACATCAATATTATTTTGTGCCGAGCCTTGGAATCGAACCAAGATCCCGTGTTTTTCAGACACGTGTCGTGACCACCTTGACTAGCGCGGCATGAGATAAAGAACAATTCGTATTATAACACAAATGTTGGCAAAAAACACAGGCAAATGATGCCAATTCTCAAGTATTTAGCAATTGTCCCGATTGACACGCCAAAAAACACTTTTTGGTGGTATAATACACCCCATGCAAACCTTTGATCTACGAGTCCGCCTGGGCGGACACGAATACCTGGGTCGTTTTGAAGACAATCCCACGACGCGTAAGCTTAAAAGCGGTTGTCCCTGGCGACTAGAGCTGGCCGATCAAGATCGGCTGGCAAAGTTTTGTCTGCTTGAAGGCGTCAAACTCCCCACGGATGCTAGACGACCTGAACAGATCACTCCGGGGCAATTCTATCTTTATGAGGATAATTGCTTGGTGCTATTTTACCAACCGGCCCGAACGAGTTATCGCTATACCTACCTTGGAGAATTACTGGATCCAGCCAAACTTATTGACTATATCGGTTATCACCAGACTACACTCGAGCTGGCTAGCACCTAGTGTCTTGGCTAATTATTACCGCATATTTACCGCAATAATCACGCAAATTATGAAATAATAAAATTATTCTGGCATAATAACCGCAAGTAATCTTGATTCGCTGCTAGACTAGGCGTGATGGTTGTGTTCGTCATTTTTGAGAGCTTGGCGGATTGAGAGACCCAGTTTGGTGAGCGTGGCCGAAATTATGAGCTGGTTTTCGCTAAAACGACTCATTTTCTGGAGTTCGTCGATTTGTGGCACCAAGGCCTGCACAAACTCGCGCAGACTTTGATCTTGCCCACTGGCCAGTAACTGAGCCTGTTGCTTTTCGGCATAGAGGTTATAATAGGCGACTTTTTCACGCTCCAGCTTGGCATTTTGCTGTTCCAAGAGCAGCTTAGCGTAGATATTTTGGAGCGCAATGGCAATTGGCGCAAAGACAATTAGTGACAAAAGGCTACCATAGTCAGCGCGGCCAAAATCAGGGGTACTGAGATAAAAAAACACCAGGGTGCAAACAAAACTCGTGAGTGTAGGAAAAAGCGGACAAACAAAATTGAGCAACAAAAAATAGATTAAATACAACGGCAACAGCCAGCTCGAGTAACCGCCAGTAATAGCAATCGCCAGTAGTAGCGCAAAGGCAATCAAGCTCACCTCCAGCGTGGGCAAAAAATTATGACGACTCGCCTGGGTCAAGAGCTTTTTTTGTCGGTGTCTCAAGACGTGATTGGCCAGCAAAAAACCCAAAAGCGAGACTCCGAGCGTTGGCAAAAGCAATTGCTCGCGCGCTGGCAAGGCATAAACGACAGCTGCCGCGATCACACTCAAAACTGTTAAGGCCGTCTGCCATAAAAGTGTTAGCATGATCAAAACTTAGCTTTATAGTTGGTATCACCAGTAACCACGATCTGTTCTTGGTTGTCATTAACATCAAGTAGATGTGGTACCTCGCGCAAGCCACCTTGTTGCCAAATCTTGAGGCGATACTCTTGAGTATCCTCATATGGGACAGTGTACTCAAGATCGATTTTGGTGGTACTCTTGGGATTGAGAGAAAAGTAGCCATCAATCACGGTAAAGCCATTTTCATCGTAAGTCTCGGCCTCACCCTTGAAGCCCTTAGCACTAATAAGCTTGGCGCCCTCAGGCAAATACAGGCGGAACCAATCATTATTGACCGAATTGAGACATAAAAGACCGGCCTCGAGATTACAATTGTCGCCAGCCTGAGAATTGGTATAGGTGATCACCACCCGCTTTTCGAGGATACCGTTTTCTGGTGGGAGAATGGTCTGCTCAACTTCATAGTCAATAAAAAGATTGGACTTAGCACCACCTAGATTGGCATCCACAATGGCCATAAAGTCGCTGCCATCATCGGGAGGAATCATCCGTCCGGCCAAATTAATCATTTCCGCCGACTCTTGAAGCTGCTTATCAATAAAATAGGTCTGGATATGCCGACCATCAATCAGCTTGAGCATGGTGGCAAAAAGTCCAGGAAATTTATCCTTGCTGGCGCCATAAACCTTCTCTAGCATTGCCTTCATCATCGGCCCGAGGATACCCTTGCGATCTTCGCGAATGTAAGGCGTAGGACGAGTAATAATCTCCGACAAAGCCACAATAATTTGTGGAGCATTATATTTAGCATCCGGCTCGGTTGAAAACTCACCATAGCCCTCCACTTGTATCGGGCCCAAAAGATCTATCAAATCAGTCAAAACCATCGTATCAATGGTAATAATGCCATCAATATCATGTGGTTCGTCAGGTACCAGATCATAATTTTCAATGAAGGTGGTCATGGAGCGGTAGAAATCCGGATCAATGTTCATGTCACGTAAGTTCCAATATTTTTCAGTGGTGAGATATTTGCCCAGTTTTTCCGGAATGGTAATTTTCTTTTTAAACTTCTTATCCAACTCATAAATATCATCGGATTTTTCCGGCATGACCTTGCCATCTTCAATATAAATCAAGGCATAAGCGGTCAAAAAACCACCGGTGGGGCGCAGTTCGTTGTTGTTTTGAAAGATGACTAGATACTTCATTCTCTCGCCCGTCCCACCAGCCATTTGGGGGATCTTGTCGAGAATCGGCCGATATTCCTTCAGCGTGCCAATCGCATCTGTCAGCGACTGTTGGCCACTGGCAATTTGCTCACGCACGGCAAAATCAGCCAATTCTGGCCGTCCGAGATAGCCGAGGAGTATTTTGGCGCCGAAAAATTTGCCTAATTTTTCGGGATAGTTTTGAGGGTCGATAGTCTTGAGATGGGTACTAATGCCCTCTAAGCCCGTAATCACCTCGTCTAGTTGCGGTCCGATAATCTGGAGTGTATCCAAAAGACGTTTGACCCGATCTTCAGTGGTGCCATCGCCATCTTCCTGCTTGTCATCAGTAAAGCCCAACATTTCCGCGGCTGGCTCCACAATCTCAATGATGTGATCGCCCAAATCCAAACCTTCACTGGCTGCCGCCATCAGCACCTGACCATCAGCAAAATATTGTTTGTAACCCAAAACTGTCAGTGGTGACTGCAAGCGAGCAAAACGTTTTTGGGTATAGTCCAGACTGGTTTTTGCCTCGGCGAGCCTAGTGCGGGTAAGTTCTAGGTCTTGATCCTTAAAGGCCTGATAGGCCGCTTGAGCTTTAATATAGGTATCAGTGGCTTGAAGGCGGAATTTGGTAATACTACTTTTGACACTCAGATAAATAGTCACCGCCACGGTCAGAACAAATATCACTAAACTCATCAAAACACACAAAACCCAGCCCCACCATGGAAGTGACCAATCAGACTTTTTTGCCTGGGAACGGACAGGTTTGGCCACAGACTTATCACTGGCTTGATTTAAACTCAATTTCTGCATACGCCCTATTGTACCATAATTTAGTTAATTTTGCTGCTCAGTTTTGTCCAGTCAGGCTTTACGCCTTAATACCAATTCTTAAGACCCATATTATATCATATTATTACGTTTTTGTCAAGTGGCAATTTAGCCTGGAGAGGATGATTTTATCATGCGCTACGCCCTAGAATCATTTGGAGACGATTTGACTGGTGGTGTGGGGTTTAGGACTGCAAGCAGGAGGGCAAAAATCTTATCACAGGCGTCAAAACTAGTTGGCTGCTGGCCCAAAACCTGACTCATAGACTCTTGTTGCTTTTCCAGCTGGCGGACCAGCTCAAGGACTCGGCTTGGCGTCAGCTCCTCTTGTCGGGCCACAATGGCCCCACCTTTTTGGGCCAGGGCGGCGGCATTAAGATACTGTTCATCGTAATTGGCTTGGGGTAATGGGATATAGAGGGCTGGGATTTTAAAAGCGGTCAACTCCGCCACCGTATTGGCTCCGCTGCGACCCAAAGCAATATTAATGCGGGGATAAAAATAGGCCAGCTCCACTACACTGAGAAATTCTCGTGGGAAATAATTGGTTAAATTGGGATAATGCTGCTCAATGTACTGATTGATTTCACCTAAAGGATCACGCAGACTACTGCGCCGTCCCACCTGGTGAATCACCAAAAAATCTTGAGTGAGATGAGCTAAAATCGGTAAAATTAACTCATTGAGTGCCTTCGCTCCCTGAGAACCGCCAGAAATATAAAGCACTGGGCGGGCCAGTGTCGGTGTAAACCAGGTGGGTTGAGGACTATTGGCGACAAAAAGTTGACTGCGCAAGGGATTACCGGTGAGAGTGGTCACGCCCACATAAAAAGGAACTTGAGTGTCTGGATAAGAAATAGCAGTTTTGCCCGCCAAAAACGATAAAAGTCGATTGCTGCGACCCAGGACGCGAGTTTGCTCGTGAGTGACGACGCCAAGGTGATAATAGCGAGCCGCTATGGCAAAAGGAACAGCCAAATAGCCGCCAAAACTCAAAACGACGTTGACTTTTTGTTCACGCAAGATTCGCGCCGCTTGGCCGACAGTTTGAGTAAAGGTGAAAGGATTGAAATGTCCTGTTTTTTGCCCTTCAAAAGGAATAAACTGCAAGCTTCTTTTGCTAATTTCCTCCCGCTCCCAAGAAGGTTGCTTAGTTTGTACTTGAGCGTATTCACGGCCCACAAAAACTACCGACCAATCCGGATGCTCATGGCGCAGCCAATCAATAAAAGCCAGCGCCGGCGTCAAATGTCCACCAGTGATCAATAATCTAGGCATACCGCCTCCTTGTCAGGCTCTGTCTGGTCGTCACTGGCTCGCTCATGCCCAAATTGATCCCCACCCCGGTTAAAAACAGCGAAGCGATCAAGGAGGAACCGCCATAAGAGATAAACGGCAAAGTAATGCCGGTCAGCGGCAGTAATTCGCTAATAGCCCCCAGATTGATAATAATTTGTGTGGCAAAACAGACCAAGATACCATAAGCAATCAGTTGTTGTTCTCGAGCAAGAGCATCCAAACTGGCAATGCGAGCGAGTAAAAAGAGGAAAAAGCCAAAAAGTCCCAGCAAGACCGTTACCCCCAAAAAGCCAGTCTCTTCCGCAAAAATTGCAAAAATCGAGTCGGTGTGTACCTCTGGGATACGGGTTTTTTGTTGCGACTGACCAATACCTTGACCAAAGACCTGGCCCCGACCAATAGCTAAGCGCAAGCGACGGACGTGAAAGTCATCAATAGCTGCACGTACACTTTCGTTTTGTGTCTGACTATTATTGATAAATCCGCGAAAAAATGTCATAATCCGCTCTCGTCTATAGCTGGCAGACATAATCAATACCAAAAAGGAGAGTAGCACTAGGCCGACCACCTTGAAAATACTTGTCCACGAGGGTGACGCCAGGAAATAAATCGCCAAACAACTCGCGCCCATGACTACTAATGTCCCTAAATCTCGCTGCCACATCATCAAGAGCATTGGGGGAATTAACCAGGCCAAAAATATCCATTCATTTTGGGTTTTTTGGACCAAATGAGCAAAAAAAATTATTAGGCAAAATTTAGTTAGCTCACTTGTTTGAAAGGAAAAGCCAAAAATCCTGATCCAGCGCATGGCACCATGACTGGCATCAGGAAAAATAATCGGGAGCAGCAACACCCCCAGGCCAACAAAGTAAATCAAGCGCGGAATTTTCTGGTACCAGACAATCGGGATTAACACTCCCAGCGACAAAGCCACTGCTCCAAACACCACGGTGAGAAGTTGATGTTTAATGACATAATAAGGGTCATGAGAGTGGATAATTTCAATCGAGGCCGGTGCTGAGACATCAAAAACCAAGAGTGTTCCCACCCCCACCAAAAGGGCAGCAGTCAGTAGTAATAATTGGGACTCATGATTGCGCATGAGACTTATTTTACCACAAAAATGTGTGCTTTTAGAACAAAGTTAGCCAAATGCCAAAAAGAGTGAGGACAATTTGCAAAAGCCAAAAACGTTGGACAATTTTTGGTTCTTGCCAGCCGATTTTTTGAAAGAATAAATGTAGTGGCGCCACCGGAAAAAACTTGCGATGAAGGAATTTTTTGGACAAAAGCTGCACTAGTGAGGTAAAAATCTCCACCACAAAAATCCCACCCATAACCACCAGGGCAGCTGGCTTGCCGACCAGCAAGCCCATCACCGCTAAAATCGCGCCAAAAGACAATGCCCCCACGTCCCCCAAAAATATCCGTGCCGGGTACACATTAAAATAAACAAAAGCAATCAAAGTGCCAATAAAAAGAGTAATAAAAAGTGACAGTGGCCCATCAAGCCCCACCGTAGAGGACATAGTGCAAATCAGCCAAAAACCAAAAAGACTAATGAGCATCACCCCACCAGCAAGACCATCGAGGCCATCAGTAATATTCACGGCATTGGTAAACGAAACAATGACAAAAGCGGCGAAAGGTACATACAGCCACCCCAGCTGGATCTCCCCGATCAAGGGAATATTGATAAAATCAATCCCCAGTGCCCAGTACATCGTACAAGCGATAATCAAACTCAAAATAACTTGAATTGCCAACTTTTGTGGCATATGCATCCCAAAAAAACCCGTTTTTTCAAAGCCAAAAAATTTTTTCACGTCGTCATAAAGCCCCAAAGCCCCAAAAGACAAAAACGTAAATAGAAGGACAAAGATTTCTGCATTTTTGTTTGTGTAATTATAGGTCATCGGTAATTGTAAGGCGTTTATAAGTGCCATCGCCAAAATCATCAGCACACTCACTACCAAAATCACCAAAATACCACCACCCACTGGTGTCCCGGCCTTACCAGCATGAAATTTATCAAAAATCGGGGTAGGACGGCCAAAAGGATCAATCGTTTTTTGCCGGGCTCGCTTAAAATTGAGTTTATAGAGCAAACCAATAAAAGGCACAATCAAAACCATTGATACCGCTAGTGCCAGAAAGAGAAAACCAAAATACAAAGCCGGTGTCATTTTAGTCCTCTACCCTCTCAATCTTTGCTCCCAAGGTGCGCAGTTTTTCGTCAAAATGCTCGTAACCACGATCAATTTGCTCGATATTGGTGAGTGTCAACTGCTCACTGCTACCTAGTCCCGCCAAAATCAATGTTGCTCCCGCACGTAGATCATGGACCGCAAACTCGCCACCTCGGAAACGGGTTGGGCCAGTAATACGCACGGCGTGACAGGCATCAGGTTTATCGTCACTCAAATTAAAATTATAAGTCCGATCAGGATCAGTGACTGCTGGCTGGAAAATCTCCATTTGCGCCCCCATGGCTTGCAGTGGTGCTACATACTGAAAGCGTGACTGCATGACCGTCTCATGAATTGTGCTCACTCCCTTACATTGTGTCAAAAGTGTGGCCCAAAGCGGTTGCCAGTCCGTCATAAACCCCGGATGAATCGAGGTAGTCACGTCAGTGGCCTGCAAGGTGTCATAGTAAAAAAATCGCACCCCAAAATCACCGACCTCAAAGCCAGCACCAATATCAGCCAATTTTGCCAAAAAAGCCGTTAAATCAGCCGCGCGGGCATTTTCAACAATAACATCGCCACGGGTGGCAATCGCCGCGCACGCGTAAGAAACAGTCTCATTACGATCAGGCATGATCTTATAGATGCTACCATAGAGTCGTTCCACTCCATGAATCTCGTAAGTGCGTGGCCGAATCAGACGAATTTGCGCCCCACAGCTATTGAGAAAACCCACTAAATCGAGAACTTCTGGCTCAACAGCAGCATTCTCCAAAATCGTAGTACCACGAGCCAGACTAGCAGCCATCAAGAGTGTCTCGGTGCCAGTGTGAGAGTTTTTGGCAAAGCGATACTGACCTGCGCGAAAATGTCCCCCAGGCAAACTAGCCTTGACCAAGCCATTTTTGACCTCGAGGTTGACCCCCAGTGTCTCTAGACCTTGGAAATGGCGCTCTAGTGGTCGCTTGCCAATTTTATCACCCCCAGGCAAGGGCACACAAGCCTCGCCAAAACGAGCCAAAAGCACTGGCAAAAAGGCCACGGATGAGCGCGAAAACTCACCTTTGTCAGAATCAATCTGGTCAGCCTTAAGACCACTCGGGTCAATGACAAACATTCGCTCGCCACGACACTCGACCCGTCCACCCAGAGTACGAATCAAATCCGCCACAAATGCGACATCAGCAATATGCGGTAAATTGAGCAGACGTGAAGGGGAGCTAGCCAGGAGGCTGGCGATCATTATTTTCCAGGAGGAATTCTTCGCCCCTCCAACTCTTACTGAACCATAAAGCGGTGTACCACCTGTGACCACAAACTTTGACATTTCATTGACTCCAGGCAAAAAGCCAAGCTACTTGATACTCACCAAGACCGATATCAGCTCGGCTTGACTGGACTCGACAGACTCTTAATTGTTCTTTCATACCCTATATTATATCATACTATTGCTTTTTTGTCAAGGGGCAATTTGTGTTGAGCGACTCCAGTACTGAGGATACCGCTGCATAAACCGCTCACGCTCATCTCCCTTTAAATTACCGATAAATGGGCGAAAATAGGTTAAATCTAGCATCGGATTGTCATGTCTGAGCTTGAGGATTTTGTGTAGATAGTTTTCAAAGTCCTCACCATACTCAATATTTTCCCAATAAAAATACTTTTTGTTGATCCGAAAGCGTCCCTCACTAGCATCATCGGTGGCCAGACCAGAGCTAGCTGCGCTCGAGCGGGCCGTAAAAGTAGCGACCCCAAGCAGTCGTTCCCAAATTTTTTTATTGCCAACACTGGTGTCCACCACCTCATCAAGCGGTAGAGTCTGAGTGGCGTGATTAAAAAGTCCGTATTGGACAATTTTTACCAAGCGGTAATTGGTAAGAATCCCCACTGTCTTGCGCCAGGTCAGCGATAGATAATAGTAGACCGCCAAACCACAGGTACTACTCACCAGAGCGCAAACCAGTGCCAGATGTAGCCACGGACCAGTCTCCAGAATGGTAGGACCCAGCTCAAAGCACAACCAATAAATGGTGATATAGGTGATTAAGAGGGCCAATATCAACCAGGTATAGCGCAGCCAAAGCAGTCGTCGAGACTCGCGAGTGGCATAAAGAATCACCTCACTGCTCTCTTGACCGGGAAATTTGTAATGGTAAGGAAACTGGAAATCTCCTTGAACTAAGAGCGCTGGCTTGTCGTTGACTGTTGACATAATTCTCCTACTCTAATTCAAAAGCACCGGTGTAGAGCTGATAATAAACGCCTTTTTGTTTCATCAACTTCTCGTGTGAACCAGATTCTATAATGCGACCGTGGTCCATCACCATTATGGCTCGCGCTTGTCTGACAGTAGACAGGCGGTGAGCAATGACCAAGGTCGTGCGCCCAGCCATGAGATTATCCATGCCTTCTTGAATCAATCGCTCAGTGCGCGTATCAATACTCGAGGTCGCCTCGTCCAAAATCATCACGGGCGGATCAAGCAAGGCGGCTCGAGCGATAGCCAGCAGTTGGCGCTGACCTTGCGATAAATCAGAGCCATCACCCTCGAGTTTGGTTTGGTAGCCTTGCGGCAGATGCTGAATAAAACTATCAGCATTGGCGGTTTTGGCGGCAGCCTCAATGGCTGACCAGTCGGCTAGAGGCTTGCCGTAGGCGATATTGTCACGAACACTGCCAGTAAATAAATTGGTTTCTTGAAGCACTATCCCCAAAGAGCGGCGCAAATCAGCCTTTTTGATATCTTTAATATCAAGACCATCATAAAGAATGGTGCCCGCGTCAATGTCATAGAAGCGATTGAGTAAATTGGTGATTGTAGTTTTACCGGCACCAGTGTGACCAACAAAAGCAATTTTTTGCCCTGGCTGGGCGTAAAAACTGACGTCATTAAGTACAGGTTTACCCGGCTGATACGAAAAAGTCACATGTTCAAAACGCACATCACCCTCAAGCTCAACCAATTGACCATCAGGCTTTTTCCAAGCCCACAGACCGGTGTGTGCACGGGTTTCTTGCAATTGGCCGTGAGTCTTTTTGGCGTTGACTAGGGTGATTTGTCCGTTATCTTCTTCAGGCTGCTCATCAATAAGAGCAAAAATACGACTAGCACCGGCCAAAGCCACGACTATTGAGTTGAGCTGTTGGGAAACCATGCTTATAGGCCGTGACAGGTTGCGACTCAAATACATAAAGCTAGCAATCAAGCCCAGACTTACCCCTCCCCAACCATTGACAGCCATAATCCCACCAATGATACCTATTAAAATATATTGCAAATTCCCAAAATTAATCATAATGGGCATCAGAACATTAGCATAAGCATTGGCCCGTTGATTATTAAGTGCGAGTTTGTCATTAAGTCGCGTAAAATCACGAATAGCTTCTCGCTCATGCGAAAAAACCTTAATCACTTTCTGACCACTGATGGTTTCCTCAATCAAACCATTCACATCGCCCAAGGTCTTTTGGTGAATCACAAAATAGCGACCAGAGCGCTTGAGGATCATCGCACTCACCCACATCATCACTCCAATGACACCGGCAGCTACCAGTGTCAGATAAAAACTCTGATAAATCATGGTAATTACCACCATAATAATCATCGTGATCGAGGTGATAACGTTGGGTAGACTCCGGCCAATCATCTGTTCGAGGGTGTCAGTGTCATTGGTGAAACGACTCATGATATCGCCGAATTTATTGTTGTCAAAATACTCCAACGGCAAATGCTGTAAACGGACAAACATCTTGTCACGAATATTTTTAAGCACCCCCTGAGTCACGGGAATCATCAAATACTCAGACAAAAATGACACAACGACACCAAATAAATAAATGCAACTCATTGTCATAAGCGAGAGCATTAAGGGAGTGAAGTCGTGGCTACCACTAGCCAGCATTGGCTGAATATACTTGTCAATCAACAGACCTATATACAAGGAATTAATGACGGTATCAAGATTGGCCAAAATAATCAACACCAGTACACAAGCGGCTCGCCACCTAAAGGGCCAGATTTGACGCAGCAAGCGCTTTAGCAAGCGATGATCAAGATGATGGCGTGTGGTCATTGTGTGATTGGTCATGATGTCACCTCCTGATTGGCTTGCGACGCATAAACTTCTTGATAAATTTTGTTGGTAGCTAAAAGCTGTTCATGCGTACCTAGGCCAGAAATCTGGCCATCATCAAGGACCAGGATCTGATCAGCTTGTTGTACTGACAGAATTCTTTGGGCAATAATGATGATGGTTGTGTTTGGGATCTGAGTTTTCCAGGCGCCACGAATTAGACCTTCAGTCTTGGTGTCGACAGCACTGGTAGAATCATCCAAAATCAAGACTTTGGGCTGTTTGAGGAGTGCTCTGGCAATACACAGCCGCTGGCGCTGGCCTCCAGAAAAATTGGTCCCACCTTGCTCAACTTGAGTGTCATAACCGGCCGGTAGCGAAACAATAAAATCATGAATTTGCGCCTGTTGACAGGCAGTGATCATCTCTTGATCGCTAGCATGAGGATTGCCCCAGCGTAAGTTTTGGCGAATTGTACCAGAAAAAAGAACATTTTTTTGCAAGACCATCGCTACACTGTCGCGTAGAGCTTTGAGATCATAATCACGCACATCATGACCACCAACTCGCACTGAGCCTTGTGTGGTATCATAAAGACGAGGGATTAACTGCACTAGTGATGTTTTGCCGGCGCCAGTGCCGCCGATAATCCCCAGCGTCTGCCCACTAGGAACATGTAAACTAATATTTTGCAAACACTCGCGACGTCGATCGCCCACATAACTAAAGCCAACGCAAGCAAAATCTACACGTCCATCTGGAACAATTTTGATGGGATGTTCTGGATTGACCAGATCCACCACCTCGTCGAGGACTTCACAAATCCGCTCGAGTGCCGCGCGTGACATCACCAACATCACCATCATCATCGAAATCATCATTAAGCTCATTAGAATATGCATACTATAGTTGACCAAACTAATCAGCTCGCCAGTAGTAAACGTGCCTTCAATAATGAAATGACTACCAAACCAAGCAATAGCGATAATAGAGGCATAAGTACAAATCTCCATCAGCGGACTTGTAGCTGCCAAAATCTTTTCTGCTAAACTAAATTCCTGGTAAATTTCATCAGAAACTGTATGAAATTTGTTAATCTCACGCCTTTGGGTGACAAATGTCTTGACTACTCTTACCCCTCGGACATTTTCTTCCACTACCAAATTAAGCCGATCATAGATTTTGAACAGTTTTTTGAAATGCGGGTGAGCCCTAGTAGAAATAAAATACATACCAATAATTATTACTGGAGCCAGCACTAAAAATATCAATGCTAGGCGCCAATTGAGGATAAAAGCCACCACGAGAGAAAAAAACAAGGATGCTGGCGCCCGCACTGCCATGCGAATTAATATACTAAAAGCGTTCTGGACACTATTGACATCTGAAGTCATACGGGTAATCAAACTTGCCGGAGAAAATTTGTCGATATTGCGAAAGGAAAAATCCTGAATACGGGCGTACATAGCAGCACGGACATTCTTGGCCATCCCCGCTCCCGCCCGCGCCGCGCAAATTGCTGCCCAAGCTGACGCTCCCATACCCAGGAGCGAAAAGAGCAATGTCCAGGTAGCATACCAATATATTTGCTGGAGATTGCCGGTATTGACACCCTGATCAATCATAGCCGCCATTAGCAAAGGGGCAATGGTCTCCGCTCCGGCACCCAGCACTGCCAAAAATGGCGTCAGAATTGTCACTTTCTGATACTCACCAAGTAACTGCCAGATTTTTTTTATTTGCGACCACATACCAACTCTTTTTTCAAAACTACCCAAAATTTTATTTACTCGCCCGTACCCTTAACATTTATCAGTATTTTAAACTCGCCAATCATATTTGTAACAACAAGTCCCTATTCTAACACACAAGGCTAGTTTTGTCAACCCTTGACAAGTACCTCAAAGTATGTTATATTATTAGTAATTGGCATTAGATAGAAAGAAAAAATGACGACTAATAGTAATAAAACCACTCAAAATCGCCGACCGCGCACCTGCGGGCAGTGCGGCCGCAATGTCAGGGTTGATGATGTTTATTGTCCTGCTTGTGGTCATCGCTTGGATGATAATTCCAAAACCCGCACCAGTGCTTCACGTGAAACCTATCAAACTAACTCAGAACCACTCACAGGGGTAGTTTGTAATGACATTACCCATTCGCGAGTGGTCGCGGCATTATTGGCCTTTTTCTTGGGAAGTTTGGGTGTTCATAATTTTTATCTAGGGTTTTATACTCGGGCAATTTGCCAGTTAGTTTTGACTGTCCTGATCGGCCCAATCACTTGTGGTTTGGGAGCCGGCGCGGCCTGTATTTGGGCTTTTATTGAGGGCGCATTAATTCTGTCTGGCGCGGCTGGTTTTGATACTGACGCTCGAGGTAATTTATTGCGAGATTAAATGAGAGTTTCTTTGGCCTATCAACCACTAGCATATCGTCTGCTGGCCGTTTGTTTACCGCTAGGGCTACTATCATTTTCTTTCCTACCAGAAAGCTTCTGGTCAGATTTGCCTTTTGAGTTGTGCCTGTTTCGACTTATATTTCATCATGATTGCTTAGGCTGTGGAACTTTACGTGGCTTATCGCATCTTTTTCACGGCCACTTTCAGGCAGCTTGGCAAAGCAACCCTCTAGTTTACTTTTGGCTTATTATTGGCGTTGGAACAGAAATTTACTTGATAAATAGGTCCTATCAACTCGCAAAGGATGTTCATGATTGAGTCGCTAACAATCAAAGGCAAGACTTATCCGCTGCCGATTTTTTGTCCAGATGCCACTCGCGGCGTGGTCAAGGGTTTGGATACTCCAGATTTGCTGGCGGCGGGAGTTGAGGGTATGATTGTCAATACCTGGCATCTCAATCACTATCCTGGCCGCGATTTTTTACTTGATTGTGGCGGCATAAAAAAACTCATGGGCTTTGATGGTTTGATTATCTCAGATTCTGGTGGTTTTCAGGTCCACTCGCTTTTCCAAAAAATCCCTGGTTTTGGTAAAATTACTGATCGGGGCCTTGTCACCTATACTGGCCCCAAAAAACAACACAAGATCATCTTTCGTCCTGAGGACTCTATCAGGATGCAATTTGCCCTTGGCAGCGACATCGTCATTTGTTTGGATGATTTTACCCCTCCGAGCGCCACGCGTCCCCGGATCGAGCAGAGTGTTGAGCGCACCGTTTCCTGGGCCAAACGTTGCCGTCAGGAATATGACCGTCAAATCAAATATTGGCGTCTCACTGACCATGAGCGTCCTTTGATTTTTGCTGTCATCCAAGGTCATGATGATTGGGAATGTCGCCGCTGGTGTGCCCAAGAATTGCTCAAAATTGGTTTTGATGGTTATTGTTTGGGCGGACAAAAATTTAATGACCACGGTGGTGTGGATCTGGACTGGTCGGCCAAAAATGCTCAACTGACGCCAGACGATTGGCCACGCTACGCGATGGGTTTTGGTAAGCCCGACGAAATCCAGGCGATGATCGCTCAAGGTTACCAGATTTTTGACTGCGTCCTCCCCACTCGTGACGCCAGACACGCTCGCATGTATGTGCATGACCCACAAAAAATTAAAGACTACATTTTCCTCAATCTCAATAAGTCTCAATATACCCATGATCGCCAGCCATTGGATCCACACTGTCAGTGTCACACTTGCACTACGACCACTCGCGAGTATTTACACCATTTGTACAAAATCGGTGATGACAGTTTTGCTCGCTTGGCCAGTATCCATAATTTACATTTTTTTGTGGACACAACAAAAAAACCGCCAGTGAGAAATCCCTGACGGTCACAATACAGCCCAAGATAAATCAGAAGCACTCGAGGCTCGCTTTAATGCCGACCCAAGCATAATACAATACAAACAGGGTCAATATTGCGCGATAAAGCATGCACAAACACGCCCCAAAAGTGTCATCTTGCCGCGAAAACTCACGCCAATGCACCTTAATGATTGATCCGATCGCTAGCAGATAGACTGCTATCATCAACAGTATTCCTTCGGCACTCATCAACTATCTCACCTCCATTGGTTGTATGTTTTTTAAGAACATTTACCAGCACAGTAAATATGCACTTATTATATCACAAAATATCATTATTTAGTGACGAAATTGCTTGCCCAAAGCGTGTGATTTCATGATATAATAGCTCATCTTTAACATGTGGCCCCATCGTCTAGCGGTCCAGGACATTTGGTTCTCATCCAAAAAATCAAGGGTTCGAATCCCTTTGGGGTCACAAAGAGAGTCTTTCTCGCTACAATCGTGAATAATCTTGATTAATAAGAAATATAA
Organism: bacterium; assembly: GCA_017431625.1. Lineage (GTDB taxonomy): Bacteria > Patescibacteriota > Microgenomatia > UBA1400 > PJMF01 > RGIG2560. Next base: position 28,099 of record JAFRKQ010000010.1, on the reverse strand, counting down.
ACGTGATGTAATAATGCAGATATGCCAAATAATAACAAAGCTACTGCAATAGAGCCTTTTTACAAAAGGATAGTTATATTTGTTTTAGCAGTGTTGTGTATATTGACTGTGATAGCTATGTACTTAAATTTCACCATAGAAAAGTCAGACAAAAATTCTTTACAAGAGACATCCGACCATGATTTGGAATTAGACAATATTGGCGAAAATGAATTGACTAATTTGAAAGAAAAAAATGATGATTTAGAGGGTGCAAATCAAAGCTCTTCACAACTGAATCAAAAGATTTCAAAATATCTTCTTTTATATGATGGATGGGAATATGGCCAATCCAAAGGCTGGCATGGCGCTGGCATCGATACTTGGTGGAGGTTAAAATCGCTAGAACCTGTTTTAACTATGAGTGGCCCACAATTTAGACATTCTTTTGGTTCTGATCACGATTTGGCCTATTGGATAATTGAAGTTAATCAAGATAATATGGAACTCTATTATGAACAAGCCAAAAAAGCTCTATTGTTGTTAGGATTTATCGAAGATCAAACCAGACAATTAAGTAATCCTTTTGGTGGAATAGAAGAAGGAGATAGATTGGCATTATACATATATGACGGCAAAGTATATTCTTTGACATACTATTACTCAGACATGCAAATATTTGACGCAAATGCTGTAGCTTTAAGGGAATTGGGCATGCTGGACGAGTTTGAAGAAGTTGAAGAAAAACAAAGAAATTCATTGATCGCCGCCACGCAAAAAACTAATGGTACGGTTGATGAATATTTCGATAAACAAGAATATAGCTATCCTTTATCAAACATTCATACTAGAAGTATCACTGATATCAGCACGGACGAAGATCACGCTAATCACATTGAGAGATTTGATGCATCAATTAACCCCTTTAGTGATATCTGCATGGGACATTGTTATAGTGTGAGTTTTACAGTAAATAATCAAACAGGCGAAATAAAAACTGTTCTCAAGATATTTACAGAGTTTTTATTGCATGAATCAACAGACATTAGTTGTGCACAATTTATTGATAACGAAGTGACTGATTCAATTGACAGAAGAATTTTAATAGATCACTATTGTAACGGTCAGTTTAGATAGCTTTGTTTGATAGGAATTTTTATTCCGAAATATACTGAGGTTGCACGAAAATTTGACATTTTGTACTATTTATGGTAAATTATAAGTATAAAAAAGAAAGTCTGATATGTCTAGTGAATTATTGGCGAGCAAAAATCAAGAATACGTTCACTGGTTATCAACGCTCAAGAAGGACATTGCTCACACTCAAATCAAAGCCAGTATTGCTGTTAATGAACAGATGCTGCGACTTTACTGGCGGATAGGGAGAGATATTACTACTAAGCAGTTTGACAACAAATACGGCAGTCGTTTTTACGATAATTTAAGTCGTGATCTTAAAGTGGAATTTCCTGATGTACAAGGTTTCTCTGCAAGAAATATCCGCTATATGAAACGGTTTTACGAGTTCTACAGCCCAATTCTGCACCAACCTGGTGCAGAATTCAAGGGTTTGCTCGAATGAAAACTCCTTTTGGTCACAAAATCTAAATTCAGATGGTAATTTTTGTTTGGTTTTAATGTACGACATGACAGTACAATGCTATTAAGTTAAAGAAACCGAATTGCAGCCCAAAAAGCAAATCTATCAAGCAGATAGTTTTTGTCACGCAAAAACCCGGTATGGTGACCGGGTAGTTGAGTTATGATTCATGTTAGATGTGCGTGTCTTTTGGCTCAAAACTGAGTGTAAACCCGAGCTCATCATTACGGTGATTAATATCACTTAGGGTAACCTTGAGCCCGTGAACATGAGATAATAGATTGTTGAAGTGCGGTAACTCCTCATGCACTGATCGCAATGTTGCCTCAGCTATTTCTCGTGTCTTACCCATGCCTATATACATACTACTATCCTCTACGCGCAACAGCCAGAAATCTTCTTTATACATATAAACGTTAATATTTCTAACGTTAACTTCAAGGAGTTTCAGGCCAGCTTCGAGGATGCATAGGCATGTAGTTGCGATTTGGGCGTTGGTTTTTTCTTCACAGCACTGCAAGAACAATGCTTTTTGTTTGAGTGTAAAGTACATCTTATCTCCTCCTTCATTTTTTAAAGAACCATAACTGGTACTTATTGTACCACAAACTACTACTTTTGTCAAGTACCAAATTATCCTCAAACAAATTAATTATTCTTGATAACAGGCTATGGATAAATCCGACTAAAATCTGATTTAGTGCTAACAACAGCAATATTTATGTTTTGTATGCATTTGTACTACTCATAATGATTTTGACAATCAAAATCACAAATATTATGATATAATATGCAGCAAGGAGGTGATCGACCATGGAGGAATACCAGCGCGAGCCAACACCACCACTACAACCGGATATGAGTAACCTCGTACTCGAACCGCTCGCCAAGCAGCGCGAAAGCGAGCAGCTGTGGGAGAGGCCGGCCTATCATCGTTAATATTTTGGGGGAGTTTACTCCCCCACTTTTTGTGCTCACAATTTGACATATATGTCTACTACCCTCTTGACAGTTTGTCATAATTTGATATAATCAAGCCAACTTGTTCTTTCAAAGGAGGTGTGTATTGATGAAAATCTGGCTGATCAGACATGGTCGCACCCAGCTCAATCAACAGGGGCTCATTCAAGGCTGGATCGATGCGCCACTCAATCACGATGGACGCTTGCAAGCGGAATGTGTTGCCAATACTTGTCGTGAGCTTGATATCGACGCCATTTTTAGCTCTGATCTCATTCGCGCACGCCAGACAGCGCAAGCAATTGCCAAAGTAATTTGCGTGCCGGTGATGTACACCTGGCTTTTGCGCGAGCGCTCTTATGGCGAATTGGAGATGCGCTCCAAACATGATGTTTGCTGGACAGAGATTGATGGCGGCGGACCCGAATACGATTTGTTGGGAGTAGAAACTCGTCAAAAACTGAAGCAGCGATTAATCGCTTTTTTGCATTCACTGTCGAGTTTTCCTCGCCAGCTGCGCCGTATCGTCGTGATCACTCACGCAGGAGTTATGAATGAATTCTGTCATCTCGTTGACCCACATCATCGTTGGCGACGTTTTCACAATACCGCGATTCACGAATTGACTTACCTTGAGAATTACTAAAATGTCAATTCCAATCGCCAAAAGATCAACACCCGCTCATACAGCGGGTATTTTTTATGATGACCAACTCGCTAATTATTGTCCAGCAAACAAGTTAAAATTTGTCCAGCAAATTTGGACTTTGTTAAACACTTGTTAAACATTTGTTAAACGCGTACCTCTGGTTTTTGGTGACAAACTCAGTACAGAAAAAAACAAAGGGTCAATTTTAATCATCTCGCACCGCGTGGTAAATATCACCCGCTCCCAGCAATAGCAGCGTGTCGCCAGCGCGCAAATCCTGAGCAATCGTCTCACGCAAATCAGCCACTCCTCCCAACAAACGTGCTTTGATCGTGGGCTTTTTTTTCTTGAGACCATCGACAATCATTTGACTGGAAATGGTGGGATCAAAACTCTCACGCGCTGAAGGGTAAATATCCAGCAGCCACACATTATCGGCCGCCGCCAAACTCTCAATAAAATCTGGCAGTAATTGTTTGGTACGCGAATAAGTATGCGGCTGAAAAGCCACAATTAGGCGTCGTTTGTGAGTACGCTCTTTGATGGCCGCAATCGATGCCACAATTTCACTCGGGTGGTGGGCGTAGTCGTCCCAAATCTGAATATCATGTTCATCACGAATCAGTTGCATCCGGCGTAAGACTGATTGATATTCATGAAGACTCGTACGTACTTGTTTGGCTGGCAAGCCCATTTTTTGCGTAGCCGCAAAACATGCCAGAGCATTGAGGCGATTGTATTCTCCCGGGATTGAGAGCGTGATTTTTTCCCGGGCAAGACAATAATCGTTTTGCTCACCCAAGCCATAAGTGATAATACTTACATCTGGGCGTTGGGCGCGTAAGCGCGATACCACCTCTTGCAGCGGCAAATCATCACCATTGTAAATCAGAGTACCGCCGGGCTTGAGTTGACAAAAAAACTGTAAGAATGCCTCCTTAGTGTGGGCAAAATCGCGGTAAACGTCTGGATGATCAAAACGCAGATTGGGACAAATGATTATTTGCGGGTGCAAATACAAGAAGCGCAAGTGCTGTTTGTCAGTCCCAATAGTGGTCGGATCAGCCACATACTCATCTGCCTCGGCAATAAAATAATCGCTGTCGGGAAGATACTGACCCGTTTTGGGCAGACCAATAATCTCACCCACTCCCACGGCATACGACTGGGGCGCAAGCTTTTGGCTCACAAAAGCCAACATGGCACTAATGCTTGACTTGCCGCCGACACCACACACCGCTATCCCTTGATGATGATCAAAAAACCACGACAGTGCTTCCATATGCGAGTAGACCGGGAGACCGCGCTCGATGGCTTGCTTGACTTGTTTTTGGGTGTGACCACCATGAGAACCAGTGTAGATCACCACCTGCGTGTCCGCTGGCAGGTCGCAATCCAAAGGGATAATGGGGATTTTGAGCCGCTCAAGATTGCGACTGGTGGGAAAGCGCTCACTACTGTCACTGCCAGTTACACTCTTGCCTGCGTCCAGCAAACATGAAGCCAGAGCAGTCATCCCCACTCCCTTTACCCCCATCAAAAAGAAATGTTGCTTAGTTAAAATCCCAGGCAAAGCCGCCGTTTCACGCTCACGCATAATTTTTTGTGCCCCACTCACGTCATTCCAGAGCGTCTCATGAACACCATCATAATTCATACTTTGTTCGTGACCTTTACCAAAAATCGCAATCACATTGCCGTCATGACCATAGTGGTCAATCGCCCAACGCAGTGCCGCTTCACGATTGGCAATGGAGATCACTCGCCGGTGTCCCGTGCCCAAATCCTGTTTCATCTGTGCGATGATAGACCAAATATTTTCTGTTCGTGGATCCTCAGCGGTAAAAATCGCAATATCACATTGTTCTGCCATAATTCGTCCCATCACGGGGCGTTTGTGACGATCGCGCAAACCCGCACAGCCAACAATCCCAATCAGTTTTTTGCCGGCTGGCAGATACTGTTTGCGAATCGCTGGCAGCACCGCCGCTAACGCCTGGGGTGTATGAGCAAAATCAACAATCATCGTAAAGCCAAGCTGATTGGGCACCACTTGGAGTCGTCCTTCTGGCAGACGAAAATCCTGCAAAGCTTCTTCGAGTTGCTTGTCCGTCAACTTGAATTGTTTGGCTACCGTGAGTGCCAAAAAGGCATTGAGACGATTGTAGTCTTCACGAAAATGCTCACGCACGGCCTTTTCTAGCGGAGCACTAAAACGGCTGCCGTGATTGAAAGTAATCAAATTCACGCTCGAGTGAAGACTCTTTTTGACTTGACTAAAGCATGGCATTTCGTCATTAACCACAGCCACTCGCGCTGCATTGAGCACCAACATCTTGGCAGCCAAGTAATTTTCAAATGTCAAGTGATAATCCAAGTGTTCTTGATCAATATTGGTTAGGGCCGCAATTTCTGCTTGAATACCCCAGGCTCGCCATTGATAAGCCCCTTGTGAGGTCAACTCCAAAACCAAGTATTCCATGCCAGCATCAACCATTTTGGCCATATAGCGATATAAATCAGCCGGCGATGGCGAGGTCACGTGAAAGCCCGTATCAAGTTTTTCCTCACCAATATATGCCGCCACGGTTGAGAGGAGGGCAACTTTATAGCCACAATTTTTGAGCAAATGATAAATCAGGCTCGAGGTAGTGGTCTTGCCATCAGTACCCGTCACCAAAATCACCTTCAACTTCTTTTCTGGATGCTGATAGCGGACCGCTGCCCAAAAACCGCGCAGACCGGTCTTGAAAAAGTGATAGTAGCGCTTGGCGCGATAAAGCCACTCTTGCATCAAAAACCCAGTTTCTCCCGCAAATAATCCGTCAACTTGGCGATGCTCACGCGCTCCTGACTCATGGTGTCGCGCTCGCGCACGGTCACGTCATCACCACTCAAACTGTCAAAATCTACTGTGATTGTCAGTGGAGTCCCAATTTCATCTTGGCGACGATAGCGTTTGCCAATATTGCCGTGATCATCAAACTCTATCTGATAAAGTGGCCGCAAGCGCCCAGCCAGCTCGCGTGCTTTGGTCACCAGCTCGGGTTTGTTGCGCAAAAGTGGGAAGACCGCCGCCTTGACTGGCGCCAGACGCGGATCAAGATGCAAAACCAAACGCTCATCATCTTTACCAGCAATTTTTTCCCGTGTATAGGCAAAATCCAAGAACATCAAGAAAAGCCGACCCAAGCCCACTGACGTTTCCATAATATGGGGAATGAACTTCTCGCCCGTTTTGGGATCAAAATATGACAGATCCACACCCGAAAATTTACTGTGCTGCGACAAATCCCAATTACCGCGAGCATGAATGCCTTCGATTTCCTTAAAGCCGCCCAAAAACTGACTGTCGTACTCGATGTCATAAGCCTCGCTAGCATAGTGCGCGAGTTTAAGATGCTTGAACCAGCGGATTTTTTTCTCGTCCATCCCCAGACTCAAATACCAATTCCAACGCTGAGCGCGCCAGTATTCATACTTCTGTTTCATATCGTCAGGATGCAAAAAGTACTGCATTTCCATTTGTTCAAACTCACGCGTGCGGAAAACAAACTGCCGGGCAATAATTTCATTACGGAAAGCCTTACCCACCTGAGCAATTCCAAAAGGCAAACTGGGGTGGAGGGAGTCCATGGTGTTTTTGTACTCCAAATAGATCCCCCCACAAGTTTCTGGACGCAGATAAACCACATTCTCTTCAGATAAGTCATCGGTAGGCGCGCCGATATTTGACTTCACCATCAAGGAAAAGCGCTTGGCCGGTGTTAAATCCTCACTTCCACAATTGGGACAGCAAATCTTTTGCCCTGCTCGCTTGAGCTCGTTAATTTTGCTATTAACCACATCGATAGGCTCTTTATCGACATTGAGTCCAAACTCTTCCAACAAATGATCGGCCCGAATGCGCGCGTGACACTTTTTGCAATCAATCTGCGGGTCATCAAAACTATCCACGTGCCCAGACGCCTTCCAGGTCATCGGTGCCATAAAAATCGCACTGTCAAGGCCTAAAACATCTTCTCGCAACTGGACCATCTCTCGCCACCAGGCATCGCGAATATTATTTTTCAGGAGAATACCATAATGACCATAATCATAAATTGCACTCATGCCGCCATAAATCTCACTCGAAGGATAAACAAAACCACGCGACTTGCAAAAACTTACCAATTCATCCAATTTATTCTTCTGATTGGTCATAATCATCTATCCTATAGCTACTTTAGTTATCAAACTAATGACTATTATACCACACAAATGTTCACTTTAGCTTACCAAAATCCATGCCCCCAACGTCCCCACCAGTACCAGACAAACGGGACAGACTACCTTTTGGAAAGGAAAATATGGCTTGCCCCCATCATCTTTGAGCACTCTCAAGGCTCGATCCAAGTAATAGCCCAGCAAAAAGCAAATCACGCCGATGATCATCCCTTGAGCCAGATGAGTCAGTGCCCCCGCCCGGTAAAAACCATCAGCCAGATATAAGGCTACCAGTGTGACCACGATCATTGTCACCAGGGAAATTTTCCGTAAATACTTGACTTTGGGCCATTTTTTGGCAATCAGACTACTGACAAAACTGGGCAGAGCAACCACCGCTGCCCCCAACCAAACGCCAGTGTAGGTATCATCAACCCCAAGCAGCCGGCTAATACCCAGACCACTGGCCACCGCAATTGTGCAGACCGCACACACTTGAGCCTGGGCGAGTGTCGCCAGCCCCATACTGCCGATCACCAGTGTAGACAGACTTGCCAGTAGGCGCAAGATTTTTTTCATGCCGCTATTATACACCAAAGTTGGCCAATTTCACTGGCAAAATTGCCTCTTGACAAATTTGACATAGTATGATATAATATAGGTAGCTTAAGAAGGAATGGGTTGGGAGAGAATGGCTGGTAATAATGAAAACTGCACCTCGATTTGCGGGAATCTGGTGTATAATACTCTTATGAGTACGCCTGTAGCCACCCTACTGCCTTTGGTCTGTCTGCAAAATTTTGCCGCCGCACTCGATTTTATCCAGTGGCTTAAAAAAACCAATCAGTCTGGCTGGCAGCTGTTACCACTCTCTCACCCGATTGCCACGCCCTATCGCAATCAGGGTGTCGGCCTGAGTCCGTATTTTTTTGACCCGCAGGTACCCTCTCAGTGGCGCCGCTGGACACTCACTCGCGAAGAATTTGTCTTTCAAAATCGCTTTTGGCTGACTGATTATGCCCATTTTCAGGCAATAGTCCAGCAGCTTGGTACTGATGAGTGGTGGACTTGGCCGCCAGAGTTGCGCGATCGCCAGCAGGCTGCTCTTGCCACCAGTCGCCTACGGCTAGAAGCAGCGATTAATGGTTTTATTGACCAGCAATATTTTCTCTACAATCAGCTAACCAACTTGCGCCGTAATGCCCTAGAAAATGAAATTACTCTCATTGGTGATTTGCCTTTTTATCTGGCCCGAGAAAGTAGTCTAGTCTGGGCCCACCAACCGCTATTTTTGCTGGGTGAGGCTGGTCAAATGCGCCTGGAGTCTGGTGTCCCCGCCGCTTTGGACGAACCTTTTGCCGAACAATATTGGGGCCACCCACTTTATGACTGGGAAAATAATGAAATCGCTGATGTTATGCAGCTTTTTAATCAGCGGCTGCAATTTATGCGTGGTTTTACGGATTTGGTGCGGATCGATCACGCCAATGGCTTTTTTAAATATGGGGCGATGTCACGTCAACACCACGCCTGGAATCGTAAACTCCAGGGCCCCGGTAAGCCAGCTGTCATGGAATTATTGCGTGACTTGCAAAATTTGCGCTTTGGGGTTTACTTTGAGGATATTGCCAGTGATAAGATGCGCCTTGAACAGTTTATGAAAGAATATGACGTTGTTGGCTCAAGTGTCCTGACACTGGCGTATAATATCGAAGCCCAAAACCCGATCGCACCCGAAAAAGTCAAGGACCAAGAATTGGAAATTGCATCATTGGCTGGCAACAAGATCATATTTACCTCCACTCATGATACCCCACCTCTGCTCCCCTGGGTACAAAAGCTACCCTCAGCCATCAAGGCACGACTCAAAAAGCTAAACAACCTGCGCGATAACCTCGATGATCGGGCTTTGGCCGGGGCTTTGCGTGATCTCCTAATCACCCAGGAGGCGCGTATGACCGTGATTCCCTGGCAAGACTGGTGGCTGGAGAGTTGGCGCTTTAATGTGCCGGGCCACGAAGAGTTGACGCGCTGGGATTATCAAATTGACGTGAAAAAATATTTGGCAAAAATTTAATCTGGATTAAACCGATGAAAATCAAAGACATTACCCTCACCAATCACCCTTTGTTTGGCACGCTGACGCTTGACTTTACCCTTGAGGACGGTCAGGTAGCCGACACGATCGTTATCGCTGGCGAAAATGGTTGTGGTAAAACCATGCTTTTGGAGCTAATCTATGAATTTTCGCTGCTTGAGGACTTCCAGACCGTCCGCGACGAACAGCGGGTTTTCACCTTACAGCTGACTGCACCCGAGTATGATCAGGTGCGCGAACAACTCAGCCAGAATGCTCCCGACATTCAGCCCAGCGACAGCTGGCAAGTGACACTAGATCTGAGTCGCTCGCCTAGCGATGCGGCTCGGCTTCAATTTAGTACCCAAGCGACTGATCGCACTTGGCAGCCTATCGCGAGTCAGCTCATTTTGGCCAATCCCACGCTGCGAGGCTTGCTCAAGTCCGTCTACTCGACAGTAGAGATTAACTACGAGCCTCAGTGCACGCCCACCATCACCAATGGCAGTATCGAGGCGCACACGACTACTAGTGTCAAAAGTGGGCCCGACTTGGCCACCAGCATTCAGCAGCTGTTGATTGATATCCAAAGTCGAGACGCTAATGATCTGAATGATTGGGCGCAAGCTCATGCTGGCCAAGTGCCTCCAGAAAGCCTGCGCAATCGCCGAATCAAACAATTCCAGGCCGCCTTTGAGGTGATGTTCTCGGGTTCGCTCAACTATGAGGGGGTCAAAAACCTCGACGCTCAGCGTCAGGTCTTTTTCCGTAAAGGTGAGCGTTTGGTGGAGTTGGCGGATTTAAGCTCTGGCGAAAAGCAAATTGTTTTTCGTGGTGCCTTCCTCCTGCAAAACCGGGCCAGCATGTGCGGTCACTTAGTGCTGATTGATGAGCCTGAGTTGAGTCTCCATCCCGCCTGGCGCTCTCACATTCTCCACTATTATCAGTCACTATTTGCTGATGATGGAGGTCAGTTGGGAGCACAACTTTTCGTCACTACCCACTCACCACGAGTAATTGAAGCCGGCTTTGCACAAAAATCTACCCTCATTTTGGTCTTGCGACGTCAAGGTGAGCAAATCAGTGCCCATCATATTCAGCACACGCCCGCCTTACCCACCCTCTCGATTGCCGAGACCAATTATCTGGCCTTTCACTTGATTTCGGTCGACTATCATGTCGGTCTTTATAGCTTTATGCAAGCCAAATTTGCTCTCACCAGTATTACTCAGGCCGATAAATTTATTGCCACGCACGCTGCTTTTGACCCACAAAAGCATAGCTGTCGTGATCGATTTGGTGACAGCGATTTTCACACCCTGCCCACCTACATTCGCAACAGCATCAATCATCCAGAGTCAGGACGAAAATATAGTCAATCACAACTGGAAACATCAATTCAACTGCTGCGCGCCATTTGCCGCGCCAGTATCTAACAACTAGGGGCTACTGGTGGTGTTACTGTCAAAAAATCCCGGTAGATGGAAGATAGTCACGCCGACAAATTCCAAAATTGTCACCGAAAAAACAATAAACAACAAGGCAATCACTGAATTAACAATTCGCTCACGTGCTTGTTGGAGTGACTGCGGGTTACCCCGCGAAGTCAAAAGCTGGAAAGAACCCATAAGAATCTGCACCAAGACAAAAAAGCCACCAACTCCAAGAGCAAAATCTAATAATTCGCGTGTGGCCGCCACTGGGTCAGCGGGCACGCAACCGATAGCCGTCCAAAAACCAGACGGTTGCCAGCTTTTATCATCAGATTTAATCGAGCACGTGTCACCACCACACAAACACTTGTTGCAAGCCTGTTGCCCTTCAGCCGGCAAGTGCAAACAAGGGTTGTAATCAACCTCCCCGCTACCACTGGCCTGTGCTCGCGAATGTCGATAAGGTGCCGGCAACAGCAAACCAACCACAAAGAAAAGGGCGATGACAGCTAATGTGAGATAACGTTGCCAGCGGTTTTTCATAAGTGAGTATATTATACCTCACTTTTGGTAAAAATTGCAAGACTATTTTGATAAACCTGCGCCAAATCAACCCCAAGCTGCGTTTGTACATACTCAGCCGTATGCACAATAAAGGCCGGCTCACATACTTGCCCACGCTGAGGCTCAGGCGAGAGATAGGGACAATCAGTCTCCAACAGTAAGCGTTCGGCCGGAACTTTGGCCAGCAATGAGCGCAACTGCTCGGCACTTTTGAAGGTGACATTACCGGCAAAACTCACATAAGAGTGAGGATATTCAAGCGCCCGGGCCAAAAAGCGCTCGCTACCAGAAAAGCAATGAAAGATGAGTTTTTTGTCAGCCACGCGATGGTGCGCGTCAATCTCGCGGATTAGTTGCCAGTAGGCGCCCTCAGGATCATCAAGGTGATCACTGGTATCACGGACATGAAAAATCAAAGGCAAATCACTACCAGCCGCTATAATCAGCTGACCGCGCAAAAGTTCTAGTTGGTAGTCCACCAGTTGCGGCCAGTCGGCACTCTCGCGATCGGCATGATAAAAGTCCAGACCTAGCTCACCCCAGGCGTCCGCCAGCTTGCCCTCATCCACTTGATGCAAGAAAAAAGTCATAATTTGGGCCAAAACTCGTCGCCGCTCGCTTTCGGGCTGAGTTAGCACCTGCTGACTAATGACATCAGGGTGTAGACCCACACTCGACAAGAAGAAGTCAGGCTCGTAAAAACTCAGTTCCAAAGCCCTCACGCTCGTGATGGTATCGGTACCAACCACAACGCTACGCTCTACGCCTACTGAGCGCGCTTGAGCCAGATGCTCACGCCAATTATCAGTCAATGGCGCCAAATTATAATGTGAATGGGTGTCAAAAATTTTGTTCATGTGGAATTTTCTGATCTGCTTTTAACCGTGGAAAAATTGGTGGCAAAGGCATTATTCGCCGCGGATGGAAATGCCCGGCTAGCGTCTGGCTCGTGCGCGGCATCAACAGACGCAAATCAAAGACAATTTGCAAGAAATCATTCAAAATTGGTGTCAGAACGCGCTGACGATCGATACCATCCTCCATCAGCCAGGGCTTGCTCTCACTCAACTTGGTATCAATGGCTGCCGCCTCATCCAAAATTGCCTGGACGGCATCACTAGTGTGATAGTCTGCCATCGCCGCCCTCACCCCCGGCGAAAAGGACTTGGCTGGTGTCAATTCCCAGCCCGCCTCCACCATCGAGGCAAGTTTGGCTAGCCGTGAGGCTAAATTACCCAAGCCATTGGTCAGATAAGCCGTGTAATAGTCGTGCAGACGCTTTTTGGTGATATCCACGTCACCACCCAGCACCGGCAAAGCCGCGATCAAAAAGCGCGTATTCTCTGTCCCGTATTGATCCACCAAGTCAAGCGGATCAATTACATTGCCCACTGATTTACTCATTTTTTGCCCATCCACCGTAATAAAACCATTGACCAGTATCTGGCGTGAATTGGGCAGGCCCGCTGACATTAACATTGCTTGCCACATCGCCGCTTGCTGGCGCAAATTATCCTTGCCACAAATCTGCACCCCTGGCCAAAAACGCTCAAAATTAGTGCCCTCTAGCTGTGGCCAGCCTAGAGTCGAGATGTAATTGACCAAAGCATCAAACCAGACATACATCACCTGACTCTCATCGCCAGGTACCGGAATACCCCAAGGCATTTTCTCACGCACGCGCGAGATACTAAAATCTTGCAAACCACGCTCGACAAAACTGACGATTTCCTTCATCTTGCCCGTGCCCCGCACAAAATCTGGATGCTGGCGGTAAAAATCCAAAAGTGGTTGCTGATAGCGGCTAAAGCGGAAAAAGTAATTATCCTCCTCGCGCACCTCCAGAGGCTTGTCTGGGTGCAGAGGACAAAAGCCATGGTCAAGCTCACTATCGGTTTTTTCCAGCTCGCAACCAACACAATACTTGACCGCGTATTTTTTCTTGTAAATATCGCCGCTCGCCGCGCACCGGCGCCAAAACTCTTGGGCAGCCGCTACGTGCCTGGTATCGGTCGTGCGAATAAAATGTGTGTACGACAATTCCAAATCAGTTTTTAGCTCCAAAAAGGCTCGCACCATGCCATCCACGTATGTCTGTGGCTCCAAGCCTCGCGCCAGCGCTTGCTGGTAGATTTTTTGGCCGTGTTCGTCAGTGCCAGTATTAAAATAAACAACCTCACCCAGCTGCCGGCGGTAGCGGGCGATGACATCGGCCGTGATCACTTCCCAAGCAAAACCCAAATGGGGTTTGGCATTGACATAAGGCAGCGTCGTTGTCAAATAAAAGCACTTCGCCTCGGGAGGAATGACTCGAGGCAAGACCTTCTCAGACAGTCCATCAATTTCTGACATGGGTATATTATACCCCAGATTTTGCCAATTTGCTGGTCAATTTGCTCATCATTGGCACTTGTTCGCGTTGGCGGCGAGTCATCAAGTTTTCTAGGATCAGGTGGACACAAGCAAATATATCTTCCAGGCTAGCGTCCAGCTCCTCGCGGTAGTAGCGCACACACAAAAGCGAGAGGCCATCAGCGATCATTGACAGCTCCAGATCAAGCAAATGCGTATCCTGCAGTCTCGCCAGCTTGATGTTCTCGAGCAGTTGCGCGCGGGCCTGTGACCCCAGCTCCAGGGCAAAACTCTCCGCCCCAGGCGCCTTGAGCATCAAGCGAAAAATACGATCATTTTTCTTTAAATACCGATAAATAGAATTGACAATTTTCTCGGCGTCAGCCTGATCCCGGATCTTTTTGTGCTCAAAAAACACCCTCAATGTTTCATTTTTGATGTCGGCGGCCACCTCATCGACACCAGTGTAGTGAGTGTAAAAGGTACTGCGACTAATGCCTGCACCGTGAGCCAACTGCGTCACCGAAATTTTGTCTATTTGTCGGTACTTATTGAGCAGTCGCGCAAACTCTTCTCGGATAGCTGCCCGCGTCCGGAGGCTGGCTTGGTTGCCCTGTTTCACTTTCATATTATTGAACATTATACCACAAAATGTCCAATTTGTCAAGAGGCAAATTCCAGGCGTAGACCGATATTAAGGCGAAAATTAGTGGCTATCAGTCTGAAAAAAGAAGTCTTCCGTCAACTCAGGTGTGGGCACCAGCGTCACGTCCAGGCTGCGGGTCTCCCGATCCACCTTCACCACCTGATCGTCATTGACTGTCCGGGCTTGTGTCAGAGCAACATAACCATTTTTACGACCCCGCACCCGATAATCACCCGGTTTGATGTCGGCCCGATAGTGTCCTTCGCTGTCAGAAACCGCCAGGGCGCTGCTTTGTCGCTGGCCAGCTTCATTTTCCTGATAAATCTCCACGACTGCCCCGGCAATGGGAACACCCTCATTGTCAATGACTCGTCCTTCCAGACGTACTAGACGGAAAAGATTGATCAATCGCCGCGCAACCATTATCCCATAAAAAACTCCCGCAATTACATAAAGTAGACGTGGATTGACCAGTAGACCGACAATCGAGGCCAAAAACAAGATGAGCTCCAAAAATGGCTGAAAGCGTCGCAATTCCTGCCAATTAACCCAGGCCAAATGCAGCAAACGAGTCCGCAACTGTCGGCGTCGTGGCCGCACCTCACCAGCCAAATCCATCGGGATCATCGGATCAATTGGCTGTTGCTCACTAATGACCTTGAAAGCTTCACCCTTGTAAAAATTTTCTGGCGTCAGCGGCAGCGAACGGGCAAAACGAGTGGGAAAGATGTAGCCATTGCAGCTGACCTCAATGGAATATTCTCCCCGTGGCAAGGGCAAACTTGAGTACTTACCCTCAACGTCTGTCACCGCCGTCGCTTGAATAGGACTACCCTGCTCACTCACCCCTTTGGCAGTAATCAAAGCAAAAGGGACACCTAAATTATTACTGGTGTCAAAGACAAAACCTGTTCGCGTCTGTTTGATGCCACGATGAGCAAAAAGCAGTTTTTGTCCGCGATTAAAAACTAAATCCATAATAATAAAAATGATAAAGATGAACACAAAAAGGATCGAGCCGAGATTGACCAGAGTGGAGAGTATGAGTCTGAGACTCTGGGTCAATGTACCCGAGCTTTTGGCAGTCAAGGCCCGTGTCAGCCCAGCAGTGACCTCAAAATCATTGGGCGGCAAATAAACAATGGCCTCGTCTTGATAATTAATGCCAGCTGCTTCCCACGAGTGGGGGCCTACGCTCAAAGGAAGACTAAAACGTAGCCGGTATTGATGCGTGTCCGCATCTACTTTGAGATCATAATCATCGGTGTGCTCAGGTTTATTGGGTAAATTGGTAAAAACAGTCTGTTCATCAATGCGAATGGCAAACTCCTTAATTTGACTCACCAGGTCATCTTGCTCGATTTCCCAAGCAAAATCTGCCTGATAGTCCACCAACTGTTGCGCCCAAACCGGCCTGCCACACAAAAAACATATGCCGGACAAAAAAATTAATAGCCGTTTACCCATATTTAACATATTATGTTGTACCCATTGCCACTAGCTGCAATTCTACCACACGATCGCTGCCTAAGTCAACCCGAATAAACTTCTTATCGCCATTGGCCTCGACAAAATGCGATCCTGGCGACTGCAATAAATACTGACGCGCCGGATTGATGCAAAAGGCAAAGCGGCCCCGACTGTCAGTACGAGTCACACCAGCGGGACGTTTATAAGCCACCTGAATCAACTCCAGTGGCCAGTCAGCCAGTGGCTGGCCAAGACTATCAAAAATTTCACCTTTGAGATTGAAATGCCGACGCGTAGCCCAAAGTCTTCTGACCAAACCAATGACATAAACGCCCAAGATAATGATATTAAGCCAAATAGGATAAATCAGCGTAAACACTATCATCAGCATGAAGGTAATCGTCCACAACCACCCCAGCCAATTGAGGAAACGGTTGAGAAAAACACCCAGGCGATTCAACCAATCGGGCGAGGCTTGATCCAGCTGGCGCCACTGTCTTTGACGATCGCGAGAAATCTTGGGGTCAAAATCCAGAGGAATTAAGGGTGTAAATGTCGATACCCACTCGCTACTGATGCGGAAGTGCTCGCCATAATAGCCAGATTTGATTGGTTTGTGCCCCTCTTGATCCAAAGCCGCTGGGAAAACATGAGTGATGGTACTCACGCTGATAGTGTAATCGCCTGGTGGCAACTTAAAACCAGTAAAATAGCCATTTTTATTGCTCACACACGCGCTGACAAAATGCCCCTCTTGTTGCACCACCACCAAAGCGTCAGGCAGACCTTGGTGTGATTGACTATCAATCACCCGTCCGCGCGGGCGCGGGAAAAAGATAACCAAAAGACCCAAAGGCAAAAGCGCCAGCGTAGAAAAATAAGGCAAAACGTCAGCAGAAAGTGCCCGCATATAGGCAATAATACGACTATCTATCCCCAAATCTGACAAAACATCAAGCAGGCTTGGGACCGGCATACTACCAAAAAAATCTTGGGTCAAAACTCCCAGGGGGTGCTCACTTTCCCAGGCTTGTTCACGACAATCACGCAAGATGTCTTCATTACAAACAAAGCCCTCAGTGTGTAGATAGCAACGTTTTTTGGCGGCTACGCACTCATCAAAACTACCCTCCTGACACTCAGCGCTATTCTGGCACCAGTGATAAGTAGCCTGGGAAGCACACTCAGTGGCGGCAGCTTGCAAACAGCCATGACCACCGGCGGGGTCATCATGGATTTGATAACAGTTCTTGCCGGTCGTATAACACTGAGCCAAAGTCCCCTGAGCACACTGAAATTGATTGGTACACCAATAATAACTGTGAACTGGCGGATGATCGGAGCAGTCTTCGTGCGCGTGTGCTTGGCAAGTAGCTATATCGGCCAGGTAGCAATTGCGCCCTGACTCAAGACATTGTGTGAGTGTACCCGTAGTACACTGATTTTGACTGGTACACCAATGATAATTACCTAGAGTTCCGGGCAGATAGCGGAAGCGAGCAACACTACTCATCCCTGTCAGCTGACCGTGATTGGTGACACTCACGCGCCAGCGATGCCAGTCATTGGCATTAAGCGGGTCATTATAACTAATTATTTTGGGATTAAGCAGGGTCAAGGTCATTTGCGTCCGGTAAGGTCCACACTCGCCTGCCCCCAAATCCGTCAGCTTCAAAGTGTAATCACTCGTGCTCACACTCTCAGCGCCAAGCGTAAAAAGCGACTTGCCATCAAGATAAAATTCCTGACTGGCTATCGCCCTGGTGGGCGCGCACACCGTCCAGACAAAGGTGTTAATACCCTCGGTTGACACCAGATCATTACTAGGTGACACCAGCGTAGCCACTAGTGCTTGAGCATCATAATCACTGTCACTAGCCGTCAAAGGATCAATCACAAATTCCTTGATACAACCTTCATTATTGGTGACCGTCACCTCGAGTCGGTAGCGGCCAGTCGTTTTGGCCGGCAAATAATTGGCCACCGGCTGGAAGGTAATCCGCGTCTCACCTACGCTCACACTATAGTGATTGGTAGTCTGAGGTACAAGCGAGACATCAGTAAAAACACTCACGCCGTCTACCTTTATGTCTAGTCGCGACATGGTTTTGCCTGCAGGGAAATTGATAATAATTGCCGGTTTGAGGCTATCGACTTGAGCGGTTGGAGCGACCAGCGTCACCTCGTTCATGAGCTTTTCGGCCTCACAATAGGCACTCGTGGAGACGGTCAGCTTCCAGGTAGAGTTGCTTTTAATAGTGTTGGACCGATCGCTAGCCTCAACATACCACTCATATTCACCCAAACGGAGACTTTTTTTGAGGTGCAAGTTATATTGCCCATCTTCTAGCCACGCCTCATAATCGTCCGTTTCTGTCCGGCCTCCAGAGGGCAGAGTAATCGTGATCGTATCCAGCTCCTGCTTGCCGTCAAGACTTTTGGTCATTTTGAGTTTGAAGGTGTAATTTCTCACGGCCCGTTCATCAGTGGTTTCTTTCCAGACGAAGGTAGGGGTAGTAATTTTGGTGATCAGATTATTACTCGGGCTAACCAAATCAAACTCCTTGGGCGGAAAGTGATCACGAATGTCCACCAATTCCACCTGCAATTGGGTCTGCCCTTGATCGGAGTAATACTCATCAAATACCACTCCTTCTGAGTAAGAATAGTCAGCGGCCAAAGTTTTTGAGACAAAACCTATACAAAATATGGAAAAAAACACTATAAATAGCTTTATTTTATGTGGAATAATTTGTATATATCTCATATATTTTTCCTAAAACATCAACCCTAAAAGCACCTGCACCAAACCAAAAATCACCGCTACTAGTAGGTATGAACCCACCACATTCAATTGCCAGCCGCCTAGATTCAGAGCCGTCACCTCAAAGCCATCTACCAAATAAGCAGCCAAAATAAGAATAAATACGTTGGCGGCAATGTTCAAAAGACTCAAGCTGACAAAATTAATCGGCAAATGTAGCCACTGCAGTCCCAGCCTAGATAGTGACGTCAAAATCGCGAGCACCAATGCACTCACCACAAACACTGGCAAATGGGTCACAAACTCCGAAAAACTAAAAAAATTACCTGTGGCGTAACCAAGCGAAACATTGGGTAAAATCCAAGCGACCACAAAAAGCACGACTCCCATCACTAGCAGATTGCGCCCAAAACTCATAATCATATTTTCATTATATCACACTTGCGGACGCAAGCAACTGGCAAAATCACACCGCTAGCGCAAAATTACTATCACAAAACGCCAAAAATGTGGTATAATACAGACCTTATGAAATATGCAGTGATACAACTTCAAGGTAAACAGTATCGTGTCAGCGAAGGCGACATGCTCACGATTGATCGTTTGGAGGCTGATGCCGGTCAAGAACATCAGGTAGCTGAAGTTTTGATGTTAGCCGATGGTGACGACGTGCAAGTCGGTGCTCCCACACTTGCCGGTCACAGTGTCACCCTCAAGGTTATGGAGCACGGTTTGGACGAAAAGCTACGAGTTTTCAAATATAAATCCAAGTCCAAGTACCGCAAAACCCACGGTCATCGCCAACGCGTCACCAATGTCCAGGTGGCCAAGATTGTTTGACGAATCAGAAAGATTAAATAGATATTGATCGGTAGCATCAATTTAGAAAGATGCGGATGCAAGAAGTAATTTTCTTTTTGGGCAATATGGGAGACCTGTGCTGGGCAGAGTTGCAGGCGGTTCTGGGGTCAGCGGTGAATCTCCAAAGGTTAGATCAAAGGCTGGCTAGCGCTAAGCTGCAACCAGATTTTGATATAAAATCACTACAAAAAAAGCTTGGTGGTACAATTAAAATTGGCAAATTGATAAAAAAATTACCTCAAGAAACCGAGGCTTCGACCATTAATTATCAGCTCATAGAGTATTTAGTGAGTTTGGGACAAGCCAAAGTCTATTTTGCCCTCGGTGAGCTCGGGCGCGATCACCTCGAGCCACTAGACAGCCGCTGGCTTAAAGCCCGACTAGAGGAAAATGGCCTCAAAGTCCGTTTTGCGGCCACGAGTCGCCGGGGTGCCGGGGCAGCTTTGCTTTTGCACCAAGCCAAATGGGTTGAGTTGCTAGTTACCAATACCCCCGATCGGATTTTAATCACTCACACCCTGAGCGTCCAGGACATTGACGACTGGTCATATCGCGATCGCGCCAAGCCTTATAGTGATCACAAAAAAGGGATGCTACCGCCAAAGCTCGCTCGGATGATGATTAATTTGGCTGGCCCCAGCAAGCAGCCGCGTCGACTTTACGATCCTTTTTGTGGCAGCGGCACCCTGCTGCTTGAGGCCGCAGTCATGGGCAACTACGAGCTTTGCGGCTCGGATCTGGACGTAAAAGCCGTCATTGGTACTGGCGAAAATCTTGACTGGTTACGCCAGGCATATCACCTCGAGGCGCCAGCCCGACTTTTTACCCGCGACGTCACGGCCGTGCGAGTGCCGGACTTAGGCGGGCAAAAAGTCGATCTGATAGTCAGTGAGCCTTTTCTCGGCCGCCAAACGCCTCGTGACGAGCAGCTACCAGGGGTTTTCCGCGGCTTGCAAAAGCTTTACTGGGGTGCTTTTCGCACTTGGACACAACTACTAGTCCCGGGCGCGCGTCTGGTGATTGTCTTTCCTCGAGTCACTGCCCGTGATGGTAGCGTCTATACTCTTGATCATCTTCTTGACAAATTGATGAGTTTAGGTTATAATAAAAAGTCTCAAGACCTGATCTACGCCCGCGATCAAGCGACCGTCCAGCGTGAGATTTGCGTTTTTGAGTGGCAAAAGAATTGATTAGTTAGGAAGCAATTATGTCACATGTTAAAGCCGGCGGTAGCGTCCACCAACATGCTCAGGGTGCGCGTAAAGGCAAATGTTTGGGCTTGAAAAAATCCGGTGGTGAAGCCGTCAAAGTCGGGCACATTATCATTCGTCAGCGCGGTGCCAAGTACAAACCCGGCAAGGGTGTTGGCATGGGTCACGACCACACGATTTTTGCCATGCAGGCTGGTCGAGTACAATTCGGCCAATATCACGGTCACACCGTGATCAATGTCGTGTAGACTCGAGCGGCCTGGGGGCGGAGCCAGAGAGGTAAAAATGGCGATAAGTCAGTATTTACGAGATTTCTTAGCTGATTGGCAGCAAGACTATGATTATCGCAATCGGGCTGTGGTAGAGAGTTTTGAAGTTGATGATTTAGCTTTGAGCGTTGGGCGTTTTTACGAAAAAATCCGCAAAGTCATTGATTGGAAGGACGAGCACGCTCTCAAAAGGGGGGCGATTGCGCGGGCGATCAATCGCGACCTGATTCCCCAGATCGGTTATCTCAATCTCGAGGCTGTTGACCAAAAAACTCTTGATCTAGCCGAGACAATGGTTTTTGAGCTTATGCGCTCGGGCTATTTTGACAACAAACTCATCAATGCCGACACTGTAGAGACACTCGGTGTGATTGTCCACAAGTACCTGGTAGCTTTTTGCTATCTCAACTCGAGTCAAGACGGTCTTTCCAAGCGTGATCTTAAGGATCGTATCCGCCTGCAAAATTGGACGATTCAAATCATGGCTTGCGAGATCGAGGAGCTGCTAGCGCCCTCCTACAAAATCTGGGCACTCATCAATCTGATGGACACAGTTTTGGCTGATCGCATTCGGGTGATTCCTGTCAAGGCCATCGATGATTTTACCCAAGACAAGCTGCGACTGATCGCTGTTTTGCGCAGTCTTTATGATATGGACGACTACCTGATCGCCTACGAATTGCTCAAAATGTATGAACCCGATTTTAATGCCTATGATCATCTTTTTGATCTGGAGGCCATCCAAAAAATGTATCAAGACAAGCTCACCATTGAACACGATCTTGCCAGTCAGTCGGGGCGACAATTTTTGCGTATTGCTTGTAAGTATGATGCGGCCTACCGGATGATTGGCGCTATCGCCCAGTCACTTGAATTGACAAAAATTAGCGATGGTGAGGAGTTTTTTGCCGATGAGGACAAAGTGGAGGCTCGCTACCGCGAGATTTATGCCGACAAGTACAAAAGCCTCAAGTCGCGCCTACTCAAGACCGCTTTTTGGACAACTCTCTCGGTGATTATCGCCAATTTCGCCAGTGTGATTATCATTGAGTGGCCAGTGGCCGAGTATTTTGGGCTCGGTTTTGGCCCCAGTGCGATTGCTTTTGACATTCTTATCCCCTGTGTGGCGATGTTCATCCTCGTAATGCTCATCCGCCCACCCAAACGCGAAAACGAAGCCGTGGCTTGGAGCGAAATCAAAAAAATCATTTATGACAGTAGCGAACAAGACACTTACGAAATCCGTCGTCGCCAGCGTGGCCCCAATAAAATCGTCCAAGCGTTTTTTTACCTCACCACTATTTTGGCTGGCGGGGTGGGCTTGTGGGCACTCTATCTGATGTTTAAAGCCGCTGGCCTGCCGATCACATCAGTCTATCTCAATGTCGTTTATATCACTATGGTGCTTTTTGCCTCGCTTAATATTCGCTCGCAAGCCCAAGAGCTGACCGTTTTTGAAAAAAGCACTCTTTTAGATTTTGTCCTCGATATTTTCTCCATCCCGCTGGCACGCATTGGTCAGTGGTTTTCCAAAAAATGGAAAGAATACAATATTTTCTCAATTATCTTTTCGCTTTTGATTGACTCACCGTTGTCCAATTTCATTGGCTTTATTGAAGATTGGCGTAATTATCTTAAAGAAAATAAATCAGAAATCCGCTAAAAGAATTTAGACACTGTCCAGTCACTTTTGTAATTTTCTGTATCGCGTTTGTCACAAAAAACCAGATGTGCGCGTTTAACAAACGTTTAACAAGTGTTTAACAAACGCGAGTCTATTAGCTGTTTTTTGACAAGCAAATATTAGACACTGTCCACTGATTTTTCAGTTATTCGGTAAGTCAAAAATAATGGTAAAACTTTTGACAGCCAACCGGAAACAAATATTTTTGCCGTCGGCGCGAGTTTGGCGAGCCTGGCGCCCAAGTCAGGCGTAGCCAGTGTTTGAGCGCCCGGCTAAATATTTGTCCGGGTGCGCGGCACTGGTAGTGTCGGCATTTCTCATTGATGGCAATCGTAAAATACTAGACACTGTCCAATGATTTTTCAGTGCTTCGCGCGTGCTAGCTCCCGCGCGCGCGCCAAAAGTCGGTCGCGCTCATTAAGACTGCTATCCTCCAAAACCTCTTCCAGCAAGGTGTTGAGAATTTGTCCTAAAATAGGACCGGGAGTCAGTGACAATTCTGTCATTAAATCGTATCCCCCAATAGCGAGGTCACGTACTTGCATTGGTTGATGCAATTGCTCGATCATACGCGCTTTCATCTCCTCCAGCCGCCAGCTCGTTTTGCGCGCATTACTCCCCAGTCTGTCGGCCTCGCGCAAGTCAAGAATATCATTGAGATTTTCCAAGCCTACTTGGCGCATAAAGCGGCGGATCGAGGCGTCAGTATTTTCGGGCAGATAATGGAACATGTGGTGGCGTACCAACAAAAAGACGCGTGTGGTCTGCTCACGTGACAGCTTGAGACGACGACAAATGCGCCGCGCCAAGTGTGCTCCCACCACTTGATGATTATAAAAAGTGTACTGACCATCTTTGTACGCTTGAGTCTGTGGTTTGCCGATATCATGCAGGAGCGTCGCCAACCGCACAATGGGATCGGGATTGGGACAAGCAGCTAGAGCATCGAGCGAGTGCACCCAGACATCAGTGAGGTGGTGACCTGATTGCTCCACCCCTTTGGTCATCAAAAGCTCCGGCACAATGTGAGGTAAAAGGCCAGTTTCGTCCAGCAGCATGATGCCTTCTTTGGGATAGCTGCTAGCCAAAATTTTCAAAAACTCATCGCGCACGCGCTCTTTACTGATAGTCGCCAGCAGACTCGCATTGTGTTGAATGGCTGCATAAGTGTGCTCCTCAATAGCAAAATTAAGCTGGACACTCAGACGTACTGCCCGCATCAGACGCAAAGCGTCCTCCTGAAAACGAGCATCCGGGTCGCCAATAGTCGCCACCAAATTGTCTCGTAAATCATCTAGTCCCTGATAGCGGTCAATCAGCTGATAATCCTCTGGCCGAATAGTAATTTGTGACTGCATCTGAGTTGTGGCAAAAAGTTCTTCTAATCGTTTTTGTTTCACACTCAAAGCCAGTGCGTTAATGGTAAAATCACGACGAGTCAGATCTTCTTCGATCGTTGTCCCCCACTCTAAGTGACTAGGTTGGCGATTGTTGGTCTCATACTTTTCCCCCACCCGAAAGGTAGTGATCTCAAAATTATTGAGTTTTTCGGCTGGCGGGGCATGAGTGGGTAGCTGAAGTGACTCATGTACTCGGGTCGCTTGGGAAATCGGGATCCGATCCGGTGCTTCCACACGGGTCGCAGGCTCACTTTCTTGCTCACGCGGCCAGCCCATCAGCTCACGCAAGTCGGCGGGAGTGACACTGACAGTGCCAAATTGATTTTTGTAAAAGCTGCGGGGGAAAACGGTCATCGTCTGCTCCGGCACTGCATTAGTGGTATAGTCAAAATCGTCACACTCGACATTTTTGGGCGTTTGATAATAGCCCAAAGCATTGGCCATAACGTCACGGACACTGCCACCAATCAAATAGGCCGCAAAACCATGCGCCTGGAGACGATGCAAAATATACAGCGCTGGTGTGGGTAGTGTGAGTGCGGGTCGCATACTTCCTTTCAAGTTTTTATATTATAACCGAAAAGTGAGCAATTTAGCGAGCAGTTTAACGCTTTTTTAACAAAAAAGCCCCGCTAGTGATAGCAGGGCCAACAAGCTCATTATTATAACGTGCTGACTTGTGCCTGATTGGGATCAACGAGCGCTGACTGATCATCACTGGCCATAATCCGGATCACCTGCCAACAAAAACCAGGCTCGGTCTGGAAGGTCAGGCGTTTGGGATCAGGCTGTTGATTGGGCACGGGAATCACCTTCCAAAAGCTGCCATCATCAGTGGTGATTGACAAAGCTTCCGGATGCCTATACTCGGCCGCGACCGCCACCAAGTGGCGACCATAAAACTGCTCGGGGGTGATATAGCCCCAAATCAAGTCAGTCTTGTCCCAGGCCCAGCCAAACATATAGGTAAAAGCTCCCATCAGCAGGCTAAAGACCGCGATCTGAACGCTCTGGCAGACGAACTGCCGGCGTCCCTGGCGCCTCTTGTAGTCAGCCAACATTGCGTCTACTCCAGGGCAGCGACAGCCATTGGTGGCAACACCCTCTTTTTCGGCACGCTGCAGGCAGCGAACACAGTGCAGCAACTGGTCAAAATTCGCGCATTCGTTATAACTTTTCAATTTTTTCTCCTCCTTGTGCTTGTAAAGATCTCCCCGACTACCACTGATCGCTTTTGTATCGTGATTATCGGGCTTATATTATATATTATATCACATTATAGGCTTTTTGTCAAGAGGCAATTTCCAGGCGTAAGCGCGATTTGACATTTGTCCGTGGGGCTGTTACAATGATGGTCGCAAAGTAAACAGTTAAGGATTTATGACGATGAAATTTAGTACCCAACATCCAATTGCCTACTTTTCGGCCGAATTTGCCATTGATTCTAGTCTACCGATTTATGCCGGTGGTTTGGGGGTTTTGGCCGGCGACATTCTCAAGGAGGCCGCTGATTTGGGCATCAATATGGTGGGCGTGGGTTTGCTTTACAAGGGTGAGGACGCCAGGCAAGTAATCACCGGTGAGGGCAAACAACGCGAGGAAAATGTTAATTTTGTACCCCAGGAACATGGCCTCGAGCTGGTCAAGGGGCGACTGGGTGAGCCCTTGGTGGTGCAAGTCCATCTGACTCAAGTGGATTTGTGGGTGCAAGTCTGGCAGCGGCGCATCGGCGAGACAGTGACCCTTTATTTGCTTGATCCGGACAATGAACTCAATCACAAACACGAGCGGCGCCAAGCTTGGGCAATTTATGCTGGTACTCAGGAAGAAATTATCAAGCAACAGCTAATTTTGGGCATTGGTGGGGTCAAGGCTTTGTACGCCCTGGGTATCGAGCCGGCGCTTTATCACGTCAATGAGGGTCGGCCCAGTTTCCTTCACTGGCAACTGATCCGTCAGGCAATGGATTTGCAAGGCTACAGTTACCAAAAGGCCTCCAAATACGCCCGTAACCTGACGGTCTACACCAATCACACGGTGGTCAAAGACGGCAATCAGACTTATGACCTGGATTTGATGAAGGCTTATGTCAAATACTTTAGTGGCAAGATGGGGATTAGTGCTGAGCAACTGTTGGCGCCAGGTACTGATCGGTATGGACGTTTTGATGTCAGTCTTTTTGCCCTCAATACTTCCAGGCGAGCTTCGAGCGTGAGTCAACCGCATTATGACATTTGTCGACAAAACTGGCCTGAATATAACTGGACCAATGTCACCAATGGTGTCCACTTCCCCACCTGGACTGATATGCGGCTGCAAGAAAGCAAAATCACTGATAGCGATTTGTGGCGCTGTCACCTCGAAAACAAACACGCTACCCAGGAGTTGATTCACCAGCGTACCGGCTTTAGTTATGATCCCAACGCGTTGGTGCTCACTTGGGCGCGGCGTTTTGCGACCTACAAGCAGCCCGACTTGATTTTCCAAGACATTGACCGGCTGCGCAAACTCTTGTTGTCGACCAATCGGCCAGTGCAATTGCTCATGGCAGGCAAGGCTCACGTTTTTGATGATCGAGCCAAGCAAATCATTCGCGAGGTCATCAGCTACATGAGCCAAGAACTCAAATTCCACGCGCTTTTTATCCCCAATTATGACATGGAGATGGGCGCGGCGCTCACACGTGGCAGTGATGTTTGGCTGAATACACCACAAGTGGGCAAAGAGGCCAGTGGTACTAGTGGCATGAAAGCGATCAGCAATGGCGTCTTGCAACTGACCACCGTGGATGGCTGGACGGCTGAGGTTGATTGGGCCAATACCAAAGCGGGTTGGGCACTAGATCACTTGCACACGATGGAGAGTTTCTTTGCCCTCATGGACGGTCAGGTACTGCCAACTTTTTATCAGCGCGATGATAATGGTCTGCCCAAAAGCTGGCTCAAAATGATGCGGGAGTCAATCAAACTTTCACGCCGCTACTCGGCCACGCGCATGCTGAAAGACTACGCCAATAATCTGTACACGCCACTAGCTTGACTCACATCAATGATTGTTGGACAATTGCAGGCTACTTAAGATTGTACACATTTTGTCTACTATGTTTAACATTTGTTAAACACGTTCATCTGGTTTTTGGTGACAAATGAAGTACAAAAGTGATAGCATTGTTGACAATTATTTCAAATAATTTCATGCCAACTTGATTCATATAGTGTGATATAATAGTAGTATGACACAAAAACAACAAAAACTTGGGGAATGGAATCAACTAAAGTATCATCTTGATAGTAGACGTGATCGTCTGCCACTAGTCAAAGAGCAAGAAGTTTGGTGGTGTGCTTTGGGTGAAAATATTGGCGTAGAAATTAATGGCAAAGGCACGCGTTTTACCCGTCCTGCTGTCATGCTCAAAAAACTCGGCAGTGAAAGCTTTTTAATAGTACCATTAACATCAAAATATAAAAAGGGTAGCTGGTATGTCCCATTTAGGTTTTTGGGCAAAACTGAAGTCGCAGTTTTATCACAAATTAGAGTGATCAGCACGAGAAGAATATATCGCCAGCTTGGCACTATTGATGATAGTGATTTCCTAACCATCAAAACAGCCTTTCATGAACTGTACCGTTAAAAAAAATGCCCCCCTCATTTTTTGAGGGGGTGGACGGGAAAATCCCGAAAATATGTTTATATTTTAACACACTTGTATTTATTTGTCAACTAGCAATGAGCTAAGTTGCAAAATGCGTTGGTTTTTTCCTGAATTTAGTTGACATGTCGCAGAAAATTTTGTATTTTAATTTTTAAAAAAATTATTAATTGAAATAAGGGCTAAAAATGCAAAAAAATATGTGCAGTTTGTGGTAGTAAGTTACAAAAATGGGGAAAGCATCGAAATGGTAAAAGACGTTATCGCTGCCCACGATGTGGAATTAATACGACGGGTGGAAGAAAAGCAACACTGGATCGCAAGT
>JAFRKQ010000009.1 GCA_017431625.1 bacterium | reverse complement strand
CCGAGCTCGGTGCGGAGCTCGGCAGTCGACTGCGGAGCTCCGCACCGAGCTCGGCACTATCATCATAATTATTATTATCTCAAGTAGTGAAAATTTTTTTTGATTTATCATAATTAATTGGGTATTGACAAAAATTTTCATTTGATATAAAATATCAAGTTAAGATGATAACGCTTAATTATCAATCACCAGCCACACGTAGCCAAAAAATCGATTTGATGTCGGTTGGTGATTGGGGGGCGTGAGAAATTTAGAGTACAAAACTCAGATGCGCCCCTAAGTAAAAAAGGGGCGCTTTTCCTTAAAGAGCGCCAATAGAAGAAAACATTATGAGACGAAAAAAACACGAAAACAAAATAGACATAAAGTAAAAATAGAAAGGGCAGCATGCCGCAGATTGAAAGAAAGAGGATTACGAGAGCACAAAAGAGAATGGCGGACGACCCGCTTTTGGACTCACGCGTGAGCGATCTGCAAATCCGGGCGCTAGGGCGCTGGAATGAGCAAATGAGCGAACGTGTGATTACACGCCAAAACGGTTACGCCAGCTACTCGATGCTCAAGCTGATTATGAATCGTAATATCGCTGGTTGATCAGCCTTTCTCGATCTCCCAGACCTGAGAACCCCAGGTGTCCCACGCCAGGCGGTTCTCATCTGGTTTTTGGGCATCAAATTGTTGTGTCACCGCGTAAAAAAGCGTCATTGGCTTTTCAAAAGGATTGCCACAGCCATGAGCAACGCCTTCAGGAATGACGAGGGCAAGATTTTTGCCAGCTCCCAGCACCAGCGTCATGTGTTCATCAAAAGTGGGCGAGTCTTCACGCAAATCGTGGAGATTGACAATCAGGCGATCATATGGTGGGCAAAACCACAAGTCTTTTTGGTGGGCATGATAATGATAAGCCTTGATACTCCCGCACAAAACATATGACCAGTTGAGTTGTTTGATCGGGAAGGCTTGCTTGATGCCTTGTACTCGCTGGCCGTCGTAGCGCAGAATTTCCGCAAAGTTACCATCAGTAGTCGAAAACCAACGACTTTCCAAAAGTTCGACTCCGTCAATGAATTTTCTGGGATGGTAGTTTTGTGTGGTCTGCAGATCTAAATATTTTTGGGCAATTTTCATGAGAGCCTTTTTATGCTAATTGTACTTGACTGATCGCCTCGCGAATAGTCCGGAGCTTGAAGTCAATAATTTTTTGTAAATGGTCAATATTCAAAGCAGTCTGGCGCTGATAAGGCCGCTTGGTGGTGCGCAAATATGCTTCCAAATCGCCTGGGGCGACATCGGTTTTGAGGTGTAAAATATCGCGGACACTACAAGCAAAATCATAGTCACTCCATGTCTCACCACTGCTAGCGTGATACAGGCCTGTAGGTTGCTGGCGCAGACAAAAATCAAAAATGCGCGTCAAATCCTCGATATAGGTGGGCCCGAAATAGTGATTGGTAAACTGCGGATACAATTGGCCGGCACGCAAACCATTAATCACTCGCCACAAAGTGTCCACTTTGGCTGATGGT
Source organism: bacterium (assembly GCA_017431625.1). Taxonomy (GTDB): domain Bacteria; phylum Patescibacteriota; class Microgenomatia; order UBA1400; family PJMF01; genus RGIG2560. The sequence goes on along the minus strand of JAFRKQ010000009.1, from coordinate 85,215 downwards.
ACGTGAGTAAAAGGTTGATCAATGCGCAAAATAACTGATTTCGCTCCACTAGTAGTCACTATTTTTTCGGCCTCGTATTTGGTTTGACCATACCACTCAATGGGGTGCGGCTGATCATCTTCAACGTAAGGAGTCTTTTTTTGCCCATCAAAAACAAAAGCGGTGGAGACATGAATTAAATAGAAACCAAATTCGCGACAAGCTTCAGCGATATTTTCGGTGCCAGTAACATTGACTTGCCAAGCGGCACCACTTTTGTCACCTGTTTGCTCGAAAGCACCATTAACATTGGTGTAAGCGGCTAAATGAATGAGGGCTTGAGCGTCAGAGTGTTCCTTTAGCGCCGTCAACAGTGCCTCGCGATCGGTAATATCGACCCGCTGCTCGTGGCTGCTACCCAAAGTCACAATATCATATTTATCTCGGTAGTTGGCCAAAAAACGCGTGCCCACAAGTCCGCGAGCGCCAGTGACAATGATTTTCATGGTTGGCCTTTCTGGTGATAGTTTTGAGCGAAAAAACCCGCGGCCTTTTGTTTGAGCGGTCGCCACCAATCTTCGTGAGTGCGATACCAGTCAATGGTTTGCTGCAGCCCTTGCTCGAAAGTGACACTGGGCGTCCAACCGAGTTTTTGTTGAGTCGCGGACCAGTCGATACTGTAGCGCCGGTCATGGCCAGCCCTGTCTTGCACCCACTCAATTTCTGCTTCGGGATTTTTGCCCATCAAAGTGATAATTTGGCTGACTACCTCAAAATTGGAAATATCGCGCGTCAGGCCGCCGACCAAAAAAGTTTCCTGTTGGCGACCTGATTCGAGGACGGCTTCAATAGCGCGGACGTGATCGGTGACAAAAAGCCAATCGCGCACATTTTTACCATCACCATAAACCGGTACTTTTTTGCCCTCAAGCAAATTGGTGATCGCCAGGCCAAAAAGTTTTTCGGGGAATTGCCAGGGGCCATAATTATTGGAGCAATTGGTAATCGTGTAGGCGAGCCCATAAGTCTCGCCGTAAGCACGTACGAGATGATCACTGGCCGCTTTGCTGGCGGAGTAGGGGCTGCGGGGATCATATTTGGTCTCAAGGGTGAATTTTTCGGCTGTTTCCAGTGGGAGTGAGCCAAAAACTTCATCAGTACCAATATGATGAAAGTGGGCAACCTTATTTTTGACGGCGGCTTCGAGTAAATTAAAAGTCCCCAGGACATTGGTTTGCAAGAAGACCTCTGGAGCGAGGATCGAGCGATCAACGTGAGACTCAGCAGCAAAATGCACGATAATATCAATATTTTTAGTCAATTCGTTCACAATTTGACTATCACAAATATTACCCTTGACAAAGCGATAGTGAGGGTTATTTTCTAGGTCGCGCAAATTGGCAGGATTGCCGGCGTAGGTGAGCGCATCAAGGTTGACGATTTCGTCATCAGGATGTTTTTCTAGCCAGTAGCGCACAAAATTACTACCGATAAAACCGCAACCGCCGGTCACCAAAAGTTTTTTACTCATAAATCGCACTTTCTTGTGTCTTTATCTCAGATGCAAGCAGTCGTACTCGCGTCGCATAATAACTAGTAGCAAAAGACCAAGCCAAACTCACAAGCGCCAAAGCCCAGGCGACCATTTTTTGCTTGTTCCAGCCATTGTCTGGCGTTGGGGCAACTCGCCACCATTGCTCACACCACTGCCAGCAATTTGTTACTTTTTGCATACTATTATTATATATTATAGGTGTTATTTATCCAGATGCTTGGTAATCATTTCCTCCAGGAACGACGCTGGTTTGCCACCAGTTTCGCGCTCGAGTTCTTTCCCGTCTTTAAGGACGATCAGGGTAGGTAGATACTCCACCTTGTATTCTGTAGCCAATTTTTGTTCAACATCGGTATCTATTTTGATCACATGGACATTTTGCTTTTTGTAGGTGCGCGCTAAATTTTCCAAGATCGGCCCCACGGCACGGCAATGAGGACACCAGTCAGCGTAGAAATCCAAAAAAATCAAATCTTTTTTATTCTTTTTGACAAACTCAGTAAATTCCTTGGTATTCAAATGTAATGATGCGTCCGCCATTGTGCCTTTCTAGTTGTTGTTATCTATTATACCACATCAAAATGCACATTGCTGGTCAATTTGTGATGAAATTAGTGATTTTAATCTGCCTTGTGCTTACAGTCAATACTTGGCCTCAAATTGAACAATGTCGTGGTAGAATTGAGGGAATTGAAAGAGATGTTAATGCCAAAGAAGCTGCAAAAACCGCAAAAGACCGATATTATTCGCTCTTCCGCTGCTGAATACCTCACGTTTATCGCGGCCACCGGTGATGATAAAGACAGCATCGAAATGCGATATGAGGATGAGAATATTTGGCTGACGCAAAAAATGATGGCAGAACTCTATAATGTTAATGTACGCACTGTCAATGAACATATTAAAAAAATTTTTGCTGATCATGAGCTTGATGAGCCGGCAACTATCCGGAAATTCCGGATAGTTCAAAACGAAGGCGGACGACAAGTTACACGCAACACTATCCATTACAATCTCCAGATGATTGTCGCTGTGGGTTTTAAGGTGGATAATCAGCGGGCAGTACGTTTTCGTGCCTGGGCAAACCAGATCGTAAAAGAATACACTATTAAAGGTTGGACAATGGATGTGGAACGCCTTAAAAATAGCGGTAGTGTCCTCACCACGAAATACTTCGAGGAACAACTTGAGCGCATCCGTGAAATCCGCCTTTCTGAGCGTATGTTTTATCTTAAAATTACAGATATTTTTGCGACTGCGCTTGATTATGACCCGAAATCGAAAGCTGCTCGCGATTTTTTTGCCAAGGTGCAGAACAAATTGCACTTTGCCGTCCATGGCAATACGGCGGCGGAAGTGATTTATAATCGTGCAGATGCCGATAAACTACATATGGGCTTAACCACTTGGAAAGATGCGCCCAGTGGTAAAATTCACAAATTTGATGTCGTGGTAGCAAAAAATTATTTGTCAGAAAAAGAATTGCGAGCAATGGCCAGAATCGTGAATGCGTATCTAGATCTAGCCGAAGAAAAAGCCGAACAGCATCAACCAATGACCATGGAGGACTGGAGTAATCATTTTGACGGACTTTTGAGATTTACCAATCGCGAAATACTACAAAATGCTGGTAAAATCTCCGCTGAAATCGCCGAAAAACACGCGCTCACACAGTTTGAAAAATACCGCATCGTCCAGGATCGTTTATTTGAGAATGATTTCGAGCGTTTTGTACTGGAGAATTTAAACGATATAAATTTGCGTCAGTTAGAAAAGGAAGCTGGAGATGAGTGGAGTTGACGAGTTAATCAAAGAAAAATGCCCGGGTGGGGCGGAATACCGTAAAATAAAAGATGTTTTATTCGTCTTAGAGGAACTCCAATTACAGCCAGCAAAATGAAAGAAATCCAAAACCCCACTAAAAATCCTACAACTCACCGCAGTTTTGAGCATTTTTGTGGTATAATACACCCATGTTCTTTGAATATGGACGGCCGAGCGTGGAAAAGGACGATTATTTTCCCGAATAATTTTATTTACGGGCTCATGGGTTGTTGGACTGGCCCGAGGGTTAGTACACGTCCTGCCCACCTGGATTTTCCAGGGAAAAAGGTTCCTTTTTCACGCTCGTTTGTTGATATCCGCGCTGGGTTACTCAAGCGGTCAACGAGGGCAGACTGTAAATCTGCTGCTTTCGGGCTACGGAGGTTCGAATCCTTCACCCAGCACTCGACCAAAAGATACCATTTGGATCGAAAAAGAACGTTTTATTTTGCAAAAATGCTCCCTTGCTTGGGGGCATTTTTCTGTACTAATTATCACCAATGACAGCAAAAAATGTAGACAAAATGTATACATTGTTAAACACTTGTTAAACGTTTGTTTAACAAACGTTTAACAAAAACCAGAGGTAAAATGTGACAAACTTGATACAGAAATTTACAGCTGTGTTACACGCGAGCTGTCAAATATTTCTAAGTTTACCAGTAATATCAAAGTTATCATAATGAAGGGCTGGAAGAGAGACTGATTAAACTGACTATGAACAAATGCGCAAACAAAATAATATGCCAGCACCGAGTTTTTTTGGTAAAGGCGCCACCAGCAGCGGCCAATACACCAGATGCAGGCGGCAGCGAGTGGCACGCCCCAAAAACTGATGAGCAGCAATAGTGAATTGTCTGGAAAGATCGCGGTTTGTTTGTGACCAGTGACTAGTTTGGGATTGGGTGGGGCTGGTAATGATACAAAAGGCCCGCGCCCAAGCAACCATTGCCACCACTGCCAGTGGCGAGTCTGCTCTTGGACTGCTTGCCAACGAACACGAATGGAATTGGTGCGCCACAAGTTGGTAGAATCTGAGGGGAAACGTTTGGCTTGAATTGAGAAAAAAATGGCTACAATAATCACGATAAAGAATGATATTAGAATACTTTTTTTGTGAAAGAATCGCGATGAGCAGATACTTTTTTTACTCAAAAATAGCAGACCAGTGACAGCAAGACCCAAGTAAGTTGAGCGAGAATATGTCAGCAGACACGCGACTGCTAGTAATAAAACCCACACCAGCCAACAAAATTTACCAGCTATGGACACAAAAAATTTCCGATAATTGAGTATAAAAATTAAACCTAGACCCAACCCAAGTCCAGTAAAGGCCGGATCAAACCAGGTACCAATCAGGCGATAATAGTGATCGTCCCAGCCTAAGTATTGCAGCAGCCTAGTGTCGGGCCAACAAAGGTATTGTATCAGCCCGATGACGGCCAGCGCCAGAAAAAATGTCGCCAAAAGTAACTGCCATTCAGTTTTTCGGTAGGGTCGCGTCCAGACAAGAGTGACACCTATGGCTAAATAAAGTCCCAGACGCGCCAAATATGCCAAAGGCACTAGTGTTAATTTTTGATTGATCCAAAGTGAAAAAATAGAAAATAGCCAGAATGAACTGATAGCAACTAGTTTTTTTTGATATTTTGGTTGAGAGATTGTTTTAGCTATTACAGGAATACCAGTCAGCAGGTAGCCGACTATAAAAATATCGTGCAGATAAAAGGCAATTTGTGGGGTCAGGGTGATACGCGTTAGTTGACCCCAAGCCAAACTGACGAGAATAAGTATCAGCAGAAGGCGGCGGCACTTAGTCATGAGGATCAGTCCAGTAACGATAAATCTTATATGGCCAAATTATGAGGCGATAGGCAGTATACTCTCGTGGCCGCCAGCGGCGAAAGTATTGGTCTTGGGCTGCAAAATAATGCTGGCGCCGTCCTCGGCTCACGGTCTGGCGTTCACCGCCTAGATGGATAATTTCTATTGATGTATCAAGGTAATTTTGGAGACCCAACTGCTGGACACGTTGACATAAATCTACGTCCTCAAAATACATAAAAAATCGATCATCAAAGCCATTAACCTTTTGGAAGTGATCGCGACCAATAGCCAAAGCGGCTCCTGAAAGCCAGTCACGGGTCACAAGTCTGCTATTTTTTTCGGGTAGAGAAGTCTTTTTTTGTGCACGAGTGCGAGAGCGCCAAATAGTAGCGAGTGTGGGGAAATTGCCAGTAGCGTATTCTTGGGGCGTGCCTGAGCGCAAAATGAGCCGGGGAGCGACGATACCAACGTGTGAGCGCGCCAAATCGCGGCGCAATTGGCCTAAAATTGCACCCGGGCAAAGAGTGTCAGGGTTGAGAAAAAGCAGGTATTGACCGCGCGCTCTGGCCGCGGCGTAATTGTTGGCTCCACCAAAACCGAGGTTTTGGCGCAGATAAAAAGTATTGATTGGGATAATTTTGCGATAGGTAGCGGTCAATTTTTTGAGTTTGTCGCTGTCGCTTTTGGTTGAGTTATTATCAACAATCAAAATCTCATAAGGGATTTTTTGATCATGCGCCTTCAGAAGAGAATTAATCGCTTCCGCCAAATCATCAGCAGAATTATAATTAACAAAAATAATTGAAAAATCAAGAGTTTTTAGCATATTGATCAACTATTTTCCTCATTTTTTTAATAAACTGTGCTTGGGAAAATTGGCTGGCATGAGCGCGAATATAGTCTGGGTTAAATTCGAGTTTTTGCGCTTTTTTGATAGCTGCCTCAAAGTCTTTCAGGTGCAGCCTGTCAAAAAAAACACCGGTGCGTCCGTCAATAATTGTCTCTTGAGGGCCACCAGAGAGGTGAGCGATTACCGGCGTACCACAGGCCATCGCCTCCACCGGCACAATGCCAAAATCTTCATCCACCACGGGGTAAAGCAAGGCTCGTGCTCCCGCATAAAGCGTGCGCAACTGCTCATCAGGAACACTGCCAAGCAAAAATATCCTGTCGCTCGCCCCGGCATCAAGAATCATCTCGGCCAGAGAAGGAGTTAATGGTCCGTCACCAACAATTCTAAGCGGCAGACTAAGATCAATCGCCGCCTGAACAGCTAGCTCAGGGTGTTTGGCAAAGTTGAGTCGATTGACAAACAGATAATACTTGCGCTCTGACATTGGAGTGGGAGTCACTTTTTGGTCGATAGTATCAATGAAATTTACTGGTGGATAGACTACGGTACTCGGCAAGCGCCAAAACTTTTTGACTCGCTTGGCTACTGTCTGGGAATTGACAATAATCTGGTCGGCGCGTCTGGCATCTTCATAGTCTTGCAGGCGCAAAAAGTGATTGATGATTTCGCCAAAAAACTTGGTATAACGGTTTTTTTTCCAGTTACTGCGGGTGTCATAGCCATAAAGTGAGCGCGCGGGTGTGTGACAATAAACTAGCAAGGCGGCATCTTCACGCACCCGGACAGCCTTGGCGTGATAGGCATTGGTGGAGACAATGACCACATCAAATTCATTCAGATCAAGGCTGGCAAAAGCCCAAGGAGCCAAGAGCCTCAATGGAGATCGTAATTGTTGGTGAAAAGGAATTTTCCCCAAAAATGTAGACAAAATTTTTATATCGCTAAAGTGACTGATGTGCGATCCCAACCCTGCTGGATCATAAAAACCAACATAAAGCGGCGCTTCGGGAAAAGCCTGATGAAGAGCCAAAATTACCCGCTCAGCCCCGCCAAATTCTTGGAGATAATCATGAACAAGAGCGATTTTGAGCTTTTTCATAAACTGTGCATATTATACCGCAAAATTTGTGGTATAATAGGGTCTCTTGGAGAATCATATGAGCAAAAAACTACCGAAAGCTTTAGTGGCAGATATTGAAAAACTGCTAGTGAAGGGTCGTGAGAACGGCAATATTTCGCAAGAGGACGTGCTAGCTACTTTTGTGGAGCCAGAGCTATACGTGGAGGCACTCGATGACTTTTATGATCAGGCGAGCAAAGAGGGGATTACCATTTGTGAGTCCACCTCCAAGGAATCTGATGGTCAGGAGACCGCCGATTTGCTCAAAAGTGAGTTGGAGACGATTGCCAATTTCAATAATACCAATGTCTCCGATCCCGTGCGCATGTATCTCAAGGAAATTGGTCGGATCCCGCTGCTGACACGTGAGGAAGAAATCCGCCTGGCCAAAAAAGCTCAAGACGGTGATCAAGCCGCCATTCAAAAAATTATTTCTGCCAATTTGCGCCTGGTAGTGGCTATCGCCAAAAAATATATCGGCCGCGGGATGAGTTTTCTTGACCTGATTCAAGAGGGCAATAAAGGACTCATTCGGGCGGTGGACAAATACGACTGGACTCGAGGCTTTAAGTTTTCTACTTATGCCACTTGGTGGATCCGCCAGGCAATCACTCGCTCTATTGCTGATCAAGCCCGCACCATTCGCGTGCCCGTGCACATGGTGGAGACTATTAATGCCCTGATGCGTACCAGTCGCAAAATGATGCAAGACCTCGGGCGCGAGCCGACCATCGAAGAAATCGCCAAAGAAATGGACATTACTCCCGAGCGGGTGCGCGAGATTTACAAGATCTCACAAAATACCGTCTCGCTGGAGTCGCCAGTGGGTGACGATAGCGAAGAAGACTCAGTCCTGGGGGATTTTGTGGCTGACACCCGGCTAGCGACTCCTTATGAGAGTGCCAGCCGCCAGATGCTGTCTGAGGACATTGAAGAAATTCTCTCCGGTCTTTCTGATCGTGAGGCCAAGGTTATTCGCATGCGTTTTGGTCTGTCCAATAGTCGGATGATGACGCTGGAGGAAGTGGGGCGCGAGTTTGGGGTGACGCGCGAGCGCATTCGTCAGATCGAAAGCAAGGCCTTGCGCAATTTGCGCAATCCCAGTCGACGCAAAAAGCTCCAGGATTTTTTGGAATAATTGCGGTCGCGTTTTGCAAGTGATTTGATAGTAAAGTTTGGTGACCAATGGAGTGTATGTCTGTTTTGTTAAACGTTTGTTTAACAAATGTTTAACAAAAACCAGAGGTAGAAAGTGACGAAAAAAGTACAGCAAAAAACGAAAATCTATTTTCATCATTAAAAATGTACGGACTTTTTTCATCCAGGTTAAATTTCATATACACCCCAGCCCACCACCCTTATTATACCGACAATGTTGTCAAAACCTTTCAAAAAGGCGTTAATGTTGACAGCTTGTTATGCGATTAAGGACTTTTTGTCAAAGTAATTTGGATGGCAACTGTGGGCGAATTTTTTCTTGTGTGTCCCATAAAAATTTTGAGGGCTTGACATGGATTTTTTTGTGGTAAAATATAAAGGCTTAGAGTATGAAGAAGACAAAAGAAAGGAAATAACAACAAGTTACAGCTCCCTACCCCAAGCGTAAAACACAGGCGAAGGCGAGTTTAGCTTGAATGCGGAAAAAAGCACATGACAAAGTCACTGGGGGAGTGTTCAAGCGGAAGCTCTGACGATTTCCTGGATGTCTTCATGACTCTAAGCAAGTGACAGTCGTGTGCTTTTTTGCGGCTATTAAAAAGAGAAACCGCAGACATAAAGACAAGAAAAGAAAGGCAGATATGTCCAGGGTATTTGGGCGAGTCTTTTTGGCGGCTATTTTTTTAATCCTAGCAGGACAGTTGATACTAGCAGCTTCAGGCAATAAGACGATGAAACTCAAGGACGTCGTCGTAGGTCAGGTGGTACAAGTGGGTAATGTCAAATTTGTCAAAGTTGCTGGCGATCAATATCTGGCGCTAGATTTGTGTCCTACCGGTAGCACCTATTCGAGTTTTTACAAAGGCTGTGTGGTAAAAACAACAACTTTTGACTATACTGGGGATTATCAGACTTTTACCGCCCCGGCTACGGGTACATATGTAGTGGAGTTGTGGGGTGCGAGTGGAGGGAAAGGAATATATCGGTATGCCACCAATAGCTTTGGTGGTTCAGGTGCTTTTGTATCTGGAAATGTGCATCTAGTAGCCAATCAAAAGTATTATGTCTATGTGGGAGAGCAGGGAACAGATCAAATTACATTTAATGTTAATGTTGATGGCGGTTGGAATGGTGGCGGATTGGGTCAAAATGATCACGACAATGATGATGCTGGCGGTGCAGGTGGTGGCGCTACTGATATAAGAACAATAAATGGTGACTTTTCCGAGACTAATAGCTTGAGGGGCCGATTGATGGTTGCCGCTGGGGGAGGTGGAGGACATGTGAGCAACTCATATCCAAATAATACACAAGCATTGCATGCTGGTGGTTTATCCATCAGTGGCGATATTGGACATTGGAATTATTTATATACACCTGTTGTTAATCAAACCACAGGGAATGATTTTGGGCTGGGTAAAGACGGTGTATTTTATAGATATGGAGCGCACGCGATGGCTGGCGGCGGCGGTGGTTGGTACGGCGGGACAAATGAGTATAAAAATGACCATTCTGGTCGTGCTGCCGGCGGCTCTTCTTACATCTCTGGCCATACCGGTTGCGTGGCGGTCACCAGCCTCACGGATACGACTCCCAAAGACGGTTGTACTACCGGTACTAGTGATAGAAATTGTTCACTCTCACCCACAGGTTACTCATTTACCCATACTGTCATGATTGATGGTGCTGGCTACTCCTGGACCAATACCAAAGGCGACTTGACCCCCATGCCCGATCCCACCAGTGTCGGTAGCTATTATGATGCTGGTGTTGGTCATACCGGAAATGGTGCCGCCCGGATTACTCAGCTGTCTGTTTATCTGGGCATTTAAGTTTGCAGTCTGGTAAGTTTCTTATTTCGTTTCGTCTTTGCCCGCGCTCTTGGAGCGCGGGCAAAGAATTTTCCTTTGTCTTTATCAACTCACAGTTTGATAGCGCAAGCGCAAGTATGAGTTGGCGAGCGTTTCGGCACTAATTAATCGCACCACCCCCAATTGATTTAATTGATCCGGATTAGTAATGCCTTGACCATCAATTAAGGTGCTGACGTTTTGCCCGCCAACCAAAATTGGCGCCACCACGATGTCCAAATAATCAATCAACTTTTCACGCAAAAAAATACTATTGAGTGTACCACCGGTTTGGATCGTGAGTCGCTGACAGTGAAATTTGCTTTTAAGTTCGTCCAATGTCGCAGCCAAATCCAGCGGTTGGTGATAAAGAATATGCAAATTATCAGCCTTAATTGAATAAGCTGGATGCTGCAAATTATTGGTGACGATCACGAGCGTCGCACTTAAATGACAAAAATATTCAACGCCGTGCGCAGTTAGCTGATCATCGTCAATTAAAACAAAACTCACCTCACTTTTGTTGGGAAATGGCTTATGATTCACGCCCATTTTCGCCTGAACGCGGCCAGAACAACACGACCATAAATCCGTGGTTTGTTCAATTTCGTAATATTGAGGCAAACCTTCTCTGACTCCAGGAATTTTGGGCAAATCGGCGTCAAAATCAAGCGTATCATTGCTGCCCGTGCTGATTTTCCCGTCAACAGACATTAACATAAAAAGAGTGGTGACAGGGCGAGATTTATTGGTTAATTTCATCATTCCTCTCCAAACGTCATTATTATACCAGATTTTGCCAAGGATTAAAAACCCAAAAATTGCCTCTTGACAAAAACCCTATAATATGATATAATAAACTCATCAAATGAGATCTTTGACAGGCGAAAAATACATCACATGGAGGTAAAATCATGAAAAGAATCGCATTGATAGCAGCACTTGTAGTTGTACTTATGGGCTTTGTTGGTCAGGGTCAGGCGGAGGCCACCGCGGGCGATCAACAGACAATTGATCAGTTGCGCCAGGAGCTTGAGCAGGCACGCCGCGAAATCAAACGACTTGAGGACACGCTTGAGATTTACAAAGTCAACCTGAAAGTGACCGAAACGCTTAATGAACTTTATCAAGACCAGATCGAAAGCTACAAACAAATCAACGACCTGCTTGAGGAAATGGTGGAGTCGCTCAAAGACGAAATCAAAAGACTCAAGGGGTCTTTCACAACTCCCGATGGTCTGGAGCTACCGCCTGATCTCGATGACGTCGACAACATTCTGCTGAGTTTTTTCAGATAAAATCATTCAAAACGCCTGTCAGTCTCATTTTTTGCTCCTTGCACGCAAGTGTGAGGAGCATTAACTTTGTGGATTAAGCTGGCTATCCGCAGTTTGCAAAACTGTGTAAAATTAACCCCAAAAACTCTGCAAAAGTGTGTAAAATCTTTACCAAAAACCTTGCAAAACTGTGTAAATTTTAGCAAATTTACTAGAGATCCTTGTATACCAAATTCTCACTTTGAGAATGAGAGTCATATTGCTAGTGATGATTTTGATGTCTTTTGATGTTTGACCATTTAATTAGCCCCCGGTTTTTGGCCGGAGGCAATTTTGATCTTGATGATAGTTGAAGTGGAGTCACTTGTGGGGGCAAGTGACCAGAAGGTTTTGGGTTAACGTTTTACTACGACAAATCCGAGTAACGTGACGAGCAACATCAGACCGTGATTGGCAGCATTGCAGCCACCAGCATTGTCACCGAGAGCGCCGGTTTCTTCGTCGTCGTCCGCATCGCTCATGTCGGTGTCTGCCTCTTCCTTGTCGTCTACATCTTCATCTGTCGTGTCCACCGTGTCCATAGCGCTTATAATCTGTTCTGCCTCGATTTCGGCAATCTCGGCATCAGTCAGACCATCGCGCCAATCACCTTCGTCAGTGTCCAAACCCGCGGCCGCGATTGCAGCTTCGCTGGTCTTTTTGCTGGCGTTGACGATAATGGAAATATGGCCCAGGGGACTGCCGTCGGTGGTTTTGAGCCAATTGCCCGATTGAATTACCTTGTCGAGATGTTCAGCGTACTGAGGATAACGGAAGGCTGAATCAGCGGCAGAGTAAGTCATGCCTTTTGAGAGCCTGAAACGAGGCGTCCACAGGTCAATGTTGACTGTCTGGGTGCCGTCCGGGCTAGTCGAAATGAGGCTAGATTTTAGACCTAAATGTCGCAGTTGCTCGGCGGTTTTAATTTTCCCATTCCTGTTTTCCACGATTGCCTTTTTGGCCACATAAACGTGGTCTCCTTTCATTATCGTCTCGACCGGATACCAACCGTCATCATTGCTATAATCAGGCTTGACGGCAGCGAGGACATCCGGTTTGACGACAATGTTAGCATCAGCGACAAACACATTCCATGCATCTACTTCCTGGTAGTATGGAAATGTGCCGTAGCGTGATAGTTGCTTGTAGGAGACGCTTTTGCGCATAGCGGGCTGGCCGGTAGCCACGAAGACTACTACTGTTCCCGCGGGTATGACTTCGCCGTATTCGTAAGCATATCCGTCGTTGCAATAATACTGCCAGCCATTGTAGCAAAGCTTGCAGGCCAGCCAATTGTCTCTGACGATTACCGGGCGCGTGAGAATCATGACGATCGGGTTTGCTGTAACAGACGTGTACGCATAGACGTTAAGGTCCAAACGCACGCCGATGTTTTTCAGGCTCGTCTCGCTGATGACGCTGCGCATATCCTTGGCGTTTGCCTTGAGCGGAATAGCAACGTACCAGGACTCACCGTAGGCGTTGTCACTCAAATCGCGGATGCCTTTGGTAATTCTTTCGCCAGGACGACAGTCGAAGGTATATCCCTGTTTGTCTGAGAGGTAGAGCTCGTGCCTGTTGCCCACATTGTATGTTTGAGCTGGCGCTGAGACTCTCTGGAAAAGTCGATCTCCGGAAACGAAGGAATTGCCAAAACCTGGGAGAAGATCAATGTAGGCTGTCGATGACAAGACCTCATTAATGAGCTTGCTCGTCGTGTATTTGTCGAGCTTGACTTCTCCTGCCTGGGCGACTGTTGCGAGTGCGACGATTGCTGTGAGTACGAGTGCGATTTTGACCATGTTTTTCATGGATTTGATCCCCTTTCGGTGGGCAAAATTTCTTTTTCCCTTACTTCAACTTGTCAAAGATCGTCTTGTATCCCTAGCCCCCACTAGAGATCGCAAGTGATCCTGAGTGGTGACTTAAGGTATTAAAGATAACTTATTATAACACATATGGGCCATTTTGTCAAGGGGGTAATTTAGCCTGAAAAAAGATTTTGAATAAAGAAAAAGAATGATAAAAATCAGTAAAAAACCTGTTTTTGAGTAAATTTTATCTTATGCTAGGGTGGTCACTTGAGTCCGACCACTTATTATTATCCTATATTTATAAAAAGTCCAAATATTTGACAACTTTATTGATCGTCTGTCCAGAGAAAACTGCCTCTTGACAAAAAGCCTATAATATGATATAATAACCGTAGCTAACACAAGCATAACCTGCCAACAACCATCGGGTTGTGATCGGCGGTGTGCTTGAAGGCAGCTCTTTAAGATAAAGTGAAATCATCTAAGAGCACCGATTTACCCCACCGAAGCGTGCGCGCGACGGTAATGATTATGGTTCAATCGCGCCGGCAATTACGCTAGCGTGTCCACTATAAACTCACAACCCAAAAAGGAGAAGATTATCATGAAGAAAACTATTAATACAATCATTATAATTATCATCATTGCGCTCGTTGGTATGGGGAATCAGGAAGCTTGGGCCGCTAAACGCGCCAAAAAGACTCCCAAAGCCACCAAAAAAGAACAGATAGTGGTTATCAATGCTCAGACAGACTACTCCAAAATTCTCAATAGCTTGGAGTCCCTGCCTGACGGGAGTTTATCAGGTTATCTCAAGCTGAAAGTTCAGATAGCTGATGGCATTACGCTGCTGGCTTTCAAAAGGGGTCAAACAGAAGGCATACGCTTGGAGACCGGTGATGTTGTCAAGAAGGGAACCAAAGTCGTGATCAATTTTAATGGTCGCGCCCGCCCTGAAGTGACGACACCAGCTACCAGTCCAAAGGCCACATCTGCAACCCAGCAGACCGAGAAAAATCTGCTTACAGCCAGTTTCCAGCCAGAGAAAGTTTTTGGGCGTGGTTGGCGCTATGTAGCCGAGCATCAGTGCTGGATCGGTCAGGTCAATAAGGCATACAGTTTTGACAACACACAGCTGACGGTCATTGATCGGACGACTGGCCAGACTCTTGAGGCCGGTACCCGCCTGCAAAAAGGTAGAGAGTACAAGTTTTTCCTCAAGAAAAAAATGGCTCCAGTCGCTCCCGCACCGGTATTTACCTCAGCGGATCGCTCGGTGGTGTTGTGCAACTCTCAGTTTATGATTCAGTTCGAGCGTTTGGCTGACTGCCGTGTCAAAGTAGTTGATAGCGGTTGGATCAAAGACGAGCTGGACCTGTGTCTGATTGGTACAGAATTTATCCGCAACAGCATCAGTCTGATCGAGTTTATGACTTACAACGTCGAACGGGATTTTGTTGTTTCCGGCGATATGTCAGTCACGGTCTACGATAGCAAATTGCGCGAAAGGCTGTGCCGCCCTGGTGAGACGGTCAAAAAGGGATCAATGGCCAAAATTGCTTTCTTGGCTGACGATTTCGTCATCACCGATTTTAGCAACACCCATCAGGGAATATATTATGCGGCAGCGCCCACTTCCACTCCCACTCCCGCTGTAGCCGCCATTCCTGAACCAGTGGCCACCCCAGTTCCAGTCACCACCAAACCCACTTTCGTCAACTCGCAATATCATTTGAATAACGATCTGGGTAAAATCGTCAAGCAAAATGAGCATTGCACTGTCTATGCTCAGCTAGAACAAGATATGGTGGTGGGCAAAGGAATTACCGTCAAGGCTAAAAACAAAGATGGCCGATGGATCGCTTTGCAACAAGACGCGATGGGGAATACGCTGGTCGCAGCTGGCACTCGCAATGTCTACTTTTTCCCGTAAACTGTCAGCAATTTCCTGATTGGAGGCTGAACTCGTGCTAACTGCCGGACGCATTCGCGAGTGATCAGTCTGTGTCTGCGACACCGCGCTTGAGCGGCCAGACACCGTGGATACAGACCCCACGTTAAAAATCGGTATTAATATAGAAGGCTTGAGTGGCGGCGAAACTATAAAGTCACAAGCCCAAAGCGCTTAGATTGTCAATCCGTGTGAGTGAGGCGATTCAACCCTTGAGCAAACGCACGCTGCGTGTGTTAAAGACCCGGGGATGAAACCGCACGTACCCCGCGTTTGATCAACACTCACTTTATTTTAAAGTTAAGGCCTCACTCGTGTGGGGCCTTTGACGTTTTTTCGGGCGTATCGGGATTAATGTCACTGTCACGATGGCTATCGTCAACATCTGTGTCGGTCTTGGGTGCTTGTGTCTGCGAGTCGGTAGCGTTTGACTCGTGGTCTTCAGTTGACTGCTCACTGGCCGGTGAGCGCCGCACGTCAATGACCGCCACCTCATCATCGCGGTAAAGATCGGAACTTTTGAGATACCACAAGAAAATTGCTGGTGGATCCTCGAGGAGATTTTGCTGAAACTCTTGATAAAGGGTGGCGCGTTCGGTGGTCTTGAGAGTTTGGCGACCTTTTTCCAGCAGATTATCTACCCGGGTATTTTTGTAATGGGTGAAATTGGAGGCCAGACCTGAGTGCCAGAGATTATATTGATCAGGGTCAAAAGGAATTTGTTGGCCAATGAGTAAAGCCTGGAAATTATTGGTGTCAGGGATGGTCTGAATTTGGATGTTGGTTTGAATGTGCAAGTATTCGCAGGCCGCTTTGTCCTCGATTTTATCACTATTTTGGCACGCGGTCACGGCCGCCTCGCCCAACTGTTGCCAGTCTTTTTGAATGTCAGAGGCGATATCATAAAAGCTAGCGGTGGTTACTAGATTAATTTCAATTGGTGCCCCTGGTAGCTCGTCAAGGAGACGTTCCACACCCGAGTCAATGTTTTTGTCATAGCGTTTGGCCCCGGGAAAATAGGCAAAACTAGCTGGATTGATCGGACTAATCGCTCGGTCATAGCCAGCTCTTTCTTTTTCGACCGCGTAGCTTAAGGCCTGACGGACATTGCGCGTCAGGAGTGGATCGGCGGTATTGAAGAACACCGCTAAGTATTGATCTGTCAGCGGTCGGTCGCTCACGGTGATAGTCCGCCAGCTTTTGAGCTGCTCGGTATTGGTAACATCGTACAAAAAGTCAATTTTGCCGAGTTTGAAGGCCTCGAGCGCCTGGTCTTGAGTGTAATAAAACCGATAAATGTAGCGAATGCGCGTCTCCAGATCATCAATGGTCACTTGTGAGAGAGCTGAGTGGCTTCGGTCGAGCCATTTGTAGTCAACCAGGCGAGTGTTCTTGAGACCATAAACCTCAGTTTTATTGATAAATCCATATTTTTTGGTCTCATGATAGTGGAGAATCGGCGTGGTCAGAAGCTGAGGGAAACTGGCCAAAACCGCTGGTAAATCGTAGATCACTTCACTGCCTTCGTAAGTGACTTGAGCTTCACGCAAGCGATAATTGACATCAGTGGCCACAAAGGGCGTGCCATCGGGCCAACTTAAGCCCTCCTCCAAATGAAACCGATAGCGACGACCATTATTTTCAATGTCAATTTTGTCTGCTAAATCAAGACTTTTTTGATCAAAAATCCCAGTATTATCCAAGCGCACGAGTGCGCGCGACAATTGTTTGGTGATGTCGTCTGGGAGGTGATAAAGGTCATACTCACCCACCAGCCCAATATAAACAGTCTGGCGATGAGAAAAATGACGAAACAAATAAGGCACCACCACCGAAAAAACTACAGCTGCTACCGCTATCACCAGCAAAAACTTAAGTCCATGCTTGCGAATATAGCCAGTGATATACCAATAAAGCTTGATCATGCCTGTAGTGTGAGCGACAGCAAGGAGAGAAAGACAAAAAGAATGATACTCACAATGGTGATGTAAAAAATCACTTTCTCCAGACCTCGCTTGGTCGCATAAGTCTCACCGCCACCACCCCAAAAGCCCAAGCCGGCATCTTGAGACTGCAAGAGTACGCAGGCGATGATGATAATTCCTAAGATGATCTGTCCTGTTAGAATCATACTGTCCTTATTATACCTTATTTTTCTTCATCTAGCATGTCTGATTTATTTGGCTACCGCCTGCCCGCGAGTTTCGCGAATGACCGTCACTGTGACTGTCCCGGGGAAAGTCAGCTGCGCCTTGATCTCGTCGCGAATGCGATCGGCCAGCACCACCACGTCGTCGTCTTTGGACTGCTTGGGCTCAAGAATGACCCGGATTTCACGACCAGCCTGGATAGCGTAGGACTTGGAGACCTCTTTGTGTTCATTGGCGATTTTCTCCAGTTTTTGTAGCCGCTGAACATACTCATCATAGTTTTCGTAGCGCGCCCCAGGCCTGGCGCCAGAGATAGCGTCAGCGATATAGACAGCGATTTGCTCAGGTCCCGTGAAAGGCTCATCCTCGTGATGTTGGGCGATACAGTCAATCACTCCTTGAGGTAAATTATATTTTTTGGCGATCCGCACACCCAATTCTACGTGTGAACCGTCCACCTCATCGCTGACTTTGCCGATGTCATGAAGCAAACAGCCCAGTTTGACAATATTGACATTAAGCCCCAGCTCGTGAGCAATCTTGATGCCGATTTTGGTCTCTTCAAGGGTATGAGAGATCAGATTTTGCCCGTAAGAGAAGCGATATTTGAAGCGTCCCAGAAGTTGCATCAACTCATTGGGCAGATTGTAAACCCCCACGGCGTGACAGAGATTTTTACCCTCTTCAAACATGACTTTGTCCAGCTCCTTGCGCGTTTTGGCGACAATTTCTTCAATGCGTGAAGGTTGCACCCGACCGTCTTTAATCAGTTTTTCTAGTGACAGCTTGGCCACCTCGCGGCGGATAGGGTCAAAGCAGGAAAGTTTGACCTCGGTGGGTGAGGAGTCCAGATCAACGTCAACACCAGTGACACGCTCAAAAGTGTGGATGTTGCGGCCATTTTTTCCAATAATCTTACCTTTGGCGTCTTCAGAGGGGAGATTGACGGTAGACATAGTGTACTCAGCGACATAATCAGTTGCCCCGTATTTCATTGCGTCTATCAAAATTTCTTTGGCTTTAGTATCGGCCTCAGCCTGCATTTCCTCTTCTTTTTGGCGAATGATTTGCGCCATATCTTGAGTGGCTCGATGTCTAGTTTGATCGAGTAAGTATTCACGCGCCTCATCTTTGGTCATGCCGGCGAGTTCTTCCAGGCGGCCAAGAACATTTTTCTTGGTTTGTTCCACTTGGGTCTGCAAGTCAATGAGCTTGTTTTTTTCGGCCTCCAAGATAGCCTCTTTTTGGTCCATTTGTGAAAGACGCTGATCTATCCGCTCAATTTTTTGAGTGAGAGTCCGCTGCTGCTCTTCCGCTTGCCGCAAGATCTTTTGTGATTCACTATCAGCCTTGGAGCGAATACTCAAGGCCTCGGCCTTAGCTTCAACAATGGTCTCTTTGGCTTGAGCCTGAGCTTCGCGCACGATACTTCTGGCTTGATTATTAGCTTGGTCAATCACCCGTTGCGCTTGTGCTTGAGCGCGCGTTTCGGCATCTTTCTTGAGTTGCTCGTAGTTAATTTCAATTTTTGGTGCCGCTGGTACAGGTTTAGCTTGGTTGGTAGGCTTTTTTTGGTTATTGCGCCCCGTGTCAGCGCTCTTTTTGGGGCGATTGGTCGGTCGCGGCGCACGCAACCGCTTGCCTTGATTGGCAAAAAGTGTTGATAAATTATTTACAAATGTCATTTTTCTCTTTCTATGTTTAACCGAAAGAGAAGTTTGCTAAGTCTAAAAATTACGCGGCCCGCTTGGATGCCCTAGCGGCGAGAACTGAAGACCAACTAGCACCATTTCCCAAGGTAACTGAGGCTTAATTTTGCTGGTTGTTTCCATCATTATCGTCATAATTAATAATTAGTCAACTTCTCTAAGTATGCGCATTATACCACAACTTTGCCATTTTGTCAAGGGCCAATAATATTTATTTTGTGATACTATTGACTTGATTGTTACAAAAAAACTCACTTGGTCGCAAAACGCTGGCGGTTGGCCAATTCTTCCAGCAAAAGACTGTAGCAGTAAAGGGCTGAGCGACCATAGAGTCCAGTTTGCTCGTCACAAAGGTTTTCGTAAGTATAGCTTTCGCGAAAAGCCTCGCGCGCCCACTGGGGATCACAATCATAGTCATGAGCCAAAAATCCTGCTATTTCCGTCTCAATAATGCTAATTACCTCTTCAATCATGATCTGTCTCCAATTCGTAGTGACTTTGGAATTTGAGCTGGGCAATAGCCTCTGGGGTGCAAAAAGCCCATTGCGACGGAGGATTTTGCTCGGCCAGCTGTTCGAGGGCTGCCTCTGGAGTGAGACGGTGATAGGCAGCCTTGGTGACGACAGCACCCACGGCTTCATCAGCAATTGGTCCGCTAATAATATCGCAAGCGTGGGCATAATTGTCTTGAGTCCGGCAAGTGGTGACCAAGGCCAACCAGTCGGCGTTAATACGCGCAAAATCTTGATGTTTAAGATGGTCTTCCTCGGGATTGTAGCGATAAATATTGACAATTGCCTTCACGGCTTGAGGTGCTTGACGGGCGAGAATGGCTGCACTTTGACGTGCCCAGCGTTCTGCCTGGTCTTTGTCAGGGGTGACATAAAAGCCAAAACCAAAGTCGCGTCCTCGCTCGGCTTGGATGATGCGTGGCTGGCGAACTTGGACAGTGGCGGCGTGATATAAAACCATACCCTTAATTATACCCTACTTTTGGCCACCAATGTTGGGAAAAATTAGGGGAGTGACTCCCCGTTGGGCTGCCTGAGAGTTTGGCGAATGTGTCGCGGGTAAAAAAATTGATGATTGAAAAAAATATCGTCATCCCTTTTTTGTCTTCTCTATACTGGCGAAAAGATTTGAAATAATTGGCATGATAATCATGACCATGAAAAAATTATTAATTGTTTTTTGGTTGTGGTTGAGTACGCGCTCGACTATGGCTTTTTGTTTGAACGAAATTTATGCCAGCCCCGCCGGCGGCGATCCTGAATGGCTAGAGGTCTATAATGAGCTTGATACACCAGAATCTTTTGCGGGCTGGCAAATTGCTGAAGCTTACAAGGGAGAAGTGGGTAACTACGAGACGGTCACCAGTGAGGAGTTAGTGATACCGGCACATGGTTTTTTGCAGATAATTCCTAGTAAATTGACACTCAATAATGGTGGCGACACAATTTATCTTTTTGATCCACAGGGGCGCTTGATCGAAGGGCTGACCTATCCCAAGCTGACAACTACTCAGGCTTATGCCCGGATTCCAGACGGCGGACCCGTCTGGGATAAGCAAGCGCCCACGCCGGGCCTGAGTAATGTGGGCGAGGCCGGCGCTGGCTCCAGCCTCGCGCTTGACGCGGAGGCGAGCGCTGGCGCCGGCCTCAGCTGGCAAACAGCCACAGTCAGCGCCCAGACAGCTATCGCTGGTCTGAGTGTGAATTCGGTGAGTGTTACCAGTTTGGGCGCTGACGCTGCGGCTACTAATGCCACCAATACCACCACCACTGGTGGTAGTACCAATCAATCGACCTCGACTACTACTAACACGGCTAGCCCCACGCCCACTCCAAGCCCGCAGGTAATTGTCAGTGGAAGCGATCAATCTTGGGCTGAAGGTATCAGTTTTGCCGTCCCCAGGATTCACTATTGGTGGCCCGCCGTGTCCACGCCCGTGCCCGCCCAAGTGCTGGGCGCGCACACGCTCGTGCCGGCGGCCACGCTGAGCGCTCAGACTGCCCAGTCAACCTCGCAGCACCAATTGCTGCTGCTAATACTCGCACTATTTGGTATAATACTCGGACTGGGCAGTCTGGTCTTGTACCTTTGGCTTGAGTATCGGTACGCCCAGACGGGAGTAAATGATGAACAAACAATTACGTTTTAGCTGGATTTTTTTACCTCTGAGCTGGATGGGTTTGATCTTCTATTTTTCTCACCAGTCGGTCTTGCCAGGGCCGAATGTCTTTGGTTGGGACGTTTTGCTCAAAAAATGCGCTCACGTGGCTGTTTATGCCGGGCTTTTTTGGTGCTGGTTTCGCTTTTTTCAGGCTGTAGGCTGGCTTCGCGGCCGTTGGAGTTGGCCCTTGATGTTAATTCTTTGTCTGGCATATGCTGTTTTTGATGAATGGCATCAGGGCTGGGTTCCGGGTCGGCTGATGAGCCCTATAGACGTGGGGATAGATTTTTTGGCCAGTTTCTTGGCTTGCTTGTGGAGTGCACGGCTACTTTAGGTGTGCTTGAGTGTGTATTATAATACACAGTGTCTGCCTTACGTAGTCAGTACTGCCTTTGGCAAGACTTCGCGCCTGGCAGAAATTACCTCTTGACAAAAAGCCTATAATGTGATATAATATGCGTAGCTAAGACGATCAGAAGGCGATTTGCCGGCATTAATACGAGCAAACCGCTGGCTGGTGGTTGGTAAGCTCTTTAAGATGTCAGTCAAACAAATCATAACCCACCAAAAGGCCTACGTCTGAGCCTGAACGATAACCCCTTGCCATTTTAGTGGTAAGTAGCAGTGATAGATCAACTTTAATACGTAAGGAGAGAAGTAAAATGAAAAGGATTAATGATACAAAAATACTGGTTGTTTTCATAATGGTAGCGATCTTGGGTTGGACACAGGTGGCCGAGGCGAAAGCTAACAAAAGCAAGAAGGCCAAAGCTCCTGTAGCGACAATTACTTTGACAGGTAAGGTAGATTTTGCTCGAGTTTTGCGCGACGCTAAGCCCGATCCTGATGGCTCGGTGCGTGGTTGGCTTACCAAACGGATCATTACCACCGAGGCGATAGAAGTGACGACGCACAAGGATGGCATCTCCAAAGTCGTTCCCAATGGTTGGGCGGTCAAAATAGGTAGTGAGGTGACGCTTAGAAAACGAGGCGCCACGCCCACAATCGCTAAGCCGCAACCGCCAGCGCAGACTTTGGGTGCTGGTTTTGATCCAGAGAAGATTTTTAGGCCTGGCTGGCGCTTTTTGCCCGACCACGGCTGCTGGATCGGCGTGATCACTCAGGACGGTAGCTTTGATATCAAACAATTGACAATTATTGATCGCACTGACAAAAATCGCACCCTTCAGGCTAATGATCAGCTACGAGCGGGACATGAGTATAAAATTTTTGTCAAAAAGCCGCCAGTCAAAGTGGCTCCAACGCCAAAAGTGACTCCGACACCAGTACTACCAGTCATGACCAAAACTGGCTCGATGATCCGCTTTTCGCGTCTGGGTGATTATCAAGCACGGGTAGTGGCTAGTCAAGATCTGGTCACTCAAGAGGACTTATGTCTGATTACCACTCTGGCGCTGATCAAAACTCCGGGCTGCTATTATATTCCTTGTCCGGAACGTGACTTGTGTGTGCCCGCTGGTGTGACGATCGTGGTCAACGATGTAACTAATGCTCGTGATGCCCATCGAGGCTGTGTCCGCACTTGGCAGGCGCAGCCGGGGCAAATTGTCAAAAGTCAGAATTTGCGCTCGCTGGAGATTTATTTCCCCCAAGCCGAGTCTTTGCTGGCGGATGACTTGACGCCTGGGCTTGAGTCGAGCGCTAGCACGTCGGTGTCAGTGGTTACGCCAGATACGCTGTCAGTATCGGTCGTTGCTCAAGAAAACACGACTGCACCAACATTTATTGATGATGGTGGCGAGCTGGGCATTGACGCTAGCAGGGCAGATGATCTCAATGGTCTTTTTGAAGTGGCGGCACCCAATGGCAAAGGTTTTTATATTGCCAATAGCAAAAACCCGGAAATTAAGCAAAAACTACTCCGGGCCTGCATCAATTTGCCACAGGGCCAAGTGATTAGCGTTAAGGTACGTAATCAACCCGCGCCACACTATTATTCTGACCTTTTTGAGCTCAAAAGTGTCTTGAGTGAGCTTGGTTGTGAGCTGGAGGATATCCAAAATATTCGCATTCCGGCACCAAGTGTCTCGTGAGATACCCAAACGTAGTCCCAAATCCGTGATTTCCGGTTAAGAGTCGCGGTGCTTACCATAATATTGGTAAGCCTTCGGGCTGATTGATTTACTGACAGCTTGAAGACAGGGGGCTACAACGACAGTTGGGCCCTTTTTTGCGTGAAAGCTGAAAGCAAGAGATTATGTTTCCACTATTAACATCTGTAAACTGCCCGCTAAAATTAAGATTTTTGTGATATAATACCCTACTGTTAGTAAAAAAGTTGGCGTACTCGAGAGGGAGGTGATAACTTATGACAATTGTAGTCAAAAATCGCGGCAGTGAAACCGTGGGTGATATGGTCAAACGTTTTAAGAAAATTACGGTGGCGATGGATATCCAAACACTCGTCAAGGATCGTCAATATCACTTGCGCCCCTCTCAAGTCCGTAAAAACAACAAAAATGACAATCGTCGCTTGCGCCGACGTCTGCGCGGTCTCAAGAAGATGAAGAATATCTCGCCAGAGATTATTGCGCGCATGCACGAGAAATTAAGTTCGTCTTAGAAGGAAAATCGTTAAGCCGGCGCTGGGTAACTGGCGCCGGTGTGTTTGAGTCAAAAAATAAAAAGGAAACTGCTATGATTGCAACCGAAAAAATCCGTAATGTCGCTATTATCGCTCACGTCGATCATGGCAAGACGACACTTGTTGATGGTCTGCTCAAACAAGCTCATACTTTTGCGGCTCACCAGGCAGAAAATGCTCAGACCACGATCATGGACAACAACGCTATCGAGCGTGAGCGGGGTGTGACCATCCTGGCCAAAAACACGGCCGTTCACTGGCAGGACTATAAGATTAATATCATTGATACACCCGGTCACGCTGACTTTTCGGGTGAGGTGGAGCGGGTCCTTAATATGGCTGAGGGCTGTATTTTGTTGGTAGACGCCTCTGAAGGGGTGCTGTCGCAAACCCGCTTCGTACTGGCGCTGGCGCTTAAGCTCGGCCTCAAACCCTTGGTAGTGGTTAATAAAGTTGACCGCAAGGATCAGCGGGCGGGCGAAGTTATCAATGAAATTAGTGATCTTTTCCTTGATCTGGCGGTGGATGAGTCACAACTAGACTTTCCGGTGTATTATGCCGTGGGGCGTGATGGGATTGCGGGCCGGCAAGTGGAGACTCAAGCTGATGGCTCGATGAAAATCACCGATAGCAGTGATTTGACACCACTTTTTGCTGGTATTATCGAAAAAATCCCGGCACCAAAGGCTTTGGCTGGCCCTTCAAGAATTCAAGTGAGTAATATTGATTTTGATGATTACAAAGGCTCAATTGCCATTGGTAAAGTCAATCGTGGTCACATCAAAAAAGGCCAACAACTCACCATTGTCCGCGGTGAAGACGCGCAAAAAGTCACGACCGCTAAGGTAGAATATCTTTTTGAGTTTTTTGGCTTGGGCAAGGTAGAGATTGAGGAGGCACAAACCGGCGACATTGTGGCTTTAACAGGCTTTGGCGAGGTCAAAATTTCTGACACTTTGTGCGATCCGGAGCACTTAGAGCCTTTGCCTCATATTAATATCTCGGAGCCAACAATCCAAGTGCAATTCTTGGTCTCCACCTCCCCTTTTGTTGGCCAAGAGGGTGAATTTAATACTTCCCGTCAATTGAAAGCCAGACTTGATAAGGAACTAGAACGTAATGTCGGCTTGCGCCTGAGTCCTGGACCCAATAGTGAATCATTTTTGGTCTCTGGTCGTGGCGAGCTTCATCTGGCTATTTTAATCGAAAACATGCGCCGCGAAGGCTATGAATTTAGTGTCGGTCGGCCGGAGGTGATTTACAAAAAAGACGGTGACACCACACTCGAGCCGTGGGAACTTTTGACCATCGAAGTCCCAGAAGAGCACGTGGGGACGGTGACGGCAGCCATGGGCGATCGTAAGGCCATTTTCCGGACGATGAAAAACCTCAAACTTGGGGTGCGTTTTGAGTACGAAATTTCCTCACGCAATTTAATTGGTTTCCGCTCGGAATTTCAGGCAGCAACCTCTGGTCTGGCAGTAGTCAACTCAGTTTTTTTGGAGTATCGGCCTTTGGGTGAAGAGATGACTTGGCAGCGCAATGGGGTGTTTATTGCCGCGCAGTCTGGCCAGGCTTTGTCTTATGATCTCAAACGGCTTGAAGAGCGCGGCGTGGCCTTTGTGACTCCGGGTACGCCGATTTATGCTGGCATGATCGTGGGTGAAAACTCCAAAAAAGAAGACATCGTGATCAATTTATGCAAAGGCAAAAAACTGACCAATGTGCGCTCCAATGCTGATATTCTGATTCGTCTTTCACCCATTCGTGAGTTTTCTCTCGAGCAGGCACTAGCTTATATTGCCAAGGATGAACTCATGGAAGTGACACCCAAGTCCTTGCGTTTGCGCAAGCGTGACCTTAACGTTGGCGCTAATTACAGCGGCTAGATGCTTTGGTGATGACTCAAGTGTGTATTATAATATACAGTTGTGTTTTTGCGTCAATTGTAAATATAGTGATGTGTAGGTAAAAAGTAATTATTTTGTATAAATTAAGTCAACGATGTTAATGCGAAAAAACCAATCAGAAAATGTGTATTATAAGCAACAGGTAGCCCGCATGCAGGTCATCAAACTGATTCGTGCCTGGCTGGATGAGCGTGGTTTTCAAGAGCTGATTTGTCCGGTGTTGCAACCCGGCGTGCCCGCCGAGCCGACGATTTATCCTTTTGTGACACGTTGGGATCGTTATCTGGGTCAGGAGCGTGTCAGTAGCGAGCTTTTTTTGCCACTGTCGCCTGAGCGGGCGATGAAACATTATTTAAGTTTAGGGGCAGGGGATTGCTATAGCATCGGGCATTGCGCCCGCAATCTCGAAGGGGTGGGGCCAACACATCACCCGGAGTTTTTGATGTTGGAGTGGTACCGGGTGGATTGTGACTATCAGCAAATTATGGACGATACACGTGAGCTTTTGTGCTTTCTGACGCGACGACTGACAGGAAAGACTGCGATTGAGTACCAAGGTCAAAAATACGATTGGTCGCGCTGGCGCACGTTGAGCGTGGAAGCGCTCTGGCAAGAGAAATTTGGCGTATCAATTAAGGAAATTTTGGACTTGTCAGCAATAACACAATTGGCCCGCGATCGCGGTTATCAGACTGAGGGGAGTGACTGGGAGCAACTTTTCAACCAACTCTTTCTCAATGAAATTGAACCGACTTTGCCAAGTGAACCGTTTTTTTTGCTTGATTTTCCTGCCTGCCTGTCGCCTTTGTGTCGGCCGCGGCGTGATCGGCCGTGGTTGGCGGAGCGGTTTGAGGTCTATGTAGGTGGCATGGAGTTGGGCAATGGCAATAGCGAACAGCTAGATGCAGCCGCTATTCGCGCTCTTTTTGACGCGGAGATTGTCGCGCGCCAGCGGCGTGGTGAGTTTGCGCCGCCTCTTGATGAGGGGATGTTGGCGGATATTGCTCGGATGCAAAAATCTGGCCACACTTATGCTGGGATAGGACTGGGGGTGGACCGGGTGGTGATGCTGCTGACTGGAGTGGAGGAAATCGGTGCTTGGTGGCCACAATTGTAGAAAAATTGTAAATATCCTATAATATTTTCTGTTTTTGGGTGTTACGAAAATCCAGAGGTGAGCGTTTAACAAACGTTTAACAAAATGATGTTATTGAGTAAATTTTGTGAACAGTAAAAAATGTCAGCTAAAATGATGGTTTTTGTGGTATAATACACTTGTCTGCTTTTTGAGATGGTGCCTGTAGCTCAGTTGGTTAGAGCGTCGGGTTGTGGTCCCGAAGGCCGCGGGTTCGAGTCCCGTTGGGCACCCACCAGAGAATACTCGTCAGTTGACAGGAATGTTGATGTATGTCAAAAAACTACAAAACTATTGACCCGCAAAAATACTACCGCGCTGGCGTTTATCGCCATTTTACTCAAGATTGCAAGTGCTCTATCAGCATAACCGCAAAGATAAATGTCACACCGCTAGTACAATACTCTCAAAAAACTCATACAAAGTTTTACATCAACTTCCTCTATCTGCTTTGTAAAGTCCTCAATTCTCGTGACGATTATAAAATGAGTTTTCTGTACGAAACTAATGAACTAATCTGCTATGACGTCATTAATCCGACTCAATATGTGTTTCATGAGGACACGGAAACTTGCACGCCCGTGTATACAAGATACTATGAGAATTATGAAAAATTTTACTCAGCTGCTTTGCGCGATGTGGAACGAGCCAAACACACCAGAGAATACGGATTAGATATGACCAATCATCCCAATTGGTTTGACGCCTCGTTTATTCCATGGTTGTCTTATGATGCGCTTCACTTGGAATTGCCAGACGGACACTTATTTTTCCCGCCTATCGTGAATTGGGGTAAGTATCGAGAAGAAAGCGGCCAGTTGCTGATGCCGGTGACAGTCCGACTTAATCACGCGATTGCTGATGGTTATTTAGTGGCTTTGGTGTTCAAACACTTACAAGAACAAATTGATGAATTTGCTTGAGGAAAACATGTCATCAACAAAAAGAACACTCAACCCCATTTTTCGAATTAGTGCAACGAGTGCCAGAACTCTATAACGAGTCTATAGTCACATCGTATTGTTTTACTTCTCCATTTTTATGTATTAAAAAGTAACTGTTTGCACGATTTACCTCAACGTCATTAGTGCTAACACCTAATAATTCCTCGCCAGATACAATAGTAGTTCTGGTTACTTCTTGAGTTTCTATATCTAGGCTAATTGCATCAATTCGTGTAAAGTCACCATTATAATTCTCGTCTACCTCTTCAACCGTACCTACCAAAAGCACATCGTCAGCAGTCATGCCCAAAATATAATCTCCGAATCAATCGTTGGCTGATCAGAGCTAACACTCTTTGTTTTAATACTTCTTTCTGGACTAGAATAAAATGTCGATGACATGGGAGTTGGATTTGGTTTGAAAAAAGATAAAGGTTTTGCAAAATACACCAGCTATAAGACAACTATTCCTATGAGAAAACCACAGATTAATTTTGACATGCTTAGATTATATCATTTATTTCTCGCTATTCAATTCTCTCTCTATCTGTTCAATGGTTGGCAAACTACTAGTAATATCATTAGGAATAGCAGCAGGTATTTTTTCATTCCAATCAGCTATTCCAATGGGATTGGTGTATCCTTCTAGAGAGTATTCAACTACGGTTTTGTTTTTGCCTTTAACTAACAGTAAACCAATTGTTGGTTTGTCTTCTGGGGATCGCAAAAGGTCATTAACGACGTTTTGATAAAAACTCAGTTGACTGATAAATTCTGGTTGAAATTCACAGGCTTTCAACTCGATAACAACATAGCAACGTAACTTAAGGTGATAGAATAACAAATCAAGATAAAAGTCATGGTCGCCAATTTCTAAGTGGACTTGACGACCCACAAAAGCAAATCCTTGCCCCAGCTCTAACAAAAACTTTTGGATATGCTCTGTTAATTCTTGCTCAACTTCAAGTTCTCGGCGTGGAGCATCAGTACCTAAAAAGTCAAAAATATATGGGTCTTTGAAGACATAATTAACTAAATCAGAATCAGGCGTTGGCAATGCTTTGGCGAAATTATTAACAGTTTTACCTTCTCTATCAATTAACCTACTGTCAATTTGTAGTTCAAGAATTGTTTGACTCCAACCATTTTCCAAAGTCTTTTGAGCATACCACTGACGACTATCTTGATCATGCAATTTTTCCATTAGGCTTATATTCGTTCGCCAAGGAATTTGTGCAACGACCCGTTGCACAAATTTAATGTCTGGATAAGTTTGAGCAAATTTACGCATGTATTTGATATTACGCGGAGAAAATCCATGGGAATTTGGAAATTGCTCTTTTAAATCAACAGCCATGCGGTCTATCACTTTAGCGCCCCAACCCTCTTTATTCTGTTTTTCTAAAACTCGTTTACCAATTCTCCAATATAAACAAATCATGTCGGTATTGGCATTTAAGAATGTTTTTACTTTCTGTTGCTTAATATCAGAAATGATTTCTTGGATAAAATGTTCATAACCAGACGGCATATCTTTACGATTTTCAGCAATAGGGAAAATCGCTCCACTGCCATTTGCCTGTATTGATTTGCCCACTTTCTTTCGTTGCTCTGTCGACATAATTAGAATTATTTATACCACACTATGACTTTATTGTCAATACTTATAACGAATTATTATTTGATATATGTTGTTACAACATTTCCCGTTTCAAAAACTCCCTAATCATGCTATAATCAACCTCAAGTAACTGGGTGCGGACTTTCAACCAGAAGTCACCCCTTAGAGGATTTTCTTCAGAATTTGACGAATTATTATCTGATTGATCAAGGTTTTGAGTGGGTTTGAGCAAGGGTTTGGGCGATAGATGGTGGCTTATTTGACATAGAATTACATTACTTTTCATTGTCTCTGGAAGTCGATTTGATTATCATGTTGCCGGATTCTATTTGTTCATTAGTAAAACCTTTTGTCGGCAAAGTTGGATTCAACTCTCCATGTGTTTGACTGAAATCATATTTTTGAGACATAGAATCATTCATTTATCGTAATCATTGTTATTTTCTTTTAATTTCTTTTCTATCTCCTCAATTGTCGGTACCGTTCCTTCAACTTTTTCTGGATACAATTTCTGTAATTCGTATTCAGAAATCCCTAAAGGCTGGCTACTAGACTCGAGTGCATATTGAGCCACTATATTATCTTTTTGTTTACAAATCAAAAGGCCAATGGTAGGGTTATCACGACCTATTACATGAAACTACGTAACCACCAAGTTGTCCTAAATCGGCAAAATCAAATTTGCCAATCTTAACTTCAATCACAACATAACAAGATAGACTCAGATTGTAAAAAAGCAAATCAACAAACTTTTCAGTGTCACCAATTTGCAGCCGATACTCTTTGCCCACATAGGCAAAACCAGTGCCAAGTTCAATCAAAAACTGAGCGATATTGGTTAATAAAGTATCTTTCAGTTTACGCTCATTGTATTTATTGGTAATACCAGTAAAAGCAAAATTATATGGATCTTTGGTGATTTCTTGTGCCAAATCACTATTGACGTCTGGCAGGGTTCTCTTGAAATTCGTCAGCGCTTTCCCTTGCCTTTCGTATAGATCGGTATCAATAAAATTAAGTAGCATGTCACGGCTCCAACCATTGTCTACCGTCTGATGGACAAAAAACAGAGCTTTATTTGGTTCTGATTTAAATTTATCAATCAAAATCATATGATGACCCCAAGGGGTCGAAAAGATGTCACTTTTAATTTTTTCAGCAACTTGCTGGAAAAAGTCTGCCTGATCTAATTGTTCAGCAAGTTGCTGAACAATTAGAGTATTCACAAGCTCTTCATCATTTTTGGAAGAAAAATCTATTAATGAGTGATATAGCAAGTAAAAATTCTTCATATAGTGTAAATTAACCAAAGAAAAACATGCAGCACTTGGATTTTTAAGTTTCAGGTCGTGGCTCAAATTTTTCATGAAACCGCTGCCCCATTTGCTTTCAGCTTTGAGAGTAACAATGTCTTTCCCCAAATCATAGTAAAACCGCAGCATTTCAGTGTTGACCTTAACTGCTGCTTTTACTTGACTTTGGCGATAACGAGAAGATAATTCATCGATCCAACTAATGTAATCTTTGTCCAAAATCGTCAGCGATTTTAATTGTTTGGTCATTTTGTCTTTCTTATATTTAATAGACATTATTTATACCACACTATGACTTTCTTGTCAATACCTATAATAATAAATTATTTGACAATTATTGTCACATATTTTCCCGCTGTAAAAACTTCTTAATCATGTTATAATCAACCTCTAGTAACTGGGCTCGGATCTCCCGCCAGAGATCACCCCTGAGAGGATTTTCTCCAGAATTTGACGAATTATTATCTGATTGATCAAGGTTTTTGTCGGGTTCGAGCAAAGGTTTTTGAGAGTTGGTCATTTTTTTAGTTTGCATTAATATATAGAGGGTATATTAATTGCTTGCGGCATTGTGTTTCACAAATACCGGCGTATACTAACGAAATGGTGTGTCAAGTAAATTTAACACTGGGACCACAAATAATTCGCCAGACAGTGTCTGGAAAATTAAGTTAAAGCATTCAATGATTTATTAGGCTTGGTAATATAAACAATTCAAGTACGCCCCACCAACAAATTAAATAAGTTAAGAATCTAATGATTATTTTTAATAATCTTGTTTTTCTAAACTGTTTGAAAATCAAACATACAAACATTAATATCATGTAGGATATTACAATGTCAAAGACTACTAGATTAAAATAAATGCATAATTTCTCATCAAGCGTCCAATCACTTTCTCTAAAAGTTAATAAACACATTCCCGTTTGAAATGCAGTTGTCATCATTGCAAATAATAACCAACCCAAGTAGCAAATTTTCTTACCAGATGTTTTAATTTGCCACGGCAAAGGCAATATCAATGAATTGGCAAAACAGATCATAACAAATGGCAAATATGCCACCGCACTCCACATTGCTGTGGGCAATGCACTCACCCAATACCAATCGACTTGCATAAATTTATTTTACTTTATATACTGCCCAGCGAGTATCGTCATTCCAATCCCAAATATCAAAAGGAGTATAGAGCACTCGCAGTGTGGTGCCTATATTAAAAGCTAGCCAACCCTCAGGTAGAGGTTGGGCGCCATCTGGCTGTGGGCGTTCAATATTAATGCCTAGATCAAATTTGGTTTCACTTTTATGGTTTTTATCATACAAATAAATTGGTATCCACCCGGGATTAATCCAATAATAGACACGATAGTCTGTTGCTTTTGGCTCTTCGCCACCGTTATAAATTATTAGAGCTGGTTTGTTTTTAACTCCATAGTATTCTGTATAGCAATCAAGCTTCTGAGCATTTGGGAATTCACGTCTAACGGACTCGTCAATCATTTTTTCTCTAAAACTAAGTTCTTTATGTTTATCACCAAAAAAACGTAATGTCACATTGTGTAATGTTGGTTTGCCATCGGCAATGAATTCTATCGTATGTCGCCCTTTGTGTAGATGAGTCATTAAATCAAAAGTTTGCGATCTATCACTCATTCCGCATAAAGCGTGCCAGAGCCAGTTTTTATTCTTTTCACTGTGCTTACCTTGCCTTATTCTTCCATCAATTTTCAGCTGTAAATCGTCTCCGTCATGCCAATACCATGAAGTGGTAGCTGTTGCTACTATTGAGTCCAGGGGCATGTCAACAAGAATAAAATTTATCCATGGCTGGATATTACGATACTCAGATTGTAAATTAAATGCAAACTCGGATTTATCTTTATTTATTGACGAATAATTCCAATTAATTATTTCTGCTTGGCCTTTAGGAATGAAAGACAGAGAATGTTTACCCTTGTTTAAATTAACAATAAAAATGTTTATTTGTGCGGCACCCAAAAGCGAATTTCCATTCCAAGAAGGTGGAATTTTGTATTTTTGGACATATTTACTTGGGTTGATTTCTCTAAAATATTGGCTATCAACTTCAATTCTCAGCTCCTGTGTTTTTTCACATCGAGCGATAATAGTAATTGCATATAATCCAGACTCATCAATAGTGAAGTTTACAGCCTCAGTGTTTGTTATAATTTGATTCCTCTTGTTTAACATATATCCACTTTATCACAAATTAAATTTTTTGTCAATACCTATAGTAATTAATCATTTGATAATTACTTCCACACACTTTCCCGCTGTAAAAACTTCTTAATCATGTTATAATCAACCTCTAGTAACTGGGCTCGGATCTCCCGCCAGTTTTCTCCACAACTTGTGGAGAAATTACCAAAAATAATTGTAAATCGCGATGAGTGGCTACGACGTGGCTATAACGTGTGTATACTCAGTAATTAAAAACACAATTGGCTGTTGATTAAATTGAGAACTTGGCGCCAAGCTTGACTATGAACTTAATCTTGAAAGATCTTGAAAAAGTTGTCATTCACTAATATTCAACATGTTTTGCATCGGAACTGTTTTCCAAACGCGATTGACTTATTAGACCAGTTTTCATATCAAGAAAGACAAGATAACCAATCTCACCTTCATCATTTTGACAAAATCTTTTCCATTTGTAATTGCTATTCTCTTCTTGAAAAAGATAATAATTCCGACATTGACTATTGGGTGCATATTGGCGATCTAAATCGCTAATATCAATCAACTCTGATAATTGTCCAGATACTAAATCATAATGCCAAACTACGCTATCTTTAAGAAAAGCGATCGTTTGTCGGTCTAATACTTTAACGAAATTTTCATGAACGGCTGGTAAATCTGGAAGTAGAATTTCCTCTTTTTGTTGATTGGTATATGGATCAACAGTAATTGCCTTGATCGCTGTCAATTCATATATACTACAATTACTGCCGTCGCCTTTTACTACTGGCCGTGCGCTTGCAGTAATAATTCGGTCATTTGAGTCGATCGTCAAATAACGATCTCTGTCACCATCTCTAATGTCAAATTCTCCAACCATGAGGATTTGATTAGAGTTTGGCGAATAATAATAAACTTGGTTTATACCGGCGCATGCCTCACCGGCTCCAGATACAATAAATTTGGCATTTTTGGCATCAGTGTGCGAGTCGTAAAATAAGGACTCAGGATCGCCACTAATTATGACACCGATTGGCGCCAAAACCTCCATCATTTGGCCATCTTCAGTCAATCGATAAATTGCTTCACTTCCCATACAATCAACACAACTTCGTTTCAAGTAAATGTCATCATCAATTTGATAAAATGATATATCATTAAATGATGTACCGTTGACAGCACCGAAGTTATAAATGACTTTCGCTTGACTAATATTGGAAGCTATCGGTACTATTCCTTTTGGAAACCCAACTAATATTTGCTCTGATTCAACTATTTGTTGTTGAATGGTAGTACCATCATTTTGAACAAAAGGAACGTATTCATCGCTGTAGTAAGAACGATCATAAACAGCAAGTTGATAACCTTGCCATTCAATATCGCTAACGGTTAATGTGGATGGCAGTGATTCTTTTTGCGCATCGTTTTCTTGTTCTTCTACTTGATTAGCGGGATGCTGATTATCACTAGTATTTTCCACAATACCACTACCATCAATAGCTGTTTCACTAAGACTAGCAATTTGATTGTGTTCATTTTCTTTGAAAGACATCAACTGTAGAAGCATAGCAATCATAATTGTACAAAATCAAGAAACAACTACAACAACTAAGAATTTGGAATACTTATTTAGCATACTCCTATATTTAATCATACACCCGCTCAGCTGTCAAGGTAAGATGTGATGCCATTACATTTGAGACTAACACTTAGCACTCATTATCATCACACAATCCAATGAGAGTCGGATACGGTATTACTGACGTTTTGCTACAAGCCTGGTAAACTTCACGCTGTTTATTATATGCTTTCGTATTTTTTTGTTTCAAAATAGAATTAATGTGAAGATCACTAAAAGGTGAAAAGAAGCGGATGACGCAAGTCGGTCCGAGCATAATCTTTTAGTGAGGTAGCGGTTTTCGCTTCTTCCAGAGATTACCAATGCTGGTGATAGTGCTAGCTTACAAGAAAGACTGGCCACTCACG
The DNA here is from genome assembly GCA_017431625.1 of bacterium. GTDB lineage: Bacteria > Patescibacteriota > Microgenomatia > UBA1400 > PJMF01 > RGIG2560. The sequence continues at coordinate 50,223 of JAFRKQ010000009.1, read as the reverse complement.
ATATCTGTCCACTGGGCTGGCATGTGCCCACGGACTCTAATGCTAGTGAATGGTATCGACTTGCTGACGCAGTTAACTCTCAAAAAAAATTTTTCCGTGTGACTAAAACTGGTGGCACTGGTGATGATAACGTTAGTGAGGCACCCAGTCCTTGGAATGCCACTGGTAAGAGTACTCTCGCTGGTACCGGCGGTGGTGCAAATTCCAGCATGGTGTATTATCAGGACAAACATTCACAATGGTGGTCTTCTACTAATGAAAGAACTTCCAATTCAGGCGCTTACATCATGGACGCTCGTGGTGATCATTTCAGCTACACGGGTGCATGTGCGAAGTGGGGTGGCTTCTCAGTTCGGTGCCTCCTAGGAAATACACCCTGACACTGACAATCATTAGCTTTGCAGTCTTACTACTTTTCTTATTTCGTTTCGCCCTCTCTCACTGACAAAGTGGGGGAGGGTTTTTGTGTATTATAATCCACACCTGTTTCGTGCCTCTCACTTATCGCCAGACCTGAGACCTAAACAGATTATTTGGATAGCCAATGTTATTTGTCCAGTCAATCAATTCTAATTGCAACGGCTTTTTAACCACAAAACCAAGCGTGCGCGTGGCCAAAACAGTCGTCAATGTCTTCGATAAATTCGCGAGTATTGAGATCATAAAAGCTGTTTTGATTGTTTTCATTCATATGCTCAAAGCTACACAAACAAATCCCAAACCGACCATCTTTAATTCGCTCAACATACCAATTATCAATATTGTATTTATGGTTGGTAAAAAAATCATTAAAATTGTAAAGGAGTTTCATTTCTCGATTTTCCAACGAGATGATGTACATTTTTTTATCATCAGAAAGGAAGTACATAGTATTATTGACCAATCTATAATCAGAATCCCAACTATGTGCATTCATGCTTTTTGGAAGCGCAGTCGACCAATAGTTTATACGCACATCATGATCTGACATGTCTAATTGCCATTGGTAAATTTTACCTGAGTTTGGTTCGCGGGCATATATATTTCCTTGCGCATCTTGCCCAATAAAATCATAAAATTCAAATAGCACGACAAATTTCTTTTCAGTGGGTAAATACAGATAAGCATTGTGTGTTTCTTCAGGAAACTTGTCTTCCAAGCGACGGTCTCGATAAGTGAACAAAATTGCGATTTCATCACCGATTCTTTTTTCAGTGATTAAAGGGTGCTGTCCTGAAATTTGATCGCTCAAAAGAAGAGGATTAGCACCACCGTAAGCTAAGTGATAGAGTGAGTGCAGACCTTGATCGTTTATAATGTCAATATATAATCCAGAATCTTTTTGCAGCATTATTCCATGGCCAGTAAATCCTTCTTCACCATTATTGCCAAGATTAATTATTCTTTGCGCGATGATGCTGCCGTGCCCATTGCTCAAAACAATCTCATCATTTGTATCCGAATTAATATGATAAGGTATACGTGCAGTAAATCTTTCGTCTTGTAACAAGTTATTCCAAAAATCAAGAGTAAGATGTTCCTGACTTTCCAACTCTTGAGCACTGAGATTGATTCTTACGATATCATTATCAAAAGTTGTAAACAGATAATTATCAAAAATGAAGCCAACTACGCCCAAACCAAATCTGTTTCCCTGATCTTCATCAGCTGCATTAGGTTGATCTGACATGTAATGTGGTAGTGACGCTTCGGCAACTTCTGTCATCGTTATCTCAGCTTCTTTGTTATTAACGTAGAAATTATGGTGATAGTATAAATACATCATGGAAATTAAAGTAGCGAGAATAAACAAAAACACAAGAAATCGAAAATTTTTACTTAATAATTGACTGTTCTTCATTTTTTTCATTATATATCATGACTATAATTGTGTCAAATTTGCATGCAGATTCACGATATTTCTTTCGTAGGGTAAACTAACATGTCTCACACTTGAACACAAAAATTGTTCAATAAAGGTGAGTTAAATAAAATCTCACACAGATAAAACTGCACTTTTTTGTTTAAACACTGGTAAATATCGAGATTTAGCACTCAAAAAGTGCAAAATAATGCCAATTTTACGTATATACCGCCAAAAATAATGTAAAACCCCACGTTTTTTTACTTAACTCAAATATTTGCCCATAGTAGCTTTAAATACTCTTCCTCAAAAACTCCCCAATCATGCTATAATTAACCTCAAGCAGTTGGGTTGTGGACTTCCTGTCAGAGTTTACCCCAACAGCTGTAGACTGAGAATTGAAAATAAAGGGAACGCAACAATGCGCAATGACAATAAATTAGGAGTTATGCTGGCAATAAGACTAGCACTAATAATCGGTTTATTGTTGCTAGTATTTCATTTGGTTGATGGTTATGTTATACCATATGTGCTTTTGCAGACATATAGAAACTGTCCTCAAATAGATCAATTCCTTGAAGAGTCTTTAGTGCCTTCATGCGCAAGTATAGTTAGTACTGTATTGGAAAATAATATAATAAGACATTATATGCCTTTACTCGGTATGGGATGTAATGTTCTAGGCATTTTGTTAATATCAATCGCTAGTTTAATGACGCGAAGAACAACTACCAAAACAAAGTCTGGTGCGACTATATTTTATGGCCTTGCTAATGGATTGCTATTTTTTAGCATGCATGATTAATATTACTTTAGTTTTCTTAATCCCAGTGTCGTTTAGATTGTTGGGAAGTAGTTTTCCGAATTATTCTGTTGTGCAGCAGAGTTTTACTAATTCTGTATTTGCTTTATGTGTCTTGGCAATAATTATGATTCCATTATATGTTTGTATGTACAAACAATATCAAAACATAAAGAGTTTTAGTGCTATTACTATTGACAAGGAAAAAATTAAAGATACAGTTTGGTTCGCAGTACTGACTCTAGCACTATTTTTTGTTATTCATTTTATTATTTCTATTCCGAATACGATAACTTTTTAGTGCTTAACATACATATATACTCTCAACCAAAAACTTTCTCATAACGTGTGCAGCGTGCGCACGGGTATTAATCAAATTGGTGATATAATACACTTGCTTGAGCAAAAAAGTATCGCCCAAAGTGATAAAAGTTGATTATGGTTTAAGTATCATGACTACATCTGAAATCAGAGCCGAATTATTCCGCTTGCGCGACGAAAAATATGCTGCTTTGCAAGCTAAGATCATCCCCACGCTTGTGCCAGAACGGATTATTGGTGTTAGGACTCCGGCTTTGCGAACTTTGGCTAAAAAAATGTATCAAGGTAACGATGCTAGAGATTTCTTGTCAAATCTGCCACATCAGTATTTTGACGAAGATCAACTTCACGCTTTTATTATTTCTTTAGAAAAAGACTTTGACAAATGCGTATCTAAAGTAGAAGTGTTTTTGCCACACATTGATAACTGGGCTACCTGCGATCAACTCTCGCCAAAGGTTTTCAAAAAACAATCCGAACGCCTCCTTCCGTTTATTCACCAGTGGATTCAGTCTGAAGCGACATATACTGTTCGTTTTGCCATCAGGCTGTTAATGCAACATTTTTTGGATGAAATGTTTAGTCTGCCTCTAGTTGAGTTAGTGGCAACGGTCAAGTCGCAAGAATACTATATCGAGATGATGATTGCTTGGTATTTTGCCACGGCTTTGGCAGAGCAGTATGATAGCGCTCTGCCTTTTTTCAAGGAAAAACGCTTGGACGATTGGACCCACAACAAAGCTATCCAAAAAGCCCTCGAAAGTCGCCGCCTCACAGTCGAACAAAAAGAGTATTTGAAGACATTGAAGATAAGGCGGGCGATAGGGTAGAGCTTAATATTACAAAATTATCTACTTGTAAAATTACAAAAATCCAATTTTTGTCACCAAAAACCAGATGTGTACGTTTAACACGCGTTTAACAAAAAAGTGAAATTGATCAAATTTTGTCTACATAAAACTGAACTGCGCTAATTGCTTGACTTCTTCGACTGCTTTCGCCAATTGCTCAGTACTTGGCAAATAAAGCTGGTATTCACCAGTCATAATTGTTTGATTGTCTTTTGGTAAAGTCATTTTGACTGCGGTGTCATTTTTGCTTGTCCCGAGTAAGACACCAATAGTGTCATTTTCTTGTGGTAGTTTTTCTTGGCGGTCATAGTAGTTGACATACATTTGTAGCTGTCCGAGATCTTGGTGAGTAAGTTTTCCAGTTTTGAGTTCCACAATGACAAAACATCTAAGTAATCGATTGTACAAAACCAAATCGATGAAAAACTCGTCATCCTCTATGATGATTCTTTTTTGGCGCGCTACAAAACAAAAACCTTTGCCCATTTCTAACAAAAAATCAGTTAGATGCGAAATAATCGCGCTTTCTAAATCTTTTTCGTAGTAAGAGGCTTGACGATCAAGTCCTAAAAACTCTAACACCATTGGGTCTTTAATCACCTCTTGCGGTCTATCAGGAAGGCGTTCTTTTCTGGCGATCGCCAAAACAGATTCTTTATCATTGCTCAGAAGAAGTCGCTCGTAAAGTTGACTGTTAATTTGTCTTTCTGTTTCTCGAGCTGTCCAGGAATTGTTGACCGACTCGAGTTCGTAATACTCACGTTTGTCGGGGTCAGAAATTTGGATTAACAAACGATATTGAGTCCAATTCAATTGGGAACGCACTGCGTTCCCAATTGGGTAAAGTCGGTAAAACTGACGACAAAATTTTAATTGCCGTTCGGAAAAACCGCTACCGTACTCCTTTTCTAAGGAATTAGCAAGCTTTTTTATTAGATATGTGCCGTAATTTGCCCGGTCTTTGCCTTGTTGTTCTTCCTCAAAAATTCGCCGACCTAAACACCAATACATTTGCACGCGATTAAAGTCAATGCTTCTAGTGGCATTAGCCCGAGCTGTTTGAATGATTTGCCGGGCGTCGTCAACGATATTTTTAGTATGGATGTGCTCAAGTGCTATATTTTGCATATTGTTCTTTCTTTTTATTTTATGACAACTATCTGTTGTCTTGATGTGAGATCTCCCCGGCAGACTTAACCCAGGGCCAACGCGACTGCGAAATGTCGGTATTGTAACATATCAAATTATATTTTATTGTCGCAATTTTTGCAGGAATGATTTGTCTTAATCTTTTTTGCGATACATTCTCGCAATTTCTTTATTAGTTTCACCAAATATCACAAAAACTTACTAGATGCTAAAAAACAAAAATCCCATTTTTGTCACCAAAAACCAGATGTGTACGTTTAACACGCGTTTAACAAAAATGATAAAATGCAAAACAGGCGCAGTTCATGATAGCAAGCTGTAAAAATGGGGCAGGTCAAAAAGGCAAAAAGACATTGCGCTTTACTATGATTTGTAAATAGACAAACTGGTTGACTACTATTCGCATGAGTCGATACGCTTTGCCACACGTGGGAGTAATTTTGCATGACCATTGCATAAGAAATTAATTTTTCAGGTAGAAAAAAATTTGCAGTACAAATACAGGAGAAAAGTTTATTGACTGGCAAGTGATGAAACCACCTAAATGAGCAATATTTATCACATCTTAGAATATTTGCTAGAAATTATTCTGGCAACTTTTAAACCATTTGAACATGTGCTATAATTAGCAATGGTTTATGAGGAAGAATGGTAAATTTAAAATATTTGTTTTATGTTTTAGTCTTGCTATCTATGCTTTCTTTATTTTGCAACTCTGGCAGTGGCACGTCGATGCTCTTAATCGAGTTAGTCAGTCGTCATCGGGCATTCGCCTAGCTGGTGTCAGTCCACTAGATAATGCTGTTCTGATCATAAACAGACTTATGTATTTGGCGATCTTTTTAACACCTTATATTAATTTGGGACTTCTCGTAGCAGAATGGCCTTGTGCCTATCTCACGCACAAAACCAAGCTTAACAACTGGCTACAGTCGTTTTTACAATTCATTTTACGAATAGTTTTTGTGTTGGCAGCTATGTTTATCTGTGCGATGGCATATAGTGTCTACTACCCAATGGGTTTTCTGATTCTTGCCTTTGCACCTTTGGTTTTATACCTATTATTTTCCAAATTAATACCTTCGCTATCATGGCATTCAAAGAGAAAAATTACAAAGATCGATAACCAAAAATTATTTCGCTTCATTAGGCAGTCAACTACTTATTTGCTACTAGTTGGATTAGTGCCAGTTTGGGCATTGCCATATTTACAGGTACAATGCAATATTTTAATCGATGATGTGGGTCACTTTATGGTTTTGCTCGCGATGCCGGCGCTTATTTTTGTCAGCTCTTACTTGAACAAGAAACACCTCAAACCAGGTATAATTGAATATCAACAATTTACACGAATATTTATTGCGCAAGGCTTTATTGTTTTAGCTGCCTGTGTTTCACTTGAATATGTCCGCATGGAATTGGGGTTTAATTCTCATTGCGTGAGCATAGAGACATCGATGATGATCAACGGTAAGACCTGAGACCTTGCAAATCTTGTTTACACCATAGCATGCGAGTCAATCTTAATGCGAAAGGAAAATAAGAGAAGTCAGCGTCATTGGCGGCTACACCAAAGACAACTATGATTACTGGAAAAAATAATGGCTAAGATGCCGACACAGTCAATTGGATAGCGGGCAGTGATTATTATTTGACTAATGCCGAGACCATTGCGGGTGATCAAATTTTTCTTGCTCCGAGTGGCGAGGAAGAATTGGGTCACACTGGTCATGGTGCCGCCCGCATCACCCAGCTGTCTGTTTATTTAGGCATTTAAGTTTGCAGTCTTAATACTTTTCTTATTTCGTTTCATCTTTGCCCGCGCTCTTGGAGCGCGGGCAAAGAATATCGCGACACTGTCGTGTGTGTCAACTAACAAAAGTATTTAATGAGGCCAATTGTTTTTGGTAAAATTAACCACTGCCATAAATTACAAAAACCACATTTTTGTCACCAAAAACCATAGTTACACGTTTAACACGCGTTTAACAAAAAAGTGAAATTGTACAAATTTTGTCTACACTGTTTAAATAATCTTATGTTAGTGTTGAGTGTCGCGTTTTAGGTTGGAACTTAGGCTTTTCTCTAGTACTTTGTAACAATACTATTGTATAAGGAGACTCGTTATGTTTCCAGTCTCATTTTTAGTGAGAATTTTGCGCGCTGATCGTATGTACAAGCAGGTGACACCAGAGGGCAATTAGCACCATCGTATGGTTTTGTTCTCTAGTATACTGTGGAACAAATGCTAGTTTGTTCTCTATTGTATTAGGGAACAAAATGTGGTATAATCTAAGGTATGATCACACAAGAGACACAAAATCAACTCACTGCTTATTTACAACGTCAACTGATGGAACTGACGGCTAGATGTGTTAATTACACAACTGACGATGCTGGCGCACCCTTGCCACGCCGCGATGTCTATGGCCGCCTGGCACAGCACTTGGATGCTTTTGAAGCCGGTAATGCTGCCTGGAGGTGGTTGGTGATCAGTGGCTTGCGGGGCTTGGGCAAAACGACACTGCTTATGCAATTGCTCGACCAGATCAAAGCTGCTCCTTTGCACAAAATCTATCTATCGGTGGACGAGGTGACACGCCAATTGGGAGTGACGCTAGGACAAGTGTTAGCCGCTTACGAAACTCTGTTGGGCGAAAGTTTTACCCAAAACGGGCCGCCAGTGTACATTTTTTTGGATGAAGTGCAATATGACCCAGACTGGGCGATAACTATCAAAAACTTATATGATCGGTCACGACGGGTGTTTGTGGCTGCCACTGGCTCGGCAGCTCTCCAGTTACAAACGAATGCAGATATTAGTCGGCGGGCGATTTTTGAAACGATCTATCCTTTATCTTTCCGTGAGTACGTCCGGCTTATCCATCGCCAAACACTGCCACTGGAGGTGACAGCGCAGCTGCGTGAGGGTTTGCTGGGTAGCAACACTGGGAAGGAGGCGATGTACTATTTTAAGCGTTGTATAGGCCCGGTACGTCGTTTTTATGCCACTTTTCCTCAAGAAATTACGATCAACAAATATTTGGAAATAGGTACCTTGCCTTCATTGCTGCGGTTACACAATCTTGGAGTTGCTTATGATCAGCTAAAAAAGACCGTAGATACGATCATCGGTAAAGATATTGCCCAACTGCAGACTTTTAGTCCGGCAACACTGAATATGTTTGCCCGATTGATTTATCTGCTTACCAATAACGATGTTACAGCCGTTGATAACGTTGCCCATGATTTACGCTTAAGTCCCACCACCTTGCAACAAATGCTGGATACACTGGAATTATCTGGTTTGATCTACCGGTTGGCACCGTATGGCAATGTGGGAGTGCAGGTACGCAAGGCGTCAAAATATCTCTTTGCTGCGCCGGCATTTCGCTCGATGTATCTGAATTTATTGGGGACGACGTTGACACCAGCCGATCTACGCGCCAAAGTTTGTGAAGATACGATGGCGATGTATCTGACAAAATTACTGACACGGCGAGGTTATTCATATGCTCTCACCTATGATGCCGCCAAAAACTGTGCTGACTTCATCGTGGATATTCACGAAAAGCAGCAAGCCTTGGTGCTGGAGGTGGGTAGCGGTACTAAGGGCAGTGAACAAGTAGCGGCTAGCATCGCGCGGCACAATCTCAAGTATAGCCTAGGGATAACAGTTAGTCAGTCGCCACTGCAGTTGGATCCGGGTGGACAGTTTGTCAATTTGCCGCTGTCAATGTTTTTACTTCTCTAGTCTACTGGGGAACAAATGCTAGTTTGTTCTCTACTGCGATGGAGAACAGATGATCGTGATGGCTGCGAACAACCCCGATGAGGCTAATGATCCGCATTATAAAGATTTGTTGGCGAAACGTCAACACTTTGAACGAGGCACATACATTTTTGTCACCAAAAACCAGATATACGCGTTTAACACGCGTTTAACACGCGTTTAACAAAAAAGTGAAATTGTACAAATTTTGTCTACATTATCAAAAACAGGTTGAAATTTATTTATCCTCACTTTTGGCGGCCCACGCTAGCCCAAACACGATAGTCTTTGGTCATTTGATATCGCGTTTCGTGAGTATTTCAGGCAGAAGTAGTAGCAAACGCGATAAAGAATCGGTAAATGATATCGTGTTTTGAAACTTTTAATTAGTTGGTCAATACTAGCCAAAACTGCTTGGCACAAAGTCGCATAATGTGGTATAATACTACTGACACATCTAATAAGGAAGTAACGGAAGGAGTCTGAGTGAAAATCTAAAGATGGAGACGGTAAAAGCAATAGCTAGATCGGTAAAATCTGAGGACAACGGGTTAGAGGTTTGTAATCTCTGGGATCGCGCGCGCAATAAGGTGAGTGATACTTCACCCGGTTCTAGTGCACGATTCGTCTTTCCGTTCATGTATTAGATGTGTCACCGGGAGAACGACAGTTCTTGTATCGCTCACTTTTAGTAGGTGATACGCAAACAAAAAATCCCGGTGTAACAACTAAAAACGAAAGGCATCTATGTCCAGAGTACTTGGGCGAGTCTTTTTGGCGGCAATTTTTCTCATGTTATCAAGGCAATTGACGCTCGCTGCTTCGGGCAATCAAACGATGAAACTTAAAGATGTTGCTGTAGGCAAAGTGGTACAAGTGGGTGGTATTCAATTTGTTAGGGTGGGGGTCAATAAATATTTGGCTACCAGCCTGTGTCCAAGCGGACAGCTATTTGCTTCTAGTACTAATAATTGCATGACAATTAAAGAATATGGCTGTAAAAATCCACAAACAACAATGCAACGTTGGTCAATTGGTGATTGCGAAAGTTTAACAACACCAACTGGAACTGCTTATACTAGTGGTCCATGTCTTATGGATGAGAGAGATGGTAAAACTTACGAAGTCCGTAAATTTGCTGATGGCAAATGCTGGATGACAACAAATCTTAAATATCATTCTGGTTGTGATAAAATATTTTATTGTGGCTATGGATATAATGCGGATGAAACGTGTATTACAACTGCGGCCAATGCAATCAGTGTAAGTAATAGAATTGCCAATGGTTTATACGGCGATTGTCGTGCCGCTAAAGATACAGTCGATGATGATGGTTTGGAAGGTACTGGGACATTACAAGGTAATTTTTACAGTTATCAAGCAGCGGTTCAGGATAATAATGCACATTATGGACAGAATTATCAACCGAGTATTCCACGAAAAGGGATCTGTCCTGATGGTTGGTATTTGCCCAGCAAAGATGATTATGTTTCTTTAAGTGTAATCACTAGTGACTTGACGTTTTGGACCAAAAGTGGTTCGTGGCATGCAGTGATTCCTGCTGGGGTAGCAGGAGTTACCGGCGGTTTGACTCAAGAACCAATATATAATTACTATTGGACAGCTACTAATGTTAGTGAAACTATTAGCAATAGTATTTATCATAACAATGTGCGTTTTGGTATTACTAAGCTCAATAAAGCCAATGGGGCGAGTGTACGTTGCGTTCATGAATATTGTGCCAACGGCTACGAGTGGTCAGAACAATATCACAGCTGTATCGCCGTTTGTGGTGACAATGGCACATTTAATGCTAATAAGATGACCTGTGACTGTAAAACAAATTATGAGTATTCAAGTACTTATGGTAAATGTATCGCTACTTGCACCGGAAGCAATCAATACAACCCTTCCACTGACACTTGTGTGAACATCAATAATATTTATGAGTATAATTATACTGGCAGCGAACAAACTTTAACTATTGCTAGCAACGGTATATATTTACTGGAAGTTTGGGGTGCTGAAGGCTACACCGATGCTTCTTCTGGAGTAGTTGGCGCTGGTATCGGTCAAGCTGGCTATGGCGGCTACGCAGTTGGGAAAATTAATTTAACCCAAGGGACTGTTTTGCATATTAATGTTGGTGGCAAGGCAAACGGTAGCACTGGTGGCTATAATGGCGGAGGTTCTGGACAGTTTGGCGGCGGAGGTGCGACGCACATCGCATTAGATTCGGGTGTTTTGTCAACACTGTCTAGCCACGCTACTGATAATCGCATTTTAATTGTTGCGGGTGGCGGTGCAGCCAATGATAGCGCTGATATCGCTGGAAGTGGTGGTGGCTACATTGGTGGCACATCATCGAGCAATACTGGTTTTGGAGGTAGCCAAACAGCCGGTGGCGCTACTGGCAGCTACGCAGGTTCATTCGGTAAGGGCGGAAATAATAAAAATGCCGGAGCTGGTGGTGGTGGCTATTATGGTGGTAGTGCAAGCACAAATAGTACTGATTATGGCGGTGGCGGCGGTTCTGGCTATATTGCTAATGTGAATTTGTCGGCTAAACATATGAGCTGCTACGCTTGCGACAGTTCCGAACAAGAATCAACATATACAATTAGTAATACCTGCGTTAGCAGTGATCCCCAAATAGATTGTGCTAAAAGTGGTCATGGCTTTGCTCGTATTACCAAACTTTAGTTTTGTAGTCTTAATACTTTTCCTGATTTCGTTTCGTCTTTGCCCGCGCTCGATTGAGCGCGGGCAAAGAATATTGCGACACTGCTTTATGTGTCAACTGACAAAAATTTTTAATCAGGCCAATTGTTGTGGTAAAATTAGTCGTTACCATAAAAAACAAAAACCCCATTTCTGTCACTAAAAACCAGATGTATACGTTTAACATGCGTTTAACAAAAAAGTGAAATTGATCAAATTTTGTCTATATTATCAAAAACACGTTGAAATTAATTTATCCTCACTTTTGGCGGCCCACGCTAGCCCAAACATGATAGTCTTTGGCCATTTCATATCGCGTTTCGCAGGTATTTCAGGCAGAGTGGTAAACACGATGTCCTAAAGTTCGTTGACTGGCAATATTCCCTCGCGACTTGCTTCCCAAATATAATAAGCATCGGTCAAGTTGTGTCTGACAATTTTGTCACGCAAAACCAAACCTTCACAATTGTCTTGCTCACTCACGACCAATATTTTTTCGTTTGGTTGTAATTTGAGAATTTTTTGGGCTTGCTTGCAAGGATCAAAAACTGGATGTAAATGATGGAAGACCTCAATGCTCAAGCCATCTTCAAATTGGCCCACCAACGATGGGTCGTAATTGCCACCAAAAAACAAGTAATGAAGAATTAAATTGCCAGCTTGAGGAATGAGAATTGGTATTTTCTCGTCATGCTGGGCCAGTAACCACTCGCTGATAAGTTTTTTGGCATCATCGCGATAAATAAAATTACTCTCATAGTCCAATGTGGTGTAAGTGTGCCAAAAATAAATCGCCTCGCTACAAAATACTAGTCCGAGACCAACAGCGGCTATCATCAACCAGTGTCTTGTGAGCTTGGCTGCCAATAGCCGACATGTTAACCAACCAAAAAGTAAAGACCAAACCACAACCATTCCTAGAGTCCGATGAATATTGGGAACTTCCTCGAGTGTCAGTGCGGCTGGCAATGGCGCTATCAATAAAAACCACAACAATAGCAAAAAATACCGCCACCTTTGACGTTTGAAAGTTGCTGACAATTGTGGTAGTGTGTAGGGTCTGACAATTTGCACCAACACAAAAAGAATTATTACCAAAATCAATGACCAATAAGCGACTCCATGCTCAATCAGATGATAACGCTTCGGCTCCATAAACCCTTCGCCAGCAAGAAACTGCGCAGAAAAATAGGTGCTATACTGTCGCAAAAATTCTCTTGCTACTAAAACATATTTATTATTAAAAATTCTCGCTTCCAAAACTCGACCTGGACCGAGGGCAAGTGAATAATTAAGCGACTTGCCGGCAATTTCACCACCATGTGTCCAGATAGAAATTTGATCATAGCGTCCTTTGCCCCAATCAGTGTGGCCGATTATGAATGTCAAGCCAAAAGCAACAATAGTAGCCGTCACCATACATTGACGAATTAATGACTTTGGCGGTGTAAGTAAAAATGTCGGCAATAAAAATAAAGGTATTAACACCCGATAACTCGGATAAAGCAAATAAGTAGTCAGGAGCAATAATAATGACACCAATAGTTTGCCAGAAACTTTTTGCTTTTCCAAAGCTGTAAAGAGCACTAATATACCTAGTGAAAATACACTGGTAGCAACGATATTTTCTGCTGTAGCGCGCGAGAGAATAACGTGCCAAGGGCAAATAGCCATAAACAAAGTGGCTACCAGTGCCGCTCGAGTATCAGCAAATAAAAACTTCGCCAAAAAATAAACGGTGATTACATTAATAATGCCACAAATGGCAATCGGCAAACGCACAGCTAGGGCATTGTCGCCAAAAAAAATCGCGGTGAGACCAGATAAATACATGGGTAGTACTGGCGGATAATCGCCAAATTTATCTGAATAAAGCCACGGCCACTTCTGACCGTTGACATCTTGATGATTTAAAATAATAAATTTGCCCAGATAGGCATTCCAGACTTCGTCATCGTGAAGGGCATAAGGTAGCTGGTTTAAATGCCAGAGTCGGAAAAAACTTGCCAGCGCGATAATTAAAGCTAACACAAGTACGTGCCAGTGTCTTTTTACTCTCGCTTTATTCTGAGTCATATGAGCGATTATATCATAATATCACGATTTTAACAGTACATATGTCGGTAGCAGTCAGCGCGATTGCGTTATCATCACCAACTTTTCAAGTCTAATTGAAAAACTTTTTCGCGTCGGCCAAAACACTATAGCCTTTAGTTATTTAGTATCGCGTTTGTGGTCTCCCCAGGCAGAAGTGATAGCAAACGCGATAAAGAATCGGTAAATGATATCGTGTTTTGGTTGACAGTTAATCCTCAAGCGTCAATTCCACTATCTGAGTATTGTTAAAATGACAAAACTCATGTTTTGGCAGAAAACAGCTACAAAAGTGATTCATAGTACCGCCATGAGTGATCACCACAATGGAGTGCGGTGGATTGGGCCAAAGTTGAAGGTCGCTGACAAATTGACGAATGCGATCGTCTAAGTGAGCCCGGCTTTCGACACCTTGGGCTTGAATTTCCAGTCCATTAGCATTGACTTTATCCCAATCTATCTGGTCACTATCAGTGCCCTCGAGAGCGCCAAAATAACGTTCCCGCAACAACCAACTGTAAGTCACTGGTAATCCCAACTTAGCAGCTATTGGTTCGGCAGTTTGTTTGGCACGCAACAGATCCGAAGCAAAAACAGCATCCACATGATAATCACACATCATCAATGCTACTTGAACCGCTTGCTCCTTGCCGACACTATTGAGTGGTACATCAGACCAACCTTGAACGATGTGTTTGACATTGTAATCAGTTTGGCCATGGCGTACGAGATAGAACTTCATGACGTGCATTATACCACAACTTTGAATTTACATTGTGACAAAAATATTTGATCAGGACAATTGTTTTGGTAAAATTAACTGCTACCATAAAAAACAAAAACACCATTTTTGTCACTAAAAACCAGATGTGTACGTTTAACACGCGTTTAACAAAAAAGTGAAATTGATCAAATTTTGTCTACACACAATTGAACCGTGTCAATAGTATGACTACTTCCATGGCTATCATCAATTGTTTTCGATTGGGCAAATGAAGTCTGTGTTTACAGTCACAAAATCTTTGAAAACGTGGGAATTAATAGTAGATAGGCCAATCTCAACGCAACAAATTGCCAAAAGCTTCTTTTTCCATGGTATAATAGCCGCAAAGTTGGGGAAAGGATAGATCATGCAAGAAGAATTAAAAATAACTCAGGAATGGGACAAAGTTTTTCCGCAAAGTGATAAAGTTAATCATCAAAAAGTCACTTTTACCAATCATTTTGGCATCACCTTGGTGGCCGACATGTACACGCCCAAAGATTATACCGGTAAATTACCAGCGTTAGCGGTGGCGGGCCCTTATGGCGCAGTCAAAGAACAAGCGAGCGGCTTGTACGCTCAAGAGATGGCTGAAAGAGGCTTTTTGAGTATTGCTTTCGATCCTTCATTTACAGGAGAGTCAGGCGGTCATCCTCGCTATATGACAGCTTTCGACATCAATGTGGAGGACTTTCAAGCGGCCGTAGATTATTTAATCAGCCTTGACAATGTCGATAGCGAAAAAATCGGCATTATTGGCATCTGTGGTTGGGGTGGTATGGCACTACAAACCGCTTGCATTGATACCAGAATCAAGGCTACGATTGTCTCCACGATGTACGACATGTCGAGAGTGGCGGGCAATGGGTATTTTGACGAACAAGATAATGAGGAAGCTCGATATAGCCAAAGAGTTAGCTTGAATAATCAAAGAAATAAAGATTTGGCCAGTGGCAATTATGCTTTGGCTGGTGGTGTGATTGATCCCTTGCCGGCAAATGCGCCAGAATTTTTGCAAGGCTATCATGCCTACTACAAAACCCCCAGAGGCTATCATAACAGAAGTCTTAATTCTAATAATGGTTGGGCCATCCAAACTAACACTTCAATGATGAATGTTAGATTATTTCATTATGCCAATGAAATTAGAAATGCGCTGATGATTATTCATGGGGATAAAGCGCATTCATTTTATATGGGCAAGGATGCTTACGATCAGATGATTAAAGACTCTAAATATACTAGCAACAAAGAATTTGTGGTCGTGCCAGGGGCGACCCACACGGATTTGTATGATCAAAAAGATAAAATTCCGTTTGCTAAAATTGAAGAATTCTTAAATAGACACTTGAGCTAATGTACAAAGTCTTGTTAATCTTGATTGGTGGTCTAGTGTCGATTGTCGCTATTGCCAATAGACCTAGCAACGAAAACTTACCAGATGACACAATCAGTGATGTTGCCTTGATAGAGGATAGTATTCAGGAAAGTGAGCAAGAAATGCGAGAAGTGAAGGTGATCATCGGCGATGAAACTTACACGCTACAACTTGAGAATAATCAAACAGCAACAGAATTTTTTAATCTGTTGCCAAAAGAATTTTTAATGAATGAATTAAATGGCAATGAAAAATTTGCTTATCTGGATGAGCCGTTAACTTCAAATCCGTACAATCCCAAACAGATTGAAAAAGGCGATGTTATGCTTTATGGGGATAATTGTCTAGTCATCTTTTATAAATCATTTGCTACATCATATAGTTATACCAAAATAGGTCATCTTGACAATTTAGAGCATATAGGGAATGAAAACATCACAGTTAAATTTGAAAAATAAAAGCAATCAAAAAAACAAAAACACCATTTTTGTCACCAAAAACCAGATATACACGTTTAATACGCGTTTAACAAAAAAGTGAAATTGTACAAATTTTGTCTACATTAAGTAATAGTTTACCAAACTGTCGCAATATTATAACGAGCAATTTTGGTGTCATGAGTGACAATTGAGATTTTATCTGCTATGGCTTGACAAATGATCAAACGGTCAAAAGGATCACTGTGAATTTTTGGTAGCTCACGCAGCTGGCATAAATGGTTTGGTAGGATTTGCTTGAGTTGAATATCGCGACTCAGACAAACGTTAGACAACTGTTGGGGCGTCAGTGGCAACTCTAATTTACCATTACTTTGTTTGATCGCAATCTCCCATAATGAAGCTATACTAACAAAAAGTCGTTCACGTTGCAAAACTTGTTTGGCTGTGCGTGAGAGTTTGTCTGGATCTGACAGTAACCACAATAGCACATGTGTGTCAATAATATACATTATAAATAGTCCTCAAAACCTGTTGGGGTGTCATCAAAATCATCAGCTATTTTTATTTGGCCTTCAAAGCCACCCAGTTGACGCAATGAAGATGGTTGTTGGTGTGTTTGTACCATCACCTTAAATTTAAGCAGCTCAAGAAAATGAGCCACTTCGGGAAAATACTCCTTGGGAAGAGTGCTAATGTCTTGTACTAAAGCGTCATAACTCATAGACTGCGTTCCTGACAATTTTATCATTGCCGCTATATTATAACACAAAAATTATGATTATGACCCCGAAAGTTTTCAAAAGAGAGGCAATAATTAATTTCTGGTAACTATCAATTTACAAAAACCAAATTTTTGTCACTAAAAACCAGATATACACGTTTAACACGCGTTTAACAAAAAAGTGAAATTGTACAAATTTTGTATACATTTTAAAAGAACCGCTTGAAGCTAAGTTTGACCTCGCTTTTGGTGATAGCCTGGTGTCACAACATTGTCGTCTTTAGTTTTTTTTGCTATCGTGTTTCGTGGTCTCCCCGGGTAAAAACAATAACAAACGTGATAAAAATTTGACAAATGGTATTGTGTTTGGTAGCTTGTAGTTTTGGCTCGTAATTTATCTAAAATGTGTGTTATAATAAGCCTATGCAGGACAAAAACGAAATCATTATTTTTGAAAATCAAAAGGTAAAGCTGGAAGTTAATCTTCAGGACGAAACCGTGTGGCTGTCGCAGGCGCAAATGGTTCAGCTTTTTGGCCGTGATAAAACCACTATTTCTCGACATATTAATAATATTTTTGACGAAGGCGAGTTGAATAAAAACTCAGTTGTTGCATTTTTTGCAACAACTGCCGCTGATAACAAGACATATAGTGTCGAGTATTATAACCTTGATGTCATTATTTCTGTTGGCTATCGCGTCAAGTCGCCACAGGGCACACAATTTCGCATTTGGGCCAATAAAGTGCTCAAAGATTATATGCTCAAAGGTGTCGCCATCAATCAAAAGCGTCTGGAGATGCTAGAAAAAACGGTTAAATTGCTGGAAATTGCCAATCGTGACCAGGAGATTGAAGGCGAGAATGCCAAGCAAATTTTACAGCTAATCAATCATTATTATCGGGCTTTGGATACCCTAGAAAGCTATGATGAGCAACGCTTTTCTGGTAAGGGGGTGCGCACGAGTGACAAAATGATTACCTATAAGAGTTGTCTTAGTGTCATTGCTGGTCTTAAATATAAACAAATCAGCGATCTTTTTGGGAGTGAGCGCGAACGCGGTCTGGAGTCAATTTTGGGCAACGTTTATCAGTCTTTTGGTGGACAAGATGTCTATCCAACGCTGGAAGAAAAAGCCGCCAATCTTTTTTATCTGCTCATCAAAAACCACCCATTTTCTGATGGCAACAAGCGCATTGCGGCCACACTTTTGATCTATTTTTTGGATTTTTATGGAATGTTGTATCGCGATGGTCTACCAATTATCAATAATATCGCTCTCACCTCACTAACACTCCTGATCGCTCAATCCAACCCACGGGAAAAAGACTTGATGGTGGCCTTGGTAGTGGAGCTTTTAGGACAAGAATAGATAATTTGTCAAGACATTAAATCACAAAAACACCATTTTTGTCACTAAAAACCAGATGTATGCGTTTAACATGCGTTTAACAAAAAAGTGAAATTGTACAAATTTTGTCTACATTGTGTTAAGTTATCTTGTACTGGTGCGGAGTGTTGCGTTTTGGGTGGGAACTTGGGAGTTAGGTCACTGAGGCAAAAAGACCGCCGGCAAACACCGGCGGCACGCTCACATATACTCTTTTTCTCACTATCGGCTGGGTTTAAAGACCCAGCGACCGGCGCAGTTTGGATACTATTTTGTCGAGATATGTCATGGGAGTTTTGGAGGAAACGCTCAGCTCATCGAGACGAAAACTCGTCCAGTCATATACTTCTTTGAGGACCCGATCATAGATGAAGTCCTGACTAAAAACCGCAGTGTCAAAATGATGAGTGCGGATACCGCGAACATCGGATGCTAGCAGAATGTGTTTGCAGCCTTCGGTGCTAAAGAAAAACGCCACCCGAGCTTCGTTGGTGAGGGCTTTAATGAGAACGGACAAACAGTGCTGCCTACCTTTTTTGTTGATGCCGATCATTCGCTCGACAAACCAGTGCTCCACAAGCCGACAGTAATCCTCGGCCAATATAAAGTCATTGACTTTGTCGTAGTTGTAATTATCGTCATCGCGTTCTCCGATTGCTGCCAGGTTGACCAGAAACAGGCGCTCGTTGTGCTCGGAGGTGGTCGGCTCTAAGATCAGGTGGCTGTCGATTAAGACCAGTCGTGATGGTGTTGACTCGAGATGACAAGCGGGCGGGGTGCGCAAGTAGATGCTGGCTGTCTGTGAGTTGAGCTCACGATTAAACAGCCTCTGGCCGGACTGATCCTGTATCCAGGATGGTCCAGAAATATTGAGAATTTTCAATGACAAAACTAATGCCTTCTTTCTATGGAATTATGTCAGGAAAAAGTAATGTTAATGAGCCACTAGAGGCTCGACTCGTCCCCTAACTACTGGTAGTATATTACAAGACATCAGTTTTGTCAAGAGGCTGTATGAGGCACATATATATTTTGGCAAGTCTTTTGTTTCGTGTTATAATTGTTTTGTCATGTCAACACAAACAGAAACAGCCGTCCTTGATCCGAGTCTTTTGGCGACTGACTCAGAATTACCGACCCTCGATCACGAGCAGCCCGAATCAGAATTGGAAAACACATCTTTTGCCATTCCTCTTGAGCAAGCCCATTTATCCAGTATTGATGGTGGCCAGACAGTGGTGATCAAATACGCAGGCGAAACGCAAAGTTTGAGCTTGACTGATTTTATCAAACGCTATGGCGGCTCG
Organism: bacterium; assembly: GCA_017431625.1. Taxonomy (GTDB): domain Bacteria; phylum Patescibacteriota; class Microgenomatia; order UBA1400; family PJMF01; genus RGIG2560. The sequence continues at coordinate 30,672 of JAFRKQ010000009.1, read as the reverse complement.
CAGCGTGGACGTGAGTTTTTGCGAACATTGCGTGAAAGTGGCGCTAGTACCCCAACGCCATCTACTGAAGTGTCATCTTTGGGAGTGCCAGAACAACCCAAACAGACAACAGTGGATGTGGAGACAGTAGTTTTTGATCATGACACTTTGAAATTTGTTTTTGGTTTGCACGGTGAGATTTATGTTGGTGATCGTAATTACGATGTGAAATTAAATTTTGATCAGATTAAGAGAATTTGTGAACGCGATCCTGTATTTTATGAACGCCTAAAAGCTGCTTACCAAAAATTACAAGAAGAGGAGGCGGCAGCCGAACGCGCAGATGAAGAGCCGGAAGAAGAAATAGATACTAACTCGCTTAATTTTGATCACGATACTTTGACATTTGACTTTCTTGCTTATGGCGATGTGGTGGCGCGCGATCACGAGCAGGAATATACTTTGACACCTGAACAAGTAAGACAAATCGGAGCCCGCGATCACAGTTTTTTGCGCGCTTTTGAAGCTGCCCAACAAGTCAATCAACGCCAGGAACAATATGACCAGTTGCCTGTTGACGAGAATTGGCTCCAAACGGAGGACTTCCGCTATGACCCAAGTACGATGCGGGTGATCATGGCTCATGCGCCTGGCAATGAGGATGATTTGATTCCCTATCTGACTGATGGTAAGCGGCGGGCACCTTTGGTTACTAGCAACCCGGCTATCGAACGTTATCGCGATGAGTTAAGTCAGGCCGTTGTGAAGGCTTATCAGGAGTATCACTCGACACACCGTTCGCATTCAAGAATTGAAGACTTTTATGCGACTAAATATGACACCTCAACATTGCTCTCAGCAATCGATGATCGCACAGAGAATATGTACCCCGGTGGCGAGTTGCCACATGCCCCAGAGGTTGATTTTTCGGCAATGGAAGAATACTTGGCGCGGACACCGGCGGCGCAAGTGGAAGCTCGTTTTGGCGGGAGCGAATATTTTCGGCTTATGGCTCGCCGCCAAATTGGCAGCGACGGTCAGGAACATTATTATTTGACACAAGCTGGTCAAGCTCACTTTTTCCGCAATTTGCCCGCATCGCAAAGCGTGCGTCACTATGGTGGCGACCCCTTTTTTCGTCAGTTGGTGGCAGGGCATCCTGAATATAGTTGGCGACTCAAAGTCTATGATCAATTTATCAGTGAAAGACCTGAACGTGATCGCATCGTCTCTGAGGGAATCCAAGATACGATTGATCTTTTGGGTCTGGTGCCGGCCAGTGAAGTGCCGGCGAGTCAGCGGCGTGCTCAGACAATTCGCACTAGTGTCTTGCTTAATGAATATTTACATCACTTCATAAATTATGATCATAATTATTACGAGACACCAATTAAATTTACGATTCCCACCTCAGAGCAACAATCATACGAGATGTCGCGCGCTTTTGATGAACAGCAAGCAATTTGCACTGGCTTTTCCTCTGTTTATCACGCAGTCATGGAAAGGCTTGGTTATGATTGCTACACTTTGGGCGGGGTCGCTCGCGCTGATACAGGTGAAGTGCGAGGTCGCCATGCCTATGTGGGCGTCAATATCCCCAATGACAATGGCGAAGGTGGAGAAATTTATATTTTTGATCCCACCAATGGTAATGGTGGTTTTGGCTTGCCGCAATATAATCAACAATTTGTGCTTGATGATTATGGTCAGCGTGCGTTTATGGGCGAAGACTTTTATTCTGAGAGTTCCAATCAAGTTTCGCCGCAACGTTTTGCGACTAGTAATTTGGATACGCAATTAATCGCGCAATATCGAAGTGAATTTGACTCGATGCTTCCTGGATTGCGCGAGTATTGGGCCAATCGATAGTTTTTTTATTGGTAATGTTATTAATTTTGTCACCAAAAACCAGATGTGAGTGTTTAACACGCGTTTAACAAAAAGGTGAGATTGTATCAAATTGATAATGATTATCAAATTGCTAATTTAGTAATCATTATATTGTAATAATGTGAGCTATCCCAGGTATTTGCCTAAATTATCCCCTCGGTGTCGCGTTTCGGAGTAGAATTCAGCCACAATTATTTGACAAAATGAACTTATCATGATATGATCATATCATGATGAAAGAAAATGCATCTATTCATAATAGTGATGACTACATGTCAACTGTTTATGATAATGCTCTGGAAAGTACAGATTTACCATCAGTTCAGGAAAACCCCGCGTCTTTAGAGCTGGCGTCTGCAGCTAACATTGACCAGTTAGTAGATAACTTGCTTACAAGCGAGCGTGAATTTTTGGTCGTTTTGATCGCTTCAGGTTTGGCACATCGCCACCATTTGTATGCTGATGATTATTTGTACGAGCAATTTTGCAAAATCAATCCTCGGTTGACAGCAAACGGTGAACATCATGGCAACCTCAAACTATATTTCAATCGCCGACTCTCACATTTAGAGCACCTCTTATATCAATGGCCGTGGACGGTAACTAATAAGGACTCTTTATTTCAGGCTATACAACAACCAACGGTTTGGCAAGAGCTTTTGGCTTGGAGACCAGGCGAGAGCATTGCTGCGGAAACTCGGGCGGTTTTGGATCAGGCGGTAACACAACACCGCTCGCAAGGTACAATCGATGAATTCTACATAAGTCTCGACGTGGATAAAAAGCAACGTGCCTTTTACCGCAATCAACACCTCAGGGCTACTGATCATCTAATTAATACGCAGGTAGATGGCCCAGAAACGTTTGAACATTTTGCTAAGCTGCCTGAAGATATGCGGCGTGTATTCATGAATAATTTAAATCCGACGGAATTGAAGATTGCTGCTGAAAAAGCTAAACTTAATCCAGATGAGGTGGTGGATGTTACTACCCTTGATCCCGAGTGGCCAGCACAAATTGACCAATTAATAGAGACTCTTAATGTCATCCGAGCCGATAACGGATTACCCTTGCGGGCTATTGATCACCGGATGTTTCACTTTTATACCTCTAGTGGCTGGGACAAATTGCACGCTGGTATGCCCGAGCAAAACGAGAATACGTATTTTAGTGAGAGCGGTCAATACATCGAGATCCGTATCAATCCGCACAGATACAATAAAGCGGAGCTTTATTATCAAATTATTCGTGCATTAGTTAAACCCATGGGCTACACGGCATATATGGTTGATGCTAATAATGAATATAATCAACCAGTGGGATATGTGTATCGTCAAGGAGTTGATTTGATTACACCGCCAAAAGCCAACACACAATTAAGACGAGGTGGTAATCTGTCGGGTCGTGTTCAATCTCGCCAAGGTCATTTTATACAAATTCAAGAAGCTCTGACAGCCAATCTGACCCAAGAAGTGATGGCATTTGAGTTGCAGACTAACCCATTTTTGACATCGGTGCGACAAACTGATCAACAGTTGCGTGACCAGTTGGCCAATAATCCCGACCCTGAAGTGGCCGAAAAACTTGCTATGGCGAGCGTTCTGATTCCGGTGGAGAAAAAGGGTCACCAAAAGATTCGCTATCTTGGGGCAAGTGACCATCAAAAAGAACGTGAGACACTGGCTCGGTTTAATGAGCTTTTGTCTCAGGCAGCTGGTGATCCGCAAATTAACACTGATAGAATTACTCAAATGTGGAATTATGCCATGATTAGTGGTAATTATCTGCCTATCGCGAGAACCACCGAAAAGGCATTTGGTGCTGGTACTTTCCGCAGTCTGGCCAGCGCAAGTCTCAAAACAGAATCATTTACCAATTTTGTGGGTAAATTGCGGGTACGTCATGAGCGCGCTCAACAACAGTTGCTGGCGAAAAAACAAGCAGAAGCGGCCGCGAGCGTTTTTGAGGCTGATTCGGAGTTGCCACCAGTGGTGCAGATTGAGTCGCTAGCGTCTGGTAGTGACCAGGAAGAGGCTATGTCGCCAGTCGCGCCAGAAATCCTTGTACCAGAAAATCCCGAAGGACAATTTCGCGAACCAACGCCAGAAACACTCTCTAGTCTTCAGTTACAGCTGACTGAAGATAATGTTAATGAATATCCGCAACTGGTGATGGAACAATTCCTGGAGCTGCTTGAAGCCAAAAAACAGGAATACCTGGATCTTTTCCCACAATCGGCTGAAATTGATAGCCAGAGCCTTGAGGATGCTGTATGTGAATATTTTGGTATTCCCGATGTGGCTACCACTTTGGCTAAAGTTGAAGCCTTGCAAGAAAAAGCACATCAAGTGGATTATATCCTTGATGTGGCCACTGTGGCTGATCGGGTTTTGGTTGAAACCGATGAAGATCCACGAGTGAACAATTTACGCTCGGGTGGCACTAGCGCGAAGGCCTTTGAAAAAGCTGAAATTACCAGACGTACTAAGTTGGTGGGTTTGCTTTTAGCCGAGCACTTTGGGGTGGAGATTACCAACGCGGATAGTTTGCAAGTGCTCAAAAGTCCACTCGAGATCCACTCACTGCGGGAGGCGCCTTATTATTTGATCCAGGTACACGGTTTGCCGTTGGTACCAGGGAGTAACGATCGCGGTGATCGGCTTGTTTTGATCTGTAACCAAAAAGGCAATGCTACTTATGTTTTTAATAGTTTGATTTTGGATCAGATGCAACTGGCGGCTACTGATTTTGCCCGCTTGAGCAAAAATGAGCTCAATACTTGCATCGAACAGTTTCCACGATTGGGCCGCAGAGTTATTGATCGTCAGGATCACTACACTGGCTATATGATTGACGCCCTGACCTTTCCACACACTGATGCTAAAACAGAGCAAACTCACAGTGCTGATAGCTTATTGCTTGATCCTGCGCCAGCTGGCTATGTCACTCGCACAGCGATTGCCAAGGCTGCTGGGATCAGTTATGATACGGTGGTTAAGTTGCTGGATTCTTTTGACATTCCGCATCAAGTCTATCATTTCAATCACGGTGATACTTTTGGTTATCCACCAGAGGTAATCGCGCAAATCAGTAGCTTGAGCCATGATGACGTGCAAATGCGTCTGGAGGGTAGCACCTTGCAATTGGCGGGTTGGGCGAGTGCGCACAAAATTGCCCGCGATTATTTGCAAGCCGATCCACAGGCGGTGCGGGTGTTGATCGACAAGTTGCAAACTGATGGGGTGATCGGTAGTGGTAAAAAGGTGATGTTTCACAATGGGCAACCAGTGTTGGCTTTCCCACCAGCTGACATTGAAACAATCATGACGGCATTCCGCCAAAAAATCCCGGAACGCACTCAGATTCCTGATGGCTATTTACGCTTGAGCCAACTGGAACCGCACCTGGCTATCAATCTTAATTCTTTACGTCAACTCAGTCATCTGTTGGTTAGTCAAGGTGAAATGCCACCGGCCACTGTCTATCGTTATGCTCGTGCCTACTCGAGTGCCTATTCGCCTGAGCAGATAAGCGTGATCGAACAAGCAGTTAATCGCTTGCCACGTCAACAAAAAACGCTAGCTAAGCTTTTGGGTTGCCAGTTTAGTGATATTGGTCGGGTGATTATGGATTTGATTCACGACGGACAACTAATACAAAAAGTATTTTATGACACTCACGATCAGAAGCTGATTATTGATGCTTATTGTACGCGTATGGGTGATTCTTACAGGACAGATTTATACCAACAGCCAAAATTGACAGGCTATCTGGAGTTTTTGGCGCAAAATGGTTAAAAAGTGAGATTGTATCAAATTGATAATGATTATCAAATTGCTAATTTAGTAATCATTATATTGTAATAATGTGAGCTATCCCAGGTATTTGCCTAAATTATCCCCTCGGTGTCGCGTTTCGGAGTAGAATTCAGCAATAAACCCTTGACAAATACAATAAAATGTGATATAATATATCGTTCTGTAATTTTCAAGGAGGAATTTGCTTTGACTAACGATCGTATTACTGATTTGGAAGACTATAGCGATGACGATTTTATTGACGGTGAGGTAATTTACCGTTGGTCGCAAGAGGAAATGAGGCATAGCCACGAAACTGAGCGGCGTATCCGTCGCCAGTGTCAAGATGAGTTTTGGCAGGCTTTGGCCACAGGACGCAGACACCGCCAGCACCCTTTAGGCGTGTGTAGCCCCTTTTGAGGGGCTTTTTTGTTTTCTTGACACAGTGGCATGCAAATGATATACTCACATGAGTATGGCATACTATGAGAACAAACGTTTGGATAATTGGAGTGGCAATAGCGCTGAGGTGGATGTGAGCGCAGCGAAAGCTGACTGGATGCAACGGTTGATAGAGGCTGCAACCGCGCTAGAGGTCTATGAAGATCTGGACATTGTTGGCAAGGTCACCTACCGCCTGGATCGGGATGACTATGTCAGTGTCATGATGCCCAATGGTCGCATGAGTCAAGGTTATACCGGTGGTGTGCTCAATCAAGATAATGCTTATGTCGAGCAGCAAGAAAAGATATTCTCTCGTGATGAGTCTTTGTATCCTGATCGTCGCGATCGTGAATACAATCGCGGTGTCGCCAAATTGCTAGAAAGCCTAGTTTTGCGCCAAGCGCGGGATGCAGAGTGGTTTGCCGACGGTTTGATGGCTGATGGCACTAGCTATGACAAGGCTGGCATACAACCAGGTACCCAGGGATATGAGCTTTGTCGTACGTTTAGCGTTGATCGCTATGATGATATTGCTCACGGTGTGGATTGTCTGACGGTAACCGGAGAGCGTGACAATGGTGAGTTTCGAGCTTTTGGCATTGATGCCACTCTCAATACCAAGTACACCCAAGATTTTGCCAATCGTAAGTTGTGGCACTTGAGTCAATTGCTCAATAATCAAGAAATCACTGAAGTGAAATATTTCCGCCCTTCGGACTTTACTGATCAGCCACAAGACGATGTTGGGGTGAAATATGGTCTTGCCAACCTACCGCGTTTTATCGCGAGCGCTGAGGCGAGCACAATCAAGAGCTTAGCGCAAGCAGAATTTTTGGAGAATAATAATGAAGATTTTGATTATATTCGAGAATCATTTCGCCTGGGCAATTTAGTACTAATGGAACTTTACGCTCAGGCGTATATTATTGATAAACTGGCACAAAAAGCCAAACTTGATAATGCACTGGCTGCGAGCGACCCCAATTCGCCACTCAACCGCTCGAGCGACAAAAATCGTGAACTTTTAGACTTTTTTCGCCAAGCACTGATTAAAAGACGCCGACATAATTTGCTTGAGCAGGCAAACGGTGACAACGAAAAAATGGCCATAATCAAGCAGATGCCGGATAGCGAGGCACTCAAACAAGCACTTTTTTTGGTAATGTACAAAGCAGAAAATGAAGATGTGGAATGCACACTCGACAAAAATGGTCAGCTGATATCGCGAGATGAGAATAATCGCCTCTTTGCTCCGGCTGTGGACAGTCAGGCCCGAGCACTTTTGGCTGCTTTTATGGTGCAACTGCGCGAGCAACTAGGTGAATTATCATACCAATATTTACTCAAAAATGAAGGTAGCCCGACAGCACCCGCCAATGCCATTACTACTAGTGAGCCTATTAATATCTTGAGCTTTTTGGATAAATATTGTCAGCCCGATATTATTATCCCGTCTTCGATACGCCAAAAGGTGCACTTGCCGGATCCAATAATCAGAAGGCGAGCTTCAAGATCAATGTCGGTTACGCCCAAGGCTCCTGTCGCGCCAAGCGGGGTCGGAAAATCTGGCAGCTCCAGTTGGAAAAAGGTGCGAGGTGCGGCCAAAAAGATCATGTCAACGCCAGAAAAACCAACGCCAGTGTCCAAAACTGTCGCGCAAATGACCCCTGAGGAAGTTAATCATTTGACCAGCACCGTGTCAGCGCTTGAGGAATCCAGGCGTGGAGAGCTTTTGGAGCAAGTGATCGAGGCCATCGAACAGCTCAAACAAAAATACATCAAGGAAGTGGATCAATACGCTCAGTATTATGCTGGTAACGCCCTGGAGTCGACTGCTCTTAAACATTTTCAACGTGAGGATTTGGAGCAGCTTTTCATCAGTCTGGCAGCGTAAAAAACTAATGATTGTGTATTATAATACACAATTGCTCATCAGTCGAGCTAGCTTTTGATCGTCAAACGACTATTTTTGTGGTATAATCGCCGCTATTGCTTGCATTTGCGATAAGATCATTGGCGGTCTGACTCGTGGAGGCGAGCGACCCAAAGATCTTTGACAAATGAAGTGAAATCTTTTGCAAGGAGGAAATACGATCATGAAGCGTATTCTATTGGTAACACTTGCTTTCGTTTTGTTGTCGTCTCTACCGGCGGATGCGGCCCAGACTCCGGAGGAAATTCTATCCTCAATGACCACTCAGGAAAAAATCTGTCAGCTGCTCGTCCCGGCCCATCGCAAAATCAATGGCGGCACCACTGATGACGTAACTGTCCTTAATGATGAGGTAGCCCAGTTGATCAGCACTTATCCTTTTGCTGGTATCATTCTTTACGGCGAAAATCTGACAGCCAACGATACCGGCACACTTTTGATTCACCAGTTGCAGCAGGCCAATGTCAGTCAGGACACTCGACCCCAATTGTTTATAATGGTAGATCAGGAAGGTGGTCTGGTAGCGCGTTTGGCTCGCTCCACCGCTGGTATCAGCCCGATGGCACTGGCAGCGACTGGCAATCCCACTCATACTCAGGAGATCGCCCAGATGATGGGTACGGAAATCCAGGCTCTGGGGATCAATGTTAATTTGGCACCTCTAGCCGATGTCCTCACCAATCCGCGTCTTGAGTCTCTGGTGGTGCGCACTTTTGGTGATTCGCCCGATGTCGTCGCGGCTCACGCTCAGGCTTATTTGTCTGGTCTACGCCAGGCAGGAGTGCTCAATTGTCTCAAACATTTCCCCGGCATGGGCAGCGCTAGCGAAAACACCGATGACACCAACCAACCCGTGATTGTCGACAAGACACGAGCGCAAATGGATGCCTGTGAGCTCTTGCCTTTCAAGCGTAGTCTTGAGGCGGGCTTGGTGGATATGATGATGGTGACTCACACCAGCTACCCAAGCTTGGAAACTCGCACCTTTCAGGCGGCCGACAATCAGACATACACCTTGCCAGCCTCGCTGTCGCCAGCGGTTGTCACCGGACTTTTGCGCGAAGAATTGGGTTTTGACGGTCTGGTGGTGGCCGACGCAATTTTGGGCACCCTGATCACTCATCATTTCTCGGCTGTGCAGGTGCTCCAGCTTGCGCTCGAGGCAGGAGTCGATATTTTGCCCTACTCACTAGAGCTCAATCAGCCCTCGAGTGTGGAGGCTTTCAAAACGGCTCTGGAGACTTTTGGTGCTCAAGTAAGTGCTGATACTAATTTGCAGACCAAACTCGATGCAGCGGTGACTAGAATCTTGACTTTCAAGCAAAAACACGGTCTGCTGACCCCATACACCCTTACGGATGTTCAGGCGCAAACACAAGCGCAGACGGCTTTGCAGACGGTGAGCACTCAAGAGCATCATGACATTCAGTGGCCAGTAGCACTGGAGGCGATCACCCTGGTCGATCATCTTGACAACGCCTTGCCACTGAGTCCTGACGAAAAAGTCGCGGTCTTACACTACTACAACTCACAAACCAGATCAGTGAACTATGGTCTCGCACAGCTAGTGACTGCCGGTCAGCTAACTCAGGAGCAAGCAGCAGCGGTCAAGGTCATGAATGTTCACGACGAAAATCTGTTAACGACGTTGGAGGAGGTAGAGACAGTAGTGATTTTAAGCTCAGTGTATTACGAGTCGGAATTGAGTCCAGACTCACCCGTACCTTACAGTGACGAGATCAAGGTTGTCCTGCCGCTGCTTGAGACTTTGCGGGCACGAGGAGCGAAAATCATCATTGCGAGTTGTCACTTGCCGTATGACCTGGGGCTTTACTATGGTGAAGCGGATGCTTTACTGGCGGGATATCTGGCCAATGGCATGTCGACGGCGATTGAGACTGCCGACAATCAGCCCAAATTTGGCGCGCTGGTGCCAGCGATCATCTACAAACTCTATGACCAGCAAGCTGATTTTTGTGGTCGTCTGCCTGTCGCTATCCCTGATGTTATTGACGGCCTCTACCAGCTGGATCAGACTCTTTTGCCCACCGGCTGGGGTTTGAGACTGGCTAGTGCCAGCGATCCTGGTGAGCCTAGTGACGACCAGCAGCCACCCAGTGATAATCCGCCAGTTGATAATCCTGGCAACAATCAGCCACCCAGTGATGAACAGCCTACAGATGATCAGCCCAGTCCTGATGACCCGCCCAGCGAGCAACCACCCACTGACAATGATCAGTTCGATGATCACTCCCCCTCGGTACCGACCAATCCGCCCGTTACCGGCGTGGGCTCAAGTAGCGGCGGTTGCGGTATTTTCGGGGGCGCTTGGTGCTGGCTCCTTCTAGCAGTCGCTTTGAGACGGAGTCAAAAGCGTTAATTGGTTTTCACTCAAGCTACCGCTGGCCTCCACTGGCGGTCGGCTCACAATCAAAGAATCGGCCCTCTGTATAGAGGGCACTTTTGTGTCTAGTCTGGAAATTGATAATGACTATCAATTTAATGGCAAATTTGATAATGATTATCAAATTGTAGGAGGCTACTAAAAATCCCGGTCTTGCCGGGATTTTGTTTTTTTGGATCAGGATTTTAGAATTGCTGGATATTAAGGTTGCTAGCACCACCAAAGCCCACAGTGACGACCAAATTAAAGATCGCCCAGACTGAGGCGAGCACCAAAAGCCCGATAACAGCGGCAATGATACGACCGCGAGCTTCCTCAGTTTTGCTCTTGTCACCACCAGAATTAATGTAGTCAATAGCGCCCATAATCAGATTATAAAGGGCAAGGAGTGCCGCCACCACGATGACTAAAGTGATAATCCGACTCAAAAGTGTTTGCGAGTTGGTCTCAACAGCGATGCTACCGGCAGGCGAAACCGCTGGCGCGAGACTAAAAGCGACTGAACTTTGCGCCCCAGCAATGGGCACGCAGGGGCGCGCCAACGCGATCAAAAAACCACCCAAAATAGATTCTAACAGAATGAATTTTCCCCAATATTGAGTTTTTTTACTGGTCATCAGTTACCTTTCCATCTATGCCTTGCTATCATTATAAGGCACTGGGAGCCACTTGTCAATTGTCATTCTTGATGGCCTCTGGTCATAATTATAGTAATAATTATTTTGACATTTTATGAAAAAAATTTTTATGTATCAATAAAAATTACATATTGACAGCAATAAAAATTTATATTATAATAACTAGCAATCTGATAAAGATGCAATAAGGCCGATATGAAAAAAATGAGTTTATCCCAAAGAGTAATTGTGACTGGTGGACTGGTACTCAGCTTGGGTCTGGGACTAGCGATGCCGCGAGTGCAAGCTGATGAGTTTGCCATCGGTAGTGTCAAGCCAAGTACCATGACGAATAGTAATGCGGAAACTATCGTCCAGCGGGTCATTACGATCGCGATTGTGGCCGGTGCACTTTTGTGTCTGTACAATTTGATCATGGGAGCGATCAACTGGATCACCTCTGAAGGGGATAAAGGTAAGACCGAAGAGGCGCGTAATCGGATGTTGGCGGCCGCTATTGGGATTTTGCTTTTGGCTTCCGTTTGGGCTATTTTCAACCTAGTCATCACTATTGGTTTTGGCGATGCAAACAAACTCTCCATTCCTACCCTCTAAGATCACGGCTACGCCTGGCTTATCAGTTTATGAGGCAACGAGTTGCTCGTGGTATATGTGACCTAGCAGAGCTGCGACGGGTGGGCTTTGTGACCGGATGAATTATGTGAGCCTTTAAGGCTCACAAAAAAACATTGATCTATCAATAATAATTATCACTGTGAGTACAGAAGGCTCACAACTTTAGTCAAAAACAATGTATTGGCCAACGGCCAGCTCACCCATGACATTATTCTCAGGCATATCAATTGCTACCGTCTCGAGCTTGATTTTATTACTGGCCGCTTGGGTGCTTTCTGGAGCGGTTGATTCACTAGCCTCTCCAGGCAGGGCATCAAAATCCGGCGCGGCTGTTTTGGTAAACGTTTGGATGGCATACTCGCTAGGCTCACCTTGAGCCGTCTGGCGGGCAATGATCTTCAAGTCGCCTTCTTGGAAATAGGCGGTGTAATCGCCGTAACTTTCAGCAACATAAAGTTGGCCATGCAAAGAAACAGACTCCTCGGCTTGTTTGGCCCCCAGTATCTCTGGCGTGAGTACTAGATAGTTGTCAAAACCAGCAGGCGGTTGATCCAACTTAGTAGCCGTCTGACCTGCTGGCCCCAGATCGTAGAACTGACCATTTTTTTGCAAGTAAGTCCGTCCCATCGTGACATCGCGCACGAGGGTACTAGTACCGGAGTGGACGATTTCGATTGTCAGCGACTGATTGCCTACCGGATAATAAGTGAGAGTGTAAGCGGGTGTAGCCACCATTTGTTGGAGGCTCTCACGGGTGACTGTTTGGGTGGGCGCGTGATGGCCCTCACTAGCATACTGCTCGCTTTCCACGCCGCCAAACCATACCCAGGCAGCGGTCAGTGCCAAAGCAATGATGATGAGCAAAGACAAAAGAGCGACCAAAGCGCCATGACTGGCCGAATGCCTTTTTTCCTGGCGGCGGCGCATTTTTTTTAGGAGTTTTTTTTCTTCAGCGGTGAGACCTAGGGCTGCCTGTTCATCGTCCGAGAGCGCAAAATCACTGGAGGATAAAGTCGAGGTGTCAGCTTTGTCAGACTCGGTGTCGGTAGTCGTCACCTCTTGAGCCGGTGTTGGAGTTGAGTTGTCAACTTGGGTGTCTGGCGGGACTGGAGTTTCTGCCTTGGGGTCAACAATGACGGGAGCCGGCTCTGGCTCACTGTCGCGTGGGGCTAAGATCTTGGTGGGGGTGACGGGCTCAGTGGGCGCATCGGCGGCCAACGCGCGGGCATGCTGGAGGCCAGCAATATTAGTTACAGGCACTGGTGTCTCTTGGCGGTTTGCCTCGACAATGTCTGGTTGTAAAACTTCGGTTTTTGGCTCATCTGTACCGGGCTTATCAGTGGCGGGCGTGGGCGTGGCAGTGGGCCGATCCGGGTCTGAGCGGTGGGGGAGATCTTGACTGATTGTATTCGCTGGCGTTGGCTCGGGGTGCTTGGTGATCATAGTCCGGGCGGGTGCTGATTCGGTGGGTACAGGTGGACTGACACGTGGTCGCATCAAGTGCCAATGATCCTGAGAGGCTGGAGCCTTGGCCGGCTCGCCAACCATCAGCTCGCCATCGGGAATAGGCACGACAGTGGTTTGGTCGGGATCAGTAGCCGGAGGCAGGGGTTTTTCTTCACTGGTGGGTGTCTCTGACACTGGGGTGACACTGGCGATAGGCGGCTGAGCGTGACCGCGATAGACACTAAAGTCTCTATTGAAAGGATTATCAGTCCAGTTTTGGACATTGCTGGTGAAATCTGGCTGCAAATCTGGAGTCAACAGGGTAGAGGCATTTTTTTCCTTTTTATCAATGTTTTTATGGGCATCTGTGTCTGCCTGGGGTTTGCTTGTGGGCTCAGCAACCTCGCTTTTGAGCGTCTGCGCGAGTTCTTGGCTTTGAGTTTCCAATTGTTTGGACAGCTCTTCGATTTGAGCTTGGAGTTGTTCCATTTGGTTGTCCCATCGTCCTGGCTGATGGATAGTTTCACCTCTGGTTTTTTTGGTGGGTGGCACCAACTTTTCCAGCTCGGCCAGCGTCTCATCAAAAGCCGGCATGACCAAATCCAAATCAAATTTGTTGCTCGTGTCAGTTTGCGCCTGTGTCATCTTAGTGCTTGAGTGTCTACTTCAACACTCCGTGTCATTATACACACTTTGGTGACAAGTTGCAAGTCTTTTTGGTCAGTAGACTATTTTTTGGCGAGGCTATCGCGGATTTCCTCAAGGAGTTTGAGCTGCTTTTCCTCAATGCTGGGCCCCTTGGGTGTGGGTGCAGGCTCGCTTTGAGTCTGGTTAGCCCGCATGAATTTATTGACAGCTTTGACGATGAAAAAAATGCAGATAGCGACAATCAAAAAATCCACTACATTTTGCAAGAAAAGCCCGTAATTAATTTGGGCGTCTTTGACCTGGAGACTCAGGCCAGAAAAATCTATCCCATTAAGCAAGACGCCGAGAATCGGCATCAAAATATCGTCTACCAGCGAGCTGACAATTTTGCCAAAAGCGCCGCCGATAATGACACCGACAGCCAGATCAATGACATTGCCACGAGCGATAAAATCACTAAATTCTTGCACTAGAGGAATTTTTTTGACCTTGGCGATGGCGGCGGTAGCGTCGTCTAGAGCGTCGATAGGTAGCACTGATTTTGGTAGATTTTTTTTGTTGGTGCTCATTTGGCCTTTCTTGATCGTCAATGACGCCTATTATACCACAAACTCAGTGATCAGGCTTCACAAATTGCTCGCGGTTTTGGTCAATTTTGAGGTATAATAAACTATCTTTAACACGAGGCTCATAGTATAATGGTAGTACAGAGGTCTCCAAAACCTTTAATGGGGGTTCGATTCCCTCTGGGCCTGCACTCTCGATGCCAAATTGGCGCGTCTTGGACTCAACTGCTGGTTCACTGCAATTTGCTATTCCCAAAATTGTGACTTTGTGGTATAATACCTCTTGTTCTGGAAAATGAACCCTTCCCTGATAGCTCAATGGCAGAGCGCCCGGCTGTTAACCGGTAGGTTCTAGGTTCGAGTCCTAGTCGGGGAGCTTTTATAAAGATTGGTAGTATCTCTTAACTAGACTGGCCATTAATTTTTGGCGTTGACGCAAAAACTCTTGATAGTTTTCGATAGTAGCATTAACGAACATCTTGGGAATAGCGTTGTCGTCAAAATTAATTTGTAACTGTTCAGGGGTTGTAATATCGGTTCTAAATTGATGGCTAAACTCTGTAACTTTAGCCATATAATCAGCTGGTTTACGGTCGCTAATAGCGAAATTAACATCGTCACGCAAGTAAACAAGATTAGCAATTTTATTATAATCTTTCTTATCAACACCATGCTTTATCAAATAATTTTTAGAAAAAAGATGGTGTATGTTAGCAGTAGTTAAATCACGAACCTTGTTGTCTTTTAACAAAAAACTAGAAAGTCCTAACTTTATTTGAGCAACAGTGTACAAGTGCCAAAACTGATTGCCAATATTGGTTTTATCAAATTCGTCTGGCAGCACTGAATTCCAAAAAGTATCTGTTAGAATTTGTGATTCCAAATTGACTACAAATTGATCTAAATCACCTGGCTTTTTAATCATCTTAATATCATGTTCAAAGAGTGTCTCAAATGAACCTGAATGTCGACTGGTTAAAAGACTTAAAACAAACAAACGCCTGATCAAACTATCAGTTTTCGCTCCTACATCACCAATATCATGAGCGCGAATATACATAGCGTATGCATAATTAATAGCATTTTTAGCGGTCAAATCATTTTTATCAATAAAACCAGCAGCACGTAATATGTCTTGTTTAAAGTGTTCAAATCTTAACCGATAAACAAATTTACTCACTCCACTGGCAAGCGTATCAAATGATTTAGTTGCAATTTCTTGTTTGTATTCACGAGTCTCAAAATCACGTCCAGACAAAAGCGCCACTAGGTCGCTCAACTTTCCCCGTTCAAATTCAGTGAGCGAACAAACCCGCAAAACATCATTGTAATCTGGACAGAAAAGATTATCAGTACCATTTT
The DNA here is from genome assembly GCA_017431625.1 of bacterium. GTDB lineage: Bacteria > Patescibacteriota > Microgenomatia > UBA1400 > PJMF01 > RGIG2560. The sequence goes on along the minus strand of JAFRKQ010000009.1, from coordinate 14,950 downwards.
CAAGCCAGGCAATTTCATCAAAATATGGCGTTGAGACAAAATTTTCATCATTAGTCACTATGTCTTGATAAATATTAGGATCACTAACAAGATTGCAAAAATAATCAATAAATTTGCGCAAACGCATTCCATATTCATCGCCTGGGTATTTTTCATAAACAGCAATTTTACTCATGGCAAAATCGGCATTAGAAAGACTTACACCAGAAGCGTTGATGCGAATAAAAATGTCGTTGACGGCTTCAATGCTTAGTTCAGATGAAAGCATAATATTGCCAATTTCACGCCCTTTTATCATTATTAGTTCACTAATAGCATTGCTAATTATGTCTGGTTGGCACTCTGGATTTTTGGTTATATAGTCGTGAACAAAATTGTAAAGATTGAAGTCATTACTCATCACCATTGAAATATCAGCAATCCACTGATTGCCACGACGGGTGCTACCGTCTTGTACCTTAAACTCACGAGTGACCGGATTAAAGGAAATCGCTATGTGTTCCTTTTGATACTTTTTGTTAATTACTGATTGGCCAGTAAGAGCTGCCCTCATCGCCATCAATCGTTGCTGACCATCGATCAATATCTGTTTGCCGGCAGAGCTAGTGCCATCTTTCAGCTTGACGCTCGGATTTTGCCAGGTGATAATATACCCTAAGGGTAATCATTATAAAGTGAATCCATTAAATTGCGCACCTGTGTTTTTGACCAGACGAAGGGGCGTTGAATTTCTGGAATAGCGACAATATTCTGCTGAATCAAGGATAAATAATAACTAACTTGAGCATTGCTGACTTGATATTTTGGCATACATGTATCTTTCTCAATAGTGATCCCTTATCTAATTTCTGGACAGTACTGATGTCGAATGAGCTGCACCTCGTCCGGATTGCCAAACTCAGTAATGACTTGCTGAGCATAGAAATCATCGGGCTCGCAAAGGCTCTGGGTAAAGTAATCAAACCAGTCTTCATGGTCATCGCCTTTTTCGTGCACATAACTTCCAAGATAAAAATAACTAGCGTAAATAATTTCTTTGTTCTGTTCGTCATAGACGACATAGACATTGAAAGCATCGCTATTTCTCCCTCCCCACCAACCAAAATAACGTTTCCAATGATCGGGGGCAACAATTTTAGTGGTAACATCAACAGTGGAACTTAAGTAAAAAATGCCGCCATCATTAGTAGATTGAGGTTCAAAATACTGAGAACGAAAAAGATCATTCACTTTTACATTAAGTATTTGTTCACTTTCTTGTATTTCTAATTGATTAATGGCACCAAAATTGTAAATTGCAAATGATTGTTGAATATCTTGATCACAGTCAAACGCTTGGCTGCTATTGGCATTAACAGTGTACTCAATGACAATTTCTTCTTGTTCGTTCGTGTAAAAAAGCCTGTCTAACCCAAAACAGTAAAACCTATCGTGATAACTTCTTTTGGGGTCAGGAACAAAACCTGCCATAGCCAGGATTGGTTCAATCCTTTCTAGTTCAGTAGTGATTTCTATAGGCGTCTCGTACGATGTCTTTGAAGAATTTTTTGGCAAATATAGTCTTTTGATACCATTTACCGGCTGAACGGGTTTATAGAAGAAAACACCATGTTCTACCAGATCTGGGCGTCGATACCTAATATTGCCGTCACTTAATGTGTCTTGTTGCCAATTATTGTTGGCGATTTGATTGATGACTTTTTCTGCCTCTCCTAATTTACTGACGGAGGAAATAGTAACAGTAGGTACTTTCACACCAAGAGGCAGTGGTTGAGAGATGGGTGAAGGAGTGGGTATAGGTGTTACTGCCTTAGCAATATGGCTCGATTCGTCAATATTGCTGGTGATCTTTACACCATGTGAGAGCGGGTCTGTTTGGGCCATTGACATATCTGGTAATTGTGCTGCATCGACAGAATTTACGTCAGCATCAGCAAAGTCTGTTTGTCCATAGCCCTGCCAGTAAGCCTGCTGAAGATTGTGTTGATGCCAGCCATACACTGCGCCACCAACACCAACAATGGCAAATATTAATATCAATATGAGTAAAAATGTTTGCGAATTACTTTTCATAAGGACATTTTACCATAAAAATAATTTGCAGTTCAAGTGCTAAGAAAACTTTTTTGTCTACTATTAATACACACTGTAAAAATTAATTTCCTCTATTTTTATTGCCACCTCAAAGATGCAATATCGCTTCGTGCGTTGTGACACCAGCTTTTGTTTTTTTATCTTTCGACTGTCAGTCGAAACTTTCATGATTTTTGACTACATTTCGACTGGTAGTCGAAATTATGGCGATTTTTTTCGACATTATTGTGTTTGATGTGACTTGTTCGTCTGGCTACTTAAATTTTACGCCCATTTGGGCGAAAAATTGAAGTAGAGATGGGGTTGCTACTTTGGGAGCAGAGCGTGAGCATTTAGGGATGAGATGAAGACATAGATCATGGTATAATACCTGATATGGCAGAAATGAAATCTAAGATTAATCCGCTTATAACTTTGGAATACATTAAAACGCAACCAGAAAACAAGTTTTTTGATGTCAAATCAGCCGCTATTGATTTTAAGGATTTAGCTAAGCATATTTCTGGTTTTGCCAATGCTGATGGCGGAACTATTGCCATTGGCGTAACTGATGATAGACAATTGGTTGGTATAAAAACTGTTGGTGAAGCAAAAATCAGTAAGTTGACTGAGGTGCCTAATAATTATTGCAAACCAATGCCTCAATATCAGGTTGAATACTTAGATATAACTAATCATAGTGGCAAGAATGATAGACTTTTACTAATACACATTGCTGCTAGTATTGATCAAGTTATTTACACTAATGATGAGAGAGCATATCTGAGAATTGGTGATGAAACAAAAGAAATTAAAGGCGAAAACTTAAAACAACTTGAGTATGCTAAAGGCTCGCGACATTTTGAAGACGAATTACATCCTGACGCCGCCATTGAAGATTTGGATATTGATTTACTTAATCGTTATTGCGAAATAGTTGGTTTGTCCTCAAAGAATTATGAACAACTGCTCCAGTCGCGCGGGCTATTGAGACGTCAGAAGCAAGGGTCGATGGCAAGAAAAGCTAATCATTTAACTAATGCGGCTGTTTTGCTATTTGCTAGAAATATAACACAATTTTATCCTAATTGTCGTGTGCGTTTTGTTCGTTACGATGGTAATAAAGCACAAGTGGGCACCAAAATGAATATTATAAAAGATGTCAATATTGAGCTGCCAATTATCAAACTTGTTGAGGAGAGTAAAAAATTTGTGAGTACACAATTGCGTGAGTTTACTTCTCTCAATCCGCAAACCGGTAAATTTGAAACTACCAAAGAATATCCTGAATTTGCTTGGACAGAGGGCATTGTCAATGCGATTGTTCACCGCGAATACGGTTTGTCTGGTGCATATGTTTTGGTCACAATGTTTGATGATAGATTGGTTATCTCAAGTCCAGGTAATCTGCCAAATATAGTAACACTTGAAAACATAGAATATACTCGTTATTCTCGTAATTCTCGAATTGCAAGAGTTATGACTGAATTTGGTTTGGTTCGAGAATTAAATGAAGGTGTGAAACGCATTTTTTCGGACATGCAAGAATTTTATTTGGAAAAACCAGTCTATTCTGAACCGAATAATCAATATGTGGAGTTGATTTTGAAAAACAATATTGAAATTAGAACTTTAAGACAGCAAGAATCCGTAAAGAAGAAAATTGATGAATCAAAATGGCGGGCTTTGGATAATATTGAAAAAGAAATTCTAGTTTATTTAATTAACAAAGGGCCATCGACGCGTCAAGATCTGGTTGCATACACTCAAAAAACTGGCAGAACAATTACTAAAAAGATTAGTGCATTGGAGAAAGCCAATCTGGTGCAAAGAAATGGTAATAAACACGACCCAAAGCAAACGTATGAGTTCATTTATGAAAGCGATTAAAAATGTTGGTTCCATGTTGGTTCCATGTTGGTTCCATGTTCCAAACTAATTTTGGAGGGATTAACATGTGGCGAGATGGAGAATAGCGCTTTTTGTCTATTATAATCCACACTGTAAAAATTAATTTCCTCTATTTTTATTGCCACCTCAAAGATGCAATATCGCTTTGTAATGTCGTAACGCCAGCTTTTGTTTTTTAACTTTCGACTGGCAGTCGAAATTATCGTGAGACAATAGTTACGCCAGTCAATATAGGTTTTGTTTAATGCCTGGCTACTTAAATTTTACGCCCATTTGGGCGGAAAATTGAAGTAGAGACTCAGCGCTCTAAACTGTGGCTGTCCAGCAAAAAGTCAAAAATATCCAGCCACAGGATACCATCAGGATCGTGGCCGCTTTCTTGGGCGAGATCAGAAGTAATGATAATCTTTTTGAATGAATTGTCAATCTGCCAAAGCGAGCGTTTTTCTTGGGCAACTTTTTCCGGAGTATCAAGTTTCCAGGCCGATTGAATATAGTATTTTTGGTCGCCAAGATTGGCAATAAAATCAATTCCAGTTTGTTTTTTGACGTAATCACCAAGCTGATTTTTTTCGCGTATCTCCAACATCCCCACATCAACATTGTAGCCACGCCGGCGCAACTCAAGAAAAATGACGTTTTCCATCAAATTATTGATTTCTTGCTGGCGAAAATCTAAAAAACTGCCGCGCAACCCAAGATCAGTGAAATAATATTTGAGGGTGCTACCAATATAATGACGACCGCGAATGTCAAATCTGCGGGCAGGTTCAATCAAAAAAGCATCACTTAGGTAGCGCAAGTAATTATCAATTGTCTGATAGCTTGTTTCTAGATGTTGACTGGCAAATGTATTGGCGATTTTGTTGGGATTGGTCAAGGCGCCGATGTCAGAAGCGATAATCTGCGTGAGCGCTTGAAAAACATGGATGTTCCTCAGCCCGTGTCGCTCGATCAAGTCATTGAGATAGACATTGTCTTTTTGGGTATTGAGATAGGATATTTTGTCCTGTCTATCAGTGTAAAGAGTGCATAAAGGCAAGCCGCCAAAAGTCAGATATTCGCGCCAACCACGCTGAATATCACCATGGTATTGGGACATAAATTCAGAAAAACTAAGAGGATAGACCTGAATATTGGCGCTACGGCCCCGAAATTCGGTGGCGATATCGCTGGCCAAAAGATGCGAATTGCTGCCAGTAACATAGACATTGAACTGGCCGTGCTTGAGCCAACCATTAAGCAAAGCGTAAAAATCCGGTACGTATTGGATTTCATCAATCAAGACAAAATATGGCCGCCGGTCAGTAACCTTTCCAAGGACAAATTGATTTAATCTGGAAGCATCGCGCAAATCGGCATTGGCAGTAATTTCCAGATCAATGCTGATAATGTGATCAGGAGCGACATGATGCTGCTCGAGTAAGAAGCGTGTGAAAAGGTGTTGCAGGAGATAGGATTTGCCACAGCGGCGAATGCCAGTGACCACTTTAATGAGCGGGATGCTAATATTCCTGACCAATTGGCGTAAGTATAAATCACGTTTTATTTCCATAGTGGCAATTATACCATAGTTTCACTTAAATTTTACGCCCATTTAGGCGGAAAATTGAAGTAGACAGGCCCGCAGACAACACGCAAGCGATTTTGACCTGATACGCGCTGCCTTTTGTCCGTAATCCAGCGGGCGGGCGGGCAATTGGCCAAAGCCTCTTGACAAGCGCGCCAAAATAGTCTAAACTTATATCGGTCATACACTCGTGTGACCAGAATAAAGGTAACTATAGAAAGTAAGAAAGGAAAAGACATTTATGTCAAAAAAACTTCAAGCCTTTACGCTCATCGAGCTGATGGTGGTGGTGGCCATTATCGCCATCCTGGGGACGATGTCAGTGGCCAACTTCTCGAGCTCTATCAAACGAACTCGTAACTCAGTGCGGGTCAGTGATATGCAAGCGGCTGCCAAGGGTTCAGAGACTTGCTATGATGCGTTGTCTGGTAGCTATGCTTGGATTACCGACACAGTAACAACTCCCACGGAAGTTACCGGGGAATCAGATGCTGGTCCTTTCGCCAAAGAAACCAACACTTGTCTTAATAAAGACGTAGTGCCAGCTTTGGTTGAATATCCATATTACTGGATATCCAATAAGACGCATCCACAGAAATTTACCATTTGCGCTGCTTTAGAACCAGTAACTGGTTGGGAATCTGTGGGTAATAGTAATAGAGTTGATGGTAATTATAACGCCTGCTTGGAATATAGTGATAGTTTGTCATTCAATAAAAATAGTGATTGGTGTTATTACTGTGCCTCTCAATCGCAATAATCACCTCACGGCCTAGACGAGAAACAATTTTGCCCCGCCTGACGGCGGGGCAAAGTGGTAAAAACTCGACTTGAAAATGACGTTTATTATGATATAATAAGGCTCTCTTGTGTGAGAGGATAAGATGGCCACAGAAAGTATATTTACCAGCATAAACATTGATACACCGCAAAAGGCGGCTAGATTTATTACAGCGTTAGAAGAAGCGCAGCAACGTGCTCGACAGTTTAAGATTATACAGGCTTCTGATAATGCTGTTCAGCAGAAAGTGAAGAAGTATTTTGGCAATGAGCAAAAATGGTTGGGTGCGAAAGTCTAAACATTTTAGATATCATAGCTGATGTAGGTCCGCAGCAGTGTCAGGCGGTTCTTGAAACTTTTGAGTGTCCGCTCAATCTTGATGTGGAACGTTTTGCGAAAGAACAGGCAGTGGATTTTGCATGCAAACATTTGGCAATTACGTATTTGGTGGTTGCCAAAGAAGGTTTACAATCGTGTTTGCTTGGATATTATGCACTGACAATGAAATTTGTCAATGTCAAACTTGATATTTTGAGTAATTCTTTATGTAAAAAAATAAGTAAGTTTGCTCAATTTAACCAAGATACCCAAGAATATATGCTAGCTATGCCACTGATTGCTCAATTAGGAAAGAATTATAATCCTGCATTGCCAATTTGTATTTCTGGTAGCAAGATTTTGGAGTTAGCCTTGGATACAGTGAATCACGTGGAACGTTTAATTGGCGGCAAGACGGTCTATATTGAATGTGCTCAACAACCTAAGCTTCATGATTTCTATTCCCAAGCTGGTTTTGTCGAATTTGGTCACCGCCCAAGTTTAACAACGCAGGAAGAACTAGTGCAGATGTTCAAGTATTTATAGCTCTATTAAAGCACAACAAAGAAGCGGCGGCACCGTCCTGCTCATCCGTCAGGGCGATACCGCCGAACTTAAGTTGATACAATTATATCACGTTTTCGTCTTTTGTCAATCGGCAGATTTACACCGGTAAATTGGTGATAATTTCATTTTTGATATGTCTCCAATGTGCCGGACTTGGTGATGATCAGCAGGCGGCGAGCAGCTTTGGATAGTGAGTAGGCTTTGAGAATCATTTTGATGGCAGCTTCTTGTTGCTGAGCATTAAAATTTCGCAAGTCATAAATAATATTGGGCGCTTGATTGAGTGCTCGTCTGAATGAACGCTCGATAGTGCGCCAGTGTAAACGCGAGAAAGTTTTCATTTCCCATGGTATACCATCAATCATCAAATCTGGAGTTTTGACACCTGGGATCGGCGAAATAGGAATTAATTCCAGTCGAAATCCTCTTTCTAGTAAATAATCAACGGTCAACTGCTCGTGTGGACGGAGTTTCACTCGGTGGCAAGTAGTGAGCGCGCGTTTGGTTTTCATAAAACTCAATAAAGAAGCGGCGACACCATCCTATACATACGACAAGATGATGCCGCCAACTACTTAAATAGTTGAATGCATTATATCACATTTTCGTCTTTTGTCAATCGGCAGATTTACACCGGTAAATTAGTGATAATTTCATTTTTGATATGTCTCCAATGTACCGGACTTGGTGATGATCATCAGGCGGCGAGCTTGCCGGAACTGCTGAAATATTTTAATAACTAATAAATAGGCTTTGCCGGCTTGGGTGGAGCTGAGACCACGCAAATCAAAAATCAAATTCTTGGCTTGTTTGACACCTTTAGAAAAAGCGTGCTGGATAGTACTGTCCTTCGCCTTGGTAATAGATTTAATTTCCCAAGGCAAACTATCCTGGTGATAAGGTCTGGAGTTTTTACACCGGGGTAGAGAGATGGCGGGATTAAGGTAATATCAAGCCCGTGTTCAATCAGATAATTAACGGCACGTTTCTCTTGTGGCAACAAGACTACACCATTCTCTTTTAGCTGACCGGGGCTTTTGTTGCTGCGCATACTTTGTTCCAAAAAGTAGTGGCACCACCCTGAATACTCTCAAGATGATGCCACCTTTACTCAAGTAAATTTGTGCCATTATATCACAATTATGTCTTTTGTCAATGGTCAAAAGCTAAATATCCTATAATGTTTTCTGTTTTTGTGTGTCACGAAAAACCAGAGGTACACGTTTAACAAACGTTTAACAAAAATTACGAAATGAGCAAATTTTGTGAACAATAGTAACGCTGGTTTTCTGGCCTTACAATGATTCATCTGCGGGAATCAGGCGAGCAAGTTGACGGTTGCGATCTTGACTGGTGCGCAAGAGTGTGACGATGTAAACAATTTGTGTTGATGAATTGGTGATATAAATGAGGCGATAATGATCAAAGACATACTCGCAAAGTCCTAATTGATACCATGGATCATCCAAAACACGATGTCCAGGCAATGGTGGATGTTTGAAGGCGGCTATCTCTTTTTTGATGCGCCGAAATTTTTTCAAAGCCGTGCGAGGAGATTGGAATTCATCTTTGATATAGTCTACAATTGCGATTATTGCCGACTCTGCCTCTGGAGAAACAATTACTTGGTATTTCATTGCCAACTAGCGAAGCAACCGATCCTCAAGTTCACGAGCCAAGCTATCAAAGTCGCGACCTTTGCCAGCTAAGTATTGCTGATAGCCACGCCAAATGCTGAGGGATTGAGAAGACGCCGGGTCTATTGATGCCGGCAGAGATGTTTGCGGCGAGAATAAATACATAGCACTTGTCACATCAATAGTGCTTGTCTTGACTGTAGTTGGTAACATATGTCACTAATTGTATCATAATTATTCCTATTGTCAATGGTCAAAAGCTAAATATCCTATAATATTTTCTGTGCGCACGACCATGACCAGCCAAAACACGATGATGTCGGCTAGCTTGCAGCTTTTCCCCGCGAACTTTTGAGTGTAGATGCAGATTTTCCCCGGGAAGTTTGGCAAGAGAGTGCAGCTTTTCCCCGGGAAACAGATCGCCGACAAAAAACGCGCAACCAGCGAGTGTTGACATGAATTTTACACACTTTTACCAGTCATGAGTGAGAAAATTTACACACTTTTAAACATTTTTTTGGAATGATTTTACACACTTTTGCAGGGTTTTGAAGTTAAATTTTACACATTTTGGCAAATTGAAAGAAGATAGGTAGTCACGCTTTAGCACGCTAGCCATTGTACGTTGCGCTCCACAGGCAGATAGGCGTTCACGATTTCGCGAGTGAAATCAGCCAAATAAAGCGGAATATTCAAGATTTTCCCTGACTGATGTAATGGTAGCTGGGAAAAGCGAATCGCCAGGGGTGAGTGATATCTTTCTAGATAATTGGTCAAACTCGCGTGCTTCTTGTCTGTACCGGATTTGATCTCCACGGGTATCACTATCCCTTCCAGCTGGATCAGTAAGTCAATCTCATAACGATCAAAAACATGATAACGCAAGGGCTGGAGATGAGCAGCAGTGAGTGCCTGGACAATGTAGTTTTCCGCCAAAGCGCCTTTATAAGTCGCAAAGAGTTGCTCACTGGTCAGTAAATCACTAGTAGCGATTTGGGCTTTTTGTCGCAGCAAACCGACGTCAAGTAGATAAATTTTGAAGGCCGATAGATCATCAAAAGCTGTCAAAGGATAAGCGGGCCGCGAAACGCTGGGGAGTTTGTAAATCAAACCCGCATCATGTAACCAATTGAGGGCCAGCTCAAATTCGCGGGCGCGAGCGCCATTTTTGATTGTTTGATAAATAAATTTTTTATTCTCGCGCCCGAGTTGTGAGACAATTGACTGCCAGGTAAGCGACACGCGCAAAGCCATGGTTTTGGAGTCAGTGTGTTTGGTAAAATCTCGCTGGTAGGCGGCCAAAATCTGCTCTTGGGTGCGGATCACCTGCGTGATATCACGAGTTTTTGACCAAATGTCCACCACTTCTGGCATGCCGCCTGTCAACAGATAATTACGCAAAGGATCAGCAAAGCGCTCACCCAAGCTTGACCAGTCAACAGGAGTCGTTTTGGCAAAAAAGTGGCGATCTGGCAGCAAATGGACGCCTTCGCTTGCCTGCAAAAACTCACCAAAAGTCATGGGCGAGACTGTCAACAAGTCCACTTTGCCCACCGGAAAAGAGGTGGGAGCCATTTGTACGCCCAAAAGACTTCCGGCCGCAACGACATGATATTCAGGCGCTTGTTCACAAAAATACTTTAGGGCGGTGAGCGCTCGTGGACAGGCCTGGATTTCGTCAAAAAAAATCAAGGTGTCGCCGGGTGTGATCGCTTGCCCCAAATCAAGACTCAAAGAGGTCAAGAGACTTTTTGGTTGTAAACTTTGGTCAAAATACCGATGAAAGCGTGTTTCTTCTTCAAAATTGATATACACTAGTTGGCGGTAGTGATCGTCGGCGAGTTTTTTGATCAGGTAAGTCTTGCCCACTTGACGAGCACCATAAATTAGCAATGGCTTGCGACGGGGATTGCTTTTCCAGGCTAGTAATTGATTCATGGCATTTCTTTTCATAGCTGGTGTCTATTATAGCACATTTTACACACTTTTACCAGTCATGAGTGAGAAAATTTACACACTTTTACACATTTTTTAGGAATGATTTTACACACTTTTGCAGGGTTTTGCAGTCAAATTTTTCACACTTTTTTTGAAGAGGTGCTGGAGCGTATGATACTTGCCTACAAAGGGGCATTTTATTTCCCATCTTTGGCCATTCATCAAAATGTCAGGTGTCTTCACCTCAGAATTTTTGGACACGGCTATTGGCATCAAACGCAGGCCACGCGACTGCGAAAAAAAGCTAACGTCTCCTGCAAATTCAAGCGGGTCGTTTTCTTTTTTTATAAGTGTTTTGACCATGAAACATTAATATTTTTGGTGAAGTCGAAAAAATCGGCATCAGTTTGGCTCTACTTCCCGTGTTAAACGTGTACCTCTGGTTTTGCGTGACAAATGGAGTGCAGAAGGTGTGGTGGACCGGACGTAATTTATTGGGACAAACAAGACCATGAAGCCGACATCGCTATCGGCGAATACGCCAAAATCCCGGCCGTGGTGGGGGCAAAAATAACCAACCGCAACTGGTATTTGACAAATACGCTTTTTGTGATATAATAAGAAACGTTATCACCCGGCTGAGAAGGTCGGGTTTTGATTTGAAAGTTGCAGAATTAAGCTTTTTTGTTGGTTGATCATAGCCAGGCTACTATCGTATACACTGGTGTCAATGCTGAGTTTGCTCGTCAACTCCAAAATTGTGTTAATGCTCTCTTGAGATGAAATCAAGTTTAAGCTTGTTTTATCAAAAATTATAGGTTCGTTGTGAGCAATTCTGTTACGCAGTGTCTTAATTTGAAAGAGTTTGTTGTTGATTTCTCGTCTGCTGATTTTATTTAATGGCGTGCGAACAAAAATTTCAAGTAAACTATCTCCTAATAATTTATACTGACTTTGTCGAAAAAGACTTGTCCAAAACCCCAGAGATAAATCTGCGACTAATTGATTGTGGTTAAAACCAGATTTTATAAATTGATTTTGCCATAAATGATATGTTTTGCTTAAACATTCATATGTTGGAGCAATAAATTTTATCGGTTTGTTTGCGTGAACATCCCACCAGGGATTAGTGCTGTCTGTGCGTAACAATAATAATAACCAATCTTCATAGTCTTGAAATTTATTAGTATAGTAATGATCAATTTTATTTCTCAAAAAGACCTCAAAGTGTTGAATAACTGTAAATACCAAACTAGCATAAATTGCTTGATGTAAATATAATTGAGTGGCCAACTTTTTATCCCCAGCCACCAGTAAATATTTTCTGGCTCGAGCTTGGGTAATATGATCTGTCAAAGAATCAAACATAATGGTATTATACCACACAAATACCACAATTATTGGAAAAGAGTAATAGAGTACATGTATGGCTGTTATAACTTGTTTGATGATATTTGCTGTGCCGGTAAAATCCCACCCCCCCCAGGCGGGGAGAGATGCATAAGGCGGCCTACTTAGATCCGTGGATTTTGCAAAAGAAGCGGCAGGTTTTACTAGGGTTAGTTGGACAACTATCATCGATAGGATTTCCTAATGTGGGATATATCTCACCAAAATTATTTGGAGAAAAATTTCCCGAGTCTCCTTCTAACAAGACACAAAGACTAAAGCGTCGACTACCGGTATCACTAGAACTCTCAGCTCTGCTTAACGCCACTAACGCTGTCCGGAAGTAGAAAAAATACTCTCCTCCTGCCATTGAAGTATCTGGCTTCTGGTTGAGATAGCCCAGTGAATATAGACCAACGTCAGCGTGATCCACAATGTCAGAAGAAACAGCACTGCTAAGAACACAACCACCCTTGCTATCACTGGTGCATTTACCTTTGTACCATTTTCCAGCTTCGCCAGGATTACTTCGCCCCTCATCAGGCACATTGCCATCATGATCGAACCAATATTGCGTCGCTGCCTTGAAGACTTCATCGAGGTCTGACTTACGTTTGGCGTCACGAGCATTAATAAGGGCACGAGAATAAGAATTAATCCCCAATGTCGCCAGGATGCCAATCAAGGCCACCACCACCATGACTTCAATGAGGGTGAAAGCCGAAATAGATTTTACTGGCCTCGGTATCATTAGTTTTTGCATTATCTATCTTAGCAAGCCATTTAATTGGTAGCACAAAAATGACTGCAATCAGATGCAGTCGCAGGATCGCAAGAAGTATATGTGCTACCGCTTACCTTATAATTGCCAGTTTTTCTTTCAAGCTGGACACACACGATAAATTTTTGACTACCACTAGTGCTGCTAGTAATGGCATAAGAAAAAGTTTCACCACCACCCAATGGAACAGAAGTCGGATTTTTATCTAAGTAGCCATTGGTCGTCAACGAGGCAAGATCAAGACTAGCAGGCGCATTGCCCAAATGCTCTGCCCAATAGATCTGTAAGGCTTTACGGACTTCATCGAGATCAGACTTGCGTCGAGCATCACGACCGTTTTGTAGTGCTCTAGTATATGAACTAATTCCCATTGACGCCAAAATACCAATAATTGCCACTACCACCATCACCTCAATGAGGGTAAAAGCTTTTTTGCTGTGTATTTTTCTGGACATAATTTACTTTCTCTATTTTCTTACCATTTTGATTAATTACGGATTAAACAAACATTGCGTGTCACCACTATTAGTGGTAGTGGCATTGCCAGTATTCGTTTCTAGACGAGCGCAAATCTGGAAACCCTTACCACTATTAGTTCGTGTATAAGAATATCTATATGTTGCATTATTAATCGGATCTACTGGCATTGGATTAATATAGTCAGAAGTTAATACGCTTGTAGCAATGCTCGACGGATATGTTCCTTTTTCATATCGATACGTCACCAAGGCCTGGGCAATCTGGGCCAAGTCGGCCTTGCGCCGGCCATCGCGGCCGTTTTTGAGTGCCCGTAGGTAAGAATTGACCCCCAAGGCTGAAAGGATACCAATAATTGCAATCGTGACTAATACCTCAATCAATGTAAATGCCGGCTGTTTTTTTTTCCACATAGTGTCATGTTACCACGCGGGCGGGTGATTGTCAAGGGGGAAATAAAAACAGGAAAAATGCTAATTGATAGCTAAATACATGGGCAGACAATGATCAATAAAATCCCAATTATCAGCAATAGCAGTTTTGATTTTATCAACAGATGCTGTAGTGAATTCGGCATAAGTGCGAAAATAATTGCGACGATAAAAATTTTCACTACCTGGAACGGCGTAAACAGTAATGTATTTGGCAGCAATGGTATAGTGAGCGATGTCAATCAACAGGTTAAGGGCATATTTAAAAATAAAACTACTATAATTTATTGATTCAACTGCAATTGGGTACTTTCGATGATGATATTGACTATCAAGTGCGAAAAAGTTGATTTGTATAGCTGGACTCGTGATGTGCCATTGTTTTTGATTGTGAGTGCGCGTTGTTAGCCCAGAACACTGGAAAGAGATATACGCAATTATTTGCGTTTTGTCAGAATTAACAAAAATCCAGGTGGTGTGTTCAGTGTCAGTGAGGGCATTGCTTGTCAAATAATAATTAAGCATTAAGTTGCCGCAGTCGAAACTTGCTGATAGGCGATCAAAGTTTTCCAACTCGTGTGGATAATAAATGGAAAATTTTTGCTGAGAACTGCTCATAGCTCATTCGTGAATGCCAATCTCGCGTTTGGTGAGTGAAAACTAAAGTTGTGTTTCCATCCTGGATACTGCCTGTCCATTTCGGCGACAATTTTGGTGGCCGTGGGTTTGTCCGCATCGTTTTCAATTTGGTTGAACTCTTCAGCACTCATCACATAAACCGGAAATCCGGGAAACTTTTCGTAGTGTTGGTCGCTATTATTCATGATTCTTTCTTTTGTCAGCATATGGGTGATTATACCACAAAAAGCGGCCAAACGGGGCTTTGGTTTTTTTAGATTTAAACCTAAAATCCAACCCCTGCAAATGACCATTGAGCTCAACACCAAACCTACCGCGATCCAGGCCCAGCCAGCGTCGTCATGTGTCTGGCCGCGTGAACAATACGCAAGACCCGCACTAAATGTAATGCTTCATTAATCCGATAAAAAATCCGGTATTTGCCAGCAATAAAGGCAT
>JAFRKQ010000008.1 GCA_017431625.1 bacterium | reverse complement strand
TACAAATGCACGCCTTAAAGAACTAATCCATCGTCATCGTGGCACATCTATGGCAAATAAGCTGGTTCTCACCGCACGCTATTTGAGAAAACAACAAAAACTGCCATGAAAAACCAACGCAAAATGACACTTAACTCTAATATAAGTATGATTACAATAGAAATAAAGTCCTCATACTTAGCCGACTGCCCCAACCACTTATATCGACAAACAATAAGAAGGGTACTTAAAAGTAAATTACTCAATCAGTCGTATCAAATAGACGGAACTAACTTAAAGGCCATGATGCGGTACATGACATGACTGTTGGTAGGAAGCACGAGTGCTAGTATAACCCCTAGCTGGCACGGCACCGCTAATTCCGCGTTTCCCTCGTGCTTCCAGCGGCCATTGCCCAACATTTCTTCCCTCAATTATATCACATAACGTCCTTTTGTCAAGACCCATCGTCAAGCAGCCACTCACGCTTGCGTTCTAAGGCTTTGATAACATGGTTTTGGAGATTGCCAGCAGTCAGCCCATAAGCCTCCCACAATTGCTCTTTGCTGCCAGACTGACCAAAGCGGCCCTCAACGCCCACCATTTCTACAACACACGGACAGGTGCGCCCCAAATGTGCCGCGACCAGCGCCCCCAGGCCGCCTACCAGCTCATGTTCCTCAATAGTGATAATAGCATGAGTCTGTTGCGCCAGCTGGGTTAAAAGCGCCGTATCCAAGGGCACGAGTGTGGACAAATCCACGACACCAATAGCCAGATCAGCTTGCGCGCGCAAGGTATCCGCCACTTCTAGTGCCAAGGCCACCGTCAGACCGCAAGCGACAATCGTGGCGTCACTGCCTGAGCGCAGTCTCCGCCCGCGACCAGCAACAAACTCACTCCCGCCAAAATCAAGTGCGGGCGTAGGCTCGCGCGACAACCGTAAATAGCCAGGTTGACCAGAAGCAATCAAGGCACGAGTGCAATCGCGGGCTTCTTGATAATCAGCCGGCACAAAAACTTCCATCCCTGGCAAAACACTCATTAGTGCCAAATCTTCTAAGGCCTGATGCGTGGCACCATCGGGTCCAGTTGCTAAGCCCGCATGCGAACCGATAATTTTGACCGGCAGCCCTTGCATGGCGACACTCACCCGGATCTGTTCCCAATTGCGCCCCGGATTGAAAGTGGCGAAACTGGTCGCTACGGAGATTTTGCCAGTCATGGCGATGCCAGCGGCCACGCCGATCATATTTTGTTCAGATACGCCACATTCCACGTACTGATGGGGAAAATCTCGCGCAATGCGATCCACTTTGAGTGATGATGACAAGTCGGCGCTCAAGACAATGATGTTTTTGTCAGCCGCCACTAAGTCGTAAAGTTCCTCGCCAAAACCGTCTCGTGTTGCCTTCATACCAGCTCCTTTGTGTCCACGCCGGCCGCAGTCAATTTGTCAGCCAGCTCGGCGAAAATCTCGTCCCATTGTTCATCAGTTGGTAAAGCCGCGTGCCAGTGAGCATCGCCCTCAAGCAAGCTAATGCCTTTGCCTGGTATAGTGTGACACAGTAAACATTTGGGTTGGTTATCGACTCCGGCCAGCTCGTTATATTTGGCCTGCAAATCAGCAAAATCATGACCATCACTCTCACGAACAGCAAAGCCAAATGACTGTAGCTTGCCCGCTAAATCGCCCAAATTCATCACCTGCCGGACGAGTCCTGACTGTTGGATCCGATTGGCATCGATAATTACCATCAAATTGGCCAGCCGATAATGAGCCGCAAAAAGATAGGCTTCCCACACTTGTCCCTCCTGCTGCTCGCCATCAGAGCTCAAAACAAAGACTTTTTGCTGACTACCAGCACGCTGGAGCGCCAGCGCCAGACCGGCGGCCATTGACACCCCCTGTCCCAAAGGACCAGCGATATTCTCCACTCCCAGCTCCACTTGTCGATGAGGATGGCCTTGCAATGGCGAGCCAAACTGACGCAAACTGAGCAGATGTTGAGCGGCAAAAAATCCGCGACCAGCTAAAGTGGCATACCAAGCTGGGCACAAGTGACCGGCCGAAAGCAGAAAATAGTCACGTTCACCAAAGGCCGTGGACCCCGGCTGGAGATTGAGGACACTTTGGTAAAAAAAGGTGAAAATGTCACTACTGCCCAAACTACTGGCCAGATGACCTGAGCCAGCCGCCCGAATCATCCGCAAAACATAGGCACGAGTGCGCCAAGAAATCTGTGACAGCTGGTTAATTGGCCTTGGCTCGAGCATACTATTATTATAGCACATTTACTAGTATGAGTGGTGCCAAAAGCGGCGCACAGGGCTGTGCGTACAGTGTACGTACAAAAAGATATTGATGTATAGGTATAATTATTATTTGTGAGTACAAAAGGCTCACAGACATAAAACTCTGGCGGCAGGATGATTGACCAAAGAGATGGCCAACAGATATTTGTCGCCTTGCCTTGATATAGCGTGAGTTTTTGCAATTTGCTCTTGCATTTTGGCACATTTGCGGTATAATAAGCACAACCTTATGAAACCGAAGACGAAAACGCCTTGGGCACGATACATTACAATTGGACTCTTCATTTTAGTCTTTGTCACGATCATTGTACAGCAATTCTCTCGCCCACAAGCAGCAGAGAGTAGTAATATGAAGCTGGAATTTAACAAAGCCCAGGAGAGTGTGCGTACTTTTGACTCAAACGCCTCATGGCGTCATGTGACTCAAGATGAAAACGAAGCTAACCAAGAATTTCCTTGTTCTGAGCCAAGTCTAGGCTGTGTCGTCAACGGTATGACCAAGCGGCAGCTGGACTGGTGGAAAAATGAGCTAAGCGGCAGTGCCACCCAATCGGGCAGCACAAGCAAAACTAGTGACGCTGGTGTCTTGGGGCAAGTGGGCAATTTAATTAGCCTCAACTATACACCTCAAGCCAGTGGCGTCTATTATCTGGCCGATACCATGGGCTCAATGGGTCTGGCCACCCCCACCTACGCTCAAGGTTATGGTTTCTACGCCCTCTCCCCCTTTTTGCGACTCTGGCGTGTTTTTCGCAATGTCGTCTACATGATTTTTGCCATCATGATTATTGTGATTGCTGTCCTGATCCTTTTCCGGCAAAAAGTGGGCTCGCAGGCGGCGGTCACCGCTCAGCAAGCAATCCCGCGAATCGTGGTGGCGCTGATCTTGGTGACTTTTTCCTACGCCATTGCCGGCTTTATGATTGACGTGATGTATTGGTGTATGTACGCTATCAGCCGTTTTATCACTGTTGAGGCGGGTACGCTCAAAGGCTCAAATACCAAAGTAACCAAAGCTATGCTTTTGGGAGGCAGCTTTGCTGACCTCGCTGGGATTGTTTTGTCCGGACAATACGATAATATCTATAGCGGAGTTAATAGTATGGTGGAAGGTTTGTTCAAAAAGGGGTTCTGGCAAGATGCTATTGGCTTTGTTACTGGCACTGTGATCTCAATAATTTTCATTATCGCCTTGTTGTTTAGTCTTTTCCGCTTACTCTTTATTCTGATGAAAGCCTACGCCTCGGTACTACTCTACACCATTTTTTCACCTTTTTTCTTGATGCTGTACGCTATCCCGGGGACGAATAGCTTTAACAATTGGATTAAAAAGCTAGCGGCCAACTTAGCCCCTTCGATCATTGTGTTTGTGATGCTGATCATGACTGGTGTTATGAATCAATACACCAGTGGGAGCGCGGCAAATGCCGGTGGTTTCGTACCACCTTATATTACTGCCAATGGTGGTAGCGGTGCCACGCTGAAATCTGTTGGTTCCATTGTGTGTTTTGCAATCTTGCTGGCTATGCCGGAGATTGTCAATGGGATCCAACAAAAACTCGGTGGTGGACCTGGATTTTTCGAACAGATGGCTGGAGCGGCCGGTGGGCGCTTCATGCGCTATGGCGGTGGTATGGCCTGGGGGTATTTGAGTGGCGGCATGATGGGAATGGGGAGAGGAGCGCTCCGTCAAGGAGCTGGATTGGCTTCCATGGTGGCAGTTGGAGGATCTGATTATCTAAGACGCCGTGGCAAAGCCAGAAAAGAGGTAGATAGCACCATGGGCACTAAGGAAGATTTTGAGGCGAAAACTGCGAAGGATCTCGACCTTGCCTCTCTTAGAGATGCTCAACAATCTGCAATAAACAGGGAAGCAAGTTTTGAAGGTGAAGGTGGCGATACAATTAGGGCGAGTATTAATGAAGCTGCAGGCACAATGGATAAAGATGTTTTGAAGAGAGAATTAGAGGCTAGAGGTATAAAATATGAAGAAACTTCAAATGACGATAATCTGAGGAGCCTATACATCGAAGAAGAATTTAAGAGACAAAGACAAGAAGCTGCCGATAAAGCAAAGACTGCAAGAGAGGAATACGAAAAAGCACAAGAAACCTACAGGACAAAAGTGGCTACATATGATGCTCAGCGCCAGGCTAAAATAAAATCAATAATGGAATCTTCTGGCAGAGGATCATTCAATCACTGGAGACGTGTTGGTGCCAGACAAGGTTTCTGGGGGGCGGCACGAGAAGCTTGGGGTCTTACAGATTGGCAGACTGATTGGGATGCATGGGATCAAGCGGTCATACAACGTCAGCGCCTCGATCAACAGAATGCACTTCGTACACGTCTCAATCTGAAAAACATCAAACAAGAGGATGTTACTAATACTGATATGAGAATGCAATCATTTCAGAATGCTGCTAACGCCAGAGGTAGCAACGGTTAATTTTTGGTGTATAGATGCATAAAATAGGGTTTTCTGCAAATGGAATAAGAGCAAAAAAACGATGGTTAATATAGGTGTCACATGTTCACCGGCCACGATGAGACTACTTAGGGCTGATTTGACTCAAAGTGATGGGTGAGTGTAGGTACGTGAATTATAACTCTTTAAGAGACTAGATAAATGGCAACATATAAATTGGTAGCATGGTGATGTCTGATCCGATCTCCAGATCCTTGGTATAAACTAAGTATTTTGTGCCGATACGAGAACGATATTTTTGGGCAAAAACGTCTAGAGAGGCATGTCTTTTATAGCCAGATGATTTCAGCTCTAATGGATAGATTTTTTTGCCCTTGGTGAGTAAAAAATCAATCTCATAATTGTGATTGGAGGTTTCGCTTGGCAGAGTGTAATAATAAAGCTGATGTCCACAAGTGCGTAATATCTGCGCAGCGACATTTTCATAAACATAACCCAGATTAACTGGTAATTTATCACTCAAAAGCTGCTGATAAATTATATTTTCAGTAAAGTCTTTGTCCTTGAAAGCTAAAGTCACAAAAAGCCCCGTATCCACCAAAAAAAGCTTGTAGAGATCGAGGTTTTTACTCAAAGACAAACCAATATTGGGATCATTGACGTGATGAGCAATATTGACAGTCATTGAGTCAAGTAGATTTTCCACTGTTTTGGCCAAACGTGCCGAACGACTAGTAGCATCAACATGGGATAACTGATAGCGACTGGCATTGGTAGTGAGCTGAGCTGGAATCGCATCAAATATTTTTGAAGCCCGTCCAGTGGGGTCAAAGCCCCTAAAATCCTCTTCATAAAGTTCGATAATATTTCTTTTCACTTGATCAACGGCACTAAAATTATTGGTGCGCAAATATGCGTCCACAGCCTGTGGCATACCGCCTACCAACATATAGAGGCGAAAGTCTCTCATCAATTTGCGATTGACATCATCGCCAAGTGGCTTTTTGGCAGCCCAAGCTTGGGCAATCAATGGGCAAGTAGTTTTGTCACCCAGTGCCCAACGGAATTCTTCGTAGTCAAGAGGAAACATGGTGATTTTGGTCTCTTCGCTAGGAATCACAATATCTTTGGTATTATTTTTGATACTCAAAAGCGAACCTGTCTCTAGGTAATCATAGCGGCCGTCTTGGACCAGATATTTGATTGCTTGACGGGCAAGTGGCATTTTTTGTACCTCATCAAAGATAATGACTGATTTTCTCGGATACAAATCGGTATTGGTTAGCAATTGTAATCTTAAGAAAAAATAATCGAGATCAGAAATATTATGAAAAAGATTTTTTATTTCGTTGGATGTGTTAGCGAAATCTATTAAAATATGAGTTTGGTATTCATTTGTCGCAAATTCCTTGACAATAGTGGATTTGCCAATTCGCCTGGCACCCTTGACCAAAAGAGCAGTCTGGCCCGCTGAGTGGTTTTTCCAAGAGAGAAGTTGGTGGTAGATTTTGCGGCGAAAAATAGTCTCAGTCATATGTCTTTCCTTAATCATGATGTCAACGTATTATATCACATTTGCCCAAAATCCCCAAATCTTTTCTGACCAATATGTACGAAATCCCCAAATGTTTTGCTGAGAATTTGCCCAAAATCCCAAAATCTACGGCAAAGAATTCTTATCAACGTGATGTGATAGCGTTTGATTGTCTGTACACATATAAAACACAGGCTTTATCTAAAACCTCCAAACCTTATGGGGTAATGACGCGCAATCACTCGACAAACAAATCCATATTGTAATTGTTCAATCGGCGCTTATATAGAGATGAATCATCATAACCGCACAAATCAAGCCGGTCAAACTCAATCCACCAACATCCGTGCGTCACTCGCTAACGGTACGCACGGCAACTAAATAGAATGACTTTATTCTACTGGAGGCGAATCCATCCATTCCAAAACATCTTTTGGTAATTCGCCAGTTAATTTCATCAGTTGGTTTTCTTCATCCCATTCGGCGAATTGAGTACCACTTGCATCTTCGTATCCGACTATTCTTCCAGCCACAATCTTTAAATATCTTGTCAGTCTTCCATGCACCAGTTCATCATTCCAGAAACTATTCGCCTTGCGTACATATGGATTTGGTCCGCGCAAGTCTTGTTCTGGCCCAATGTAGAATCTAGCGTTATTATCCAGGATTAAAAGAATCTTCTCATTATAAATAGCTTTGTTGCGAGAATTACTACCCAATTTGCCTAGGGCGTCTCTGATTGCGTTCTCCACAGTCTTAAATTTACTTGCATATCGCTGACCGTCAATTATCGTCTCTCCGTTGTCTGTCCAGCGGGTTGGCCGGGAACCGCCCACGCTACGTAGCACATTTTCTATCCAACCACAATACGCCGCTTCCGCCGCCTCACGCATATAGTTGTACGTTACATCTGACCCCGGTAATAACGCCATATTGGCATCACTATTATCCAAGGCGATCGAGGCAATCCGCGAGAAGTTGGTATTAATCTTATTAATCACCTCCACTAGCCTGTCTGGATCTTCTATCAGACCTTTATCAATAGGACCGCTACAAATGGCCATGATGTCGCCAAAAGCATCATGGGCATCCGCCCAGTCAGCAGCTGCTTGCCGACCCTCCGGAGGCTGATTGAGATAAGCATCCATAGTAACGACATCATGACTCAACTTTCTTGGCTTGTATGCATAATTAGTCGGTTTGGTTGATCTAAACTCTACACTAGCATGATAGTTTTCAGTCGTTCCTGCGCCATTATCGCCCTCTGCAGACTTGCCTTCAACTAGTCCTTTTGCCTGCGCATTAGCAATAATTGACCTCAATTGCTCATCGGTAATATTTGGATTCACCGATCGCATCATCTTTGTGTACTCTTCTTCAGAGTAGACATAACTCCATTTTTTCGCTGTCTCCTGCACGGGTGGTTGATCTTCACTGCCGATCAAACTACGCCAAATCCGCTTCATCAGACCAGGTCTTCCTTCTTGTCTTTTTTCTAGCTCGCGTCTGATGCGTTGAAATTCAGAAAGAGTTCTCGCTTTACTCTCTTGTTGCTCCTGCAACGTCCCGTAAGGATGAGAGGCCTCCATTACAGCCCGATGACGTTGTATCCTTGTTTTCAGTAGTGCTAGTGACTCCATCTGGTCGTATCGTATGCCGAGATCACCAATGCTGCGACGCAATTTACCAATCCTAGCCTCAGCTTTTAAACGCTCAGCTTCATTGCCATTAGCAGCAGCCTGTCTCATTATCAACTCTTCAGTATATATATCCTTTTGTAGCTTCTCATAGCGCGCTTTATCTTCACTGCTTTCTTCTGGAAAATACTTATCTATATGTGCCTGTATCTCATCTACGATCTCATCCAGATCGATAAAATCTAGCATTGCTAGCGTACTGCCGTTTTTTCCCCTTACCAATCCATACGTCAATGCCGCCAGCACACCACTATCTGTCAGCTTATCCCACTGCTTGTTTTTAAGCGCTGTAAACCACAGCCCGTAAGCCTCTACAGCGTATTTACGCACTAAATCATCACGCGCGATTTTTATCAGCACTAGCTGCTTATCAAATTCCTGCTGTTCCTTGCTCATCCGACCAATCGTCTCGCGGCCTTCTGTATTACAATACGTGTCAAACATCTCATCCACTAGTTTGCGTACGCCATCGCTTTGGCTTAGGTCACTATTACCCGCCCAGTACTTGCTTCTACGGTTGCGTAACTCCATCACACACATCGCCACTATCCGCTGCAAGTCTCCATTTTCTCCCAAATACCGTTGTGTCTCAGCATCAAATCTTCCACTACCAAAATTCTTATTCCACAGATCATCATACTTCATCACTTCTGGATTGGAGACCCCATCTGGCCGCAAGTGGCTCGTCTGATCTAGCCGACCAAAAAAGCTACGCATGTCATTTGTCCCAGCTGTCAAACTCATCTTATTGTTGCTAAAAGACCCCACTACCGTAAAAAGCCATGTAGATTGTACCTTAGCGATAAATTTGCGCTGCGTCCTGAAAGCCTCATTGGCCCCCGCCATACTATCCAGATACGGCTGTAAAATTTCCAGTTCCTGTGCTGTCAGAGGCGATTCCCCCTTCTCCGCCAGCCATTTTGTAAAACTGATATCTAGCCGTTCTGGATACAAAGTCGTCAACTCTTGATTCTTTTGTTGCAATTGCTTGTTGATATCATCTAACTTACCCGTACGACCATCTGTGTACTCAGATATTACTTCTGCCCTGGCGTCTTGTATTTCTCGCAAGCTCTCACTACTGACAGTGGCTGCCTGCTGGTCAAGTGCAAAAAGCCGGCGGCGTCGCTCGTCTTCCAGCCTCTGTTTACTTTCAAGCAATGCCTGGATTTCTTTCTGTTTGGAGTCCACTTCTTTTCTAAGTGCCTCCTTTTCTTTTTCCCACTCGCTAATTAAACGGTCATATTTGGTGAAAACATCTGCCCGATGTCTTTCGATCTCTGCCCGGAATGGCCGTAAACCTTCTCGTCGGTTTGATCTGACACTGTTTAGCTGCTCTTGAGCTTGATCCAGTGCTTCCTGGCGGCGTTTCTGCCCACGTTGGGCATTTTCATCTCTAGCAAGTGCTTGATCCATTGACTCATAGCCCACAGGCGTCTCAGCAGTGATCTTATATCCTGCTGGGTGTTTTTTATCAGCTGTCGTATAATCTTGCTCAGCATCCATCACCTCTTTTATCAAACCGACATCGGCTACTGCCCATTTTTCCTCCGCTTCTGCCAGACGTTGTCCACGTTCTCTTTCTTGATCATCTATACTCTCACCACCGAAATCTCCTGCCCGGTAACGCATTGCTTCCAAAGCTTTGTGCTTGGCTTGCAGTAACTGTACTCCAGAAAGCATAATCATCTCGCTCGTCAGTTTATTGGAAAACACACCGTCATTACCAGCGATCCCATAGTAAGCTTTATCGATAAAAGTACTAGATAAATCCATCGCCCGCAAAGAATTGACCGCTCTGGCGATCCCACTACCATGAGCTGAATCTCGCTCAGCTTCATCGTGAATCTGTGTCATCCGGCCAATTAAGATATCTGCCAAGCCGTCTTGATTAAGTTGTGATCCTTTAAGCTGTTCCTGGATGCCACTGCTACCCAGAGCCACCGTGAGCGCGTAACTAAAAAACTCATTATTGCCATTTGTCACATCATAGGCAATGCCCATTTCACTACCAGCGGCGTCTTCTTCCTCCACTCGACCATGTGCCTGCAAGTAAAAAATCTGGCGCAAAGTCATCAAATTTCTGGCTTTTTCTTCCTTTTGACGTATCAACTCACGGATATTCTTGGCCTTCTTATTATTGGCCTCAATCAGTTCTCGGCATTCTTTTACTTTTTTAACAGTCTGCTTGTCATAGCGGGCATTGTGACTTTGCTCTATCTGAGTGATATAATTTTGCGCCGCCGCAATCTGGTCACCCAATTCATCCAGTTTACCCTGCAAAGATAATATTTCCCCGTTTTCGCTCGAACGCAAGTCTACCGTTATGTCTTTATTATCAGTGTCTTTGTAGGTGATTGTCTCTTGTCCCTTCTCATTTATCTGCTTCTGGTATCTGTCGTACTCATCTATAGCTTCGTATTCCAACTGTACGGCGATGGCCTCATCCAAGGATTTACGCGCTTCCTCAAAAGCATACCTTTCGTGAGGTTTCAAGCCGTCTTTTTTATTGGCACGCTCTGCATACCGTTCTAGTTGCGCTGATCTCACCTTAATTTCTCCCTTGAGCGCTTCGCGATAATTTTGGTACTCACGCGCTTGCTGGGTCACTTGTCCATCTTTGTCTTTTATCTCGCCAAACTCCAGCGCTAATCCGATGGCATTCAGCTCAGCCAGCTCCTTTTGGATTGCTGCCTGCATAGCCGCTAACTCATCACGTTTTTCTTCACTGATGTCGCCACTCAACTTCCTCGTCACGTCTTCCAGTTGTCGGGCGAGCACACCACGGCGTATTTCTCGATGTAGACTGTCAAAACTTCTCTCATCCAAGTGGTTGTTTCCATTATCTCGGAGCGCGATCGTGGCCACTTCGCTGATCCGGTGTAAGTCTTCCTTGATGCGCAAAAGCTCTGCCATTGCCGCTTCTTTTTCGTGACCTTTCATGGCTTCAACCCGCTCATCATCCAGTGCCTGGGCGGCCTCGCGCCGCTCTTGCTCCTTTTTTTCATAGGCCGCTCGCGCTTGCTCGCGCGACATTTCACTGGCGGTACTCGCAAAACGGTACTCATGCTTGTCCGCTGTCCGGATCACCACTGTATACTCATCTCGTCGAGCATAATCGTCTTGTTTGACTTCACTCCACTCACTAGTGAGTACTTGCACCTCCACTATTTTGCCCAACACTCGCGGGCGGAAACGCGCGTCCACCTCACTCTGCTCATCCGTATCTGGCACATCGGCCGTACGCAGTATTAGCTGCCCTGTACCACTATCTAGGCGGAAAATATGACTGCCGTTATCTATTCCGCCCTCGGCCACGCCGCCAATCTTTTCCCAACCGCCGACACATTCCACCGTCTTGCCGGGCTGCCACCAAGCTAGTTCTTCAGGCCTGAGTAGTCTTTCTTTGCCATCCTTGTCTTTAATCTTCACTTTTTCTGGCACAAAAGGCGGCTTTTCTTCTTCCACTTCTACTTTTTCTTCTTGTTTTTCCTCCACCTCTTCTTCTAACTCTTCGCTTTCTTCTTTCTTCTCTCGTGGTGTTAGCTTCTCTGGTTGCGATTGTTGGTTTTCTTCAGATACTGGTATAGTCTGATCTAATGGCGAAGATGTTTCACTTTTTGGCGCACCAGAAAGCGTTGCATCAGTTTTCTCTTTGAGGCTTTGTGCCTTATCCCGCAAATCGTCGAGTAATTTATTGTCCAAACTACCTACTATTCCCTCAATTTCATCACGAAATCTATTCATGTTTTGCAAACTAACCCGCATCACGTAGTTTTTGGCATTCTGTTGATCATCTGTTTTTGCCCTAGTCTTTAAATATTGCCGTCGCGTATCTTCAATTAGTTGGCTCAGTTCTCCATGAATTTTTGACAAGCTAGCTTTAATTGCATCCAAACGTTTATTCTTTGTTTCAGGTGATAAGTCCGTAGTTTCCATTCGACTGTACTGTCTGTAAGCAACTTCAAGGCGTCTACGCAACTCCCTTAATTGAACATCACGTATGGCGATGTCATGAGCAGACTCCAAGTCTAAACGACTATCGTAGTATAGTTCTTTGAGATCATTCAGATTTTGCCGAGTATCATGTCTTTCTTGAGTGAGATTTGCAACTTCTCCAGGACTCAATCTTCCAAGCCTCAGCACCTCATCTACATCATCATATGTCTCAGCCAGATCTGATCGCAAGTTTTCTTGATCAATGGGATCTTCAATTAGAAACTCACTAATTTTCCATTCTCTTGCCATCTCGTCCTACCTGCTCACTAATATATCATTTTCCATTATTATTATATGACAAATTATCAATTTTGTCAAGTTTTACTTTGTCGCTCTGATGAGCCGGGTGCTTGCTTAATATCCACCTTCGCCCCTGGATGACCAGCCAAAATATTGGGTATCCAAGCCAGAGCAAACTGTCGCGCTTCTTCATTGAGCTCATCCAGATAAGGCATCACTCGATCAATTAGTTTAGCAGCATAAGCTAGCTCACCAATCAACGAAAAATCACAAGCTAAGTCCAAATAGGTTTGAGCCAGTTCAAAGAAATTACCATCAACAACAAAATCGGTCATCTTTTTGGCCTCATCCAAATTGCCAGTATAAATCAAGCACTCAATAAGCTGAAAATAAAAAGTATCGACGAATTGCAATTGATCAAAATAATACATCAACCCAGTACTCAGTTGCTCCTTAGCGCGAATGCCATCAAGAGCTGCCCGTTCGTGTACTAGCGCTCCTTCAAAATCTCCCATCTGAAAACGAGCGCTCGCCAAACAAAAATGATAAAAATAATTGGGCGATAAAATCAAACACAACGAAAAAATATCACTCGCTGCTGGATAATTGGCCATTGCCATGTAAACCGCTGCATGATCCATCAATTCCACCGCGTGCTCCGCATTCCCCTCTGGGGTACGCATGTCGGCGGCCACGTATTTTTCGTCCGTGTAGTGGAGGTCATAGGCCCGCTCCACACGCCCGACAAAATCCAACATCTCCACGCCTGGCGGCAGCGTCAAGATCGGTGGCACTGGTGGTAAATCTACTGGCATTTGTTCGCGAGGCTGCTCGCCTGGTGCTCGATAAACCAATTGCTCTGGCTGAATGGCCGAGTAATCCACACCGCCGGCCGGCCGTGGCGATCCCGTAACTGGCGCTTGACCAGCGATAGACTGACGTAAAAAGTCGTAGGCATTATTGCTCGGCATGAGTGTATTATGCCATAAATCGTCAAAAAATCAAGTGGCAGTCTTCTTGACATTTATAACATATTATGATATAATCTGACATATTAGGTCTTTAACACGTGAGTAATTATTGACAATCAACACTCTAAAAAGGAGGCAAAAATCGTGAAAATCTTTGGTCTGAGTTTGGACGAGGCCAAAAGTGCCATCAATGTCAAACTCAACGAAATCATCACTCATCTCTCTCTCAACCCCGTCGCTCCCGCGGATATTTTTGGCCAGTTGGAGGCAGCCGTCAAAGTCCACCGTTTTGTAGCGATGCACAATACCTACCAGGACAGTATCATGGACGAAAAAGCTCGCTACGAAGGTGATGGTGATGCCCTATCCACTTACGATCTTTACCAGGCACTGGTACACCAAAAGGCAGTCTGCACGTCCAATTCCCTCGAAGTCGCAGCCCTTTTGGGTCAAGTGAAGGTCATTGCCTTTTGTGTCTACCTAGAAAGCAGTGATGGTGGCGGCAAACACATGGCCAATCTCGTCCTTATTGGTGGTCACTACTACTACTTCGATGCCACCCTGGAGCGATATACGCATGAGCAGGCAAATAACGACCCGGACTATCACCGACTCTATGTCGCCGGCCTTGGACGCAAATTCTATGAGAAATTGTATGCACCCTTGGGCGTAGTCAATCTGCACGCTGCCATGTTGCCCGATCTGTACCTATTGGCCGATCCCGAAGACATACCTCATTCGGTGATCACCATGGCACTTAACCGCTAAAAACTGACAAAAAATTACTCTCGCGCTAAAACCTCGCCCCTGCCAGTCAGGGGCATTTTTTGTTGGCGAGAATTTTTGGTTGGTCTGTGCCGTCGCCTGCCCTCACTATTATCATTCTGGTCGCTTTTGTGATTCCCCCCGTGTTTTTGGTCAAATTTTATTTTCTTTCCCCCATGATTTTGATCATTTTTGCCGGTGGCCTGCGCGGACCAACCAGTGTTTTTTGTCCAATGATGACTATCACGGACAGTGATGGTGAAATGTTTTGACAACATTGTCGGTATAATAGGGGTGGTGGGTGGGGGTGTATATGAAATTTAACCTGGATGAAAAAAGTCAGTACATTTTTGATGATGAAAATAAATTTTCGTTTTTTGCTGTACTTTTTTCGTCACTTTTTATCTCTGGTTTTTGTTAAACATTTGTTAAACAAACGTTTAACACTGAGTAAATTTTATATACAAAAAATGAATTGGTAAAACATAGTTTGTATAAGTGTGATATAATATGTCAAATGACAAAAAACATCGGCAAAAGACAGCAACTAGATAAATGGAATCTGCTTAAATATAAACTCGACACAAGCACAAGACACACGCGGTATTTTAGGGAACGCGAAGTCTGGTGGTGCGCATTCGGCGAAAATATAGGTGTAGAAATTAATGGCAAAAGTCAATTTTTCTCTCGGCCTGCATTAATTCTAAAAAGACTTAATGGCGATGCTGCAGTGGTCATTCCTCTTACCACCAAAACACACAAAACTGGCAACTGGTATGTTCCTATTTGGTTGATTGATAAAGAAGTGACCGCTGTAATTTCTCAAGTGCGTATTGTCAGTGCTAAGAGATTGTACCAAAAACTTGGTAGTATTAGTCATGATAACTTCAAGAAAGTCAAAGACGCATTTCGACACTTTTACTGTGGATAAAATTTCCCCCCTTTCAATGAGAAAGGGGGTGGATGGATGTGCCATCAGATATTTGAGTTTATTATACCACAAAAAGCGCTTTTGTCAACCGCCAAATTTTCTTGATAATAAGGAAAATTCTTTGCCCGCGCTCCAAGAGCGCGGGCAAAGACGAAACGAAATAAGAAACTTACCAGACTGCAAATTTAAATGCCCAAGTAGACTGAAAGCTGAGTGATGCGGGCGGCACCATTACCGGTATGACCAACACCAGCATCATAATAGCTACCGACACTGGTGGGATCGGGCATGGGGGTCAGGTCGCCTTTGGTATTGGTCCAGGAGTAGCCAGCACCATCAATCATGACAGTATGGGTAAAATACTTGCCAGAGTAGTGAATTGAGCAGGCATTATTAGTGGCTCCGGTAGTGCAGCCAGAAATTTTGACTGCGCGTGGGTTGGTAGTAGATCCTTCAGCAATGGCTACACAACCAGTATGACCAGAAATAAATGACGACCCGCCAGGACACGGCACATGCAATCTTCCCGCTCCAGCATAATAGCCGCCGCCACCACTACATGCGTAGCCCTCATTACTGCGACCAAATAATCCCACTGAATTAATATCCATCCAATTTACGTGAACGGTGGCTCCAGCGGTTTGTGTTGCTGGGGTCGAACTACCACCACCACTAACACTGCTATCTACATTAATTGGATTTACTGTGTAGCTTTGCAAGCCGCCCGCGTTGCCGCCATTACCATCACCATAACCCCCACCTCGACTAGTTGGCCCACCGCCACCGCCAGCCACCATATGACGAGCATTCAATCCGAGTTCATCATTCCAAGCCAAAAGCTCATCACTCGGATTGGTGGCTGTAAAAAAGCGAATATCACTAGCCCCGCCGCCGCCAGCACCGTTGCTTCCATTAGTACCGCCACCAACTGCTCCGTTATAACCATCAGTTTTTGCTTTGCCACCAACGTAAATATAAGCAGTCGCACCACTATCGAGATCAATATTGCCGCGGGTGTAAGCACCGTTGCCTCCAACCCAGCTTTTGGAAGCAGTTCCTTGTGCGCCCCACAATTCCGCCACATACATGCCCGTCTCCGGAGCGGTGAAGGTCTGGTAATCGCCGGTGTAGTCAAAGGTTGTTGTTTCCACCACACACCCCTTATAAAAAGATGAGTAGGTGCTGCCTTGTGGACACAAATCAAGAGCGAGATATTTATCTGCAGCTACTTTGACAAATTTGACATTACCCACTTGTACCACTTTGCCTGCAGCAACATCTTTGAGTTTCATGGTTTTATTGCCCGAGGCCGCCCATATCAATTGGCCTGTCGTGAGGAGAAAAATTGCCGCCAAAAAGACTCGCCCAAACACTCTGGACATATCTGCCTTTCTTTTCTTGTCTTTACGTCTGCGGTTTCCTTTTTTTCATAGCCGCAAAAAGACGCACGACCGTTACCTGCTCACAGCCTTTGTAGGCATCTAGGTTATTGCTCAAAGCTTCCGCTCAGGCAGTCCCCCAGTAACTTTTGTCATGCGCCTTTTTCCCTGTCCGAGCTAAGTCTTGCTGAATGCTTCGATCTTACGCTTGGGGTATGGAGCTGTAGTGAATATTGCTTTAACCTTTCTCTTGCCTACTTTATACTGTGAGCTTTTATATTCTACCACAAAAATATCCATGTCAAGCCCTCAAAATTTTTATGGGACACACAAGAAAAAATTCACCCGCAGTTGCCATCCAAATTACTTTGACAAAAAGTCCTTAATCGCATAACAAGCTGTCAACATTAACGCCTTTTTGAAAGGTTTTGACAACATTGTCGGTATAATAAGGGTGGTGGGTGGGGGTGTATATGAAATTTAACCTGGATAAAAAAGTCAGTACATTTTTGATGATGAAAATAAATTTTCGTTTTTTGCTGTACTTTTTTCGTCACTTTTTACCTCTGGTTTTTGTTAAACATTTGTTAAACAAACGTTTAACACTGAGTAAATTTTATATACAAAAATGAATTGGTAAAACATAGTTTGTATAAGTGTGATATAATATAGACAGATGCCAAGTGAGTACACCAATTTCTGCCAGCAATTCATTAATGCGCTCACTGATGCGCACGATAATCCTGTTATACTTGGTTGCCTACCAGAAATCCATTTCAAGGAAATTAATGCTATCCGTGAATCTTCTAAGATTCCAGCAATTGCCCATAACACTCTTGTCATTTACCCGCGTGTCTGTCAAAAACTTTACCACAAACGCCTTAACCAAGATCGCTATCTTCTCACGCAACTAGCGAGTATTGCAGCGAGTTGTCTTTTTGATCCAGAAAGCCGGGCCACATCTACCCGTTTTCGACACATCCAAGCTTTAGTTAAGACCAATGATGATCATAAAACAGCCAATGTTGTCTATCTAAGCGAATACAAAGGCAAGATTTCACTCAAAAGTGTCTATATTAACTACCTAAAAGATATCATCAAGCAATCCTTGGAGGGCGGAGGATAACCCTCATCGATGCGCCAACTCAACGGCTAGATCCGCAGCTCCACCAATTTTTCTGCATTTCAAGAACTTGCTCAAGTGTGTCTGATTCTAGCATAAAAATGATCTTTTGTCAACCGCCAAATTTCCTTGATAACAAGCCAATAACTACCAACGTCCTGGCGATCAGATGTGAATGAGCATCTTGACTGCTTGGAACATATCTTTGATAAAGCTCGCCACAAATTTGACGATGAAATTAAGCAGCCAACTTAAAACATGCGTCACTTGATACATCACCGCCTCGCGGGCATTTTGTTGTTTTTGGGCAATTTTGTATTCTAGCATTTTACTTTTCTAAGGCCTCCAGACCCGGTAACTTTTTACCAGCCAAAAATTCCAGTGCCGCCGAACCAGCCATACTGGCGTAATCGACCCGGTCGGCAAAACCGAACTTGTCCAAAGCCGCCAGGGTGTCACCGCCGCCCACCAGCGTCACCGCACCGGTTTTGGCTACCGCTCTGGCAATTTCCTTGGTGCCACGAGCAAATTGTTTTTGTTCAAAAATCCCCATTGGCCCATTCCAAAAGACAGTCTCGGCTTGTAAAATCAGCTCTTTGTACAAGCGAGTTGTTTTCGGACCAATATCCAGGTACATATTTTGACAGCGATCACAAATTTTGTCATTGCTAGTAAGCTCCACGATGCTTGTGTCGGTGCTGTCCATACTCGGCGCGGCCACTACGTCCACCGGATAGATAATTTTGGGCAAAGGAATATAGCCATCCTTGAGCAAGCGATTGGAACGATTGTCATCAATAATTTGATCGGCCAAATCCACGTAATTAAGACCCACTTTTTGCAAATCGGCCGGGGTGTCTTGCAAGTAGGATTTTTGCACTGCCAAGCCCACCGCTTTGAGGAAATTATTAGCGACCCCGCCACCAATCAAGACAGCGTCAGCGATCCGAGACAGATTGACAATCGGGTCAATTTTGTCAGAAATTTTGGCTCCACCCACAATCACCACAAAAGGATGTGCCGGGTGCTGGAGCAAATGCGTGAAGGCTTCCACCTCATTGTAAAGGGCAAAGCCAGCCGCCGCCGGAAGCGCTCGCGCCAGGCCATCTACTGAGGCGTGAGCTCGATGACAGCTGGAAAAAGCTTCATTGATATAGGCCTCACCCAGACTAGCCAGTAGGTTGACAAACTCGGGGTCATTTTTCTTCTCACCAGGATAAAAGCGCAGATTTTCCAGCAGAAAAACACTTCCAGGGTTACTTTGATCAATCTGAGCGCGCACACTGGCCGCATCTGAGTAATCATCAATGAATTTGATTGGCCAATCGGTATTTTTTTGTAAGTACTTAAAGACTGGTGCAAGCGAAAACTTCTTTTGGCCGGGAGCCTCTGGTCGCCCCAAATGCGACATCAAGACTACCTTGCAATTGAGCCGGAGCAAATGCTCCACCGTGCGATATGATGCCTGCAGACGGCGCGGGTCACGGACACTCCAGCCGCTACCTTGA
The DNA here is from genome assembly GCA_017431625.1 of bacterium. Lineage (GTDB taxonomy): Bacteria > Patescibacteriota > Microgenomatia > UBA1400 > PJMF01 > RGIG2560. The sequence goes on along the minus strand of JAFRKQ010000008.1, from coordinate 5,601 downwards.
GGACTTAAGGGCACATTGTAGTCCACCCGTACGAGGACAATTTTATTGGCCAGTGAGGCTTGAGTGATTTTTTTGATTGACATATACTCTTATAATAACAAAAATCTCTCTCTAATGCAAGCGCGCCGTGTCCAAATCCAACACAATCGGTGCGTGATCACTCCCCATAATCTCCTTTTTGATTTCACAAGCCGTCACCGCCGGCAATAGCGCCGGGCTCGCCCAAAAATAATCAATCCGCCAACCCACATCTCGCTCGCGAGCCCGTGTCTTGTAATCCCACCAACTATAACCAACCTCACCAGGGTGGTGCGCACGCCAGACGTCAACAAAGCCGCTCGCTGTCACTTCGTCCAGCCACGCCCGCTCCTCGGGCAAAAATCCAGTATGAGTGGCGTTTTCTCGCGGCCGGGCAAGGTCAATCTCCTGGTGGGCAGTATTGACATCACCAGCAAAAAGTACCGGCTTGTACCCTGCTAGTTCCTTGACCCAATTCAGGTAAGCGGCGTAAAAATCCATTTTGTAACGTAGGCGAACAGGCCCCTGTCCTCCATTGGGAAAATACGTATTGATCAAGTAAAATTCTGGCAACTCCAGAGCGACCGTCCGGCCTTCGGCGGCTAGTAGATCAGGTGGTGTCAATTCTTGTGCCTCTTGTGACTGACGAATCAGTGTCAACGTCCCTGAGTAACCCGGTCGCTCCCCCAGACACCACGCCTCTCGATAGTCAAAAAAAGCCAAGGGTAGAATTTTATTGGTTTTGGTCTCTTGAATCAGGAAAAAATCCGCCGCCAGCGCGGCAAAAATCTCTTCAAAACCCTTGCGCATAATAGCGCGCAAACCATTGACATTCCAGGTCACTATTCGCATGTAGGTATTATACCATAGCTGGGCAAGCGGGCGCTGGCCCACTTGAAAAGGCCAAGTAATCACACTTTTGTCAATATACATTCATTGTCAGCATCAACTTGACCGCCAATCACGACCAAATCGCTACAATCTGTGATATAATACCCAATATGACAGTCGTGACTACCGCTTACCAGCCGCCAACACCAGATTTGTTATTGCTTGCCTTGCAACACTATGACGGTGTACAAGACCGTGTCGATGAACTTTTGGGTTTGAGCGACCAATCATTGGCCGAGCTCACTCGCAGTCTACTCAAAAAAGCCGCCAGAGATTATGATCCCGTGGCCGCTGACCTCGGTATGACTCACAAGCAATTGCAGGCAGCCCTAAAGGTAGGTGGTGATGACTTGGACGCTGGCCGAGTAATGAGTGTCGAGCAGCTAGATCGGCAAATGAAAGCTAAATATCCGTTTTTATGCCATACCAAGTAATAATTTCTGATCAGGCAGGAGCCGATATTGATGAAATTGTTGGTTACATTCGCGATGTTTTTCGTGCTCCAATGACCGCCAGCAAGAAATATGATCTTATTATGGAAGTCTTGCTTGATATTCTACCCGAACATCCTTTCTGGCAACACCCGTCTTGGGGCAATTATCACCATGGCCAGCAGGTTTATGTCTACAATGCAGATCATTATAGGATATTTCACGTGCCAGATAGAAATGCACGCCAAACTCGCGTTTTGCGAGTACTACACTATCTTCAAAATAGCCAGCGACATTTGTAAACGGACCGGTCGATCGGTTGCAAATTTGCCCCCAATGACAACAAGCAATTTTCTCCACGCCTGGAAATTGCCTCTTGACAAATTTGACATTATATGTTATAATATAATTGTTTTGAGCTTAGATAAGCTGACTAAGATCAAATTCGATCGACTGTCGGCCACAAAGCCCAAGACACGTGTTGAGCTCACGCTCAACGCTCATTAACATTCATGATGAAGATAAGTCAAAAGAGTTTTGAGACTACGCGCGAGGTGAGTAGTCACTCTGACTGGGATTCACCGCCTGCCACACGAAGACATTCGTGTCGTGAGCGGTGGCTCTCAGCGGCAACGCCAAAAACGTTGTTAATGAGTGATCACTAATATCACAAAAGGAGGTTTGGTTTATTATGACCAAACGTTTTATTCTTTCAATCGCGCTCGTAGTTGTTGTTTCTTCCATTTGCTTCGCCGCCGATGTCACAGCACCCGCCACTGTTTCTTCTGATGCCGAACTGGCTGCATTGCCGCTTTATGCGCGCTATATGATGCAGAACAAGGTTGACGAGGATACTGCTCGCAAAATGCTGACAGATCTCGGACTTGATCCCGACCTCGTACCTCAGACCCATGCGCAGAAAGCCGGCTTTGATCCCAACGAAGTAGTTGAGGTTGCACTCACTACAATCTGGGCAAACAATGTCGACCACCAGCGTATCCTACAGGTTTATCAGGGTCACGGTCGTTATATCAAGGGCGATAGAAAGTATCTTTTTGCTTCCGGACGTAGAGTTATTCCTCATACCGATGCCAATGGACACGGAGACGCCTCGTCAGTTATCGGCGATGGTGGCTTCAAGGGTCCGAAGATCATCGTGGACGGCATTGCAGTGTTTAGTCAGGCGACTGGCTTCTGCGTTGACCGTAACGGGAAAGTCCGTAAAGCCTGGTTCAACATTTTAGTGGACGCCAGGCAGGAAGTGAAGAGCGACAAGGAAGTCAGTGACAAGGATCTCGTTCAGATCATCAATTGTCATGGCGCTTGGAATGTCAGAGAACGTTTCGATGAATCGACTGCCAGCTACATGGAAATGGACTGGGACGAATGGAGAGATCAGGAAATGCTGTACGCGGCCTATCTTTCCGAGCAGGGTGATCCGAGTTTCTTCCAGTACTATGCGGCGAAACCCGGTGAAACCGTCGATCTCGTCAAGATTCATCAGGACGGACTGGCCAACCACAAGTATCGTTCATACAGCTCATGCTGGGGCGGTAGTGATGGTAACGGCGCGGAACCCAAATTTCCCGTCAAGTCAGCCAAGAAGTCCAAAAAGGGCAGAAGATAGTATCATTCTCTGAACAAATTTTTTAGGCCTAACAAATTTTGATCTGACAAAAACACCCTCTTCATCTTGAATGTGTTCTCCCCGGTTTCAAACCCGGGGAGTTTGCGTTTATGATAGATTTTGTTCGTATGCTACACATAAAAGTAATAAAATGATATCGTATGGTATAATAACTGCTATGAGCAGAAAATATGGCAACTAATTACTAATGGAGTGCTCCTGGAAGCTCATGAGTTGATGGCGATAAATTATCTTCTCAATCTAGGCTACAACATTGAATTAATACCTCCATCTAAAAACCCGGCTCATGTACACCAGACTTTATCGTGAATAATCTGAAGTGGGAAATAAAAAGCCTGACAAAACTCAGAGAAAAGACATTAGAGAGGGCATATAGAGCAGACGATAACAATATCCACTCCAACCATCAAAACGATTGATAGAGCTTATAGTACTGATATTTCTAACAATGCTTTGATTGATATTCAAAATGGAAGATTAAACGATTTGTACGGACAAGTGAAAAACCTCTATCACATGCATCAGTCAAAAGAAACAGATAAGCGCATCAATGGATTGTTATCTGGTTTAAACAAGATACTAGTGTCAATATCAGAAATGAGAAACAAGAGTAGCGATGCACATGGGTTGGGAGCAGCAAGAGTTAATATTGAAGAACATCACACAAGGTTATTTGTAAATTCAGCAATGACCATTTCAGATTTTATTTTGTCTGTAGCAGAAAAGCAAACAAGACAGTGATTTGACTATTTTATAAGTAATTTACTCTTGACTACTCTCTCAAAATATGATATTATTTGAACGTGTTTGATTAGAAAGATATAATGCAAGAATTGACAGTCAAAAACATTGTTATTAGAACCCTGAAAATTGGTGACAAAGATTACATTTGTATTACGGATATTGCCCGGGCAAAAAATCCTATTGAGCCCAAAGACGTTGTGAAAAATTGGTTGCGCTCCAAAAACACGATTGAATATTTGGGGCTGTGGGAAAAACTTTACAACCCCGATTTTAAAGGGGTCGAATTCGACCCCCTTTTGCGGGAAGCAGGCAGCAATGCTTTTACTATGAGTCCGTCACGTTGGATTTCTCTTACCAATGCAACCGGTTTGGTGACTAAAAATGGTAAAAGCGGCGGTACCTACGCTCAAGCCGATATTGCTTTTAAGTTTGCCAGTTGGGTAGCAGTGGAGTTTGAACTTTATCTCGTGAAGGAATTTCAACGTCTTAAAGCTGAAGAACAAAAACAACTTGGTTGGAGTGTCAAACGAGAATTGGCGAAAATCAACTATCATATTCATACCGACGCGATTAAACAAAACTTAATTCCGTCAGAAATTACCCCACAACAAAAATCTTTCATCTATGCTGACGAAGCGGATTTACTCAATGTCGCTTTGTTTGGCCAAACTGCTAAACAGTGGCGACATGAAAATCCAGATTTGAAAGGCAATATTCGCGACTATGCCACTATCAACCAGTTAATTTGTCTGTCGAATTTAGAAAATCTTAACGCTGTTTTTATCGGTGACAAGCTCCCGCAAAGTGAAAGACTGGAACGGCTTAATAAAATTGCGATCCAGCAAATGCAAATTCTGGAATCAGTGGAGGGAAGGCAGTTGTTGAAGTAGTAATTTTTTATTATGTTTATAGTTTTTTATTTATAAGTCATTAAAGAATCAACAGCAAGCAGTCTTGCTTTGAAATTATTCCTACTTACACTGTTTTGTTTTTGGCTAGTAATACTTCCTTTTAGGGGTGAAATTTGGCCGCATTATTATCGCACTTTCTTACCAGTGGTGATTTTGAGTTTTGTCTTTTTGTGCCATCAATATTTACCAACAAATTTAAGAATGATGGTACCGCTTTTTCTTTTGGGTGTAAATTTATTCCTTTCTTGTCAACAAGGTTGGTTGTATTTGAAGGCACAAGATATTGATGATGAAATTCACTGGAAATTTTACAGACAAATGATAACTGACATTATAGACAATGCTGGCGGAACTGAATTTGGTTACTTTATTTATTCACCTGACCAATTTGGTTATCAGAGCAAATATGCTTTAAGATATTTTGCAGATCAAAAATCTTATCCAGCGACACCTTTTGTCAAAAAAACACTGACGTATTTACTTTTTGCACCCAACATTAGTAATAATCCGTGGGCTGATGAATGGTATTGGCAAGAACAAAAGGTAAAAATTAACCGCGAAGCTGATAAGCAGTGGACTTATAGTCATGATGATACTATGAGCTATACAATAAAACGTTATGATCTAAACGCAAATGAAGCCACAATTGCCGCTGATCCATATTTGATAGACGGTATCCAATTCAGATAATTTTTTTCAATTTGCTACAATAGGAATATGACACCTACTGCTTTAGCTTCTGTGGTGTCAAGTATATAACCACCAAAATTGCCTCTTAAATTTTCTAAATAATGTGTTATATTAAGACTAATTAAACGAGTTAAGTGTCATTTTGCGTTGGTTTTTCATGGCAGTTTTTGTTGTTTTCTCAAATAGCGTGCGGTGAGAACCAGCTTATTTGCCATAGATGTGCCACGATGACGATGGATTAGTTCTTTAAGGCGTGCATTTGTACCTC
>JAFRKQ010000007.1 GCA_017431625.1 bacterium | reverse complement strand
ATATATTTATTGCAAATAATGCAGTATTTAGTATAATTAATATAGGTTTTAAGAGACAACTTGACATTCACTGCCTTTTGGCTATAATCGGCGGATAATGATACACACGCTGACGCAAGGTTGGCAGTGGCTAGATGATCTTGCTGCCGCCACCGCTAGCAAACGCAAAAGACGAGCTGATTTAACCACGATGCTTTTGGCTTGTCAACATTTTGGCGATCCACAGCGATTTTATGAGTGCTGGCACGTGGCTGGATCCAAAGGCAAGGGCTCGGTGAGTATGATGCTGGCCCAAATTGCGGCCACCACTGGCAAAAGAGTGGGGGTCTTTTTGTCGCCACATGTGGTTGATCGGCGCGAGCGCGCGATGAGTCCCACAGGTTTTTTCGCCGACACGCTTTACGTGCAGGCCTGTCAGCAATTGTATGCCGAGCGTGAGTTTTTGCTTGATTTGCCAAATAAAACCGGTAGAGGCCTGGGTTGGTTTGAGCTGATGACCTTGTGGGGCATGCTTGTTTTTCGCCAGGCACAAGTGGAGCTGGCTGTTTTTGAAGTGGGACTCGGTGGTCGTCTGGATGCGACCAATGTGATTCCTGCCAGCTTGAGTGTAATTTCGCTCATCGAGCGTGAACACACCCAGATTTTGGGTAGTGATATTGAGGCAATTGCTTGGGAAAAAGCTGGTATTATCAAGCGAAATACACCCGTGGTTTTAGGTCGGCAACGTTGGTTGCGGCTAGAGAGTATCTGTCGGCAAAAAGCGCAAGAACAGCAAGCACCTTTTTTTCAAGTGGCAGGACAAGTGGATTGCAAACTGGGCGCGCTTGAGGCTGATGGCATGGAAATATCACTCTCGAGCCAGTATTTTTTTCGACCACTACAAACGCGTTTGCGTCTTTTGGGGCCTGCTCAGGCTGAGAACGCTGCCCTGGCAGCTCTGGGCGCGCGCGTGGCTTGGCCTGAGTTGACGGCGACGCAAATCGAGTCTGGACTTAGCCAGGCGTTTTTGCCAGGGCGCTTTGAGATCGTGACGTATTCACACTCCCCGCCAGTGATCATTGTTTTTGATGGTGCTCACACCCAGGCTAGTATCGAGCGGGCTGTGATGACCTGGCAACAATTATACCCCCGCGGGGGACATTTGATTTTTGCTTGTGATATCAAGCAAAAATTGCCACAAATGTTGGCTTGTCTGCGTCAAGTCTTCACTCAGGTAATCCTCACTCAACCGGGTCCCGATAAAAGCATTAATCTATCCGTCTTGGCTGGTTTGTGTGATCAACAAGGCCTGGTGCCACAAGTTATTCCTGATTGGCGTCAAGCTAGTGAGATTAGCTTATCTCGATCAAGACTCTCGGGATTGCCGATTCTGGTCATCGGTTCATTTTATCTGGTGGGAGCGATCAAGGAGCATTTAGGCCTGGTAACAGAGTAGGGGAGAGCTATTTTTGCAAAATTTGCGTTAATATATTTACTGCAAAAATTGTCAGAAAAAATGAAAATTATCTCAATTATTATTGCGTAATTTACTGTAATAAGTATATTTACCTCTGGTTTACGGTAAATATGCGTTAAAAACCTGTAATTTTTATTTTTATTACTGCACTATTTGCGTGAAAAAAAGTGATCGTAATTTGTTATACTTATACTTAATGTATCGATACACGGCGCAAAAGAATCAGCAGGCCAATAAACGCTATGCCGCCAAAAAAAAGCGACAGCGCCAGTCTAGTGCTCGAGTAGCGGCGCGCCAGGAGCCAGCACTCCAAACGGCCTCCACTCGTGTGGTCAAACGCACTCGCAAGACTGTGACAAAAGCTAGTCTACCCACTCGAGTGTCCAAAAAAAAGGCCACTCGCCAGCTGCGACCCGCTTGGTGGCTGGATTTTTTGGTGCTTGGCAGTGCTTATTTATTGGTCGGTATTGTCGTGATCGTGACTTTAATGGCTCTTTTTTGGGCGGTGGCTGACCAGATTTTGCCGCAATATTTCCGTTTGGAGCGGCCCAAAACTATTCTTTTGGTGGGTTCGAGTGTGAATGAACGCGCCCAGATCATGTATTTATTGCGCTTTGATCCTGACAATCAGGCGATCCAGGCTTGGTCACTCGATACGAGCACTCAAGTAGAATTAATAGGTCAGTACAATCAGTATCCTCTGGCTTCTATTGGCCCCCTGATTTATCGTTATGGCAATGATAATCTTCAGGAAGTTAAAAGTGCTTACAATTTTGCTTTGGGTACGGTTTTGGACGAGTTTTATTTTATGCCACAGTTGCAGTCGCTGACCACTAAAGCTGACCTACAGGCGGCTTTGTGGCAATTGTTTCGTGAAAGCTGGCTGCGCACAGGCCAGGCTGACCGCGTACTTTTTACCAATTATTTAAGTGTTCGCTCGGCCAAGAGTGTGGCCGTGACACCAGCTACTGATTTGGAGGCAGTGAGTGAACAACTAGCGAGTTTGAGTCGACAACAGTTGTTAGGCTGTCAGTTGCGCATTTATAATGCGGCGGCGACCAACGGGTTGGCCAAACGGGTACGTGGACTTTTGCGCTCTAGTGGTGTTGTGGTGCTCAAACTTGAGAATGCTCCAGAAAAAATTGATCAAACAACAATTTACTATGATGAACGCGAAGAAGATTGTCAGCGTTTGGTGGCGATTTTACAAGAAAACTTCCCCAAGGGAGTGGCGGCGGTGGCTGATCAGGGACAAAAAGCGCACTCTTATCGAGTGGGTGCAGTTTTGTATTTGGGTGAGGAGTTGGCACGCTAGCTTAGCTTTCGCCAGCTTCGCTATCACTATCTTCACTTTCTAGGCTCAGTGGTGACTCGTCGGCCAAAAGTAGGAGTTCTTCGCCAATATTATCATCGCTACCAGGTGTAAAATTACTGACAAAAGAGTGATAATCGCGGTTTTGCGGATCCTGGTAGGTCTCGCGAATATAGACACTGCAATGTTTGCTACTGGCTGAGTGGAGTTGACACAAATAACGGTTGCCTCGCTCCAGCAAAAAACTCAAGCGTAAAGAAATATCTTCCGGTAGTGAGCCAATATAAGTTTTGTCTTCGGTTTCAACACCAATGAACCGCCCCTTGGCTTTAAGATGAAGCTTTTGTCCAATACTCAGACTCTCGAGGACATCGCGATTGGCCAAACGCATCAAAGAAACAATCTTCGATTTGCTTGGTTCTTCAACAAAATTTTCGGCGTTAAACTCGGGTTTTTTGATTTTGTCGCGCCGGATATTTTCCAATTGTTTAATGGCAATAGAATTGCTTTTTTCGATCTCAAGAGTACGCTTGAAAAACTCGATCGCGCGGTCAATTTCTTGCAATTGTAGACAAGCAAAACCACTCCGATTGAGCGCATTGATGTCATCGGGGTGCTCCTTGAGAATGTCGGCATTGAGAGCACGCGCCTCCTCCCAGTGACCATTTTTGGCGGCCAAGACTGCTTGAGATTCAAGATTACTGATTGTTGACATGTGCTGCATTATACCACACAAACTGTAGTTTTGCCGGGTAATTTTAGTTGGGTTTGGGGTATAATAAGTAGGCTTAGTTAGAAAGGGATTATGTCTGGACATAGTAAATGGAACAATATAAAAAATAAAAAAGGTGCTGAAGACGCTAAAAGAGCCCAAATATTTACAGGTTTAGTGAAAAATATCCGTATCGCGGCTAAAAATGGCGGCGACGTCAACTCCAATCCTACCTTAAGACTTTGGGTTGATAAGGCAAAAGCGGCCAATATGCCCAAAGAAAAGATCCAAAAGGCCATCGACATTGGTAGCGGCAAGATTGCTGGCGGGACAATGCAAGAAATTACTTATGAGGCTTTTGGACCAGGCGGTGTTGGTTTAATGATTATGACCGTGACTGATAATACCAATCGCACTAGCTCAGAACTGAAGGCGATTCTGACACGCAATGAAGGTAGTATGGCTGGACCAGGAGCCGCTAGCTATATGTTTGAGTTTGACAAACAAACGCAAGAATATAAAGTGACCATGCCCTTGGAAATTAGTAAGACTGATCGGGAAAAATTGGAGGAATTGAAGGAAAAGCTGTCAGAGGTTGAGGGCGTGGAAGGTGTCTACGCCGCGGTGAGTGAGCTTGAATGATGAGTGATACAGCAGGAAATGCGGGAATTATTTATTCCCGCATTTTTTGGTTTTAAGACTATTTACCAGGGAAAATAGCTATGTACATCAAAATAATAACAATCATCAAAAGCGTGTATTCACCCAAGGCTCGTCGGTAGAGTTTTTCACCGATAAAGACTTGTAAAATCCCCAAAATTAAGTAAAAAGTTGACATAATCAGCAAGGCAATCCGCCACGGTTCAATCGGCAAAAATGACAAGATAAGAGCACACTCAGCAATCAAAAGTGTACCAAAAAAGCTCAATTGGAATAATTCCAGTGAAATTCGGTTGAGCTCCACTGACCAAGCAACAGTCAAGGTTAAAAGTAAATGAAGCCCAAAAACAGCCAAAAAACTTAAATATACAGGCCAAGCGAAAGAGTAGATGACTTGACAGCCCAAGAGCGAAATAATAATGGCAAAAAAGAGAATAATATTTTGGGCAGCTCTGGTAAGTTGGATTTTTTTGTCATGCTCGGCGACACAAAAGATATTGCCGCACAAAAATAGGGCATACATGCCAAGTGAAAAGAGACCTAAGACTGTAATCATGCTCCAGAAATTTGTCGGCAAAAGAAAATAAAAACAGCCGATAAATAGGGAATACAAAGCCGGAAAAGGTAAGAAAATTAGCCAGTGATGAAATTTGAGATATTTACGCAAGGTCCAAGCACTCGTAAGATAAGTCAGGAGTGTAAAACCAGCAATACCTAGATAACGCCAGGAAATAGGAATTAACTGAATAATCCACAAGAAAAAACCCAAACTGATTGCCGTCAGAACAAAACGCTCACGCTCTCGCATATGCCCTATTATATCACAGTTGCGGGCGGCAAATTTGATTTGAACAATGATAGCGACTTAAGAAGCCGCTTGTTGATTTTAAAACCTAGCCTGTCGAGGGCAATCATTCCAAGATGAAAGGGGAGAGAAGAAAATTAATGAAATATAGTTGCAAAAGTGACAATATAAATATTTTTGCAATATTTGCGTTAATTATTAATTATTGCGGTAATAATTCAAGAATAATTTAGGAAAATTATTATTGCAGATTTTGCGTTAATAATTAGTGAGTTTGTACCTGATAGTGTGAGAAAATTATTGTTATAAGATTAAAATATTACCGCATAATTAACGCAGAAAGATAAAACCAGGTATTTGCGGTAATAATGCTGTTATATAATATTTTTTTTATTACATTTAAGCAATAATAAATTTTGGTCATTGTCGGGCCTTTTGATAATGTTTTTTTGCCGGATAGTTATATTTAGTCAAGAAAAGCGTCCTAGTGGTGTTTTCTTCTCGCATTGACCCGAAACTTACCACCTACTTGAGATAATAGGGGAAGGATTAGCAGTAATGAGTGTCGACTGCTAACAAAAAAAATTGGTAAAAACACTTGATGAGTCAGAATAAATTAGATTTTAATACTTTTTGTACTTATGATGGCAATTATTTAGGAAAAAAAGACTTTATAAAATAAATTTTCGGTTTTTTAAATAAGTGATCGCGGGGCTAAAAACCACGATTTTCACTTTTGCAAAGAGCAGAATAATTGCTATGACTACAATAATATTCTTCTAAGATCAATTGTTGGTCAGTGTTGGTCATTGACAACTTGGGGTATTATACCACAAAAATTCCTGATTGGCCTGAGAATTGACTTGATATTGCCAAAATGGGGGAGATTGAACAAATAATCTTTGCCGGTCAAAATGAACTGTTTAAATCAAAAAGCGTGAACATCAATGATAATTACTGATTTTGTTGGCTAAATTTTGATTCCTCAAACTAATTTTCCTCGAGTAATTCTGGCATTCCAGGCGTGAATTAGGGTAGAGGAGGCAAATTTTTGTTTTAACCTTTGAAATAACCCTGGTAAGCCCAGGCAAAATTAGGAATTGAAACTTATTTGTCTCGAGTTGACCTCTGGAATTGCGACAATCTTGCAATAATAAGTCTTGAGATAAATTTGCATGAATTAATTCTTGCGTAATTGACTGTATCCAGGCTAAAAGTAAATTTACCAAAAAAATATGGTGTAATTTTGATCCGCGTTTTCGTGACCAAAGGGTGAAGTAAGAGTAGAGGAGTGAGACAAAAATGCGGGAATAGTCACACCAGGCTAAAGTAACCAATAATTTTTTAAAATGATATAGTTTGATATAGTGACCGTAGGAAAAATGATATAGTTTGATACAGTTAATTTTATTCAGATACGATAAAAACCCGAACAGACTCTTATTGGTAATTATGCCTGGTATCTCTAGAATATATTAGGTCTAAAAAATTGTAGTTTTTGTAGTTGAGATGTTTACAAATGCAAAACTTATACCTGAAACACACAAGAATATCGCTACAACTTATTCTTCACATGTTATTGTTGCTCTCTTCCAGGCAGGAAAAGCCATAAATTGGAAAAATGATATAGTTTGATATAGTTATCCACCAAGGTGGAAAACTTTTATCGGCACTAAAAATGATATAGTTTGATATAGTAATTTTATATAATTTTCTATAAAAAACCCGAACTTACTCGATCACAAACTTATACGCTTATCTGGGTTGATTCCAGGCTAGACCATCAGAATTATGAGGACAACCATTCAAAGTAGTGATTGATATTGGTTACATATCCAGGCTAGATAGCCTGGAGACTGGCACCGATAAGTTTCAGGCTAATGACGCGATAATTATATTAAAGCCGATAAGCTCGTGACCATGACTGGAAGGCTCCTCATGTTAATTGTTACTAACAATTGAGTGAAAATAAGCTTTTCAGCCGTATAACCTTTAATTGTTTGGGCTCGGCTCTACCCTGAGAGTGCCCTCTAAGTGAGTGACAGTGATTTAGGCCAAAATGTACTCAAAATAGAGAATCTATGAGTGTCGCACAATATAACTTTTGCGACACTTTGCCTGGAAAATATGACTTTAGACAATTTTTAGCGACGCGTATTTTTAATTTGTCAATTTGACTTTTTCAGCTACTGGCACTTATGGGTGTGGACTTCTCCGCCAAGAGAGGTCTTTTCAGGCTGAATTTACTTATAAGGGTATCTAAACTTAGTCAACCATGCTGGCGAAGACCCATTTTCCAGGCAAAAATTGCAATTTTGTCTCCCCTGCTATCCCCTTTTAGCCTGGATATCAGACGAGCAGAGGACCCTGTTGAGTAAAAAACTTGATTAATGAGCCTTAATGAAAAATTAATCAATCAGTGACGAGATGACAGTCAATTGGCAAAGACATGTTATATCCACCAAAGACGCCAACTTGCGCAACTAGTGGCGGGGAGAGTGGTAATAAGTGGGCGATCGCGCAAAAACCTTGCTTAATCGTGATTTTAGCCTGGTTTTGATTTAAATGGCCCAAAATCGGCTTGTAATTCCAATGATGAAAGATTGTTCATGTGAATAATACAAGCGAGTATGAATTGCTGATAAAATTGGTCGTTAGTTAAGCCAAAAAACTGTGTAATTACTAATTGAGGAGGTGTTTGCATAAGAATGATAGCTATTTTCCTGACTATTTGGCTTGTAAGGGGTCAAAAACGGCTTGAACGCATAAAATTTGTTTGCTCTTGGTGGTAAAATCATTGGCGGCTAAATATTGGCGTACATATGAGTAGTTTTGTGGTACAATCAGCAGGTATGCAGACACAACCGATAGTCGTCAAGGAGTTATTTTTGGAGCACCTCGAGGTGGAACGTAATGTCAGTCCCTTGACGGTGCGTAATTATCGCCATTATTTAAATCATCTGGTGGAGTGGTTAGAACGCCAGGGGATTGATGATATTCGTCAGCTCGATCTGGAGCGTTTGCGTCAATATCGCTTGAGTCTGAGTCGGCAAAAAACTGAGACCGGTGATCCCTTATCAAAAAAAACCCAGGCGTATTACCTGATTGCCATAAGAAGTCTGCTTAAATGGCTGGCCAAAAATGACATTGAGGCTCTAGCGCCAGAAAAGATTGATTTGCCCAAGGCGGACGCGATATCGATGAAGTATACCGATAGTGAGCACATCCTCAAACTCTTGGAAGCACCAGATTTGACGACCAGAGCAGGTTTGCGAGATCGGACGATCATGGAACTTTTGTACTCGACAGGCTTGCGGGTGAGTGAGTTGGTGGCTCTCAATCGGCCACAAATTGACCTGGAATCAGGCGAATTGGGGGTGATTGGCAAAGGCCGGCGTCCTCGAGTGGTTTTCTTGTCTGATCGGGCAAAATTTTGGTTGCGCCAGTGGTTGGGGAGTAGGGAAGACGAATGGATCCCTCTTTTTGTCCATTTTGGTGGCAAAAAAGAAAAAAACCTGCTGGGCAGTGGCGAACAGATGCGCCTGACAGCAAGAAGCGTCCAGAGAATCGTGGATAAATACGCCAAAAAAGCCAAATTACCAGTAAAACTATCCCCTCATGGAGTGCGCCACTCTTTTGCCACTGATCTTTTGAGCAATGGGGCCAATTTGCGCGATGTTCAGGAGATGCTTGGTCACAAATCAGTGATGACAACCCAAATTTACACTCACGTGACCAAACCACAACTCAAAAAAGCACACGCGCAGTTCCACTCGCTGAAAAACTAACTCTCCCCTACTGTCTTTTTGTTGATCAATCGCTATTATTTTGCTAGAGTTGTTAATTTTTTTGCCCCTCCCCTATTGGCTGGCTGCTATACTACTGTCACATAAAAAGAATGCTAGGATTCATCGGTAGTCTGTTGGGTTGTAGGTTTGGTGCGAAATTGATATGGTAGTGACTAACAATGACCGATAAGATAGTTATCTTTACAATAATTATGCGGGAATAAATTATTTTCTGCTCATTTTATTAACGCAAAATCTGCGGGAATAACTATGTGGACCGTAGGGGAGTCGAACCCCTGACCTCTTCTATGCCATAGAAGCGCGCTACCAACTGTGCCAACGGCCCAAATGTTAAAGTGAGGGTATTATACCATAGTTTTAGCCAAATCAAGAGACCAAAAGTAGGTTTGGTCAAAGAAATGCTTGGTAGTTCTGTCTTGACCGTATAAGTAACAATAATTATGGATTTTATGATTATGGGGCTAGTTGTTAGCAGACAATCTATAAATCTGCTAACAACTAACTAAAAAATTTGTAGTTGATTCATGGGGATAATTTTAGGTAGCTTTATAATAATTAATTTTTCTGGTGCAAAACCTATTAAAAACCATCAAAATCAGTGAGATTTTTTGGCGAAGTAGTTTTTTGAGGGCAGTTGTGAGTGTCACAAACAAAAACACCGCCCTCGATAAAGGGCGGTGACTATTTTTTTATCGCCTCTCCCCTACTCTTTCTCGCCGGTGAGGGTCGCAGTCGCTACTTGATCATCATCGAGACGAATTAGAATGACACCTTGAGAAACGCGTGCAGGTGTGGGCACGTCTTTGAGGGCCATCTTGATAGTTTGACCACTTTTGGTACTAATAATGATTTCTTGTGATTTATCCTTGATTAAGAAGGCTCTGGCAATCGGTCCGGTCTTATCATTGACAATCGCTACTTTCAGACCGGTGCCCGCCCGATTTTGTTGTGGATATTGTTCGATAGCGGTCATTTTGCCCATACCTTTAGCGGTAATTGTCAGCAAGAAGTAACCTTGACCCTGATCTTCGGGGTGGATAATCTCAACATCGACTACTTCATCATGGCGCAAGGTAATTCCCTTGACGCCTTTGGTATCACGTGAGGTGGCCTTGACTTGATCTTCGCAGAAGCGAATGCACATTCCTCCCTTGGTGACGAGTAAAATATCGTCTTTTTGACTCACCAGTTGTCCCCAGACCAATTCATCATCTTTATTGAGGGCAATAGCGATGATACCGTTGCCACGAATATTGTCAAATTGCTTGACAGCGGTTTTTTTGACCAAGCCGGCCTTGGTGATTAAGGCAATATGTTTGTCAGCATCGGCTGTGAAATCAATCTTGAGGATAAATTCCACTTTCTCACCAGCCTTGAGATTGATGAGGTTGACAGTCGCAGTGCCCTTGGCAGTTCGGCTCACTTCTGGGATTTCGTGGGCCTTGAGCTGGAAGACACGGCCTAAATTGGTAAAAAGTAACAGATTGTCATGAGTATTGACAGAAAGGATACATTTGACCATGTCATCCTCTTTCATTTTGACGCCAGCTGTTCCTTTGCCGCCTCGAGATTGAGCGCGGAATGTATCTGGTGGTAGGCGCTTGATATAATTAGTCTGGGTGAGCGTGATAATAGTCTCTTGGTCAGGAATGAGATCTTCACTGGAAAACTCACCTACTTTTGACTTGACGACAGTAGTGAGCCGCTCGTCGCCGTAAGTGGCAATCAGTTCTTCCATTTCTTGACTGATAGTGTCGAGAATTTGTTGCGGTGTGGCCAGTTTTTCTAGTAAAAGATTGATAGTTTTTTGCAACTGCTCGTATTCGGCTTCAAGTTTTTCTCGCTCAAGTCCTTGGAGACGACGCAACTGCATGGCCAAAATCGCGTCAGCCTGGATCTTGGAGAGGCCAAATTTTTCCATCAGCCGCTTATCAGCGTCATCATAACTTTGGCGAATAGTCTTGATAACTTCGTCAATATTGTCCAGGGCAATGAGCAAACCTTCCAGAATGTGCGCACGGTCACGGGCTTTGGCAAGCTCGAACTGACAGCGTCTGATGACTACGAGTTGACGGTGAAGAATGTATTCGCGCAAGATTTGTTTGATATTCATCAGCTGTGGTACGCCTTCACAGTTGAGAGCTACCATATTGACTGGGAAATTGACTTGAAACTCAGTGAGTTGATAAAGTTTATTGAGAATTACTTTGGGTTGAGCGTCTTTTTTCAGATCAATGGTAATTTGCATGCCGTGGCGGTCAGAGTGATCATCGGCGTTTTTGATACCAACAATTTTTTTCAGCTTGGATAATTCGCTAAGTTTTTTAATTAAAAGTGACTTGTTGACTTGATAAGGAATCTCAGTGGCAATAATTTGGATGTGGCCTTTGCCATCGTCAACAATTTCTGCCTTGGCACGATTGACGATCCGGCCTTTACCAGTTCGATAGACCTCCATGATACCCTTTTGATCGAAAATGATACCTCCAGAGGGAAAATCTGGCCCTTTAATGTCACTCATGATTTCCTCAAAAGTAATATTGCTGACAAAGTGGCCAGCAATTTTTTTGGCGTCAAGAGTGACCGCCTCATCAATCAAAGCGTGATTGGCAGCGAGACTGTCTTTGTCGGTGGGTTTGATAATTTTATCAGCGGCAATTGTTTCGGCACTATCCACCTGACCATGCTTGATCATATTGATGATGGCGTGTCCCACCTCGGTCAGATTGTGTGGAGGGATTTTGGTGGCCATACCAACGGCGATACCTTCAGATCCCATCAAGAGTAAGTTGGGTACTTTGCCTGGAAGAACTGCTGGCTCTTTTAGCGAACCGTCAAAATTATCAATCATCGGGACAGTATTTTTGTCAATATCGGCGAGGATTTCCTCGGTAATTCGTGCCATTCTGGCCTCGGTGTAACGCATGGCGGCCGGAGCATCGCCATCAACACTCCCAAAATTTCCTTGACCATCGACCAAGGGGTAGCGCATGCTAAACGGTTGAGCGAGTCGCACTAAAGCCATATAAACTGAAGCATCACCATGAGGGTGATATTTACCCAAAACGTCGCCAACAATGCGAGCTGATTTTTTGTAAGGCGTATTGTAGTGAATGCCAGAACGGTGCATAGAATATAAAATACGCCGGTGTACCGGTTTCATACCGTCACGAGCATCAGGGAGTGCTCGAGCAACAATGACACTCATAGCGTAGTCGAGGTAGGACGTTTCCATTTCGCGTACAATACTGCGATTCCACAACTGTCCATAGTCTGACTGAACAATTTGAGAGCGATCGAGGTCACCCAGAGTAGCAATTTCGGCTGATTCAGCCGCAGCACCGGCGTTTTCTGCGGAAACAGTGGTGTTTTCCAGATCAGTGAGTGGTGATGTTTCGCCTGTATCCACAGAAGTGTCGTCAAGATTCTCGATAGTTACGTCTGCTTGGTTGTCATTAGCCATAATTGCTTTCTAATCTCGGGTGGCCTCGATCAATTTATCTTGATACAAAGGTATTATTCTCCTTCACTATTTTGGTGGCGTTGGCGAGCCTCATCAATGAGTTTTTCGGCTTTGTTGATGTCGTGCCAGCCACTGAGTTTGACCCATTTGCCTTTTTCCAAATCTTTGTAATGCTCAAAAAAGTGTTTAATTTCTGCCTTTTTGGCCTCAGGAATATCATCGAGTGATTCCCAAGCACCGCAGACGGGATCGATCTTGGTGGTGGCAGGCACACACAAAATCTTGTGATCTAGTCCTTCTTCGTCTTCCATGCCCAGCACACCAATAGGCTTGCATTTAATCACTACGCCTGGAATCACTGTCTGATCAATAAAAACCAAAGCATCCAAAGCGTCACCATCCTGTCCGAGGGTGCCTTGAATCAGACCGTAATTGATAGGATAACCCATCGCTGTGGGCATTAAACGATCGACGCACAACTCCCCGGTTTCTTCATCGAGTTCGTATTTCACGCGTGAGCCCTCGGGAATTTCAATGTAAACTTTCAAGTCAGACATTTTGCCTTTCTGTCAATACTTTTTATATGTCCAAGTTGGCAAGTCGAGCGTGAGATTGGATGAATTTTTTGCGCGGCGCTACCTCATCGCCCATAAGTACCGAAAAAGTATTATTCATGGTCTCAACATCGTCCAGAGTAATGCGCTTGAGCATGCGATTGGCTGGATTCATCGTTGTTTCCCATAACTGTTCAGCATTCATTTCGCCCAAGCCTTTGTAGCGCTGGATATAAATATTGGCATTGGGGCGTTTGGCTTTGATTTTATCGACGGCAGCGTCACGTTCAGCCTCAGTATAGGTGTATTCTGTAGTTTTGCCGTCAGTGACTTTGTATAGGGGTGGCATCGCCACATACAAGTAGCCACCCTTGATAATCTCTGGCAAGTGGCGATAAAAAAATGTCAGCCCCAAAGTAGTAATATGCTCACCGTCTACATCAGCATCTGTCATTAAAATTATACGGTGATATCGCAATTTTTCTGGTTTGAAGGTCTCCCCTATTCCTGCCCCGAGGGCAATAATTAAATTCTTGAGTTCTTCGGTTTCAATGACTTTGTGTAAACGAGCTCGCTCGGTGTTGAGAATTTTGCCGCGCAGAGGGAAAATTGCCTGAAATTTGCGGTCGCGACCTTGCTTGGCACTACCACCAGCCGAGTCGCCCTCGACAATGTAGATTTCACACTCAGAGGCATTGCGGCTTTGACAATCAGCGAGTTTTCCTGGTAGACCACCTCCCTCAAAAGCACTTTTGCGAATCACAGCATCTTTGGCAGCACGAGCGGCCATGCGGGCATTGGCTGCCACTACGACTTTTTCCACCATGGCTTTGCCGATTTTGGGATTTTCCTCCAAGAAATCAGCGAGAGCATCTTTCATCACCTGATAAACAGCGGTGTGAGCTTCAGAGTTATTGAGTCTGGATTTAGTCTGACCTTCAAATTGCAGATCATTAGCGGGCATTTTGACAAAGACCACTGCTGTCAAGCCTTCGCGCAAATCCTCACTGGTAAAATTCTCCTTTTCTTTGAGGAGTTTATTTTTATCAGCATAGTCTTTGAGGACTTTGAGCAAAGCGGCGCGAAACCCGGTCACATGAGTACCACCATCAGGTGTGGGAATTACATTGACATAAGACTCCAGGCGCTCGGTAAAACTATCATTGTACTGGAGCGCCACCTCCACGCCGATATGTTTGCCGGTTTCCTGATCTGACCACGCCTTGTTGATGTAAAAAACATCATGGACTGGTTTTTTGGCCCGATTGATATGCTCCACCAATGAGCGGATACCATTTTCAAAATAATAATGTCGTTTGATATGGGCAATGGTATCATCAAGCTCAAAATAAATCCTAGCCATCAAATAAGCCCGGTCTTTGAGGATATCTACCAATTGTGAGGTGGAAAATTTGGTGGTAGAAAAGATAGTTTTGTCGGGTACAAAACTCACCAAAGTCCCAGTTTCATACTTTTCGATCAAGGCTTGGCAGGCATTGGGAAATTTGGCACGAAAATCAGCCTCGCTAATGACACTGACATGATCGAGAATTTCACCTTGAGATAGGGCCAAATAGTGATATTTACCATCTCGCTTGACTACTACCTGCATAATAGCTGACAAAGCATTGACGGCACTACTACCCACACCGTGCAGACCGCCAGAGCCTGGTAGGCAGTTTCTTCAAATTTACCACCAGCGTGCAGTTTGGTAAGTACCACCTCGAGGGCAGAAACACCACTAACGTGCATATCCACAGGAATGCCCCGACCATTATCAACCACGATAATTTCTTCGTCGCCGAAAGTCTCATCTTTGCCGGTGACGATTTGGTGGTAGTTTTCTGGGGTTTTGTTGTGAAAAAGTTGGATTGTATGGCCAAAACCGGCAATAGCCTCATCGACGGCATTATCTAGAATTTCGCGAGCTAAGTGATGTAAACCTTTGCTATCGGTTGAGCCAATGTACATGCCAGGGCGCTTGCGCACAGGCTCCAAACCTTCAAGTACTTTTATTTGTGATGCTTTGTATTCGTTATTTGCCATAAGTGGGTTGATTTTATCATTGAGCTGGGGTTTTGTCAAGACATGAGCAAAAGGGCGAAAATGACGGCTTAAAATAAAAAATATTGCAAGAAAAACAAGCAAAAATTGTGGCCAATCATTAAAATCTCACGATTAGATGCTCATCAGCCAAAGGCATGAATACGGCACACGGGTCAATGCTTTTGGGCAACATTAATTGCTGTATGCCTGGATAACAATTATTCCCGCAAAATTTGCAAGAAATAACTATGACAAAGGCGACTTTTATCATGATTGCTAATTGATAACAGATCAGTGAGAGCAAAGTTTTCCACCATTGGATGCGGTTGCGAGTCACAAACAAGTGCTTGTTTAAGATCACTCGCTGTTGCTTAGATTCTATTTGATAGAGAAAATTCCTCGAGTAGAAGCCCCATTTTGTTAATAACAATATTATAGGACTTTAAGCTTTTCCAGGCTAAAAATATTATAGGTTGTTGACCTAAAGTCCTTATAATTTTAGAAATTAATATAAGATACTTTGGTTAAAGTCCTATAAAAAATCATAAAATATTATAGGATGTTAACGTTAACGTCCGATAAGCAGGAAAGTTTTATAGGATTTTCGTATTTTATTCGGTTTTGGGTGACTTTTTGTAAATTTTTATATTTTTCTATTTATTTTTGTATCTTAGTATTTACTATTTTCGGATTAAGCAACATAACAAATGTGCTCGTCAAAAATTATTTGACAGATAAAATTTTGCTTATAAACACTTTGCTGGAATAATGGTCACTATCCATATAGTTACAAATTAATGGTATCTATGATGATTTCACTAGCAGAGATAATTTGTCTAGTAAATTTATTTGTGACATAAATATTTGGTCAAGATAAAAAATCTTTTTGGATTTTTTTAGCGACAAAATTTCAACGAGATAAAAGTGAAACTTTGTGGTGTCAAATTAACAGAATATTTTTTATTCAGTCTATATTTTTAGGTTTGATTATATTTTAACTTTTATGCTGTTAGCTTTAAATAAAAACTCTTATTAAGTTTATGATTTATCAAAAAATAACTGACGAAAGAAAACCAAATCATAAGGATTGCAAGCAACAATAATTCCCAGGCATATTTGGGTGTCAACATACAAATAAATTCTAGTGACGGTTTGTTTGTTCTATTATAAGTGAGCAGTGATGAGAAAAGTTGGGTTTGTTTTGGTAAGTAATAAAAGGGCAAAATCAACTTTTTAGCAGTAACAGCTTTTGATTGCTAGACACGACTTTGTGCATTTTTGACTGATTGAGCATCATTAACGTTAATTTTTGTCAGAATTGAGTCTGTGACCCTCTGTATTGACATAAGGTTCCAAAATTATGCCGAACCTATAATCTAGAAAAAGTGACTTTATAACTTATACTTGAACTTAAACCGAGGGTTGGGTTTTGTTTGTCTCGAGGAAAAAATGAATTTTCGCCACTTTAAGAAAAATAAAAAATGAGCCGAATTTTTACCAAATTGGGATTATTTTTTGACAGGGAAATTGTGTTATTATCCTGATTACTAACAGTATTTTTCCTTACTTATGTACTACAATTTTCGTGTCCGGTTAGGAAAAGAAAAATCATGGTCTTATATACACCTGGCACTTGCGTCTTTATCTTGCTAGTAAATAATTTTATCCATTAGCGAGTATCTGCTAAGAATTTTAATTATCTGTAGCTTTGGCTTTTGTTGGGTGTAGACAAATAGTTTTCAAGAAAGAGAAAATTACCGCCAAAAAATTCAAGCAAAAGTGTCATATAAGTGACAAAAGACAAAAAATAGGAAAAATCTACTCACACTTGTCTATCAATACATCATTGCGAGTGCTAATAAATTTGTTCTCTAAATAAGACTTTGTACCAACGTCAAAAATCACGTCGCTGTCTTGATAGTGAGAGTAAAAGGTTTTGGTATAATTTAGTTATAAAAGTCAAGGTGTTTAATTGACTTTTATCTGGTATAATACTAATTATGTTAGAACGAAAGTATCGCTGGCCAGGAAGAATCACATCGGACTTTTTTCTCCAGTCGCGGGTTTGGAATCGCCCTTGGGGACGGATTTACTTTCGGGTGGACACGGATGTCGAGGCGAGACAACTACCACAAATTGCGATTCTGACACCCAAAAAAAGTTTTCCTTTGAGTGTGGATCGTCATCGGGCCAAAAGACTGGCGACCGAAGCCGTGCAGTCGTGCTTGCGTCAGTATCGCTGGCCTCGCAGTTATATTGTCATAAGCCTGAACCCAACGATCCTACACTACTCGCAATCGTCTCTGTTAGCTGACCTTAATATTTTTTGCCACTATAATTTTGACCGTAAATTGACCGAGCGAGATGAAGAAAAATGTGGTAAAATAGAGAAAATTGATACGAAAGAAATACTATGAATATTTTAGTACCAGTGACGTGGCTAGAAGAATACTTAGAAACCAAAATGTCGCCTGAAGAGTTGGCGGCTTTGGGATCACTGCACGGTCCTTCGTTTGAGCGTCTCGAAAATATTGATGGTGAGCCTGTTTTTGACATTGAAATCACCACTAATCGTGTTGATTCCATGTCGATTAAGGGATTGGCTCGGGAGTTGGCGGCGATCGCTGGCACGCGGGTTAAGACGAAAAAACTTGATAAGCCAGTACAAATTTCTTGGAGCTTGCAGACAACACCTCTCCCCTTGCCCAAGGTGAGCGTTCAGACCCCAAGTGTCAAACGCATTGTGTGCGTGGTTTTGGATCAAGTTAAAAATCAGGATTCACCCGCCTGGATGCAAAAACGTCTACACCAAATTGGTCAAAATAGTCATGGTATTATTATTGACATGTCCAATTATGTCACTCATGAACTAGGTCATCCCTGTCACACATTTGACTATGATAAAATTATGAGCTTGGGTGGTGAAATTATTGTCAAACAGGCGGCCGCTGGTAAAAAATTTGTCACTCTTGATGGTGAGCAGCACCAAACTCTTGGTGGCGAGGTGGTTTTTGAAAATAAAGCGGGTGAGATTATTGACCTGCCAGCGATCAAAGGAACTGCCAACACTGCGATTTCACCAACAACCAAGCGGGTACTTTTTTGGCTAGAAAATATGGATGCGCCGACTGTACGCCAGGCTAGTATGAATCACGCTATTCGGACGGTAGCAGCGATTCTCAACGAAAAAAATGTCGATCCGATGCTAATGGATGAGGTTTTGGCTTTGGGAGTGGAGATATTGCAAAAGCAGGCCGGCGCTTTGATTGCCAGCCCGGTGTATTCTTATCAAGATGAAAGTCTAAAAAAGCCGATACAAGCGATTAAATTTGACCTTGATCGTTTGGACCGTTATCTGGGTGTGGCGATCAAACCCGAGCGGGTGCGCGAGATTCTCGTTAGTCTAGGGTTTGTGGTCACGCCGACAACGGCTCGTCAGTGGCAAGTAACACCGCCCACGTTCCGCGCTCACGATGTAACTATGGAAGCGGATTTAATTGAGGAAGTGGCCAGAATATATGGTTATCACCGTTTGCCTAGTAATTTAGATTTTCCGGTAGTCCAGATTCCCCGTCAAGAGCGATTTGATTTCACTCTTGAGCGCGAGCTCAAGCACGCCTTGGTCGCTAGTGGTCTGACGGAAGTGTATACCTACTCCATGATCAGTGAAGCACAAGTCGCGGGTAATCCTGATACCTGGCTCAAGTTACTCAATCCCCTGACGGAAGACAAAGTCTATTTGCGCCAAAGTTTAATTCCGAGTCTGCAGCAAGTTTATGAGCACAACCAAATTGATAATCGTGAGGTGGCTGGGATTTTTGAGCTCGCCAATGTATATTTTCCGGGCGACACTGATGATCAAGTGAATGAATGTCTCCGACTAGCGTGGATCACTACCCTGCCCTATCGCCAAGCTAGAGCACTTTTGGAGCGTACCTTGCGCTTGGCACATGAGCAAATTAATATTGATGACAAGGGAAAAATTACCACTGGAGGACATCTGCTTGGCACCATCCAGACTCTCACGGGCTTTCGGATAGCGGTGGAATTGGATCTGGACGCCGTCGTGGCTGCTTGTCGGCCTTTGGAAGTAAAAGGCCACTTGCCTGTCGGCGTACCTGTGCACGAAGATCTCACGTTTGTGCTTCCTGAAGGGGCGAATGTCGGTCCACTGATAGCTGCGCTCGAGGCTGTTTCACCTCTGGTCGCCCGCGTGTCACTCGGTGATATTTATCGCGATCACTATACTTTTCACTTGACTTATCAAGCGAATGAAGGTAATATAGACAATGAAACTTTGCGCCTGCTTCGCCAAGAAATTGTTGGTACGGCGCAAAAACTTGGGAGCGAGTTGGTAGGCTCACTGGAAAGTACACATGGCTAATATGGGCATGAATACACTGACAAATTGGGAAACGCAAGGCGCGCTGAAAAATACACCT
The DNA here is from genome assembly GCA_017431625.1 of bacterium. Classification (GTDB taxonomy): domain Bacteria; phylum Patescibacteriota; class Microgenomatia; order UBA1400; family PJMF01; genus RGIG2560. The sequence goes on along the minus strand of JAFRKQ010000007.1, from coordinate 17,209 downwards.
TTGGAGGCTCCAGAGTCGGCACCAGTGACGGCGCCAGAGCGAGTCGTTGTGGCTCCAGAAAGACCTCGGTCCCCAGAAATACCTGCTCCCACACCTGAAAATAGACCTGCTGTCACGCCAGAGAGCCAGCCAGTATCGGCGCCGGTAGAAAACCTACCGGTTGATAATAGTCTCGAGGTGAAGAAATTTACCGAAACGACACAAAAACAGGTGCTCTCCCCGATTGAGCGACGACTCACGGAGGCGGGCTATCCTTTTTATCAGTCTCAAGAAGCCAAACAAGCCGCTCGCGGCTCGACCAGGCAGGCGACTACTTGGGCAGGTTTAAGTGTTGCCAGGCAGCTCGAGCGTGAACGACTCTTGTCACGTCTGGGAGTCACTAGTGACTACCTACGGGTGGCCTAAGTTGATTTAGTCCTATAATTTTAAAATGTCTCCAGACTAATTTTAATTAGAAAAATATATTATAGGTTATATTATTAAATTTTTGCCTGGAGTTGGTTGAGCTAAAACTAGTTAAAATCCTATAATATTTAAGTTTAATATTATAGGATTTTAACCAAAGCTTATTGGCTATTTTTCTTGGTTTACAGCTATTTTTTGTCATTGATTGTCTATAAGCGTGTTTTGATTCGCCCGGCCGAATCGCTTGCGAAAATGCGTTTTTCTGGTATATAATAGCTGTATGCCGATAGATTCTTATCTTTACCAAATGGACACCTTCACGCTGGCAAGCTGGATAGTCCTTGGATTTGCGTATTTGGTGCTGGCGCTAGTGCTGGTTTATTGTCTTTATCATGCTTGGCGTAATCGGCATCGTCACCGTCTGTCGGCAACCTCAGAGACGCTGTTGATCCGCCTACCCAAAGACAATGAGGTGAAAGTGGAGGCCGCCGAACAGATGTTTGACGCTTTGCACGCTCTCGAGCTTTTGCCTTGGCAGTCTCTTATCAAGAGGCCGCCCTTTTTTACTATTGAGGTGGTCGCCAAAAAGGAAGATATTGCCTTTTATGTGACACTGCCTCGAGAACTGCGTGATTTGATTGAAAAAAGCATTCATGCCGCTTACCCAGAGGCCGATATTACGCCGGTGATTAGTCCTAATATCTGGACAAGTAATGGCCAAGTAGCTTTTACCAAGTTGCGCGCCACTGATGATCGCATGCCAATTAAAACTTACAAGGAGTTGGCCAATGATGGTCTGCAAGGCTTAACTTCAGCGCTTTCAAAAATGAATACCGATGAGGGAGCCATTGTTCAATTTGTGATCCAGCCCGTGGGCGATCGCTATCGGCGCCAGACTATCAGACGGATTGAAAAACGTAAAGACCGCCAGGCTGATAGCGAGACGCAGCAACCTCATTCAGAGACAGAATCCAAAGAAGATCAAGCCATGGAAGCGAAGGTGGACAAGCCGATTTTTAAAGTTATTATCCGTATTTGTGTTAATAGTCCCGATCGTTTTTCGGCTGAGTCAATTTTGCGCAATATTGTCGCTAGTTTTGCTCAGTTTGACACTCCTTTTACTGGCTTGCAACGGTCGATTATTGCCTTCAAAAAGCGGTTTATGAATGATTTTGTTTATCGCTACCCCTCTTTTTTTGGCGATCGAGGGATGTTGACTTTTAACTCTGAGGAGTTAGCGACCATGATCCACTTTCCCAACAATACGGTGGAAACGCATCACATCCGCTTTTTGTATGCCAAAAATGCCCCTGCTCCACGAGAAATTCCTGAGAGCGGGCTTTTTTTGGGCAAATCAATTTATCGAGGTGATGTGCGCAATATTTACATGTCACTGGCTGATCGTCGTCGCCATATGTATATTATCGGTAAGACTGGTACTGGTAAATCGGAATTTTTGAAAGAAATGATCCTGCAGGATATCGAAGCTGGCTCTGGGGTGTGCGCCATTGACCCCCACGGCGAGTTTGTGGAGGATATTTTGCAAATGATCCCGCCTGAGAGAGCGGAAGATGTGATTTATTTTAATCCGTCAGATCTAGCCAGACCTTTGGGGATGAACATTATGGAAGCCGACACCGAGGAACAACGCCAGTTTGTAGTCGGCAGTGTGATCGGCTTGATGTACAAGCTATACGATCCTCACCATCAAGGAATTATTGGGCCGCGTTTTGAGCACGCTATTCGCAATACCATGCTGACAATCATGTATCGGCCTGGGGCAACTTTTATTGAACTGGTTCGGGCGATTACTGATAGCAAGTTTGTTGAGGACATCTTGCCAGAGATTGAAGACCCGATGGTCAAACGCTACTGGACTGATCAGATGGCTCAGACTTCGGACTTTCACAAATCTGAAGTGCTTGACTATATTGTCTCAAAATTTGGCCGTTTTGTTACCAACAAAACCATGCGCAATATCATTGGCCAGCCTGTGTCGGCTTTTAATTTTCGTCAGGCTATGGACGAGAGAAAGATTATTTTGTGCAATTTGTCTAAGGGTATTTTGGGTGAGGAGGACGCTAAGTTTTTGGGGTTAATTTTGGTGCCCAAAGTCCTTACAGCCGCGATGAGCCGCCAGGATATCCCGATGGAACAACGACAAGACTTTTTCTTGTATGTAGATGAATTCCAAAACTACGCCACCGAGGATTTTGCCACGATTTTGTCTGAAGCTCGTAAATATCGGCTCAATTTGGTGGTGGCCAATCAGTTTATCGCACAGATTGATGATGAAATCCGCAATGCTGTTTTTGGCAACGTGGGTACCATTGTGAGTTTCCGGGTGGGTGTGACTGATGCTCAATATTTGGAGCATGAATTTGCCCCGATTTTTACTGAGACCGACTTGACTAATATCGAGAAGTATCATGTATATGTCAAAACTATTGTTAAAAATGAACCAGTGCCACCATTTTCGATGTCGCTGGAGAAGGACATGGCTGAAGTCCAGGCAAGGATGAATCCCCAACTGGCGGCGGCCATTAAACAGATATCACGGCTCAAATATGGTCGTGATCGAGAGGAGATAGAAATTGAAATGAATGAGCGGGCACGACTGCTTTAAAAGGAGAGAAAGTATTTATGGAGATTGAACAATTTTTTAGATCAAAAGTTGTAATTATTAATGGTGCAGCAGGATTTATTGGATCACATTTGTCGGAAAGGCTTGTCGAGTGTGGTGCCAAGGTCATCGGTATTGATAATTTCATCACTGGCAATCGTCGCAATGTGGAATTTTTGATGAACAATCCTAATTTTCGCTTGATTGAACAAGACTTAAACGATCAAGCGGGCACGCTGTCAGTTTTGGAGCAAATCAAAAAACAGGAAGGGCGGGTGGACGTGGTACTACATTTTGCTTCGCCTGCTTCTCCGCCCGGCTATCAAAAACATCCGACTGAGACTTATTTGGTTAATACTTTGGCTTTACATAATGTCTTGGTGTGGTTGCGTGAATACGCACCTGAGGCGCGTTTGCTTTTTGCCGGTTCGAGCGAAGCTTATGGCAATCCTCAAGTCCATCCACAAGTGGAAACTTATTGGGGTAATGTCAATCCCAATGGTCCACGGGCTTGTTATGATGAATCCAAACGTATGGGTGAGTCAATTTGTGGTGTTTTTTATCGTGATTTTGGTTTGAAAACTTATATTATTCGGATTTTTAATACTTATGGCCCCAGGATGGATTTGGAAGATGGCCGGGTGTTGCCACAATTTATCAAGCAAGTCCAAGCGGGCGAGAAGCTGACTGTTTATGGTGATGGCTTGCAGACGCGCTCTTATTGCTATGTTGATGATTTGGTAGCAGGGGCCTTGGCTTTTGTGGCCAGTGATTATGCTGGTGAGACAATTAATCTTGGTAATCCAGGTGAATTTACGATCTTGCAGACGGCTCAAATTGTCAATCAAGTCACTGGACGAGCGGATGATCAGCTTGAGTATCGACCACTACCAATTGATGACCCTTTAAAGCGTCAGCCCGATATTAGCAAAGCCAAAAAACTGCTCGGTTGGCAGCCGCAAGTGCCTTTCCGCCAAGGACTGGCGCGAATGTTGGCTTTTTATCAGGTGCAAACAAACAACTAGAAAGGAAAAATGAACCCGGAAACTGATTATTTTCACGTTACGATTGTGGGTGCTGGCAAGGTAGGCATGACTGCTGCCTATGCTTTGCTTTTGGCTGGATTTTGTCAGGAGATTACCCTTTTTGGCCGACACAAAGAAAAGTTGGTGGGTGAAAAACTTGATCTTGAGCACGCGATGACGCTTTCGCACAAAACCAAAATCACCATCAGCGATGACTATAATGATCTCAAAGGCACCGATGTCTTTGTTTTTTGCGCTGGTGCCCCCCAACAGCCCGGTGAGTCACGTCTGGAGTTGGCAGCCAAAAACTTGGGAATTGTGGATACGATGGTGCCCCAACTGCTAGCAGCCGCGCCCAATGCCCTCTTGCTGATGGTGGCCAATCCTTGCGATTTGATGACTTATCGGGCCGCTCAACTGGTACCCCAGGCTCGTCCGGGACAAATATTTGGTAGTGGGACACTTTTGGACACCGCTCGTTTCCGCTTTCATTTGAGTGAGTCCTTGCCAGTCAACGCTCGTTCCATTCACGCTTATGTTTTGGGTGAACATGGTGATCACAGTTTTCCGGTGATTTCGAGTGCGAGCATTGGTGGTCAAAAAATGGTGTCTTTCCCGGGATTTTCTCGAGAAATGGCTCAGGAGGCTTACACCAAGGCCCGTGATGCCGCTTACGCTATCATTGAGTCTAAAGGCGCGACTTACTACGGTATTGGCGCGAGCATTACCAAAATCGTCAAGACTATCTGGAGCGATTGGCAAACCATTTTGCCTTTGAGCGTTACTATTGACGATTATTATGGCCAAGGTGGCATCAATGTCTCAGTGCCTTGTGTTTTGGGTCGGAGTGGGATCCAGCAACAAATTAAGGCCGAGCTGGATGAAACTGAGCAGCAACAGCTGGCGGCGGGCGTGGCTGCCTTAAAGCAGGTATATGCTGGTAGTATCCAGGCATAATTGATATAGTAAAAAATAAATATTGACAAATAGCCATAATCTGATATAATACGTCAGATTATGGCTAGTTGGCGACGGTGGTTACCAGTAGTTAATGTCTGGATAAGTGTGATCTGGATCGCTTCTGTCTGGCATGATGTACGCACGACCAGTTTGACTCTCCCCTCTTGGGTGAGTGTGGCCGCTTTCCAGGTGCACGCTCAAGATAGTGATAGGGTCATTGTTCCGGCAGCTAGCGTCCGTTATCAAGATGAACAGGCATATATTTTGACTTACAAGCAAGGACAAGTCCAGCAACTTTCGGTGACAGCCAGTCCTTGGCGGCCTGGTTATTGGTGTTTGTCAAAGCTGCCGAGTGAAACTGTAGTCCTCTTGGACGGCTGGGGGCATGAACACGAGAGACTGCAAGTCCATTTGCTCAATGACGGGACGGTGATTACCAGCGAGTAAAATTAGTCCTATAATTTTTTTAGTTCTCCAGACTAAATTAAATCAGAATAATATATTATAGGACTTTATGCGTTTTTCTTGTCTGGAATTTGAAGTAAAATTTGAGTCAACATCCTATAATATTAGTATTTAATATTATAGGATTTTAACCGTGGAGTCACTTCTTGATTGACTGATATTGTCAGTAATTGCGAGGATTTTGACTGATTGGTGGTAAAAAATGGATTTGTTGTGATATAATACGCTAAGTGGACGCTGGCGGCTCGTTAATGCGAGCGCTTGTTTGTCTGATAGACAAAAACATGAACCAAAAAGAAAGTAACATATGACACCGTTACCAAAAAATAAGATCACTCGGGCCGAACGTGGCAAGCGCCGTCGCGGCAATACCCCCAAGTTGACCAAGAACATCAAAACGGCCAAAGTGCCTTTGCACAAAGATAAGATGGCACAAAAACTATTGATGGTTTTGCGACCACGACCAGCAGTTGATGAGTCAGTCGCCAAGAAACAACTGGCTGACAAAATGCTGACTAAAAAAGGTAAAAAGGCGACTGCGGACAAAAAATAGCACCGTGATTTGATTTGAGAGGGTAGCTGATTATGCTGTACAATTCTCCAGATGACGCGCAACAAGTGAAAACAATCATCGAGGAAGATCCAGAGTTGAATAAAATCAAGGATGATACTCGGCATCGTGACCGAATGGCAATGGTGCAGGCTCTTTTTACCGATGAATTTCCTGGCCAGAGTTGGTCTGATATGGAATTGGTGAGTTTCAATCAGAATCTCTTGGACGAAATCCGAGCTCATAAGCACGAATATGACGCGCAAATCCAAACGGTAGCGACCGAACGACCAGTCCATGATTTGGCCAAGATTGATCTGGCGATTTTGCGTCTGATTTTGCATGAACACGCTACCAAGGATACGCCGGTGAAAGTCTTGATTGATGAAGGTGTGGAGTTGGCTAAAGATTTTGGTGCCGAAAACTCTTATGCATTTGTCAATGCTGTCTTGGAAAAATTGATGTTGCCAGATGGCCCTGAAGCCGAGCAGCAACCTGCAAGTGAGACGAAAACAGATAATAATGAGCAAACAAATGAAAGTGTGGCAGTGACGGTGGCGTCCGCTCAAGATAGGACGGCCGCTAACAACGAAACTAAAGAATAATAAAAGTTATGTCAGGTCCAGTGATTGAACATCTACCAGAGGATGCAAAGGGTATGGCAGAACGCCGAGCGGTTTTGGCGGAGCTGCGCTTGATGTTGAGCGATTCTACTGGTAATCGGCTGGAAGATATTCGTGAAGACTCACAGCTTTATGGTGATTTAAATCTTACTGAGTATGACCTGAAACGTTTGACACATGAGCTGGCTATCAAATATGAACTCGATGGCGAATCACTTTATGAAAGTGCCATGGAAAATGACGAAGGCCAAACTGTGAGTGACCTTTTGGAGTTGGTCTTGGAGGAGAAGGATTTAGGTTGATGCAGATCCCGGATTTTAAAAATAAGTTGTTGCTGCTGACGGCTTTAACCCATCGGAGTGCGATTAATGAACACGCCACGGCAGCGCGCGAGTCCAACGAACGGCTAGAATATTTGGGTGATGCCGTCCTGGAGTTGGTGACCACAGAATTTTTGTACACTCAGCTGCCAGATGCACCCGAGGGCAAATTAACTGCTATTCGTTCAACTTTGGTGAAAACGACGACTCTGGGGGATGTCGCTCGTGAATTGGGTCTGGGGGAAATGCTGTATGTAAGTCATGGCGAAGAGGCTGGCGGTGGTCGTGATAATGATGCCTTGTTGGCTGACACCTTGGAGGCAGTGCTGGGGGCGATTTATCTGGACGCCGGTTTTGAAAAAGTCCGGTCGTTTATTTATGAGGCGATTTTGAATCAGTTTGAGGATATTATGGAACAGGGTGCTTATAAAGACTCGAAAAGCCTTTTCCAGGAGTTGGTGCAGGCTTTGGGCTATGAGACACCGATTTATGACATTTTGCACGAAATTGGCCCTGATCACGATAAACACTTCACGGTACGGGCAGCCATTGGTCCTTATATTATTGCCGAGGGTTCGGCTCACAGTAAGCAACTGGCCCAGCAAGAGGCGGCGGAAATCGCCCTTGAGCGTCTGGAAAATGATGAGTTGGCGCAAAAAGTGATGGCGGCGGCCGATGATTATCGTGCTGGTTTGCTGGAAGGGGCAACTGATGACTCACTGCTGGCCTACAAAGTCTCTCCCCGGCCCTATCAGTTGGCGGCACAACAACAAGCCATTACTCGCGAGTCAGCCAGTAATCAACTGGTAGGTGGCTCGAAGATTAACGCCTTGGTGGAATTGTTCCAAAAAAAGAACGAAAGTTTGTCGCGTAGGCGGGAAAGTGTCCAAAAAATTATCGATAAATTACCAAAACAAGACCAGAAAGTAGTAGAAAGTGAGTCTCTGGCGTGAATTGCTCGCGCAATTGCTGACTAATGTGGTATAATAGGGAATCTTGACTAGCAAAAGGAAATAATTAAGATGCTAAAAATTAAATTGACCCGATTGGGAAAAAAGAAAGAGCCGCGTTATCGGATCGTGGTGAATGAGTGCCGCGATAAACGTGATGGTAGTTATTTGGTGAGTTTGGGATATTATCATCCAGCAGCCACTCCTAAAGTCCTCAAGCTTGACTTAAAGGCTTATGATGAGTGGATTGCTAAGGGAGCGCAGCCAACGGCCACCGTGGCTTTTTTGCATAAAATTGCGCTGGATGGGGGTAAATTCCCTGAGAAAAAGCTGGAGTTAAGCCGGAAGGCTAAGGCCAAGTTGGAGGAACAAAAAGCCGCGAGTGAAGCTGAAAAAGCTGCGGCTGCAAGTGAGACTGTGACACAAGCGCCTGCTGAGACTCAAGATCAAGCAGTAGAAAATAAGTAGTATAACCATGTTGGCTGTTTGCTGGCGCGCTTGTAGCAGGGGGCTGACAAAAAAGGGAAGAAGATCATGAAAGAACTCATCGAATATATCTTGAAGAGTTTGGTCGCTTATCCAGATGAAATTCAGGTGGATGAACAAACTGATGCTGATGGCGTGATTGTTTATTCAATTTCGGCCAATCAAGAGGATTATGGCCGGATTATTGGCCGTCAAGGCAATTTAATCCAAGCCATTCGCGTAATTACAAGAGCTCGAGCAATCAAACAACATCAACGGGTGATGGTACGCGTGATGACTGATGATGTCCGTGAGGAAATGGCTCGAGAAGCCATCAAACAACAACATCAACCAGAGGCTACTCAAGAAGAAGTAGTGGTCAACCAAGAGGCTTTGGATGACAATTTGGTCTAATTAAAGGCAAATGATACTGAAAAACACCCTCGCTTGCGAGGGTGTTTTGGTGTTGTTGGTCAAGTCTACGATTGACTGTTGTCGCTAGGAGTAGTAGTAGCTGGGGCTGTCTCTGGTGCTGGTGTCGTGTGAGACTGATTGTATTGCGTGTCGAGCTGATAATAAAAATCGGTGCCGGAATCAATATTGGCGGCGGGATTGTAATAAATCCATTCACCAGTGTTGGGGTCATAAATCAGCTCGCTGAGTTGATTTTCGTCTTCATTAAAGACCAAACCATAATCTTCAAGAGCGAACAAATCAATTTTTTGCTTTTCTTGAGTGATTGTCGGATGACCAAGGTTATAGTCGTTTAGCTGAAACTCTTGGAGCGTGGCCAAAGTTTTTTCTTCGTCTGCACCAATTGGACTTAAGTCGGTCTCAACACTCACGAGCACTTTGGGCAGATGATACTGAGCCAAGACTTCTACTTGGGCCGTGGCCGAGCCGTCATTATAATTGTTGGTTATTCGCGCACTGCTAACACTATTGAATGGCGCTTGTTTTTCCAAATTGAGCAAAAAGGCGGTGATTTCCCTATAAGAACCCGAAACATTAAAAGTTATCGGATAACTTTCTTCGCTAGAAGCTACCTGAGCGGAAGGCGTGGCGACCAAACCTGGAGAATATTCCAAGCCGCTGACAGTAAGGCGATGTTTTTGTGCCAGCTGATCAATAGAGAGCAAGACTTCAGTGTAGGGATTGTAATTATACAAGATCCGATCGACAAGACTTACCATGCTATCATTGTAGCGCTCGTCATGAAGAATGCGTTCGATGTCTTCTTGACGCTCTTGATAGTGTTCTAGTTCTTTACTTTTGGCTTGTAAGTCACGATAAGAGGTTAATGTTTGTTGAAATTTCGGTACTATATAGTATACTACTACAACAAAGTAGATAGCCATTAGGGCCACCGAAACTAATAAGAAAGTGTCAGTCGGTAGATGACGCTCATCTACCCCTGGTATCGTCATTTCTAGTTTGAACTTGTTATTAGCAGTTGTTGTCTCTGGCATACTATTTGTCTTGGATAATTACTATTTCGTTATTTTCTTCTAGGCCACCCTCCTCGACCTCAGAGTTGCTGTCCAGGGTTTGAGTGTCAAAACTCACTCCGCCACTTAAAAGGATATTAAGTCGCAGACTATAAGTACCATTGCCACTACGACTCAAATTGGTCAAGGTATAATTGGGAAATCTTTGCTCAAACTCAGGCGCATGGACGAGGTCAATCACGTCTTTGACACAAAAAACATCGCTACAACTGATAGAAGCCAGAACTTCGCGTTCACTGTAATCATAACTGATATCGGTGATGGTGCTCTTGCCGGTGCTGGCAAAATAGTGATACAGATAGTCCAAAGAAGTCATGCCGCCTTCACGTTGTTTGAGTAATTGTTGGAGACGAGTTAATTTTTCGTAAAAAATTAGGTAGGCTTGTTCGTGGTCATTATTTTGCTCGATCCGATCTTGAATGGCGGTTATTGCTTGTTCTTTGGCAATCGTTTCTTTTTTGAAGTACATATTACCCACTCGAGCGGCCAGATAGACAATGGCGGTGACACTCAATAAGGCAATTATCCAGACGGAGACACGTCGATCAGCTGCCGTTCGCGACTGGTGAATTTCTTGTTGTTTGGCCAAAAAATTAATCGCCGGTGTCATGAGTTAGCCCTTTCTTTTGGTTAAGCCGCCAGCAACACCAAAAATAAGCTGATTATTTTCGGGTATTTCCCCTGTTAAAGTGGCGAAAATGTCTAGTGGTTGGATTTCGATATTGAGATTGGCAGCTAAAAGCTCGGGAAAACCTGGCATTAAGGCGCCACCGCCACTTAAGAAGATTTTATTAATAGCACTCACCGGATTCTTATTATTATAAAAAGTGATAGTATTGCGAATATCACCCAAAATATTTTGCAGAATAGGCACGATCGCTTGGGCAATTTTACCCTCGCCATAGCGGGTATCGATACCATAAGCCATTTTGTATTCTTCGGCTTTTTCGTAGGTAAGATTGAAGGTAGCCATCAAGGCTTTGGTGATCATGGTGCTACCGGTCGGATGAGACATAGCCATTGTCAACTCGCTACCACTAACGATAATAGTGTCCACGCCGCTAGCACCAAAATTAATAATTAGACTGGAAGCATTATTGGTCAAATCTGCCGGTAAATGGCGCAAAGCGGCAATACTTTCGGTTTCAAGGACCGTAGGCTCGAGGCTGGCTTGTTTGTAGGCGGCTGTTAAGTTATTGAGGTCATCTTGCTTGATACCAGCCAATAAAACCCGCATATCAGTAGTGGCGGCATCCTTTTTTTCGGGTCTGTATAGGACCTGATAATTGAGCACTAATTCTTCAGTGGGAATCGGAATATACTGTTGCGCTTGCCAACTGATCGAGGTGGCCAACTCGGAGTCAGTGAGCGTGGGGATGGAAATAACTTGAGTGGAGACATGTCGCTCGGGCATAGCGAGCGCGAGATTGGTACGCGGGAGCTTATTTTGTCCAAAAATATCACGCAAAAGATTAGCCAAAGGTTCAATTTGCGTGGCCTTGGTTGGAACCGAATAACCAAGAGGATTGTCAGTGATCAAAGTTTTGGTAATTTCGCCGGCTTTACCCGTAACAATGATCTTGATTTTACTGGTGCCAAGATCTACAGCTACGACTTCTTGCATTCCTTTGCTAGAAAGTTTAGGTAGATTAATTTTGGGTCGATTCGGCATAAATTTCTCATTTAACTAAACGTGCTTTTGGTATGTTTTTGGTTGTTAATATATAGTTGTCTATCACGTGTGGTTAAATTCCTTTCTATTAATTGTTATTTTTAATCAATAAGTACTATTAATGGCACCATTAACTAAGATCCCGAACTGAAACATGCCTGGAGCCGAGGGGTCAGTTTCGGCTTGCTCGATTACGCGTACCTCATTGCCCATGGGATTGCGCGAGGCTGAGCGATAGTGGCGCGCAAGGCCTTTCATACCGATATAGGTATCATCACCAAGAACCATAATGATTGCAGTTTCAACATCACTGTCAGAACAATTATTTTTCCACTTAAATGTAAGGTTTTGCCAGCCGCGATCTATTCCACAATAGAATCTTTTCAGATGGAGTGAAGAGGGGGGTTGTAGATTGGGACAATTGGCGAAGTATTGTTGCTGAGATTTAGTAACGCCGCTGCTGTCTTTGTATATTCTTCTGATTAACAATTGGGTGGATGTGGGGCTATTTGAACCATAGTATATCGTTTGCAGTTTGCAGTTGGTTCCCGTACAGCCGGTGCTACCGCCACTTGCTCCTAAAGTGTTGCTTGTATTATCACCACAAAGCCTAATTGATATAGTTTCGCCCTTTTTTACATATAAAATATCATCTTGAGGTAAAAGTTTTTGTACACTTTCATTATCATCATCATTTCCTTGGGTTTTTTGACTCAAGTCGCCATTATTGGTTTCTTGTGCGATCAACATCTCGGCGCGATTAAATCTTTGCGCTGACTCGGTCCGGGCGGTTTCTAGCTGGACTTGACGCAAAATCCGCGCACTCACCGACACACCAATATAGAGCATGATAATCGATAAAAGCACCGTGGTGATCCCAATCTGCGCTGGACGATGTCGATAATTTTGCCGCATGAAAATCATTATAGTGAAAATAATTGTTTTTGTCAAATCAAGAGCGTCATCAAGATGAAGGTCCAGATAAAAATAAGTTTTGGTTTTTCTTGGTGACAATTTTTGTCTTATTTTTAGATTTTATGATACTCTTAAAAGTAAGTTCTAGTGCCGAGCTCGGTGCGCAGCTACGCAATACACTGCCGAGCTCCGCACCGAGCTCGGCAGTGCGATAATCACCAAAAGAGTTGATTACCCAAACTGGTAGACGCAAATAGTGATTTTAGTGGTATAATAAAGCCCTTATGAAAACAAAACAAAGCAAAACCACCCAACTGTCACAAACGAGTTTCGACAATCTCCAAGCGGAGTTGCACGAGCTGGAAGAAGTGAAACTTCCAGCCGTGGTCGAGCGGATTGCACGCGCCCGCGAGCAAGGCGATTTGTCAGAAAATAGTGAGTACAAGGATGCCAAAGACCAACAAGAGCTTTTGGAGGTACGCATCGGCGAGATTAATAAAATTCTGGAGCACGCTGAAGTCGTCGATGAGGACGAAATCAACGACAATGTCATTCGCGTGGGCTCGCTTGTCACTCTCAAGGTGGATGGGGGCAAAGAAACTACCTACAAAGTTATTGCTGAGTATGACAAGACAGCAGGAGCTGGTGATACCATCTCGGCGGTCTCCCCGATCGGCAAAGCGATTCTGGGTCAAGGTGAGGGCGCGTGCGTCAATGTGGAAACTCCTGGCGGTGAGCGGGCTTATACCATCTGCAAATTTGTCAACGATAATTAAAAAGCCAAAACAAGACCGAAAATATCTGTCTGGTTGGCGAAAAAAATATGAAAATTAGGTGACGGCGATCAAAAAAGGGAAAATGTCAAGAATTGAACAAACAATTGAAGCAAAAAAGGAAAAAAGACAGCAATTGGAGGCGATGGGTGTTAATGTAAGCCCTTATTTTTACGACAAAAAACAAACTGTGGCTGAGTGTATTGCCGCTCTGGATCGTGGTGAGATAGTCAAAACTGCTGGTCGAGTGATGGCTGGCCGGGCTCATGGCAAGGTGATCTTTTTTGACTTAAGCGACGAAACGGGCAAAATTCAAGTCATGTGTCGTGAAGGTAACATCGAGAGCGAGGCTTTTAAGGTTCTCTTGCTGGTAGATCCTGGAGATTTTTTGGGTGTGAGTGGTCAAGTGGAGAAAACTCGCACTGGCGAGGTGACAATTATTGCTGGAGAGACTGAGTTTTTGGGGAAGGCTTTGCGTCCCCTACCCTCGAGTTTTAATGCTGCTACTGATAAGGAGGCTCGTTTTCGCCAACGCTACTTGGATATGTTGATCAATCCCCAGACTCAGTCCGTATTGGCCAAGCGTTGGCAGATTGTCAAAGGGGTGCGGCGCTTTTTGCAGGATGAGTTGGGTTACACCGAGGTAGAAACACCGATTCTTCAGCCTCTTTACGGCGGTACCAATGCACGACCTTTTACCACTACCATGAAGGCTTTGGATGACGCGCAGCTATATTTGCGGATCGCCCCGGAGTTGTATCTCAAACGTTTGATTGTGGGTGGCATGGAGAAAATTTTTGAGATTGCGCGCAATTTTCGTAATGAAGGGATTGATCAAAGCCATTTGCCTGAGTTTACCATGATCGAGTGGTATCATGCTTATGCTGATTATAATGTCATGACGGCAGAAGTTGAAGGTCTGATCCGCTATTTGCAGCGGATGATCAATCACAGCGAAGAACTAATGATTGAAGACCAAAAAGTGGAGTTGGATGGCAAAAAGCCGTGGCGGCGCTACACTATGAAACAGGCTTTGCATGAGTTTGTGGACTTGGATGTGGACACGATGAGTGATGATGAGCTTAAGGCTTGGCTGAAAGATAATAATTTGGCTCCAGTGGGTGAATTTACCCGTGGTAAGGCGATTTTTTCGCTTTTTGATCATCTCGTAACCAAGTTGCTAATTGAGCCGACTTGGATTATTGATTATCCCAAAGATGTCTCGCCGCTAGCCAAGACTCACCGTCAGGCAAGTGAGCTCACTGAACGCTATGAACTTTACATTGGTGGCAAGGAGATTTCTGATGGCTGGAGTGAGATCACTGATCCGCTTGAACAACGCTCTCGCTTTGAAAACGAACAAAAACGGATGCGCGAAGGTGATGACGAGGCACAACCTTATGATGAGGATTTTTTGGAGGCGATGGAGTATGGGATGCCGCCATTGGGTGGCGTTGGCTTGGGGATAGACAGGCTAGTGATGTTGTTGACTAATACTTGGTCGATCAAAGAGGTGATTGCTTTCCCCACCCTCAAGAGTATCAATGCAAAGGATACAGATGCTGAATAGTGATTTTGTCCGAAATAACCCCGAAGTAGTGCGTCAAGCGGCTCGTGATAAACAGCTTGATCCGGAAGTGGTTGACAATTGGCTTGCGGCTGACAAGCAGTGGCGTGAAGTTTTGGCCAAAACCGAAAAAATGCGCGCGCAGGTCAATAGTAATGCTGATAAAATCAAAGCCCAGGTGCACGACCAAAAAAAACCCGATCCAGAGCTGGTGGCTTTGGGTAAACAATACAAGAGTGAGTTGAAAAAGCTAGAAGAGGAATTGACACTAGCTCAAGCCAAGTATCGTGATTTGAGTCTACATCTGCCCAATGTGCCGGCACAAGACGTGCCAGTGGGGCCTGATGAAAGCGGCAACCAAGTCATCCGCCAGGTGGGTAAATTACCAGAATTTGATTTTAAGCCCAAAACACACGCTGAGCTAATGGAAGGTTTGGACTGGCTTGACACCAAAAGAGCCGTTAAAATCGGTGGCTTTCGCACTTATATGCTTAAGAATGAGGCGGTGCTTTTGGAGCAAGCAATTCTGACTTATGCGCTCAAGAAGTTGATCAAAGAAGGCTTTACTCCGATGTCAGCGCCGTCGCTGGTCAAGCATGAAGCAATGGTGGGTACAGGTTATTTTCCTTGGGGGCAACAAGATCACTATTATACTCAAGATGAGCAGATCCTGGCCGGTACCGCTGAGGTGGCCTTGACAAGCTTTCATCAAGGTGAAGTTTTAAGTTATAAAGATTTACCAATTAAAATGGCTGGCATCTCGCCCTGTTTCCGTCGTGAGGTGGGTACTTATGGCAAGGATACTCAAGGTGTAATCCGGGTCCATCAATTTAATAAGGTGGAACAAGTAGTCTACACACTAGCTGACGAGGAGGAAACGCGTCGTTGGCACGAAAAAATGACTGGTTTGGCAGAAGAATTGTTACAAGACTTGGGTCTCCCCTACCAGGTATTGTTGATGTGCACTGGTGATATGGGTGCGGGTCAGCGCAAAAAATATGACATCGAAAGCTGGTTTCCCGGCCAAAATAAGTATCGAGAGACTCACTCAGCTAGCTACTTTAATGATTTCCAGGCTATGCGGCTCAATATTAAGTATAAAGATCGCGATGGTAAGACCAAATTTGTTTACACCCTCAATAACACTATGGCGGCTTCACCCCGGATTCTGGCCTGTGTCATCGAAAACTATCAACAAGCTGATGGTTCAGTAGTCATTCCTGAAGTTTTGCGTCAGTTGGTAGGTACCGATATAGTTAAGCCAAAAAATAACCAAAAAGTGGCAAAATGATCACCAAAGATCGGTTGAGTGACTTTTTTGCTTATGGATTGACTGGTGATTGGTGATATAATATAGCTTATGGATAAGATTGCAATCATTATTGTCCACTACAATACTGACGAGGACACCAGAGAAACTCTCAAATCACTTCAAGATTTGCGTACGGGTGAGTTGGAAGTGCGGACATTTGTTGTGGATAATGCCTCCAAAGAGCCATTTACCCTAAAAAAAGACGATAAAAACAATAAAAATATCCGTATTATTCGATCCGATAGTAATCTTGGTTTTACTGGGGGTAATAATCTCGGCTTTGCCACTGCTAGTAAGGAGTTTAACCCGGACTATTTTTTGCTTTTAAACTCAGATACATTGATACACCCAGATTTTTTAGTTAATTTGTACAATAAATTACAACAAAAACCCGAGTGGGCTCTGGCAGTGCCAAAAATCTACTTTGCCAAAGATTGTGAATTCCACCGCGATAGCTATCGTGCTGATGATCGTGGCCGTGTGCTGTGGTATGCTGGTGGCAGTATTGATTGGGACAATTTACTCACTATTCATCTGGGTGTGGACGAGGTGGATCGGGGACAATTTGACCAGGCGCGCGAAGTTGACTTTGCCACTGGCTGTTGTTTTTTGGTCCGGCGCGAGATTTTAGCTAGTATTGGTGACTTCGATGATCGCTATTTTCTTTATTATGAAGATGTGGACTTGTGTCAGCGAGTGATCGCCCATGGCCATCAGATTGGTTATGTGCCAGAAAGTATCATTTGGCACAAAAATGGCGGTTCGACAGCTGGCTCGGGTAGTGATTTGCAGACTTTTTATCAGACACGCAATCGCTTGCAGTTCTTTTTTACTCATGGCAATTTGATGGTTCGCCAGCGAGTAATCCGTTTGGCTATCCGTTTGCTCACTCACGGGTCACGAGTGGAAAAATTAGGGGCCCGAAATTTCTTATTACAAAAATTGGGTAAGCAAGTAGCAATCTAAACAAAAAAAAGAGTGGCCGGCAGACTTAAAAACCCCAAGAAGAGACTAAAAATGACCGAAATTGATCTATTTTGCTATAAATTGCCCCATAAAATGCCAAAAAGTGTGGT
>JAFRKQ010000006.1 GCA_017431625.1 bacterium | reverse complement strand
TCGTCTCCATCTTTCTTCCAATCTTGGAACTCTTTCTTGACAAAAGACTGGCTTCACCCTACCATACCTACCATAGTTTTCCATGTCGGATAAAAAGACTGGATCGCGGACTGGATAGACGAGACTGGACAGCCAGGGGTAAGTCTATTATACCACAAATTATAATATTTGTCAAGAGGTAATTTGATCTGGTACTAAAAATGCTTTTTCCTATCAAAGCGTCAAAACTTGTTTTACCCAAACAAACAAAAATAGTCGCTAAAATCGCTCCAAAACTATATTGACACCTGCAAGCTATCAATATGCTCTTATCTGGATACACCTGGTAAAAACCGGTCTTGACAAAAATCCCATAATATGATATAATAAACTGTATTAAGCTGGTCTATTTCCTCTACCCAATCAATCAAAAAATCAAATAGACAAAACTGCCCTCACAAAATCGCCAAATCGGGTGTATAATACACGTGTACGCGCGGGAATAGCTCAGTTGGCTAGAGCGTCTCCTTGCCAAGGAGGAGGTCGCGGGTTCGAGTCCCGTTTCCCGCTCAAAAGATATGTCATACACCGGTATCGTCATCAGAGAAAGCCTCACCAATACTGTTGTTCTAGATAGCTTAGAGCTGATCAAGCGCGAGGTCGAGAAGGTCGATGCAGACATGAACACTCCGTGGCTAGACATCTGGACGCTAGATCAAGTGCGGGTCACAGATGACCAAATTGACGTCGTGTGTCAGCAACTCAGCCAGGTCATCGACGATAGCCATTGTGACGACTGGTACCTAGATTTGCGCAACGATGATTGGCTATACGTAGTCTTCAAAAACAAAGTCTTCAAGATTGATCGCCATAATCCAGCTTCGTACGAAGTCATGAAGGCTTATGCCATCGCCCACCACCTACCCGAGTATCAGCTGCCGGAGCCGTAGTATGACAGAGTGTATTTTATGCCGATAGTTACGCCTTTTTCTTATGTCATCATCTGATCCAACATTTTGGGGTCAAAGCCTGTACTGGGACACGCTCTTGCCCACTGCCTCACTATCTTGCTTTTCCACTACTATTGGTCATTTGCCTGATCACCGCCCACACGCTGACTCAAGCAAATAATTGGCTTACCAGTCAAATTCGCAAATTGCCTCTTGACAAAATTAATATAATGTGATATAATATATACTATTAAGGTGTTCTTTAACAAAAATCTTAAAGGAGGAATTGCTATGTTTGTTGAACTCATGATGGTAGTTTTATTGGTCACTCTGTGTGTCTGTGGCCTATTAGCGGCAAGAGAAGCTTATATCGAAAGCTTCGAAGATTTGAGGAAAGGCCTTAAAAAGACTAAGCCCTCAAAAAAACAGATCAGAACCTTAGTGTCGGCAATGTCAAAGGTAACTGCTATAGTAGTTGTTATCATGGCTGTCGCTGGATCTGCTTACGCCGCTACCACTACCGCTGTCCATGCTAGAGAGGAACTCGCTAAAGCACAAGCGCGAGAATTAATTGCGCTGGCAGAGTGCAACGAGGCCGCAATAGCATTGAATATGACCGAAGAGAGCGTAAAACTAGAGCCTTCCTCAAATGCAAAAAAAGACCTCATACTCGCAAAAGTTGTACTTATGAAGGCTCAACTGCATCTAGCGAATCAAAAAAATCTTGCCTTACAGGCAAGAATCCAGTTACTCGAACTCTGCAAGTAAAATCAGCGAACACCTTAATACTTAAGCCCTCCCCGATATGCGTCGGGGAGGGCCCATTACTTTTAATACTTATCTTTAACCCTCAACATCAAATCTCAATTTCACGAACAAAAAAGCCCGCTGTTTGCGGGCAATTGACAACTTTTGGCGCGTCTTGTTATTGATACGGTATCACCATTGCCTGACGGTAAGGGGGTTCGGAATTGGTGTATTCGCCACAATACCCCTCTACCCACTCGGCGTAAAACTGAAGCGCGTGGACAACAAAATAGCCATCCTGCAAGTGGTCGCTGATATCAAAGGGGTCAGCCATAATCACAACGTCGTCAGTCACAATCTCTGTTCCCATCGAGTCAATGCCGATGATGACTGTATAATGTCCTTCCCAGCGCTGCCAATCCACCATAATTGGTCGGCCAGCTTGCAGTTGCTCGCGAGCAAAAGCTACAAACTCAGCCAGGCTTTTGAACCGAGGCTCACTCGAAACGTGACTTTCCACCTTGAAGCCGAGAGATAGGAAATAATCACGCACACACTCGGCACTAAGTCCATTTTCCGCCATTGGCACCTCAGCCATGATCTCCAGCTCATTCTTGTTGGTGATCCCATAGTGATACAGAATCGTCAGAATTGCTGCCGGACCACAGCTTGTTCCCGTCGTTTGCTGGTAAGTCGCATAGTGCGGCAAAATTACCAAATCACGGGTATTTTCTTGCTCAAACCAGTCGTTTTGTGTTATGAAATAGCGACTATCTCGATGGTCATTGGCACCATTGTAAGCCGCCGCCCCGCCCAGATGAGCACCCTCGGGATAAGGTATGACCCGCAGGGCACCACCCGTGTTGGGACTCGCTGGTGTCCTGGAGCTAGAGCTACCGCAACCGGCCACAAATGCCGCTATCAACATGATAGCGACCAGATAAACGCTAAACCTCTTATTGGTCATTTTTTCATCCTCCTGTTAAAAAGATTTTTAGCGCCAAAGTTGTCAAAGAACGCAGTGATTATACCACGACTGCAAGCCCGTCTGGCCAGCAACATTTCACCTAAATGTGTCCTCACCAAAAACCAATATTCACCACTATTTCTAGGCGTAAATGTAGCTAAAAATTATTTTTCCAGGCAGAAAATGTAATTTTAATTGGTGTATAGTAATAAATTGGCTCTTGACAAATAACCTATATTGTGGTATAATAAGTAATGTTCTTAACATCAAATAGTTGCTCTCTCACCTATTTTAGGTGATCGAGTCTGGCGACTGTATTTGGTGGGTGGAACTTGCAGGTTCTTTGATAAAAAGTGGTAAACTTAATTACGATTGCGTACAGAGTATATGGCTTTGAATCGGGCCATTAACTCTCAACAAAAGTTGAGGGTCGATGGGCCGATTCAAAGGCTAAATTTGGGTTCAAACCCAGAAAGGCAGGTTGTCTCAAAATGACACCTACATTATTATCAATGCTCGAGGCGCGGCTCCTGGAAATATTGGAGTCACAAGGCTGCCAAGTCGACAGAAATAACGTCGACGAAACAGAAGAAATCATCAACGACGTGACCCAAGTGGCGTGGCCATTCACCAGCATGAAGCCGGAGTCGCTCGCAAATGACTTGCACAAATACTTCCGCCTTTACGCTCGCAGAATGGAGACTGTGCTATCCTTTTGGGGATCGGAAAAAATTGACGATCACACGCTGGAGAGCATTTTTGCTTTGGCGCGAGTCATCGTTGATGAAAAGAACAGGCTTGAGCTGCAAGCACGCAAAGAACGAGAGCGCCGTACACGCGAGATACGCGAAAAATTCTATTCTCGCTCGGTGTTCACCAAAGTGCTTCCCGATGAGCTTCTAATCTAGGTCTGCCACTTTTTTTGCCAAATCCTGCAATCAGGCTCGCTGGTTTTTACAACAGCGGGCCTTTTTGCTGTTTACTCCCCTATTCTCCACTCTGGAGTCTGGAGTTTTTGTTCCAATGCTACCAGCAAACCGATGTGACGCGAACCAATCCGATCAATTATCGCCTGGGCGCGCTCGGCATTATAAATATGACTGGCGTGATTGCGATCATCCCACATCTGGAACCAACCCTCTTGATCATCTATCAAGTGCGCGCCATAAGCTAGACGCATAATAATCCGCGGCGAACCTGTCTGGCTTTCCTCAAAACCTTGGTACTCCAACACTTGTTTCATTGTTTTCCAGGCTTGCTCCAGGCAAATGGCAAAAAGAGCCACCCGCCCAGCTACCTCACGTGCACTCTCAAAATCCAATGGCTTTTGTAAATCGTCACGCAAATTCGCCAAAGCCGCCTCAAAATTATCCTGCTTTTGCATACAATAAAATCCCATCACGAGCTATTTCTGCCTGAAGTTTGTCAGAAACTGGATCGTCAAGTGAGACGACATCAAACATCAGGAGGGTACGCACGGCGTCGGTTTCGTTCAGATCAATACTAAAACGAGCCACCTGACCACCGCTGACAGCTAAGTCAATATCACTCCGCTCTCGATTATCCCCCCGCGCTCGCGAACCAAAAAGAATCACCTTCTCCAAGCCACACTGCCGGGCAAAAGCCGCAATTTGAGCCACTATAGCGGGTGCTAGCGCATATTTCCTGTCCATAGGCGTTATTATAACCCACCTGGTATAATTGTCAAGAGATAAATTATCTGATAGTTATGCCGAAATGTATTTTGCCAAATCCTGCAATCAGGTCGCTCACTTTTGGGGCGGCCTTTTTGCTAACCAAATGCCCCACTCGCTTACCAATTTTGACATTTTGGTGGGTTTTGGTAAGTCAAAAGGCCAAAATGGCGACTAAAAACTGACTGTTCACTAGTTTTCTGGTGCGGGCGTAGGTATTTCTGGAGTAGCCTGTTGCACTTTTTGCCATAAACCACCTACTTCCTTAGCTTCATTTTTAAACTTCCCTTTTTTATCTTGTTTTTGTGTCAGATCTTCGAGTCGTTGATTGCGTAGTTTCTGGAGTTTCCCACTAATCTCAAGCCAAGTTTCCGCTTGCTTGTCACTAAACATAAATGACTCGTGGTTGATTTTATCAATTTCATTTTTTAGTTTTTGGATTTGGTCTATTAACTCCTCGCTACCGTCAGCCGCTTGTAAAGCCATGTTAATTGCTTGATACACTGTGCCTTCATTACTCTTTCCATGACGTCCACTTTTTAGATCTTCTTTAGAAGTACCCACTTTATTCCACTTAGCATAGGCTTCACGCAACTTGTAAACTTGGCTGATTTGTTCAAAAAGCGGCGTCTGTTTGATCTCCTGTATCAAAGCACTTTTTAGACTAACATCAAGCCTACCAAAATTCACAATATCATTTGCTAAGCCCTGAGCATATTCATCAGGCGATTTTCTATCTGCCACAGCGATCCTAAAATTAACAACTTTATCAAGCTTATTATCCATCATAATCAACTCCACCAACTTCTGGTCGAATTGCTGGCGAACGTTGGGACTAATAGCCTCTGGGGTTATAGACTGCTCTATTTTTAACGTCGCTTCTGGCGCAACGGTATCTTCCTGAGTGGTCGCCGCTTCTGGCTGTTCTTGATTTTCTGGCACTGGTACCGGCTGTGAGTCGTTAGCTTTCAGATTAAATCCTTCAAACAGGTCACTAAATGTGCCCATATTGCCATTATCATTTAAAGCACTCAAATCAACAGTTGTATCCTGATCATTACTAGGGGAATCATCAGTTCTGTCCAGAGGCAATCTCCATTTTTTGTTCCGTTTATTTTTACTATTCTTATTCCTGCCAGATACATCAGAATCTTCTTGGTCATCGTGAGCGTCATTATACGGGTCATCATCCGGTCTCTTCTGATAACTTCCACGCACACTTCGGTCGCCATTATCATTCGGCAAATTAGGTTCCTGAGGCGCCACAGTAACAATCGGTTCTCGTTGTGCTTGTTGTTGCTGTTGTTCCTGTCGCCTCTTTTCTTCTTCTTGTGCCCGTCGGCTCGCCAAAAGCGATTGTAAAACATGATGTGCCCTGCCAACCAACTGTTTTTTTTCATTTTCTTGAGTTGCAGTCGAAAAAATTGGATCTTCTTGAACATCTGGTGTCTTTGGTTGCTCATCTGACTGACTTTCTTTGGTTTGAGTCGAAAAACTTTCATGCACTGTTTCCTCTGGCTGAGCAGTCTGCTCTTGATCTGTCACTTTTTCGTCTTGAGGTGAAACATTGGTGGCCAACAAAACTTTCTCTTCGCGATTTTTTTGGTTTAGATATGACTCGAGCAAATAGTTCGCTGTTGACTGGCCGTCATTTATCTCTGGATCAGCTTGATTTAGATCTTGATTTTGTGCCCCTGACTCAATCACCTGTTTGCCAAAGATTGACCCGCCATTTTCATTGGATAAATCATCCCCATAATCCGGCTCTTCTTGTGTATAAGCATCACGAATTTGCTTTTTGAGTATGTGTGACAGCCTGTACCGCTGATTATTTGTCTTCGTTTCTGTCATTTTACGTCTCTGATAGGCACGCAAGAGCGCGTCGCGACCAAAATCTGATACCAAGCTGGTGTCTTCTTCATTTTCGGTTACAGTAATAACTTCCTGCGCTTCTGGCGTGTCATCTGGCGATGTCGTCAGTTCCCCCCCATCAAGCTCATCAGCAGATATATCTACATATTGTTGTTCCAAAGCCGCTGGATCAGTATTATCTTCTGGCCAACCATTATTGCTCACCACGGCGGCTAGTTGTTCATTATCAGGATAGGAGCGACGAGTCCTTTCTTCTGGCTGCAACCAAGGCAAAGTATTGCTGGCCATTTCTCGATCAGTTGCCTGCGCCGCCTCTTCTGGCGTAATTTCACCGCTGTCGCGCAGATAGTCATTAGCGGCTGCCAGGCTCAAAAGCTCACTGGTAAGGATCCGGACATCAGGACTCAGCCGGTGTCGAGGTTGAGGAGCCGGACGGTTTGCTTCTTCTTGCTCACGGCGCTCGGCCTGTTTGCGTTGATACTCTTTCAGTAGCTCCATTGGTGTTTCATAAAAAGCCCCTGGAGTCTGCGAAAGTCTTTTGATGTTCATACTCTCGGCCGTCATGTCCACACCCTTTTGACTGGTGGCCATTTCCCAGGTTTCGCCGCGAGCCATCGCTTCCACCTGCAATTCCAATCTCACTATCCAAGTTGGTTTAGACCAGATACGCTCATCCATAGTGGCTAAACTTCTCATCTTGTATTCCAGGCGCAAACTCTTAT
Organism: bacterium; assembly: GCA_017431625.1. Lineage (GTDB taxonomy): Bacteria > Patescibacteriota > Microgenomatia > UBA1400 > PJMF01 > RGIG2560. Next base: position 10,906 of record JAFRKQ010000006.1, on the reverse strand, counting down.
TGCGCAATTCAACAAGATCTGGTACATCATTAAGATAGTCGTCACCGTGGTTGGTTGCCTTTTCTTGGAGCAAAGCCTCATATTGTTGTCGGTAATTCTCCATAAGTTGCAGCCCTGTATTCCAATCAAAATCCCGCGCCTCCTTTTGCTCCCGGGCACGGCGCTCCCCTTTTTCAGATCGATCTTGTTCGCGCGCTTTTGGTGTTGTCGCCAACGACTCTGTCTCGCGATGCCTGCGGACCAACCGATCAAGCCAACGCCAACCAGAATGTTTATTACCATCGCTTTCCTGGCTATTTTGTGGTAGTCGCTCAGTTGACGGTCGTGGTGACGCTACCTCAATCCCACTGCTTGGGACTCCAGCAACACCACGAGCATATTCTTCTAAATTCATGACTGACTCCTTGCTAGCGGCAAACGCCTGTTCGCCGACAAATTAATTTGGTGTATCAAGTTTGTTCTTGCCTTCATTGCTTGGCGACGTTTTTTGCTGATCCCCAAAAGCAAGGCTTGCTGTTCCAGATCGAGGCTGTGGCCAGTGGCCATCAGCTGATGCATTTGTTCGCTCAGTGACTTTATTTGCGATTCCAAATCAGCCTTATAGGCGACCACATCTGCACTTAATGCTGATACATCGGTATTAGTTAGCCGAGAAGGTGAGGTGGTTTTGAGCTTATCCACATTTTCGCTGGTCTTGAGCATTACAAGCTCCTTTCCGTGTGTTTGTTCACTGGCTTTTTTTAGTTGTTGGATTTGCTCCTGCGCCCGAGTCACAAACTCTCGCGCCTTTTGTGCCGCTTGCTGCTTTTTTGTCAAAGCAGCCTGTTGGGCCTTGGTAGTAGCGATCAGCTCTCGCAGACGCTTTTGAAATTGCAAATCCAATCTTTTCTTGATGTTTTCGTCAATTTCGTCTTTTCGCTCGGGCAAAGGCTCGCCGCTATCAAGTCTAGGTCTGAGAGTATCATACCAGCCCCGCTCATAGTATTCCAGCGCCAAACGTTCTTCCTGGAGTTTGTGATCAAAGCGCTTCAGACGAAAATATTCTGGTTTATCGGCATTTCCTTGAGCTTCAGCCTTGGACATCTCCGCTTTGATTTCGCCTTGTAAGTGCTTGACCTGAGCCAAGTGCTCACGCCGAGTGCGTTTGGTAATCAAAACATCAGCGGCGCTAAAAACTCCGCGCTCACCATTAAAGCGAGCCGCCAGCTCCTCCACCCGAGCCATAAAATCATTGGTTCTAGCCACTACATTGGTGGGCAATTCGCGTTTGATCTTGTATTCTGAGTCATATTTGCCGCGCGCCTGATCCAAAATCAACTGACTGCAGTCACGCCCTTCAAAAGAAAGGGGCCGCTCGAGACGACAGCGCAACGACTCCAGCAGATCATCACGGGTAATTGAGGCCCGCTGAGGCCGCACCTGATCCAAAGACGGCAAACCATAGCGATCGTAATAAGATGTTTTCGCTGGCATATCGTATCTATTTCCAATAGAGTTGATTATATCATATTTATTGTCACTTTTCAAGCTGACTCATCCAGAGATATTTGTGAGCCTCTTGTACTCACAAGATAAAATTGCAGCCATAAATCAATAAATTTTTGTGAGTACACTGTCAGTACAAAAACATCACCACCCCGCTCTCTTAAATTTCCGGCTTTTTTATGGTAAAATACGCCCATGCAGGTACTACCGCTAGCTGATCCCAAAGCCCTGGAGGCAGCGCTCGCCGTCCTTCAGGCCGGTGGCCTGGTCATCTGCCCCACCGAGACTGTCTATGGAGTCCTGGCCGATAGCGAAAATCCTCAGGCTGTCAGCAAACTACTTGCCTACAAACGTCGTCCGGCCGGCAAAGCAATTTCCGTAGCGGTCGCTGACCAAAAAATGGCCGAAAAATACGTAGAACTTAATGACCAAGCCCGAAAATTATACCAACAGTTCTTACCCGGCCCCGTCACCGTCATTTCTCAAGCCACAGGCCTTGCCGATAGCAGGCTCGAAAGTGAATTTCACACACTCGGTATCCGCTGGCCAGACTATGATTTTCTCCAGCAGCTTATCATGCGCCTGGGGCGCGGGGTTACGGCCACTAGCGCCAATGCCCACGGTCGCAAAACTCCCTATTGCCTGGATGATATAAGCAGCAATCTATCCACCAAACAAAAAAACTTGATCGATCTGGCTATTGATGCTGGACATCTCCCCAAAAACCCGCCATCACTCGTACTTGATACCACCACCTCCACTCCTATTGTCATGCGCCAAAACGAGCAAATTAAAGAATTTTCGGATTCTGTTCGTCTAAAACTTATAAGCCACTCACCAATAGAAACCCAAAACTTAAGCGGCAAAGTCTTGTGGCCGCACCTAGAAAAAATCTGGTCTACCGGTCTTATTATCACTCTTGACGGTGAACTTGGGGCTGGCAAAACGACTTTTACCCAAGGCCTAGCCACTTTCTTAGGGATTGAGACTCATGTCAACTCCCCCACTTACACTTATCTCAAACAATATCCTTTTGCCAAATTTGGTCACCAGGGGACACTATCACATCTGGATGTCTGGACTCTCGATCGCCCAGAAATGATTACGGCCCTTGAGCTAGAAAAACTCTTTGTCCCCAGACAGCTAGTCATTATTGAGTGGTATGAGCAAATTGCTCGCTACTGTCAGCCCCAAATTCCTATGCTTCAGATAAAAATCACGAGTGAACAAGATAATCCCCATAATCGTATAATTTTAGTAGACAATATAAAAAATAATAGTGATAACAAGGAATAAATTAAATGGCAAAAATTTTGGCATTTGACACGAGTTGTGATGACACCTCAGCGGCGGTTGTTGACGATCACTTCATTTTGAGCAATGTCGTGTCCTCACAAATCAGTCTCCATCAGCCCTATGGTGGTGTCTTCCCCACCGTGGCCAAACTTGCCCACCGCGACAATATTGTTCCCGTCACTCAATTGGCACTCAAGCGTGCCCGCCTAGAGCCCGATCAGCTTGATGCTGTGGGTGTCACCATTGGCCCCGGGCTGGCGCCAGCTTTGGAGATTGGAGTCAATTATGCCAAGCAATTTGCTGCTACTTATCACTTACCACTCGTGAGCGTCAATCACATCGAGGGCCACTTGCTCTCGCCCTTGCTTGCTCCCAATGTCAAAAGTGAAAAAATCCCGTTACCGGAGCATTTTCCTTATCCGCATACCCTGGGGATAATTGTCTCTGGTGGCCACTCTCAATTTGTCAAAATCCTTGATTATGGCCACTATCAGACCCTGGGTGAGACCCTGGATGACGCCGCCGGCGAGGCGCTGGACAAAATCGGCCGGATGCTTGGTCTGGGCTATCCCGCTGCACCAGTGATTGAAGAACTAGCTAAATCTGGCGACCCCACTAGATTCCCCTTTCCGCTACCACTCACCAGCCGTCATGACTTTGATTTGAGTTTTTCAGGACTCAAGACCCACGCCCTTCATCTAGTGCAAACTCTGGAAAAAGATGGACTCATGAGTCAAGCTGATTTGGCCAATGCCGCCGCTAGCAGTCAATTCGCTGTGTTTAGACATTTATTGTACAAATTTGATAAATTAGTCCAATCTCCTAGCACTTTTGATAACGGCTATACACAAAATGTCTTTTTGGGTGGTGGTGTCAGCGCCAATCTGTATTTGCGCAAACTGCTACGCACTCTGGGACAGCGTCGTCATTTTCGCTTGTACACGCCCAAAACCAAACAGCTATGTGGCGACAATGCCGCCATGATCGCTCTAGTCGCTCACCTCAAGTATCAGCGTGGACAAACAGCCATAGCCGCCGAGTTTGATCGCACCCCCGACTTGATACTTGATTCTTGGAATAAATAAACATTGATTTATAAATTATTTTTCTGATTTTGAGGAATTTTTGTCCATCAGAGTGTCCAGCTCTTTTTGGAAATCAGCCAAACTGTCAAAGTCACGATAAATCGTCGCAAAAAGTAAATACGACAAGCCATCGAGTTTTTTGAGTTTTTCAATGGCCAGATTACCCACGTCAAGACTCAAGACTTCTTCCTTGCCACTCAAGCGCAATTCGCGTTCAACTTCTGTCAACAAATTCTCAATATCTTCTCTTGACACCGGCCTTTTCCAAGTGGCCTTTACGATGCCGCGGCGGAGTTTGTCGCGGTCAAAATCCTCACGCCGACCGTCTTTTTTGATGATTTTGACGCTCACGTCCTCCACCCGCTCGTAAGTAGTAAAGCGGCGACCACAGTTTTCGCACCGACGCCGACGGCGCACGGCCTCATTATCCGGAGTCTCGCGCGAATCCAACACCACTCCCTGCAAACACTGACAAAAAGGACATTTCATGGACCATCCTCCTGGACATACTTGATTGCTTGCGCCATTTGCGTCACACTCGCCCACTGACTATCACTCATATAGCGATGCAAATGTGAGTATTTATTAATGAATTTATTGTTAAGACGCACCAAATCCAGATACATTTTCTCTGGGTGAGACAAATGTTCCCAGTCCTGATTTGCTTGAAGCAGGTACTGATGTGCCTTGCCCAGGGTGACAAAAGCCAATTCGTTTTGCCCCTGGAGGTAAAGCTGTTCGGCCGCCAACAAACGCTTGATCGCCAATTGCTGACGCAAACGAAATTGCTCTTCTGGTGTCGCCGCCAGTAGCTCAAAGCGATCGACTGCTGCCATCACCGGATAAAAAACATGATCAGGCAAGATTTCTCGCCCAAAATATAAATGTCGTCCTTCCCCATTGGCGGCAATACCTGTCAGGGCATAAAAAAGCGATACCAAAAAAATACCCACCCCAAAGAGTAGATTAATAACCACATACCAAGTATAAGCACGTCTATTCTCGAGCATAGTGCATCAAACAAACGCTGCCTCGTGCCCCAAGGGGGAATCGAACCCCCATGAGCGTAAAGCTCACCAGATTTTGAGTCTAGCGCGTCTACCAATTCCGCCATCGGGGCGTTTGTTCGACTTATCTATTATACCACAAAAACCACTATTTTTACCAGCAATTTTGCCCCGCGTGCTCACATCGTCCCCACCCGTAAACTTCACCATTAGTCAAAAACTTCGTGAAGTTTTCCAAACTACATGAAGTTTAGTCACCTAACAGTTTTTGTGTCTCTACTATCGCCTGACCGATTACCAAGCGCAACGGCAAAATATCCCCCTCTAACTGCGCTTTTTCCAACGCCTGGTAATAGGCATATCGGTATTCTCTCTTAATCAGTGGCGGATACCAGCCTCGCTCCAGCGCTTGTAAAAAAAGCATTAGCCGCCCTGTCCGCCCATTGCCATCACCAAAAGGATGAATTTGCTCAAAACGTGCGTGCCAGTGGGCCAACTGCGACAAATCCACGTCCTGTCGACCATCAGCATTCATATCTTCCAGCAAAAGTTGCATTTCACGCGGCACTACTAAATAATTACAAAGCGGCGTAAAACTGCCGGCAATCCGCACCCGATACTGGCGAAACTGTCCCGCCCCACCCATAATCCCATTCATCAAGCGCAAATGCAAATCACAAATAAACTTGGTACTCCAACATATTTTGCCACATCCTGCCGCTAATTGCCCCAAGGCGTACTGCAGGGCTGCTGCATGACCGCGTGCCTCCATCTGTTCGCGCAAACTCTTATCGGGCAAAACCGCCTGTATGTCCGTCAAAACTGTCTGCACCTGTGCCAAAGTCAGCGTTGAACCTTCAATAGCATTGGTGTGATAAGTCAAGTGTTGAGTAAATACAGACGTCAATTCCGGATTGACCAGCAACTCTTGATAATTAAAATGCCGACCACAAGCGCTCTTTTCCGTCGCCTGTACCTGAGCCAAACTTACCTCCTCGCGCCCGAGCGCGCGCTGCGCCAGTGACTCGATCTGCTTGACTTTTTCCACCCGTGGTGCCGCCTCACCAGCCAACCACGCTTGCAAAGTACGCACCGTTACTGCCAACTCCCGCGCTAGCCTTTCCTGTGACCAGCCCGTGGCTCGCTTAATTTGCCTAAGTGTATTCGCGACTTTTACCTGCATATCTGTTATTATACCACAAACTTCACCATTAGTCAAAAACTTCGTGAAGTTTTCCAAACTACACGAAGTTTTCATCCGCTCTTTATACCAACAGCATTCTCATTCTTGCGCTGCCGCCTATTTTCGCCCTCTACTTTTTTGTCTCCAGGCGGTAATTTCCCCATTTTTGAGTTTTTAGGAATTGTATTCCTAAATTCTCAAAAGCTGCAACTAATCATTTCTTGTCATGCCAAAATCAACTCATTGTATCTTGCTTAAGGAAACCTCTCCACAATGGTTTTTGGTTTCTCCACCAGCCCACTATCATAACGTAAGCTGACAATCCGTCAAGATCAAATTTATTATACCACACTTTATACCCCAATGATGAAGCAATTTGACAAACACCATTTACCTGCTTTTTGTGAGTACACTGTACTCACAGCACAAAATAATAGCTATGCATCAAAATATTTTTGTGAGTACAAAAGGCTCACAATTACATTGACTCAATAAAGACTGTCATCCCAACGGATCGACATTGTGCGTCACATCCAGATCGGCAAAACGCATTTTATTGCCGATAAAAGCCACCGAAACATTGCCTACCGGGCCATTGCGATGCTTGGCAATTTTCACGTCCACGATGTCGCGCACGTCATCATTCTTGCGATAAAGAAAAATCACCACGTCAGCATCCTGCTCAATACTCCCCGACTCGCGCAAGTCCGAAAGTTGCGGTACCTTGTCGCCCCCGCGATTTTCCACCTGGCGTGAAAGCTGTGACAGGGCAATCACCGGGATTTTCAGCTCGCGGGCAATGTTTTTAAGACCCTGAGAAATCTCCGACACCTCCTGAACACGATTGTCTTTGGTCCGGCCGTGAGCCAACTGCAAATAATCCACAATCAAAAGGTCAATGTGCTGTTGCATCATCAGTCGTCTGGCTTGCGTGCGCATGTCAAAAATCGACAAACCCGGACTATCATCAATAAAAATATTGGCCTCGGCCAACACTCCCATGGCTTCAGAAATTTTGGGGATGTCAAAGTCCGTCGTCAGCCGGCCAGTTTTGAGTTTGAAGGCATCCACATCGGCTTGATTGACAATCAAGCGATCCACCAACTCTTCTTTACTCATCTCCAGCGAAAAAAAGGCCACTTTTTTCTTGTGCTTGATAGCCAAATTACTAGCGATATTAAGGGCAAAAGCTGTCTTACCGGTGGCTGGACGCGCCGCTAGAATGATCAAATTGGAAGGCAGCATGCCAGACAAAATATTATCCACTCCTGTGAGCCCAGTAGGTAAACCCTGAAAAGCCGCGCCCGAGCGCTGAATTTGCTCGATCCGATTAAAACTCTCCTCTAGCGTGTCTTTGATATGCACAAATTTTTGCCCCTCACGTGACATTGAGACCGAAAAAATCTCCTGTTCCACCTTGTCCATGAGGTCTTGAGTGGTAATGCCGGCGTCAAAACTTTCGTCGCCCATCTGGGCCGCCAGTGAAATCAGCCGCCGACGAGTGGCGGCGTCCTTGACAATCGTGGCGTAAGTAACGACATTGGCACTAGTGATCGTGCCGTTGGCGATTTCGGCCAATTTTGCTGATCCACCTACTTTTTTTAGCTCTTTATTTTTTTTGAGCTGATCAGACAATGTCACGACATCAATAGGTTTGTTTTGTTCATAAAGCTCGCGCATGGCTTTGAAAATCAGCTGGTGCTCATTTGCATAAAACTGATCTTCGCTCACAATATCCGCCACTTTATAAATTGCTTCTGGATCAATCAAAACTGCTCCCAAAAGCGAAGTTTCGGCCTCAAGATCTTGTGGTGGTAGCTTTGGCGCTGGCATCAAGCAATCCCCGGATCAAGTACCACAATTTCTGTCTCTTCGGGCAAACGCGCTTTTTGTACCTCCAGCTTTTTGATCGGCGCGGGCGCAATCCCGTACTCATTAAAAAAACTCTCTATCGGTGCTATATCGGCAAAAGTATTAGCATTGTGTAGTGGAGTGCGATAATGCATGGGGATAAAAATTTTGGGCTCTAGCTGTTCCATCACGGCCACTGCCCCTTTGGCATCAAGCGTATAGTAACCACCCACCGGACACAAAAGGACATCGACCTCACCAATTCTCGCCACTTGGTCATCAGTGAGTTTGTGACCCAGATCACCCAAATGGCAAACACTCACCCCATCCATCAGGACGGTAAAAATCAAATTATTTCCTCTGATCGCTCCCTCTTTATCGTCGTGCCACGACTCGACACCAAAAACCGAAATCCCCCGCGTCTCATAGTCGCCGGCGACTTTAATCACCATGGGCTCGCCACCAGCAGCTGTTTTGACCCGATCGACAGCATTGTGATCACCATGGTCATGCGAGACTGTGACCACATCAGCCGTCTGTTTGGGCAGCGTCCAGCCGGTATTTTCATCATACGGATCCATTACCACCGTTCCCAATTTGTTTTTGAGCTTAAAAGCTGAGTGTCCAAGATAAGTGATTTCCATAAACTCTCCTTTGTCTGTCCGATTATACCAGAAATTTGACAAATTTGCCGGGGTAAAAAATTTAGTCAGCTAACTCCCAAACTTTATTCGCTATTTTTTCGTACTGACAAAAGGCTCACATTTTTATTATATATTGATAATTAAATAGTTTTTTAGAATCGCACAATTTTAATTTTCGTAAAACTTTTGGCTAAAACTAAATAAAAAGTCCTATAATAATTTAGACCGCTTACCACTTTCGTGACTGATTGCACCCGCTTTTTGCCGTGAATTGTGATATAATAGCCTTACTATGACCGAAGTGACTCCCGAAAACCAAACTCACCAGCTTTTTACACCAGCACCCGCACCAGAAAGCACTCCAGGAGCTCCCTTTTCCCCGACCGACCACAATCAGATTGTCAACAGACCCAAAAACAACTGGACACCTATGATTGTAGTTTTGGCCATCAGCCTTTTGATTATCCTCGCTCTGGTATTTATCTTGATACGCCGCAGTCAAAATACCGTTACTCCGCCGCCCAGCGATACCAATAGCCCCTCCAGTGCCCCCGTGAGTTCTTACACCCCGGCCGTCCAACTTGAGCGTGGCCAACTAACAGGGACAGAGCGTGGCCAAACCACACCGCCACCAGAGGCAACCACCAATCCCGACAGTCCCGGAACGCTCATTACTCAGTCCCAAGAAACACAAATCAATCTCATCACTGATTTAGGTCCTGGCGCTATTCTTTTTGGCGATTATGCCTTCACCACTTTCAACGGGCAGATTATTAAAATCCCGCTTTCGTGCACAAGTTCGTGCACTCATCAACTCACGATCAATCTACAAACCTACGCTGTCCCTGGCGTCAACACCCCACGCAATGTCAATATTCCTCTTGTTCAAGGAGTGATCGCTGGTAGTAATCAAGTGATGCTTTACGAAAATGCCGAACACGAACGGATCATCGCCGACGTAGTCTTTTCACTGCTAGAGAATCGTCGCTCAAGTGAAAAAACCTACCGGACTTCATATAACTTTGGGACGCTCACCCAGCAGGGACTCTACTTATTTGTTGACAATGCCCCCATCAAAGATCGTGATAGTGACGAAATGATTGACACCGTCACCGGTTACCTGATGGTCGCTGGCAATAGTGTACCGGCCGCTTTGTATGAGCGTTTTGCCCCCAGTGTCGCCTACGCCGGTCACTTAGAAGTTGGCGAACCAATCGAACTTTTTTGCGAGAGCACTTATCGCGAGGACATAGGTGCTTATGTCCACAAATTATATGCCTATTTCCCTGAGCAAAATGTCATTCAGGCCATTTTCAATGAACAAACATTACTCGGTATCACCAGCAAAAACCAGCTCGTGCTTTATTATCCACGCACCAGTATCTCCAGTCCGCAAATCGGTTTGGTTTCTATCAATCCAGTCTTGCACGGCATTACTGGCAATCAAATCCTTATCATGCCGGCTGATATGCCTAGTGAGGAAATCCCTGACTATGCAGACGAGAATTTTTACTTTGTCACGGCTGACATGAAAGTTTATCATTCCACCGTTAGCCAGCCACTACCCCAAATGGTGTATGACTTTGCCGGCAATTTCCGCGCTCATGGCTACAGCCTCACCAATTGGTGGTATACCAGAGCCAATAACAATCACCCCGGAGTCTGTTTGTGCTCACAAGATCAAGTGCAAAAATACAATACCGGTGCCTTTTATGACTTCCAGCTTGGCCAATTTATCGAGTCCTCACCTGATTGTATTGGTCGACCAGAAGTAGGTACTTGGTATTGTTCATAATAAGACTTTTGTATGCCTTGGAGGCTCACACAGACATTGGCAGACAGATTTACTGTACTCACATTGTACTCACAAAAAAATAGTGGTAAATAGGTATAATTTTAGTTTGTGCGTACAATGTACTGACAAAAACTGTGAGGTGTCAAGCAGGTGTCATCTGTGAGCCTCCTGTACGGACACAAAACAAATAAACGATACATCAAGGAATTTTTGTACGCCTTGGAGGCTCACAAGCAGTAACAGACGAGAAGAAAATAGATACAAGAAAAACGCTCTCGCGAGCGTTTTTCTCTTTGAAATCTTAAAAACGCAGGTAGCAAATAAATCGGGATAAACTATAAGCAGCCTTCAAGCCGACCTGGGCACTTGTACGTCCACAGGATTTCTAAGTGTTTATTTCGAGCTGATTACTCAGTCTCGGGAAAAAGGAGGTCGTGAAACTCCAAACCCTTCTCCTTAGAAAGGAGGTGATCCATCTGCACCTTCCAGTACAGATACCTTGTTACAACTTAGTCCTCATCATCAACCTCGCCGTAGTGGAGCCTGGCCATTGCTGGTTC
>JAFRKQ010000001.1 GCA_017431625.1 bacterium | reverse complement strand
ATCTATGGCAAATAAGCTGGTTCTCACCGCACGCTATTTGAGAAAACAACAAAAACTGCCATGAAAAACCAACGCAAAATGACACTTAACTCCAAAAAAGATTCAATTAAAAACGTGTAAGATATGTTCGTTAATCCAACACAATTTTGATATAATCTATAGGATATATAAGTAATATCCTATAACATTTTAAGTTAAGGACCTATAAAAATATGAGTACTTATGACCACTAAATATCTACTTGCCGGAAAGCAAAAAGCATGCTATCATGTGGACGTGCAAAAAAAATTAAGAGTATTAATGATCGGCTGGGAGTTACCGCCTCACAATAGTGGTGGCCTGGGAACGGCTTGTGCTCAGATGGCTCAGGCCCTGACTGCAGACGGTTGTGAGCTCAAGTTTACTTTGCCTTATATTACCAATGATTATCCCGATGGCATTGAGGTCGTAGATTGTCACAGTGAGTCTTGGGCGGATTTCTTCCCGGAGTACCAAAATACCCGTCCCCCCTTTAGTGCCTATTCGCCCGTGATCGCCATCAGCGACAGTGATGACGACACCCCTTTGCCACCCCCCGGCTCGTGGATGGAAGACCGCGTGGAGGAATACGCACGCCAGGTTTACGCTTATGCTTTGGCCCATTTGGATGAGTTTGATCTGGTCCATGCCCATGACTGGATGACCATTCCCGCGGCGATCATGATCAAGCAAAAACTCGGCAAGCCCTTTGTCGCTCATTTTCATTCCACTGAGTACGATCGCTCTGGGAGTATTGATCGCTCCACCTATATTGGCCGATGTGAGACCGCGGGTATGCGGCTGGCTGATCGGGTGCTGGCTGTCAGCTACTACACCAAGCGCGTCTTGGTGGAACAATATCAGGTGGATCCGTGCAAAATTGACGTCGTTCACAATGGAGTGGTGCGTTTCTTGCAAAATGTCTCTGGTCAGGAAAAAGTTTTTGCCCAAGGCCGTCCAGTGGTGGTTTTTATGGGGCGGCTGACGATGCAAAAAGGTCCGGATTATTTTATTCGTTTGGCCGAGAAGTTAATGACCCAAAGACCAAATATTCTTTTTATTGTCTCTGGTATGGGTGACATGTATCAACACTTATTATTGTCCACTGCAAGTAAATCTTTGTCGGCCAATTTATTATTTTCGGGTTTTGTCCGTGGCGGGGCGCAGCAGGCAATTTTGCGGCGTGCTGATGTGTTTGTCATGCCCTCTGTGAGCGAACCGTTTGGCTTGTCAGCGGCTGAGGCGGCGATGAATCACACTCCCGTGATTGCTTCCAAAAATTCCGGTGTCGTTGAGGTGATGACTGGCAGTCCCCAATTTGATTTTTGGGATGTGGACGCGATGGCTGCTGAAGTCTTGCATCTACTTGATGATCACGAATATCGCCAGCGAGTAGTCGATGATCAGCTCAGCAAACTCGACCACAACACCTGGAAGAAATCAGCACACAAAATCGAGAAAATTTATCGGCGCGTGAGCGCGAGCGAGGCGGCCAAAAAACCCCGCCGGCAAGTGAGAGCCAAACGCAAAGGGAACACGACTCATGCCTAAGGTGTGTTTTTATTTTTTACTCCATCAACCCTATCGGCTCACCAATTTTGCCGTGACTGATTTGAGTGACCCTCGCCACGAGTATTTTTGCCAAGACTGCTATGACCAAAATCGTGAGGTCTTCCAAAAAGTGGCCCAAAAAAGCTATCGGCCGATGTTAAGTCTGTTACTGGATTTGGTGGAAAAACATCCTGAGTTTAAATTTAGTTTTTCCTGCTCGGGTGTTTTTTTGGAGCAGGCTCAGGCTTGGGGACCAGAGGTAATTGACTTGCTGGTGCGCTTGAGCAAGCACCGCTCACAAGTAGAAATTGTGGGTGAAAACTACTATCACTCACTCTCGGCTCTTTATTCGCAAAAAGAATTTCGCGCGCAAGTCAAGCAACACACGAGTCTGATGCGTGAGCTTTTTGATGTCAAACCCGTGACTTTTCGCAACACCGAGATGATTTACAATAATTATGTCGGCTGGCAAGTGGCCCGTTTGGGTTTTCGCGGGATTTTGGTAGAAGGTGTAGACAGACTCATGCAAGGCCGGCCAAAAACACAGATTTACCGGGCTAATTGCGATCTCGCTTTGCCAATGTTACTCAAACACGCCCAACTTTCTGATGACATCGCCTTTCGCTTCTCCCAAAAAAGTTGGAGCCAATGGCCGCTCACCAGTGAAAAATATCTCAGTTGGTTGCATGACTATCGCGACGAGGAGACAATTAATTTGTTTATGGACTTTGAGACTTTTGGCGAGCATCAGTGGGAGTCTACCGGCATTTTTCCTTTTTTTGCCAGACTGGTGGAGACTGGTTGCCAGGATGCCCATATCCAATTCACCACCCCACGCGAGCAGCTCTCCCCCAAACGTTTCACCACCAAAAAAGACTGGTCGGCTTGGGTGAAAACTTTGCCGATTTACAATGTTGATGACCCCATTTCTTGGGCTGATGAGGATCGTGATCTTTCTGCTTGGCGCGCCAATGACTTTCAGTATGACACCCTACAAAAAATCTATGAGCTGGAGGCCAAAGTGAAAGCCAAAAAAGACCCGCGCCTGCTGGCTGATTGGCGCCGTCTCCAGACGAGTGATCATTTTTATTACATGTGTACCAAGTATTTTGCCGACGGTGATGTTCACGCTTATTTTAGTGCTTATGATTCGCCTTATGAAGCTTATCGCCGCTATTGCATTGTCTTGGCTGATTTGCAAGAAAGGTGTCAATGACTCCCAGAATTATTGCGATTGATGGTGGTGGTAGCAAGACTGATTATCTGCTGGCTGATCTAGAAGGCCACGTTGTCCGGACACTGACAGGCGGGCCGACGAGTGTTTCGGCCAATAATTTGGGGCAGGCCGGCTACAATTTGCGCGAAGGCATACACCAATTGTTGGAAAATGAAACTGAAACGACTGTCAAAATCGCTACCATTGCAGTCGCTGGGCTTGATACCCGCAAGGACATGACAAGTGCCGAAAAAGTTTTTGGCGAGGTTTTAAGCGATTGGTCGCTGGAGCGGCTCACTCTTGTCAATGACAGCGTGGCGGCTTTGGTCAATGGCACGACTAGACGCCCGGCTCTGGTCTTGATTGCGGGTACTGGCACCAATTGTTTCGGCTGGACGACTACAGGTCGCACTCACCGGGTGAGTGGCCTGGATTATTTACTCTCAGATGAAGGCAGTGGCTATGATGCTGGCCGACTCGCTATCAAAGCGGCAGTGCGCAGTTTTGATGGTCGCAGCCCTCAGACCAGCCTACAGAGGGTAGTCTTTGAACATTTTGAGGTGGAGACGGCTGGACAACTCAAAGATGAGATCTACTCACCCCAAATTACCAAAGACGAGGTGGCCGCTCTCGCCCAAAGCGTGATCCAGCAGGCTCGTGGTGGCGACCGCACGGCGCAGCAAATTCTTGAGTATTGTTTGGGCCAGTTGATCGTCAATGTCCAGACTGTCGCCCGCAAGCTCCAGATCGAATCCCAAGAATTTGGTCTGGTAATCGCCGGCAATTTCCTACTCGCTTTGGAGCCGCAATTCCGCCATTTCCTCGAGCAAACTCACTTACATGCTTATGTCATCAATCCTGGCACCCAGCCCGTTTATGGCTCGCTGACTATTGCCCAAAAACTCCTCGCTGGCGCGCCCATTGATGACTACCAGATCCTCGCCTAAGACCCAAGACCGATAAACTTAGTCAGAATATGTTTTAATGCCTTATATTATATCACAAAGAGTCAATTTTGTCAAGAGGAAATTTTTCTTGATAAATCAGTATTTATCTGGCCACTAGTCGCCAGCGCTGCTCCGGCGCCTCCACAAACCAGCTCAAAAACACTTGGCGGCTGGCAGGATGAGCTGTCAGACAATAGTTTTCTGAGGCAAAAAGATAGTACTCGTCCTGAGTGTCACCAACAGGCACCAACTGCCAGCGCATCGGTCGACCCTCAGCCCGATAGCCATGAAAAGTGACCTCTTTGGTCGCCTCTTTGTCCTCAAGAGTATAATGATACTCGAGGTAGCGCTCATCTGGCCACTCGGGAGTGAAAAAGATCGCCCCTGCCTGTGCTGATGACTGGCGTACAATCAGCTCACCCGTGGCCGCTGGCACCAATGCCGCCTTAAATTCCTGACTGTCAATCGCTGGCCCGACACCAACGCGATAATCAGCGGTCACAACCGGTACCAAATAATAATCTCCCTCGTGGCGCAGGTGAACATAGTGGCGTTGGTTCAAATAAGCCTGATACTCTGGCCGATCATGCACCAGATAAAAAACAATGTTCAAAGGCGAAAAAGCCCGAGTAGCCACCACTATCATCAAGGCTACAAGACTCCCCCAGCCGATCATAAGCTGGCGGCAACTCTGGCGCTGAGTTTTGGCCGTCTCCACAGCAACAAGCAGCGCCCGCCAGCCCGCAAGACTGATGGGCAAAAAGAGCGTGAAATATGGCAAAATATACTGCGACTTCGCCTCCCAAAAAGTGTGAAAGACAAAGCCACCGCAGATAATAATCGCCAAAGCCAACCAGCCACGATCAGATCGAGCGTGATAACAATAAGCAACTACCCCCACCAAACAAATAAACTGGCCATAATTGAGCACTTGCACCAAAAAATCGCCGCCAACAGGCGAAAATAGCCAACCTGCCAGGGGTGATAAAGTCATGCTGCTGGGGTGTTTTTGATTAAGCAGCAGGCCACCAAAATCGGGATTGTTCCATTGGGAGGCGTTTTTGTCAGCAAAAAATTGGAGCGCCAGCGCTGGGTGGGCAATCAGGTATTCCAGACATTTGGCAATTTCCTCGCGAGCGTATTGAGCCTGTAGTCTCCGATCGTGGTGAGCCTGATGATAGGAACCGGTATTATAATAATCCCACCAGCCTTTGTAAATATGACTGCTGTTATAATGCAAACCCATAGCAATCCAAGATAAACTCGAGAGACCAGGGCTGGGTTTTTGGCCGGTGGTATAATACACCAGACCATTAATCACGGGCTGAGTGATCAGCAAAGTCGCCAGTAATGCCGCCACCAGCCACAACTGGCGCCAGCGGCCGCGTGACCAGAGTTGCAGCATCAACCAAACGGCCACCCCCAAGACAAAAATGAGGTAATTACTCTTGAGCATCAGGCTGCCAAAAGCAAAGGCCAGCGCCAAAAGCGCCGCTTTGATCTGGCGTGTCTCTAGATAGGAGTTGACTTGTTCCCAGCACATCAAGGCCAGTGTCAAGCCCCAGATCGTCCCGTAAAGAAAATTGGCATAAAGCAGTAGCGGCACAAACAGACTACCTAACCAAATCAGGATCAACCCCTGATTGCGCGGCTGACCCAGACTGTCGCTCAAGCGCGCCAGCGTGCGATAAATCAAAACAATGCCAACCACATTAAGCAGCTGCCAAAAAAGATAATTGTAGCTGCCCACCAGCCAGCTGCCCCAATAAAGAATCAGGACAAGACCGTATTGATTGGGGAAACTATCCAAATATGCCCCAGGTACAAAGCCACGATAGTCGTGATTGATCCAGTCGCGAGCATAGTGCAAGACGGCCGACTGGTCTGAACCAGGCTCAATTTGTGTGGTCAAAACAAAACTCACGCCCAAAAGGGCAATCACCATCAAGCCCCAGTGGCGGGCTCGAGTTTGTCGGCCAGTATCTGTTTCCAGGGTACGCCACCACTTTTGCCACCACGAGCGCGTGCGCAGCCACAGCAGGCCAGCAACCAGTAACAAGGCCAAAAGTACATTGACCAGCGGCTGATCGCCCACCAAGCGCGGATGCTCGACATCATTGAGGACAGTCGTAGAAAACGCTGCCAGAATCAATAAATAGACAGCAATCGCACCAAAAAATAGCCTAATCATCAGCCAAATTCCCTGATTGATTTTCTCTGACCATTTTTTTGCCATCGCGTGCATTATATCATGAGACTCACGCAATTGGACCACCAATTACGCCGTCATTGTGATATAATAAGGCTACTTAGGAGCAGAAAGGCGTTAATGTCATGTTTATTTTGTCAAGAGCAATTTCGCGAAGATCCACACTCCACTTTGTGGTCGGATGATTATTTTTATATCAAAGCCGATCGTTCACCTGCCAATCCCGGTCATCTTTTGGCTATTTCTCGTCGTCACGCTGAGGATTATTTTGCCCTGAGTGACGAAGAAAAAATAGACCTGCAAACCGTTATTGGCAAAATGCAACAACTGTGTACTGACACTCGCATCCGCGACTACTACCAGCAGACACTTGAGAGTCAACCCGATGAGCGTACCCGGGAGATGGTCACTTTTGCCCTCGAGCATTGGGACGAGATGAATACCAAGTGCTCCGGCTACAATCTCGGCTGCAATTGTGGCCTCGATGCTGGCCAAACCCAAATGCACTTTCACTATCACTTAATTCCGAGTTTCCCAGGCGACCGTCAATTCCCCACCGGTGGTATTCGCCAGTGTATTTTTGAGCGCGGTGACTACAAACATGCCCGCCAACACGTTTGTGATTGTGCTTGTTGTCAAAACCAAGAACGTTGTTGCGGCTACCATGGTGGCCGTCACGGCTGTTGCTGCCACGAAAATGACGCTAAATAATCACAGTCAGAAACATTGATGATTCATTGTTAATTTTTATTTTGAGTTTTTTTTGTGTTCTTTTTTTACGGGTCTTAACCAACAAAAGCCCCGGGCGTAATCAATCCCGGGGTACTCTGCAAAAATTGTCTGTCTAGCTATCTAGCGTTTTGTCTTGAGTACCAGGCACTTGTGAAAGCTGCCTTTGGACTTGCGCTTTTTTATGCGCGCCTGTTCTATCGCGTCCTGATCTACCCTCGAGATGAAGGCGATCAAGTGCCACAGCCACCAGCGCCAGGGCCGGCGGGGCCGCCACAAATCAAGCGTCAACAGGACTTCCTTGACATCAGCCAGCTCGTCGATCAAAGCATCGCGTCCAAGAGCCATCAGAGACTCATGCATCTCCTCCCAGTATTTACGCCGGAGAAGGTCCGTCATCTCTTCCGGAGCAGCAAAACGCCAGTCTCCGAGCTTGAGTCGGCCTAAATACTTGTCGCGAATGAGCTTTTCAGCCATGATATTCACCTCCTCCCCTATTATACCATTAGCAGCTAGTGCAAAAAGCTCAGGGGGTTGAGTGGCAGCGACTGGTAAAGACGCTCACAGAAAATCTGATGCTCGTCCTCAGTAGCCGTCTTCCAGTTAATAAACGCATCACCGCTGGATTTCGCCAGTATCTGTCTGAAGAACTGACTGTAAATCCTCTCATTGCCCTCGTCGATCGCTACCACGCATGTGTCGTTGACCTGGAAGTACAAATAGTCAACTCCCGCGGGTACGTTGGTCTGCAATGTTTCCAGATAATTACGGTGATGATCAACCAGGAAAAACGGTATCTCCAGTGCTTCCATTTCGTGCAATACGGACGCCATCAAGAACTCCGCAGCAAACTGTCCGTACAGCACGTGAAGATGCGCATGATACACACTCTTCACTTTGTTGCCCTGTCTCATCTGCCCGTGCTCGAAGATAACCCGGTTGAGCGCAAAGGGAGCAGTGGATCTGTCATTGAGGACAGCAAAGTGCGTGAACGCGATCAGTTTCTCCAGCTCTGCACCTTTGTCGTCTCCTGACAGCTGCGCGTACGAAGTGTAGTGGTCATACGGTACTATCAGGAAGTACGGTGTAGGCGCTGAGGTGACGATGTGCTTGTCGATGGTGACGAAAAACCATCTGCCGAAGGCGTAAACGGTCTGCGACTCGTCAAGTCCAGGAGCATAAGCCAGCGTGTCGGGAATGCGGCTTTCGGCATCGCAGAAGACGCAGCCGGGTACGGGGTTAGTAGCTTTGTGATTGTGATTTTTCTCCATGGTCTTTTTGACCTCCTTGTGATATTAGCCCTCCAAAACGTCGCTTTTTACAGACAATCTTAAAGAGCCGATAATATTATAACATAAACATGTCAATTTGTCAAGAGGCAATTTACACTCTGCATCAGTATGATATAATAAGTACACCAAAGTCAGCTTATGTCAGACTAGAGTCAATTAGTGTCAACTCTGATCTGACAAAGTCAACTTTTGACAGTCTGCGACTGGCAAAATGGTAGTAAGTACAAATTGGGTCTTGACAAATTGGAAAAATGTGGTAAAATATCCTTATAATAATTATTTTGAAAGTTATAAACCATGCTTGTAGGCACATACTACCACACACTCGAGGCCAAGGGACGTTTTAGTCTGCCCAAGGCTTTCCGCAGTGAATCGCCCAGTTGGGTGTTGACGGCTGGTTTTGACGGCTGTTTGTATGCTTACCGGGCCAGTGACTTTGAGACTGAAGTGGCCAAAATGCAAAAACTGTCATACTTTCAGGCCGATCACCGCGCAGTCGTCCGTCACCTGGTGGGGACCGCCAGCCCGCAAACAACTGACAATTTGGGTCGACTCACGATCCCAACCAATCTCCAGGCTTTAGCGGGCTTACACAAAAAATTGGTGATCGTCGGTCAGCTATCACATCTAGAAATCTGGGACGCTGATCGCTACCGCGAGATGATGGATCGGCTCGAGATGAATGTAGAAGAGCGCGCGGAGCTCGTGTCACTGGAGGAAGGATAAATGCACCAAACTGTCTTGCTGCTGCCTGCCGTTGACCATCTCCACGTCCAGCCTGGGGGCCTCTATCTGGACGCCACTTTTGGGGCCGGCGGCCATACCGGCGAAATCCTCAAGCGTGGCGGGCGAGTGGTCGCTCTGGATTATGATGAGCTGAGCGTCAAAAAAGGCCAAGAAAAATTTGCTCGTGAAATTGCCACTGATCGCTTGCGTCTTTTTACCCAAAATTTTGTCAAACTTAACCAGGTAGTAGGCAGTCTTGGTGATTTTGTTGGCTTTGACGGCATGATCTTTGATTTAGGCACCAGTACTGATCAGCTGATGTCAGCTCAGCACGGTTTGAGTGTTTACACCAACGGACCACTAGATATGCGCCTAGACAAAACCTTGGGCGTTTCTGCCCACGACCTTTTACAAGCCTTAAGCGAGAAACAATTGATCGAGCTTTTTGATGAATTTGGCGGCGAGACCGAAAGTCGACGGATCGCCAGAGAAATCGTGCTCGAGCGCAAAAAACGTGGTCCAGAGGCATTTGCCACCTCATTTGAGCTGGCCAATTTGGTCTCACGGGTCAAAAAAAATCGCCTGGGCAAACTCCACCCGGCGACCAAGGTTTTTCAGGCTTTGCGCATTGCCGTTAATGACGAAATCGGCAATTTGGAGCGTGTCCTGCCACAAATCATCGATGCTCTCAAGTCTGGCGGCTATCTGGTGATGATCGCCTTTCACGAGGGTGAAGACCGACCAGTCAAAAAACAACTGCGCGCCTGGGCCGATGAAGGTCTGGTGCAGCTTGAAACCAAAAAACCGATTATGCCAGATGAGGCAGAAACCACTGCCAATCCGCGCTCGCGTTCTGCCAAGATGCGCGTGGCGCGGAAGTTATAAAGTAGTAACACGTAACAACAGAAAGTACCGATGCCAAAAATCATTGCTAATGTCTTTTTAGGCCTAGGGCTGACGCTCTTGGCGCAGTCTATTTTTGCCATTTTTGCCAGCAATAATAGTTATTCTGACCAGCACCGCGTAGCCGAGCTGCAAGCCCAAATTCAGCAAGCCCAAGATCGCAATCGGATTTTGGAAAACAAAATTGCCGCCCAAAAATCCCTCACCAGTGAGCAAATCCAAAATCTTGATTTGGAGTCTGCCGGCTACGTGCCGATTGAAGACTTAATTTTCTTTAATGATACCCTAGCCAGCTTGTAGTATGCCAATCATCCGTGAACACCGACCAAATTTCCGCCAACAAGCCCCCAAGCAGGTGGTCACTCAACCGGCCGCAAGGGTGGAGACTTGGCGGGGTCGGCTTGTAAGTTGGCTACTGATTGGTCTGGGACTGGGACTTGTTTGGGGAAGATATTTTTGGCTCCAAATAGTGCACGGTGAACAAATCAATCAGCAAGCTCAAGCTCTTTATTTGCTTGATGATGGTGGCCTGCCCACTGGGGCGCGGGGGCGGATTTACGATGTCAATGGCCAACTTTTGGTAAGCAATCGCTATATTTACCAACTCTACGCCCAACCCAATCAAGTGAGCAACGCCGGACAGGCTTATGACTTTGTCGCTCCTTTTGCGCTCTCTGACCCAGAGGCTAGCAGCGGCCTGCGCCCCAGAGAAGAATTTGTGACTTTAATGGATAATTTGGCTGCCAACCCCAAAACACAATCAAGTTGGGTGTATTTTAGCCGCGGACCCATCACCCAGGATACCAAAGAGGCGATCGACGCAAAGGCGTGGCCGTGCACCGATAAAAGCCAACAGCAATGTCTTCACTTTGAGCGGCAGCTGCGCCGCTATTACCCAGAGGGTAATTTGGCCTCACATGTTTTGGGTTATTTTAGTGTGGACAATAGTGGTGGCAATTACGGGATTGAGGGTGGTTGTGATCTGGAGCTTTCCGGACAATCGCTCACACCTGGCAGTAGCGAAAGCGAAAATGCTTGGGGTTTTGACCTTGATGGTCGCGATATTTATTTGACAATTGATCGTGATTTGCAGTATTTGGTCGAAAAAACTCTCCAAGAAGGGGTGGAACGATTTGGCGCTGAGCGAGGTGAGATTATTATCACCGAGCCCAAATCCGGCAAAATTCTGGCTATGGCCTCTTACCCTGACTATGACCCCGCCCATTATTATGAGTATTCAGCCGACCAAATCAAGAATCCCAGTGTCATCAATTATTTTGAACCAGGATCGATTTTCAAGGTCATTACTATGGCCGCTGCCATTGATACTGGTTTAATTTCACCCGACACCGTCTGCCCGGTATGCAATCGCCCCTACCAGATAGGCTCTCACGTCATTAACAATTGGGATTTTAATTTTAACGGCAATATTACCATGACGCAGGCTCTGGAAAAATCTGACAACATTGCCCTCTCTTGGGTCTCCAGTCTTCTGGGTAGTGAGCGTTTTTACTCATATATCAAGGCTTTTGGCTTTGAAGATAGCGTGGAGACCGAAGTGCAAGAGCGCAATTCTCCCCAGACGATTGCTCCTTGGGGTCCACATGAGACCGCCACCAGATCCTTTGGTCAAGCGGTTATGGTTACCAGCCTCCAAATGGTACGAGCCGTGGGTGCCATTGCCAATGGCGGGCAGCTCATGAAAATGACCTTTATTGATCACGTCGTGGACAAAGCCACCGGCGAGATCTACACCACCCAGCCTGAGGTGGAACGGGAGGTCATCAGTGCCGACACCGCTGCCACCATGCGCCGAATGATGCAAACAGCCGCCCAGCACGGGGAGGCGCAATACATTTTCAAAAATTCTGATTTGATTGCGGGCAAGACCGGCACGGCGCAAATTCCCGATCTCCAACACGGCGGTTACACCGAGGATACGATCGCCAGTTTTATTGGCTTTGCTCCTTATGATGATCCTAAATTTTTAATGCTGATCAAGTACGAGCGACCACGAACATCACCCTATGCCGCCGAAACCTCAGCGGTCACCTGGAAAGAACTAGCCGAAAAACTCTTTTTGCGCTTTGACATTCACGCCAGCGAAGATTGACTTGTGGTATAATAGGCACACATGAGCAAAACTAAAATTTTTGTCTTCACTGTCGGTGCGATCATGTTAGCGGCCACAGTTGGCGTGATTGCTAGTGCTCCACAACTGCTGGCTACAGGCGGCGAGCTGGTGGAGATATTATCCCAGCACGACCACGAGGCTTTGACTACTTATATCCATTCATTTGGCTGGCCCGGGGCGCTAATTCTCTTTTTGCTGCAAGCCTTCCAAGTCTTTGTGCCGATTTTTCCTGTGGTCTTGCTCCAAGTTGCCGCCGGCGCGGCCTACGGGGTTTTCTGGGGCAGTTTGATTTTGATGACCAGCTACACTATGAGCAATTTTGTCATCTTTTTGGGGTTGCGCCACCTGGGCTGGCAGCTACCAGCTTTTTTGGAACGCACTCGGGCTATCAAGAAATGTCGCCGCCTTATAAGCGAACACTCGCCAGAAACGGTGGTTTTTGTTTTGTATTTGTTTCCCTTTTTGAGTAATTGTTTTGTGCCCTTTATGGCTGTCCAAACCAAAATCCCCTTTCGCCGCTACGCTTGGATTATGATGCTTTCGTGTCTACCGATGATGCTTACTAGTATCTATCTGGGTGATCGACTTTTGGCCCATGATTGGTTGATGGCCGGTGTCGCTTTTGTGGCCGGCAGTGCCATTAGTATCGGCCTTTATGGCGGACAAAATCAAATTCTCAGTTGGTATCGCAATAAATCTGAACACAAAAATAATGATAATAAGTAATTTTTTAAATATTAGATCAAAATTTGTGTACAATTTAGACTTATAATATTTTTGTTCTACTCGAGAGAAATTTTTCATAAAAATATATTATAGGATAATTAACTATTTTTCTGCCTGGAAAAATTGCTCAAATGTGGGTTAAAATCCTATAATAGCTAGAATCACCCATGATACCAGTCGCTCTTATTGCTAGCAGCCGCAAAAAAGCCCCGAACGCATTCGAGGCTGTCAGCCAAAAGGCCCTGGGTTACTTTTACATCAATTGATGACTCTGGTTTAGATCGTTTGCAGTCGTCTTCTCACTCTGGTGACTCTGGTGGTTGTCATCCTTCTTCTGGCACGCACTGGTTTGAGATTGGCTAATTTTTTCTGCCATACAAGCCACAGCATGAGCGTAATCAAGCCGGTAGTAAAAATTAGATAACGCCAATAACGCTGGAAGAAGTTAGGAGCTGGTTTGGTTTTGGAAGTCGTGGCCGTGATAGGTTTGGCTGGATACTCGCTTTCAAGTGTTAACACGAGCACCGTCCCTTTTTCCATCACCTGTCCAGGATTAACTTGATGACCGTTACCGCCGCCGAACAGACTCACCTTAATTCCTTCGCGAGGAATCTCCCAGTCGAAATCGAGTTTGAGTAAGTAGTTGTGCAGTTTGGTACTACCTGCCCAAAAAGTACCTGAGTACGCCAATCCATAAACAGGATCAGCCATGAGCGCTAACTGCTCGCGGGTGGTGGGCTGGTAATGCAAGCGATCTTCCTTCTTGTAGTGGACCTGCTGATCAGCTCGAAGCCGCAGAAATTCCTGCCTTTCAAATACTTGTGATGCCAAGCGATGCCGTCTGATAGGATCACATTCCAGCCGGCTTTTGGCCAGCATGGGTGGCTCCTGATAATGATGCACTTGGAAGTAATCGCCGGCGGGATCAGGAAGAGGTGTCGGCGTGGGTGTAGGTGTGGCTTTGGGCGCAAATAATTCCGGGAAATAGGCCCAACCTTTGGTTCCCTTCTTGATCACCGAGTGGTCGCTGACAGGCTTACCAGTTTTTTCGGGCACAAACTTGAAACCATGGATCTGGACCCGACAGGCAAACTGTAGCCAAAAGCGCTGATTTTCCCGATCGACCACCACTACCTGATGTACCGAGGCTTTTTCCACATCAGCGAGGGTGTACAGCTGCCGGGCGTCCTTGACAACATTGTCGCTAGTCTGGCGGGTACGCGGACGCGGCTGTGGGATAGGACGTGTGGTCGTGGCAATGGGATCAAGATCGGCCGGGCGCGTGATTTTGGGTGTCTCGTGATGCCAGGTGAGCACCGGATCAGGCTGACGTTTGGGTTTTTCGGACTGCAGCAGTTCATCTATCGCCATCCAGCCTAATGGTCCGATCTGCCACGAGTTTTTGGCCACAAATTGCTTGAGCCGTTGGCGAAACTGGGGTGAGTCGGTGACCGAGCGGGGCAGCTTGGGCAGATCAAAGGCACTGGCGGTGACTGTGGATACCAACGCGACTGTGATTGTTACAAGACTAAGAATGACTTTCTTCATGATGAAACGCTCCTTTATCTGATGAGATTGATTGATCTATCTAGCAATTTATGAATTCACGCCTGTCAGTACCTGTCCATGGCCACCAAGGCTCGTACTGCTGGCTGGTTGAGAGTTAAGCGTTGATGTAAAACTATCAAAGAGCTTTTGCCTTGTCTAGCTCAACATCACCGTTTTCGTGAACGTGATGCCTCCTTTTTGAGGCTAACAAGTGGCTTTAATATATCATATTATGATCATTTTGTCAAGTGCGTCCAGAACACTGTGACATTTGCTCATATGACCTATATTATACCACAAAACCACCTTTTTATCAAGAGGCAAAAAATCACCATCTATCAAGCAAAATTAGGCAGTCGCGCTAGCCGGGTAAAGATATAAGCGGCGGACACCACTCCCAGCTGACTGTTGCTTGGTGATCTTTATAGGGCCGATCTCGCCGGTGTGAGTCACATGAGGACCGACACAAATCTCGCAAGAAGTATCCTGTCCGATTTGATAAACACTGACCTGATCAGGATAACGATCAGCGAAAACACTGCCGCCTACCAGCGCCAAAGCGTCAGCTTTAGGCATTTCTTTCCTGGTTACGGGCAAATCAGCTGTAATCCAATCGTTGACTTGCTTTTGGAGGGCAGCAATCTCCTCGCTAGTGAGGGCGCGTGCCAGGGTAAAGTCAAAACGAGCCCGCTCACCGGTGATATTACTCCCTTTTTGGGTAATAGTGGGGTCGATGAGCTTGCGCAAAGCGGCCAAAAGCAAATGGCTAGCGGTGTGAAAACGGACCGTCTGCACCTCGTGATCGGCCAAACCACCGCGGAATTTACCCGCTGACTGCGTTTTGGACAGCTCTTGATGATGCTTTTTGGCGGCCAAAAAGGCCTGCTCGTCCACCTCTATCCCTCGTTCGGCGGCAATTTCGCGGGTCAACTCAAAAGGAAAGCCATAGCTTTCATACAAGAAAAATGCCTTCTCACCAGTAATTTGTGTCAATTTGTTAATTTCACGCAAGCCCTGGCGCAAGGTCGCGGCAAATTTTTGGCTCTCACGCTTGATACCAGCGACAATAGTCGCCTCCTGAGTGCGCAAACGCGGATACTCGGACTCATATTGAGCGACCACCGGGGCCACCAGCTCAACCAAAAGCGCAAAATCTAGATCAAGACGGCGCAATTGCACCAGACTGCGGCGCAACAGCCGGCGCAAAACATAGCCTTGTTCTTTATTGCTAGGAACCAAGCCCTCGCTCATCAAGAAAATACTCGAGCGAGTGTGATCGGCAATAATCCGCCAGGCACGCTTGTCCGCCTCTTTCAGCTGGCTATATTTTTGCTGAGATTTTTGTTCCAAAACCTTGATTACGGGCGCAAATACTTCCGTCTGGAAAATATCTGGCGTCTGAGCTCTGGCCATCGCCAGCCGTTCCAGCCCGCCGCCATAATCAACATTTTTGGCTGGTAAATCAACAAATTTACCCTCGTGTGTCTTTTGAAATTGCATAAAGACACTATTGCCGATTTCAATAAACCGACCACAATCGCAATTGGGATGGCAAGGTTGATCGCGATAAGGCGAATGTTCATGCAGCTGTAGCTGCGGTCCAAAGTCATAAAATACTTCACTATCAGACCCGCCTGGCTCACCGGCAGGCATTTGCTCGGGTCGACCAGAACGAGACCACCAATTCTTTTCTGGTCCATAGGTAAAAATCCGCTCACCGATTTTAGCTTCAATCCCCTTGGTGGCAAAAACCTGCTGCCAGGTAGCGATCGCTTCGTCGTCCCGTGATAAGCCAAGCGTCTGATCACCAGCAAAAACAGTGACGTACAAACGAGCGGGATCAAGTCCCATGACATCAGTAAAAAGGGTAAAAACTTGCTCAATTTGTTCACGCTTGAAATAATCACCAAAAGACCAATTGCCTAGCATCTCAAAAAAAGTGGTGTGACGATTGTCTCCCACTTCCTCAATATCCACCGCTCGAAAACAGCACTGAGAATCGCAAATGCGCTGACCTTGTGGGTGGGGCGTGCCCAAAAAATAAGGCAAAAGTGGTTGCATACCAGAACTCGTAAAAAGCGTGCTCGCATCATTTTCTGGCAAAAGTGAACTACTAGGAATACGTATATGTCCACGTTTTTCGTAAAATTGTATAAATTTTGACCTAATACTCTCGATTTCTGACATATGATGTATTTTACCATAAAACCGTCATAATTTACCAGCAGTTTGTGGTTGTCGGCGTGGTATAATACGACTAATGCGCCCGTGGCTCAATGGATAGAGCAGTGGTCTTCGGAACCAAAGGTTGTGGGTTCAACTCCCGCCGGGCGCACGGCGTTGTAAGTAGATCTGGTGGAGTCTGGACTCCTGGCTCAATGGATAGAGCAGTGGTCTTGAGGAACCGAAAGGTTGAGGGTTCAACTCCCGCCGGGCGCACGAGCAGAAAGGCGATCATGTCAAGATCAGAACGATTAAGACAGGCAAAAATACAAAACAACGAATCAATTCGGCTTTTGGCTGAGCAGATTGAGACAATGAGCGAACTGGCTGAGAACGAGACTACCAGCCGCGAACAGTTAAAGTCGCAGTCGGACGTGCTCGTCAGTTCGTTTAAGAACTATCTTATTTCCAATAGCAATTTCATGCAACAACTGGCATATGTCTAAGACTGATTCAGAAATTAATAAGTTGCTTGATTCTGGTCTAAGTTACAGTAATGCGGCAGAAGAAAAAACTCAAAAGGAAATCACCAAAGGTGAAAGCGACACGCGCAATAACATCGCCGTCAATTTGACAAACGCGTTTGTGCACATCAGTGCTTTTGTGATTATAGTCGGTATTGCTAGCCTGGTGTTTAACAATCAAGTTGTCAATATCAAGCAGATCCTGGACTCATTTGGCAGTTATTTTAATGTGGTTTTAAGTTTTGTCCTGGGCTATTATTTTGGTAAAGACAAAAAATAACATTATTTGCCAACAATCGTCAAGCAAGCTGCTCTTAGTAATATTTAGCCTGGTTTTTGCCTCTTGACAAAATTGACAATGTGTGTTATAATAATGTATCTTTTGTCTAGTTAGCTATGACTTTAATACAGGTTGGTGCGGACTCGACAAGAGTTCGTTCTGGAACAAGTCAGGAAAACTCGACAGCAAATTTTAACGAATCGAGGTTGTTTTTCATGAAAAAACTCTTCATCACCTTGTGTTTGCTTCTTGGTTGGTTGTTTATTAGTGCTCCTGTTGGCGCCTTAAGCCCTGAAAGTATCCCCGAACATGTCCTTTTTATCACCGCCACCAGCATTCAGGCGCCAGAGCTAACAGCCAGTATGAATCGCGCTGATCTTGGTGTCGCGATCGACATGTTCGCTCGGGCCTACAGGATTCTCAAGCAGATCAATCCCAAGCTCACTCTCACTCCGCTGACCACTAGCGCGCCGATCACCAGTCTGTATCATCATCACGATGGCAGCTATTCGGTGGGTGCTCAAAACCTACCAGCTAGAGTGGTCACTCTCATTGAGACTCTGACTGGCAGCTCTAGGCGTAAGTATGATCTGATCATCATTCTTACTCCTTTTGATCGTCAGCTAGCAGTGGGTGTGGACAAATACCTTGATGCCAATTTCATCAGCCTCACTCCGGCCGATAATTTTGAGCTACAAAAAATCCTCACCAATGAAAAAATCATGAGTCCCCTGGCTGCACCAAGAACAAATAGCCGGCCCTAGAGCCGGCATTTTTCACTCATCAATCAATGTTATTGGCCACCACCAACAGTGACTAGGGCATAAATATAATCCGCCCCCACTGGCACTGACTCCATCAAGTCATAATTGGTCCAACTCTGGCCATCATACACAGCCACTTGCTCACCAAAATTACTGCCAAAATCCACCTTACCAGTCTTAAGACCACTTGGTGTTTTGGTAAAACTAAGCTGATAAGCTACCGGCCAGGTGCCGTTATCGCGACCATCATCAGGCAACATCACTACTTCACCCTGAATACCCGCCGGTAAACCCATCATCTGCATCAGCAAGTAGTCTTCGGCTTTTTCCAGCCCCTCAGCCTCCAAGGCAAAATTGCCATCATGCATCGCGGTGCGATTGACTGCGGATTCAAAATAAGTCCAATTGGTCTTGACACCAAACTTTTCGGCGGCGTCAAAATTGAGTGTCAGCGTGCCGTAGTCAACACTATTATTGATACAAGCACCACCGGCACTACAAGTACCAAAACGATTTTCACTACTGGTAGGTAATTGACTCAAATCAAGCTCGCCGATAAACGCCTGCAAGCCCCCCTCAGCCTCGGCATCAAAATCACTGATTGCTCGCCCATTTTTGTCCACGGCATTAGCACCAATGACATTGTAGACGATCTCATACTCAGCCGAGGTGGCCGTTTTGCCCAAAGACTGCACCTCAATGCTCACAAACCGGCCGCCATCTTTGCTAAAAGGCCGCAATTTGACCACCGGACGATCCCCAAGGGCAATAACATTTTGCGGGGCACTGATCCGTTTTTTCTTGGCTGGAGCGGCACTCTCAACCGGCGCCTGTGCGGTCTCGTCACTCTTTTTGCCTCGCGTCAGGCCAAAAATTAGCGCTACCACGACAATAACGCCCACGACACCACCGATTATCCAATAAAGTTTGCTTTGATCTTGATTTGCCATAATCATGGTATTGTAAACGATAATTGTCAAAAGTCAAGAGCACAAAAGCAAGCGTCAATCAGGATAAATAATCGGTTTTTCTCTGGGGGAGCCAGTAGATGATCAGGCCAACTTGCCCACAGACCGCAAAAAACCGAGTTCTGTCCAGTAAACTCGGTTCCTTGTGTCTTGGCACGTAACCGCCCAGTGAGGCCGTACCTGCCAAGGTAAGTGTATTATAACACAAGATCGAAATATGTCAATAGGCAATTTTAATGCTCAAATCCTAACAATTTTGTTTGCTAACTACCGCCGTAATTTCACGTTTTTGCACTCAAAGTGACTACAAATGGGCCAAAAAATAATGTGACAAATGCAAAATTTGGCGGACAAATCAACCGATCTACCTTATGGCTCGTTTTGATTACCCTCTGGTGTAGGTGGGGCGACAAATTCTGTCAGGTCGGCATTTTCGGTGCTATTCAAGCCCGCAGTTTTGTCATCATAGCGCATCTCACCCAGCCACTGATTAATATTGCGCGCCCACGCACCTTCACCCTCAGCCGAGGGCGGACAATACTTGCGCATGATGGAAATCGGATCGGTCAAGCCTTTGTCTAGATAGCTTTTTTTCAGACTCGCGGCCACAGTCCGGATGCCCTCCTCAAAACTGTCAAATTTGCCAGCGTCAGTAATGCCTGAAGCTGGTACCCCATAACCAAAACAATTGTAATACTTTTGAGCAATATTACTCTTGCAAAAAGTGCTCTCTTTGCGGGCAATAGCGGGCAAAAGGCGGAAGTCAAGCCCAAATTCATCAGCTGTGGCCACAAAAAACTGCCCCCAATAGTCATAAGGCTGCAAGGGTGAATTGTGGCCGTGGTCATTGCGCTCGATGAAGTTGGCTACCAAAATGGCCCGAGCATCAGCCGTTTGCGCTGGTTTTTCGCTCTCACCGGTTGCCAACTCCCCCTCGTGACTCGCCTGGGCATCCGTCCACTCGCCCAAAATCCGGCTTGCCTGCCAAGACCAGTGATCGGGCATATAGCCAACAGCCAAAATTGACCCACCAATCAAAAGAAAAATGCAGCTGGCTAGACACCAAATCGTGGCGTAAATCATTTTTGCCATAACTTATTATATCATGGTCGTCAAGTGACTCGCTATTGCCTGGCTGACGCCTAGAAATTACCCCTTGACAAAAAGCCTATAATGTGATATAATAACTAATAAGAAGTAGATATTAGTGCTACTTCCTGACTGGACAAAACTAAACATACTAATTTTGCAAGCGGTAATAGGTGCTACGGCCGCGATAGACCATTTGCAGGCGCTGGTCTTTGAGCATGACGGCGAGGCGTCTATTGATATTTTGTCGTGACCAACCGGTCTTTTCTATCAATTGACCGATGGTATTATCGCCTTTGTCGATCAAAATCAAGAGTTGCTTTTCCATCTGGGCCAATTCCAACCTGGTGGAACGATGTCGTTGACTGGGTTTTGTCTGCTCACTGGTCATGAGCGGTATTATATCACAAAAACGCTTGAGACGCACCGGTATTTGCACGCATTGAGCCGACAATCATCACTCACTCGTGGTATAATACACTTTGAGGGAGGGAAGACATGAAAGATGAGGCCTCGGGTAAAAGCGAAATCAAAGTCAGTTTTTTGGTGCCGATTTACAATGCCGAGCGATTTTTGACACCATGCCTAGAAAGTCTTCACACCCAGACTTTAAAAGAAATAGAGGTCTTATGTCTCAATGATGGCTCCAGCGACAATTCGCTCACAATTATGCGTCAGTACGCACAAAAAGACTCTCGCTTCCGGATTATTAGCAAAAAAAACACTGGTTATGGCGACACTATGAACCAAGGCATTCGAGGGGCCTGTGGCGAATACATCGGGATTGTCGAGGCTGATGACTTTATCGAGCCTGACATGGCGGAATTTTTGTATACTCACGCCCAAAAATATCAAGCCGACATTGCCAAAAGCGACTATTATCTGTACAAACACGACCGCGACTGGCGCCAGCAGCTTTTGCCCGTGACTGGCGATCAGCCAAATTTGCAAGTGGCTCAGGTGGAGTATTTGCTCACCCGACCAGCTACTATCTGGACCGCTTTGTATCGGCGGGAGTTTTTGACCGAGCAGCAATTGTCTTTTCTCGACTTGAGTGATCACCGATTTCAAGACTCATCTTTTGCCTTCAAAACTCTTGCCTGCGCCCACCGTGTCTATTACACCACGCGTGCCTTTTATCACTATCGCCAACACCCGGGTCAATCGGTGGTTTCGCGCGCCTACCCGACAGCAATCCTCAAGGAATATCAAGAAACGGAGCGCTTTTTGCGCGAGCGCGGGAGTCTGCAAGACTGGGCCGCTGCCCTGACTTTGGCCAAGTTTTACGGCTACAAGTGGAATACCGCTCGTCTACCCTACTCGATAGCACGCAAATTTGTCACTCTCGCTACTAGTGATTGGAAAAAAATGCAGGCTGAAGAGATCTATCAGACGCGATTGTTTAGCTGGCGCGAGTCTTTTGACACTTTTTTGGCCAGAAGGCTGCCCGAGGCCTTTATCATCAAGGCCAAGCTGGCACGCTGGAAAGAGCGAGGGTGAGAGACGAAAATCTTGAAAACATGTGAAATTGGCTGATATGAATCCCTTCATTTCGTGAAAAACTGTTATCTTCAAAGTCCGCATTTTGTGAAAAATCGCGCTAGTCTATTTCTTCATTTTGTGAAAAATAGCCATTGGGAATCCGTTCATTTGGTGAAAAAGCGTTTTAGTTGACGAGTATGGTATAATGGAAAATATGTCAAACAAAGACAGTGCCGATCTTAGCCTGAAAGCAGCTGACGATTTTGCTACTTATATTCGGCAGATAGAACCAGACAAAAGACAAAAGGGGGAAATTTGGTCAACTGCTATTGGCTTGCAGCAAGTAGATAATCTCACGCCATCAGCATACTTGTATCAAACCGCGAAAAGAAATGTCGAGGGTGAGCTGACTTTGCCAGAGGCAAATCACTTGATAAATGATTATTATCAGACGAAAAAACAACAACATGCCGCCGTTGGCCGTCAAGAAGAGGCAGATAAAGTGGCCAGTCGAATTGCTTTGATTTTGAGCGAGCAAACTTTTAACTTTAGTCCTGCTTATTTGTCTTCAATTCACAGACAACTTTTTGGCGATATTTACTCTTTTGCGGGACAGTGGCGCGATTACAATATCTCCAAACAGGAATGGATCTTAAACGGCGCCAGCGTTATTTACGCTCCCGCCTTTGAGCTTCAAGCAGCGCTAGCTTATGACTTTGATCAGGAGCGTGTGTTTTCATATGAGGGACTTGATATTAATGATATTATTACCCATGTAAGTGGTTTTATCGCCAAAATTTGGCAAATTCATCCGTTTGGCGAAGGGAATACGCGTACAGTGGCGGTATTTTCCATCAAGTATTGGCGCAAACTTGGCTTTGAGCTTGACAACGAGCCTTTTGCCCAGCATTCGTGGTATTTTCGCAATGCATTGGTGAGGGCAAATTATAGTAATTTATGTCTTGGAGTGAAAGAAAATCACGAGTACTTAGAGCGCTTTTGGCAAAATGTGATCTTGGGCGAGAAAAATGACCTCTCAAATCAAGAACTAAAAATTGATGGCTGAAGGCAAATTGGGTCAGCTTTTGTATTGCCAGAACATCAAAACAGGCAAAAATCGCAATTGAGTCGTCTCGGCGGGGAAAAATGTGGTAGAATATGGGGGATGGCGACAGTTGAATCAAAAACGACTGACAGAAAGGAGATCAAGGTCTCTGTAGTAGTGCCAATTTATGGCGTTGAAAATTATTTGCGCGAGTGTGTGGATTCAATTTTAGCTCAAACACTCAAGGAAATTGAAATTATTTTGGTAGACGATGGTAGTCCTGATAAATGCCCGCAGATCGTGGATGAATATGCTACCAAAGACCCGCGTGTAATTGCTGTCCACCAAAAAAACGGTGGTTACGGCAAGGCTGTTAATCATGGATTTGACTTGGCGCGGGGTGAGTACATCGGGATCGTCGAAAGCGATGATTTCATCGAGCCGGGAATGTACGAAAAACTCTACGCAAAAGCAAAAAAATATGATGCCGATGTGAGTAAGGGGAGTTTTTATGATTGGGAGCCAAAATTTGGTTTTAAACAAATCCATTCGTTTCATGTTAGATATCTATTTGATGCCCCAGAAGAAGCTTTTACTCTTCAACAATTTCCACAAATCCTATTACCTCACCCATCAATCTGGTCAATGATTGTCAAAAGAAAAATAATGCGCGATCACTGCATCAAAATGTTCGATGAACGCCACGCCGCATATCAGGATACTCCTTATATGGCTGCGGTCTGTTGTGCTGCTGGTAAGATAGTAGTTGTCAAAGAGCCTTTGTATAGGTGGCGTGGAGGCAGGGATGGCAATTCCACCAGTCAAACAGGAGAAAAACTCTTGTATATGCCAAAAATGTTTGACTTAGCAAGAGAGATATTGGAAACCAATGGCCAACTTGCGGTTTGCAAAGAAGCGTTGTATGCACATCTTGTCCGAGTCAATATGGACTTCTTGCACAAAATTAAATGGCAATACAAAGGGGAATACTTTGACAAGTTTCGTGAATTAGTCTTGCCATTGCGAGACGATTTTAGCTTTACTTACAAATACTTTAGCAATGAAAACCTAAAGTCTCTGCGTAGCATCTGGCGAGGTGATTTATGCGGTGCATTAAAATATAACAAACATTGGCCGATAATCAGACGCACACTCATTAGCAAACGTCTACCAAAAGATTTTGAGGGACATTGGCAAGTTTGTATACTTGGCATACAGATAGGTACGCGTTTTGATAATAATTTATACAGTTGGGCACATATTAAGATCGGCAAGTAGAGACAAATCATGACAAGCAATATTAAAAAAATACTAAAAAAGATTTGGTTGTCCATAAGCCCAACTTACAGGCAAGTATGTGGCATAGAAGAGCATTTGTATAGATTAGAGAACATGCTGCTTGTAGACGTTTATCAGACAGCGCTAATTATGAAATCACAGGTGGATATAACCAAGCTACCTAAAGCCATTGGAGCAATTAGATATGCCCAACAAATTAACTATCTTGCTTTACAAGAGGTAGTGAGAATATGCAATAAATATCAATTGCGCTATTGGCTGGA
Source organism: bacterium (assembly GCA_017431625.1). Taxonomy (GTDB): domain Bacteria; phylum Patescibacteriota; class Microgenomatia; order UBA1400; family PJMF01; genus RGIG2560. The sequence continues at coordinate 8,128 of JAFRKQ010000001.1, read as the reverse complement.
TTTTGGCACTCTTTTGGGGGCAGTCAGGCATCGAGGTTTTATTCCCTGGGATGATGATGTGGATATCTCTATGCCTGCGCCTGATTATCAACGATTTTTACAAGTAGCCACTGAAGAATTTGTCTCATCAGATTTTTCTCTAATATACATTCCATCACAAATTCCGAAAATCGCTCACAAAAGAATATTGCCTAATACAAGAGAAAGTCAAATAGAATTTGCATATGGCCGCACAAATAGCAATTTGACTTTTTTTTGCGACATTTTCCCATATTATTTTGCTGATGAAAACCTGGAAGATGAAAGAATTAACAATACGATTGTCACAAGCCTCAAGCGTACACGTCCGCTTGCTGATTACAAGAAGCTATCAGATTTAGATAAGGCTGAACAAATGACACGGGAGTACAATAATAGTATATCGAGCGTACATGACACGAAAAAGATGTTTTTAGGGATGGAAACGGACGCTGCATTTCAGCCCTTAATAGTCCACAGCGAAGATATGTTTCCATTAAAAACAATGGTCTTTGAGGATCAAGAATTCTATGTGCCAAATAATCCAGAAAAGCACTTAACACATTTGTATGGAGACTACATGTCATTTCCAAAGAATGAACACTTACATTCTCATATATCCCAAGCAACAGCGAAAGAATTAGATTTGGTCAGGAACATTATTTATGACAAATAAATTTTATTGGGAATCTGTCTATAAACACAATCGTGCTCCAATAGCACAGTCATCGTTTGCACAATATGTGCTATCATCGTACATTCATCCTGATGACAAAATCATAGAACTCGGGTGTGGTAATGGTCGTGATGCTATTTACTTTGCCCAAAACAATATTCAAGTTGTAGCCGTCGATCAGTGCAGTAGCGAGATTGAAAGATTAAAAACAAGCAATAGGTTGGACAATCTCGTATTTATGATTGCAGATTTCACTCATTTGGATCAGTCAAATGAAGCGTACGATCTAATTTATTCGCGTTTTACACTTCATTCGGTTGATAAATTAGGGCAATCACGAGTCATTAATTGGTCATATAACAGCCTAAAACCAAAGGGCAAAATATGTATAGAAGCACGCGGATATAAAAACGCTCTTTATAAAAAAGGCAAAGCTGTCACCGGTCAAAAGGACGCCTTTATATTTAATGATCATTATAGACGTTTTATTAATATCGATAAACTCGTGGAGGAACTAGTAGCTATTGGGTTTAAAATATTGATTGCTAATGAAGAACGTGGTTTCGCGCCTATTAGCGACTTTGATGACTATTTTATACGTGTAATTGCACAAAAGTAAACACATATGAGCATAAAACAAAAATTAAAACAAATTGTTTGCCTACTAAGTCCAAATTACCGATATCACAACACGTTCATTAGGCTATTTAATGAGCAAAGCAAGATGATTTCTGAATTATCAGATCAATTACACCAGCTTTCCAAACAACATGAAGGACTTATGGAGTTCGCCAAGCTAAGTACAGATATTTCATCACTACCTGCGGCAGTTGGAAACTTACGCCTACAGCAGTTAGGAAATCTAAAAATACTTTCCATACTAGATGATTTTTTCCAAAAAAACCATATCCACTATGTATTATTTTTCGGTACTCTATTGGGTGCAGTTAGACACGCAGGCTTTATCCCGTGGGATGATGATTGTGATATAGCTATGTCTAGAAAAGACTACGAAAAGACATTAGAACTTTTGCCGCAAACATTACGGCAACATCGTTTATACATGATACATTCTGAAATAATACGCATTTATGCCTTTGATTTACCATTTCAAGTTGATATATTTCCTCTTGATATATATTCAAAAAAGTATCGTGAAACAAAGGCACAAGAGGCACTCTTTGACAAGCTAGTTTCACAGCATAAACAAATAGAGTTTGATTGGGAGAAATTAATGCGACAAGAAAGAACAATAAAATCACATTCATATATGCAATTACAAAAAATGCGTCGATCTTGCATGGATGATAATAAAGACCCTGTAGATCCGGAATCACTAGTACTCCTCGGCATGGAAACACCTGAATTCTATATATCTAATACGAGACGTTTTGCGTATCAAGAAATATTTCCTGCTCGTCAGCTTAGTTTTGAGAACAAACAGTTTTTTATTCCGAAACAACCGGAAATCATTCTACATAAACTCTATGGAGACTTTTGGACTTACCCACATGACATGCGTCCCAAGCATAAAGATATTGTTTCGCGTATGAAAATAATTAATTACTCATCTATATATCAATTTCTTAATTCGCAATAAGAGAATAAAACGATTGGGTCTAGCTTCGTTTTTTGTTCCCTCAAATTTGGTGGAATAAAAATAAGTTATCAACTACTATCAGATTTCAATAGATTTGCTAATGCCTATAATTAAACATTCTAAGTTATTTATATTACCCCCCCTTCACACATCATTTGTGTACGCGACTGCCGAGCTGTGTGCGCAGCTCCGCATTTTTTGTATGTAGACAAAATGTGTACAATTTGACACTTTTGTTAAACGTGTGTTAAACGCATACCTCTGGTTTTTTGTGACAAAAATGACGTTTTTGTTATTTTAAGCTGATGACATCTTCTGCCAACACCGACGTCGCAAAAACTCACCAATTACCGTCTCATCGCCACTCTCATAATAGGCCACCAGCAGCTTTTTGAAGTCAGCTACCAGGGTTTCAGAAATGACCATCAAGCCCGCCGCCCGGGCAATCAAATAATGATTGGCCGTCAGCACCGCTGTTCTTTTGTTGCCATCCAAAAAGATCTGGCGGCGCATCACATATAGTAACAAATCAATGGCTGCTTCAATTGGTTTTTTGACCGTCGCCCGCTGTTGCCAAGCTATGAGTTCTTCCTTGATTTGACTTTCGATTGGTATTGGCGGTTGCCAGGTCGTCCCACCAATCGTCACCGGGACAGTACGCACTTGACCGGCAGTGTAATAAAATGTTTCTTCAACGAGTCTGTTTATTTGTGAGAGTAAGGCAAAATCTGTCGGCGACCAAAGGGTTTCAGGAGTCAAAATAAAATCCCAGGCACGCTTGAGATTGCGCGTTTTGACAATGTCCTCAGCTGTCATATTTTGCACCAGACCACCAGTAATGATCGCTTCTGTATCGGCACGTGTGGTCGCCACCCCTTCCAAAATCGCTTGATCATAGATCATCTCGGTCAGATTGCGCCGCGCCCAGTCAATATTGAGCTTGACTTTCGCTGATAATTGTTGGATCGTCTCTTGCATGTCACCATTATATCACACCCGTCAAACAGCACACTGTCTCACAAAATGAAAGGTTAGTATATGCTTAATTTTCACCAAATGAACAGATTATCAATAGCAATTTAGCACAAAATGAAGAGTTAGACTAACGTGATTTTTCACAAAATGCGGAGTTTACAGCTGATGCCCCCCCACTCGTATTCATTACCAGACTACAAACAAGGTGTCATGTAAAGTGGCAGATATGTCGCCTCCTGCTCATCCCTCAACTCACCAGGATAGAGCACCACTGGTTTGCTGGCATAATTGCGAAATTTCTTGCGAAACTTCGTCAGCGAAGTGAGAGTGATTTTTTGTCCAGATTTTACCTCTATAGGAATAATATTATGTCTAGAAGTGACACCTCTTTTGGTCAGCAAAAAGTCCACTTCCATATTATTGTCAGTGTCCTCCCGATCATTGCGCTTGTAATAATAAAGTCGATGACCACTAGCTACCAACATCTGAGCAACAGCGTTTTCCACGATCATACCGTAATTAAATGTCAACTTATCAAACAAAATCTTTCTATAAATGGCTTCCTGGAAAAGTGTTTCACTATCAAAAGCCAGCGACAACAACAAACCCGTGTCGCCCAAAAAGCACTTAAAATCACTGGAGTCACGGTGAAAATGCAAGCCTATATTAGGCTCAAAAGTGTTATAGCAAGGATTGATAAGTTTGGCATCATCAAGCCACACCAAAGCCGACTCATAGTCACGAAAACGGGCATTGTCTCCCAGAGAAGTCCAAGTAAACTTCTTGTCAAGACTATTGAGTTGACCTGGAATGTCATCAAAAAATCGCTCCGCCTTCAAATTCAGACCAGCGGCAAATTTACGAATATCGTCACGGTAAAGGCCAATGATATCTCTTTTGATCGCGTCAACGGCCACGAAGTCACGAGTTTGGATATAAGTCGCAATTGATTCTGGCATGCCACCGACGATCAAATATTCGCGCCACCGATCAAGCGCCCGTCGATGTAAAGCCGCCGGAATGGCCTCACGCCGCTCAAAATACTGGGTAATGAGCTGCATGAGCGAATTATCACCCCGCGCCCATAAAAACTCCTCAAAATCAAATGGATACATCGCTATTTTTCTCTCGCCAGAGGGAATAAGGATATTTTGAACATTTTGCCTGAGACTAATGAGTGATCCCGTCTCGATGTAGTCAAAACGGCCATCCTCTACCAGAGTCTTGATAGCTTCACGCGCCCGCGGAAAATTTTGCACTTCATCAAAAACAAAAATGGTTTGACGTGGGAAGAGGTTGATCTGATAATAATTGGACAGCAGTAAAAAAAAGTCATCCAGATGAGTTAAATAGTTGTTAAAAATGTTCTTGACGGTCTCATCGACTTTAGTGAAATCGATCCACACGCATGACTGATAGGCCTCAGTGGCAAATTGACGGACAATATAACTTTTGCCAATTCGCCTGGCGCCCTCAATTAAAAGTGCTTGCCGACCAGCGCTACCAGCTTTCCAGGCTACAAGCTGACGATAGATCTTTCTTTTCATGGGGGTGATTATAGCACAGGCTGGGGTTTTTGTCAACTTAATTTCACAAAATGAACAGATTCAAATCGGCTATTTTTCACAAAATGAAGAGTTAGACAAGGGTGATTTTTCACAAAATGCGGAGTTTACAGCTGATTGTTTTTCACAAAATGAACAGCTCAACTGTCACGGCTGGCATGCGCGAGATAATCAGTATTGCCATTTGTTTTTTCATTCGCCAAAACATACTAAAATAACCCCCACGTTTATTAACTCAGCCATCTTTTGTTGACTTTGTCAACCAACAAGTCCACAAAAATGGTCATTTCGTTGACTTCTCAACTATCAAAGTCAACAAAAATTGACGACACGCTGACGCCCCCCCCAAATGTCCCTCCCTCAGCGGTGAAGCTGAGAGAGGGTGAAACGAAAAATAAAGTGTAAGACTGCAAACAAAAAAGATCAACTAGAGGTAGCGAAAAATCCGTAACTGGCCCAGGTAGGACTCGCAATTATTGCGCCATTCCACCCCGTGGTCCAGATCTCTCGTGATGTAGACATACTCTTGCCAGTGGGATTGCAATGGCCTACCAGGATAAACTCGCTCGGGCCGGATCTGACCACCAATAAAAGTCACCCCAAAGCGAGCCGGCTGAAGATAAAGTTTCCTTTTGGCCAGACGCAACAGGAGGCGTTGATTGAGAAAAGTCTCGATTTGATCGCGCGCCCACAACAAAAAGTTGCGGTCACGATCCACCAGCACCATATCATCAACGTAACGGCCATAATAGCGGACTTTAAGGGTGTTTTTGACAAAAATATCCAGCTCGCCCAAGTAAATATTGGAAAAAAGTTGTGAGGTGAGATTGCCAATAGGAAACCCTCGATCAGGAGCAACCCAAAAAAGTGACTTGTGATCCGGCAAAGCCTGCCACAACTGGCGGCGAGAGCGCAAACTCACGTCATACGTCGGCCGGGCAAAAACAATAATCGGCAGCAAATAAGCCAACAAATCCAGATATTCCGGCGGTAATTTGTGGCGTGGATCGGTAAAAATCCGGCCAAGCAATTCCCACATAATCCCTTGATTGATACTGGTAAAATAACTATCCACATCGAGTTTCATTACCCAGGCTTCATGATGATAATTGCCCGTGGCCTGGCGCAGAAATTGCGCCACCCGCTGGATGCCAAAATGTGTCCCCTTGCGCAGACGGCATGAATAAGAGTCATAAATAAAATGTCGCTCCCAATAATCAATCATCAGATTGTAGACAATATGGTGGACGATGCGATCGCGAAAATGCGCCGCAAAAACCTCTCGCCTTTTGGGATTGGTGACGATAAAGGCGATACTAGGATTGAGCTGATAGCGTCGATCACGGATGTCCTCAAAAAGCCGCGCTAGATTGCGCTCCAAATCCAGCTCGAAGTTGAGTTGATTGAGCGTGGAGCGTTTGTGCCGGCGGGCTTGATAATACGAGCTTATGATCAAGTCGAAGAGCCATTCTTGCCCCCGGAAGTAATCGTCGTTGAGCACTTGCTGGCAATACTTTTTTCCCATAGTGTCAATTGCCTTTCTATCACTGCTTTTTGTTTCATCAAATTGCCATTGGCTTCCATGCTGTAGGCCTGAGCCTCAAAAGCCAAGCGAAAATAAAATGTCATTTTGTTAAGATTTTTTTTGATGTCGCCGATAATCTTCAAGGTCTGAGTGTAATTGTTTTTGTCCTGGCTGTAAAGGAAAAAGGACTCATTGATGGCGACCGCCGCGTCAATCAAGCGTGATTGGAAAATATGATCATAAGGATGCTTGAATTTATTGGTGACCACCAAGACCAAATTGAAATAGCGAAAAAGCTCCAAGTAGACGGGCAGATCGCTATAAGAAGGCTTGAGCAGCTGCTTGCCCCGCTCCGTCTCGCGCAAAAAATTATCTCGCCAGTGGGTGTAGGCATCGCCAGCGGGCTTGAAGGGCCCAAAGCGCAGTTCCATCAATTGACCGGACTTATTGTTAATCGCCTCAAAGCCAATTTTGTTTTTGGCCGCACCCAAAATCGCTTTGGCCAAGGAAGCCACCGGGAAACCAACTCGCACCCCCATCGGGTGAGCGGTGACATATTGTTCGCGGGCGACAATCCCCGGCCACAAAACCGTCCGAGTGAAATAAGCACTCAGATTGTAGGCATTGAAAAAGTTTTTGTTGACATACAAGTGAGCGCAGTCTTGATTTTTTTCTTCCCGCTCAAAAATCGTGGGCAGATCCATCGGGGTAGGCGTCAAATTCTCGATGGAAGGTACCGTCACCTCCATCATTGCCAGTGTTTGTGCCGCTTGGGCCGCGTCCGGTTGCTCCGATTTGGGCTTTCTTACCGCGGGCAGACGCAACCCGCTTGTTTTGGGGGTCGAAGACTCTTTTGGCATGTCAGACCTTTCCAGGCTGGTCCTTCAATATTAGTGGTCCAGCAGTACTGAATAACAGGGATTGGAGAAATAATTTGACACAAAAAATTTAGCATGACTCTTGTCATTGCTAGGAGGCACCGAACCGAGAACCCGTTGTACTTGTTGTTGTTGTTCGCGGGGTTGGTAGCAGAGGAATTCACGTTCATGTTCCTGGCGTTCGTGGCAGAAGAGACGGTAGAGGACCACCAGTTGGAGTTAGAACCTTGGTTGTTCAACGTCGTACCATTGCCGTTCCCGGCGAGCCGCAGCCTGAACGCATTCAATAGCGGACAGGCACGAAGACAACGTGCGGATTGCCCCACAAAACGATCACTTAGGAAGATCTTGTTTCTCATAAAGCACCAGCAGCACCCTACGTTGATATTAAACCTCGCTGGCTGCGAGTGAGCCAATCCGAGGTGGATCGAGGGAATGACCTTTTGAGTCGAGTTCGGGTCATGAGCCGGAGCATTTGACCCTCTGAACCTGCTCTTCCAGGCTGCTGGAGACCACCAACATTTGAAAGAGCCACGCCGCCACTCGACGACGCTGACAATACTTAGTGTAGCACAGCTAGTGGCGAAGTGCAAGGGGCAATTTTGGGGCGCCGCCAATTTTTCCCAGGAAAAATTGGCGACTGTTGCCAGCAGGCGGCGCCTGCAGGCGGCGACTAAGGTCGCGCCGCAGGCTGGCACGCTGGCAACAGAAAAATGAAGGCAATTGGATAACGACATAAAGGTCAATTTCCTAGGAGGCACCGAACCGAGAACCCGTTGTACTTGGCGTCGAGGCTCGCGGGGAGGGTAGCAGAGGAACCCACGTACATGCTCCTGGCGAACGTGGCAGAAGAGACGGTAGAGGACCACCAGTAGGAGTAAGAACCTTGGT
>JAFRKQ010000005.1 GCA_017431625.1 bacterium | reverse complement strand
TATATTAGCAGAAACAGCTCCACCAGCACCTCCACCACCACGAGCGTCAAAACCGCCACCTCCGCCGCCACCGATTACAAGAATCTGGACGTTATTGACGATTTGATCCAAAACAAGAGAACCACTTGATGTAAAAGTATGAACTTCATCAACACTTCCGTCTTGATTATTAACATAGGTAATGATGCCACCTGTAGCCATATTACCATTATACAGCTGAAGGTAACTAATAAAATCCGCCGAATGATTTTGTCGAAAATATTTGCCAGAAAAAGTAACAGTTTGCCAAAAGTACTATTATCCAAATGAAATTAGTAGCCAAATATTTTTTATCTTGCCAATAACCCAAAAACAACAAACCAAATGGCACAACAGATAAAAAGTATTGCCGATAAATATAAGAGTGATAAAACATAAACTCTATAATTGTCAGCAAAACAGGCAAAGAAAGATAAACAAATGCTTGACAATGACCCCAATTCTTATGTCGCCACATATATACAAGAGAAACAAAGTAAAACAACAACCCTAAAACAGCCAACAGCAAATTCTGCACACCCAAAATTTGCAAACTTAAAGTTCTTCCTACCGCCAAAGGATTGCGAATAAAATGAAAACAACGCTCACCGTGCCCATGATAACGCAGATAAGAATAAAAATCGCACTGTTGCTTTGGCAATCCAGACATTGCTACTAAAGAGGAAAGAGAAGACCAGTGATGTTCGACTTGATAAACAAACCACGGCGACCATAAGAGTAAAAAAGTAGGACGCTACTAAGATACAACCATAACTTTTCCCGGAAAACTTCCCGCTCAAAGGTGAAAATCGCAAAAAAGAGTATCAGCGGTGCCATCACAATGTGGCACTGAGAAATAAAAGCCAATAAACAATAAAGCGTGGGCAAAAATTCACAGTGGTGATCATACTTAATTTTAAAACTAAGCCAAAGTGACAACACAGTGAGTGCAGGAATGAGATTGGGATTCCAAGGTGTCCCATCAACATAAACCAAATAAGGATTGACAGCGTAAATTATAGCAAGCAATAAAGTTGTTTTTCCGCTAAAAAGTCGTCGGCAGATAAAATAGAAGGGGATTATGGCCAAACTATTCACTAAACCAAAAAGTAGCACTACTAAGCGATCATTGCTGCCAGTAAGTAACTGTAGCAGCGCCAAATAATAATAGTAGAATGGACCCTGATAGAAACCCGATCCCCGTTCACCTTGAGATGTCACTGCGGGACCCACTAAGACAGTTTTACCTTCCAAAAGTTGATGTGCTTCTTGCCAATGAACAGCGAAATCATTTGCAAGTGGATAATGAAAATAAGCAGTAGCACGAAATATAAAACCGAGAACAGTTATCGCTACAATGATCAACCACTCTCTCTTAATCATGCATTGAATTTTACCACGTTTGATATATTTTGTCAAAAAGGCTTATAAGAAATAGATAAGAATGAACAAACAGGCTAAATGGCGTCAAGTATATAAGTGCCGGCAGTTTGCTTTAATTCTGGAAATTACCGGTATTGCGGACGGCGACATTGCGCTCAAAGTGTTCTTCCACACTCGCCGAGCGGTTATTGAGCGTGTTGCGCTCGTATTTAATATTAAATTTAATATTGACAATATAGCCATTGGTAAAAGCCTTGTCATAAAAGCATTGAGCCTTAAAGTCAGTGACCTTGAAACTATTGCTGGCCGCGCTAATTGACCCTGAGCCCGCCCGAGTGAGACTATAGCCATCGGTTTTTGCAAGCGTATCACTATGAGTTTTTCCAGAAGGATAAGTGCTAACTTCAATGAGCTCATTATCTTGGAAAAATACCCGCATGCGATGAATATAATCCGTGGTACGATTCTCGCCACGCAAATTAAATTTAATTATCGAAGTTGAAGGTATGCCAGCAACACCAGTAGTGCACCCACTGGCTTTACACTGATCTTCCAAAGTGTTAGTCGTACTATAACCACCACTGTACTGCATACAAATATCTGGCAGGGTAATACTATTGCGCACTAAATACTCAATCCGATCCAGGGCGTAATTACCTTCCTCGCGAATACGTAACTTAGCTTCGGCACGGATTTTGAGATCCAAAAAATTACCCAAAAAACCCAGCAAACCCACCGAAAGCAAACCCATGACCGCCACAGTCACCAACAACTCAACCAAAGTAAAAGCGCGCTTGCTAGCTTTCATGCCTTCATGATAGCACGATTCGAACGTCTTGTCAATTTTTGCCTCCTAGCCGTTCAGGCCTAAAATCCAGGCACTCAACTGCTGGCCCCAAAAGCAACTAAGCAAAAACGCCAGATTAATAAAGGGCAAAAAGGCGATCGTGGGCTGCTTTTTGACGCGACCTAATTTGGCAAAACCCAAAATCAAAAGCCCAACAATCGCTCCCAGCCAAAAGGCTAGCAAAAACATGACTGCCAACTCACCAACTGACGGCAACCACCAAGCTAGTAACATCACCATGAGTGTGTCACCCAAACCAATTCCCGGACGCTTCCAGATACGCCGTGCTACCCAATCCAAAACCCAAAATACTGCCCCAACACCCAGGCTTCGCAGCAAAACTGGCCCAATTTGTCCTAACGACAATGAACCATACCCCAAATCCAGTCCATATTTGGCCACCGTCAAAGCCAAGACCGTCCACAGCCAGCCGTCGGCGATTTCTTGAGTCTGCAGATCCACCAAAGCTGTCCAAAGCAAAACCGCCCCCAGACACAAAAATAACAAACTTTGCAGCAAAGCCAACAAATTGCCCGGCACACTAAAAAATGGTGGTCTGATCGCCAAACTCGTCTGATCAGCATAGGGAGCAAGAGGGGAGAGGTACCACAACCAAACCACTGTCCAAAGCCCTAATAAGCATTCCCAAATAAAATACGAAGCCTTAATGCGTCGATGACAATAGTGACAGCGGCCACGCAAAAACAAATATGATAAGACCGGTATATTTTGCCACCAGCAAATTAGGTGACGACAATAATCACACTCACTTCTACCTTTGACCCAGCCGCGACCTTCCTGGAGTCTAGCGGCCACTAGAGCCCAAAAACTAGCAATGATGCTGCCGATCGCAAAAAAGAAGACGGTAATCCCAACATTCATGAGTTTCAAGAAAGTTAAACTGTCCATTTTTATCTTTCTACTACTTAATATCTAATTTTCAATTTTTCTTTGTGATCATAACCAGAAAATCAGCCTTTCGGCTAATTTTCGGATTATTTTCGCTTTTTATTTGTACTTTTTTCGTATTTTATTCGTGTTTTTTAATATTATAGGTCATTTTAGCGTTTAAACCGAGATTTGATCGGTCAACTGATAAATCGGCAAGATGATCGCAATCACCAAGAAGGCCACGACCAAACCTAAAATCACCATCAAAATTGGTTCGAAGGCAGCCATCAAACCATCAACTGCCGTTGAGGCTTCATTATGGAAGAAACTGGAAAGTTTCACCAAAATTTCGTCCATCTTACCAGTTTCCTCACCGACTTTGATCATCTGTGACATAATCATCGGGAAGTCGTCATAAGCCTCAATTGCCGTCCCAAAAGAAATCCCTTTCTCTACTTTTTCTTGAATTTCGCGCAAGTGATCGCGAAGGACGATACTGCTGACTGACTCGGCCGCCAGGCTCAAACTTTCTACCAAAGGTACACCAGAGCGGACCAGCAAGGCCAGTGTACTGGTATAATTGGTCAGAATAACTTTACGCGATAAATTACCATAAATTGGCACTTTGAAAGAGATACGATCGACTACCCGTTTGGCATCGGGATTTTGGTACCACACCCAAAAAACCGACACACCCACGCCGATCGCCAAAAGCATCGCCCACCAATAATGAACAAACATATTGGAAATGCCCATCAGAATGCGCGTCGGCAAAGGCAACTCGGCGCCAAACTCTTCAAACACCGAAATCAGTTTGGGAATAACCATCGTCATCATGACCACGACGACCGCGATCATCACCAAAATCACAATGGCCGGATAAATCAGCGCCCCCACGATCTTATTGCGAAATTCATTCTGATTTTCCATGGTGTCAGCCAGACGATTGAGGACAATGTCCAGCGAACCCGAAGACTCACCCGCCTGTACTAGATAGATATAAGAGCCATCAAATGAAGTGGGGTGTTTTTCTAGCGCCTGAGAAAAACTTTTGCCCGACTCCAAATCATTGAGAATTTCTTCCAAAACGATCTTGACATTGGGAGTAGATTGTTTGATCAAAATACCAATCCCTGTCGTCAGTGTCAAACCCGCCTCCACGATTGCTGCCAGCTGACGGGTAAAAATCACCACGTCTTGAAACTTCATCTTGCCAGAGTGACCATTGACTTTAAGAGCACTCCCTTCAGCCACCGGCTCAATGCTAATAATAAACAAGCCTTTTTGTTGGAGCGTCTCAGCAGCTCTGGCTACTGACGCGGCCTCAACCTTACCTTTTTGGACTTTGCCGGACTGAGTTTTGACTCGATAATCATAAAATGGCATCTCAACTCCCTCCTAACATACGTCCCAACTGCCCCGGACGGAAGGCTGTCCGCATTGCGTCTTCACGGGTGATCATATCGCGCCGCACCAAATCAAAAAGTGATGTCTCGATCAACATATTGCCTTCATTGGCGGTCGTTTGCAAAATATTATCAATCTGATAAGTCTTACCTTCGCGAATGAGATTACGAATACCGCTATTGACTGACATCACCTCAAAAGCGGCTACTCGACCACCACCAACGCGTTTGAGCAGACGCTGTGACACCACTGCCTCAAGTGAAGCGGCCACTTGCTGGCGGATCTGATCTTGCTGTGCCCCTGGGAAAGTGTCGATGATCCGATCCACCGTTTGTGCTGCTGACGAAGTGTGCAAGGTAGCGAGCACCAGGTGTCCTGTTTCGGCGACCGTAATCGCCATCGCCATCGTGTCATAGTCACGCATTTCGCCCACCAGGACCACATTGGGATCTTGCCGTAGGGCTGACTTTAAAGCCACTGCCCAGCTTTGTGTATCTTCATTCAACTCCCGCTGAGAAATGATGCTTTGCTTGGGCTCGTAGATAAACTCAATCGGATCTTCGATCGTGAGAATATGCTCATTACGAGTGGAATTAATCCGATCAATCAAAGCTGCCAGCGAGGTAGACTTGCCCTCACCTGTAGGGCCCGTCACTAGTACCAATCCTTGTTTTTTGGTGGCCAAAAGCTGAAAAATTGGTGGCAAATTGAGTTCTTCAATCGTCATAATCTTGGTGGGAATCAGACGTAAAGCCGCCGCTTTCTTACCTTGAGCTTGATAGACATTGACCCGAAAACGTCCTTTGTCTTCGTGTTGATAAGCAAAATCCCACTCGCCACGTTTTTTGAACTCTTCTTGTTGTTGGGCGTTCATGAGTGGATCAATCAAAATACTCAGCTCCTGCTCACCCAAAGCTGGCACCCCAGGCACCGCTACCAAATCGCCATCTACCCGCAGAATTGGCGGCACACCAGCGATCAAGTGGATATCTGAACCACGCTGCTCGCACAACATATCTAAAATATTATAAATGTTCATAAAGCCACGTCCAAGTTTATCAAGTTTTCTTACCTTTGTCAAGTCTCAGCGACCCGGAGTACTTCTTCAATTGTCGTCAGACCCTGCAAAACCTTCATAAAACCATCTTGTTTCATCAAGAGCATTCCTTGATCCAAAGCCGTTTTTTCTAGTTCCACCGCAGGCCGATTTTGGACAATCAGACTCTGAATTTCTGGACTAATAGCCATCACCTCAAAGATAGCGATCCGCCCCTTAAAGCCATCTTCTTTGTCCTTCAAATCGCTACGCGGCCGGCGCAACTGGAGTTGATCGACTGTCATATTGTTTTGTGCTAGCCACTCGTCAAAATGCCGTCCCAAAACTGTTTGCAGCTGGCGAATCTCTTCTGCTTCTGGCTTATAAGTCTCAGCAAACTCGGGATTGAGCCGTCTAGTCACACGCTGAGCCATCACCAATGTTACTGATGAAGAGAGTAAAAATGGCTCAATGCCCATATCAGTCAACCGGGGGAGAGCACCAGCGGCTGAGTTGGTGTGGAGGGTCGAGAACACCTTGTGGCCAGTGAGTGATGCCTGGACAGCCAAGCCCGCTGTCTCCTGATCACGAATTTCACCAACCATAATAATATCAGGATCCTGACGTAAAAACGCCCGTAAAGCCGCGGCAAAAGTCAGACCAGCTTGGTTATTCACCTGCACCTGACTGATACCCGCCATTTCGTACTCGACTGGATCTTCGACTGTGAGACAATTCACCCCCACAGTATTGACAATATGCAAAGCCGAGTAAAGTGTGGTAGTTTTACCCGAACCCGTAGGCCCCGTCACCAAAATAATACCCTGAGGCACCTTGAGCGCTTTATTAAAATTCTCCAAAGCCAAACCTGACATCCCTAGCTCTTCCATTGTCGGTGTGCGTTCTTGCTTGCGCAAAAGCCGGATCACAATTTTTTCACCCATGACCGTGGGCAGAGTTGAAATACGCAAGTCCACGTCCCCCTTGTCAGAGCTAAAACCAAAACGCCCATCTTGTGGTACCCGTTTTTCGTCAATTTTGAGCCGTGAAAGAATTTTGATGCGAGAAACTAATGAATCCAAAACATTACGCGGCAAAATCAGTTTTTCGACCAAAATACCATCAATCCGGTAACGCACTCGAATCCGATTGGCTTGGGGTTCAATGTGAATATCAGATGCCCCTGAGCCCACCGCAAAACCCAGAATCTGTTCCACAATTTTGGCAATTGGCGCTTGACGAATAATTCCGGCACTCGTCAGCTCCGAAAAATCTTGGACAGAAGCGGCCTTGACTACATTGTCTGTCTCGGCCAAAGCTTCGTTGACTTCCTCAGACAAATTATTGTTATACGCCTCTTCAATAACTGCCAGTAAATCTGATTTGTTACAATAGTGGGGGATAATGCGCTTACCAGTTTTTTGCGTTACAAATTGGATCGCCGCCATATCAAGCGGATTGGCCATCGCCACCATCAAAGCATTATTAGCTTGATCAACCGCAAAAGGAATCATCAGATAACGCCGCGCCAGCTCAATATCAATGGCTGACAAAGCTTCTGGTGCCGAGCCCACCTCACGCAATCTCACCACGGGGATATTATTCATTTGTGACAAGGCGGAGGTGATGTCCGACTCGCTCACCAGTCCCGAGGCAATCACTAAATCCTCGAGTGATTGTTGATTATTACTACGCAACTGCTGAATTTGCAAATTTGAATACTGATTCTGATCAATTTTACCATTCTCAAGTAGATAGTCTAAAATATTTTTGTTCTCTTTTAGCATGATTTTCATTATATAATAAACGATATGAGTAGTCAAGACTTTAGAAAGATTTATGCCGAGTTTTTTGGTAGTAAGTAATTTTGTCAGTTTGCAGCCAGATGAGTGGCGTGATTATTTACGCTCTTTGCTGGCCGACAAGGGTCAGTCTTTTGCCAAAGGCACTGTCTGGCAATTTGTCAATCTCCCCCAAAAACTCCTCATCGACGACGTGCGTGAGCTGCAAACACAACTGGCCACTCACGGTCACGAACCGCTAGTTTTTGTCTGTACCCAACTAGAACAAACCTCAAGCGTGGTACAAAATAGTCTCCTCAAAATGTTAGAAGAACCACCAGTCAATGTTACTTTGATCTTAACCACCACCAATCTTCAGGCAATTCTACCCACTATTCAATCCCGCTGTCAAATTATCACTGACCAAAAAAATATTGATAAATCAAGTATAATTTGGCCAACTCTTGACGAACTTGACTTTAATGACTGGACTGATCTCAATGCCAGTCAGATCGCGCAGATCATGACAGAAAAATTTGCCGAGACAATGAAAACTCTCAAAAAAACTCACCCTGACGTCACTCAGAATACCCTGAGCCTTCAAGCTTTCAATCATTATGTCCTCACCATCAGCCAGGCACTGACTACCTCCAACAATCGTGATTTTCAAGCGCGAGCCCTCAAAGCTTTTAGCCAAGCCAGCAAGTTTCTGGCCAGCAATGTCGCTGCCAAAAATGTTTACTATTGGGTGGCACTGGAGGTGAGTTCAGAATAAGCTTATGAGCAATTCTTGGTCTACACTCACCAAATAATGTTGATGCTCGCCGTCTTCATCTTCCCATGGACGCGAATAAACACAATCAACACCAGTCATACCAGGACTCAAACCGCGAAATGTAAAAACTTCGTCTTGATGGCCGCCAATAAGCCCCGGTGACATCATCGAGTCGTCAATCTGCTGGTCAATTTTCTCAAGTACATCGGGATTGTTAATGGTACACTCCCAAGTATAACCGCAGCCGCGACAACCAGATAGTCTCAGCGTCCAGATTTTCACCTCTGTCAGGGGTGCATCATTAGCCTTACGCACAGATAATTGAGACCGCGCCAGCATCATCGCCATCGCCAACACCACGAGAACCGTCACGACCGCAGCAGCAATCAAAAGCCAATATTTCTTCACAGTGTT
The DNA here is from genome assembly GCA_017431625.1 of bacterium. Lineage (GTDB taxonomy): Bacteria > Patescibacteriota > Microgenomatia > UBA1400 > PJMF01 > RGIG2560. The sequence continues at coordinate 7,910 of JAFRKQ010000005.1, read as the reverse complement.
CAGTATCACAAATCCAAAAGCCAAGTAGCCAGTTTTTGTCTTTTGGTAATCAATTCCAGATAATCACGTACTGACGGTTCACTCAGCTGACGCTTTTGGTCTTCTTCGCTCACCACATCAGGCATCACCTCTTTCATTTTGGCGATCAGCTCATCCTCACTAGCGGTCACTTTTTCGGCTGTCATCAGCGCATCCAGGACAAATTCTGTCTGAATACTTTCCAAGGCACGCAAACTAAATTGTTGGAATAAGGCCTCTTCACTCATACCGGTATTTTTGAGATAATCCGCCCAAGTCACTTGATATTGACCGAGTTGATCTACCAATCGCTCATATTCTTGTTGCGCCCCACGCTGGACAAGAGTACGAGAAATTTGTGGCTTGATTTCTTGCATCAAGCTCATGAGTGCTTCATCAGTCGCTCGCGCTTTGAGCTGTTCTTCGGTCAAAGCTATGGGGGCTTTTTGCTTGTCAGCTTGCGCCTTTTTCTCGGCTTCTGCCTGCATAGTCTTTAAGTTTTTAATAATTTCCTTTTTCTTGGCACTCAAAAACTTTTTGTATTCTGGTAGTTTCACTTGAGTCCGTTGGGGCAAGAGCACCACAAACACCCAGTCTTTATTTTTACCTGCTTGCGTGATTTGTACATTGGGCTCAACATCGGGCTTTTGCTGACTATTTTTGACAGCTTCCTCCAAGCGACCCCGCAACACTTGTTTGGCAACCTCACCAATCAAGTATTCTTGACGAACGCGATCTTCAGCTACACTAGCTGGCACTTTACCAGGACGGAAGCCATCAACTTTGAGTGTTTTGGCTACTTGCCGCAAAACATTGTCATAAGCGGGCTTAACCTCGCTCCATGACACTTGAATCTCTATTTGTGGATCATCTTTGGTTTGCTCACGCAAAACATCATCAATAGTTTTGGGAACGGTTTGCTCTGAAGCCGCTTTTTTGGCTGCTTTGCTGATCGACGGCTTTTTGGCTTCAACTTGTTCTTGTGTTGTTGGTTTTTGAGTCTTTTTTTCTGCTTTCGTCATAGAGTTGCATTATACCACGAAATTGAAAAAAATGGGCGGGAAAAAATGAAATTGAGTTTTTTGTCCGCTCGTCATTAAGAATTAATTAAATATGTCAAGCATAAATTTAACACCATTGCCGAGCTCCGCGCGGAGCTCGGCACAACATTGCGGAGCTCGGCACCGAGCTCCGCACTCATGCAATTTTCCCAGCTGCCGAATAACTGAAATTTGTTTTCATTTTTGGTACCAAAAAATGTCAACGCAAAAATTGCTCAAAAAAAAATTATTGATACACGGCTATTTTTTGGCAAATATTAACTACAGCTACTTTTTGGTTTTCTTTGTTTGCCTACCAACAACAAAAATCAAACCCATCAAAGATAGCAAGCTCAAACCATCGCCAACTAACCGCGCCGTAGTGTTTTCGCGCCAAGAAGTTTGAATCTCATGTTCGCCAGCCGGTACCCAATAACCCACTCGTCCTTGAATTACGTCATCGTCAACATTTTTGGTCACTTGGCGATCAATGGTGGTCACCAATCCCGGAAAATAAGCGGCGTGTTCGATCATTAAACAACGATCATTGCATTCAAGGCGATATTGAGTCTGACCCGTTTGTAGACTCTCGATCTGAGTGAGCCGACCACTACCAGAAGCAATCTGCGGCTCGCGACTCGCCTCACGGCTAATGTCAAAAACAAAAGTCTTGGGAGTATTTTCGCCACTAGTAGTAGTGGACATCGAATAGAACAAATAGTCTTCACGCGTACGCTCAAAAAAGATCTGCGGCCACACCCGGATCATCAATAGCAATTGCAGCAATATCACACCCAGCCACCAATAGTTGCCCCTGCTTTTGCCAGCCGTCAAATTGACCATCTGGACAATCAACAGCCACTGTGTCAGCAAACCCAGTCGCCACGGAAATTGAATAAAATTAACCAGTGGTAAGCCCGACCACAGCCACTGACTACTACTCGTTTGCCACCACAACAAAAAAAGTGTCAGTGCCGTCAGTGTCACTCCCAGGCGCGGATAATAAAAACTTTGGCGCGAGCGCCAAGTCAACCACACTGACACTCCCAAAACCAAATCAAAAACTAAACCCAAGCCAAAACTCAAACCGTCAACTTGTCCCGCATACGAAAAACCCGAGTGAATATTGGCTGTCAAAATCTGACGTGAAGCAACAAAATGTTGTTGATACTCTTGATTGAGCCCGGCACCGTCCAAAATTACCCACTGTTTTTCAAAAAAAGCCGGTAGCCAAAACCACAAACTCAGCCCCAGACCCAAAACCGCTGCCAGCAGGCCCTGAGCTAAATTTGACCGACCGAAACACTGATAAATATTGCTGGCACTTGTTTTTTCCACTCTCGGCCACAAACGCCAACAAGCATAAGCGATGACAATAGGCGAGACAAAAAGCACCATCACATTGTGCACCAAAAAAAAGGCCGCAAGGCTCAAAGCCAAACTGGGCAAGGCCAAAAAGCGTCGAGCGTGCAAACGCTCAATTTGCCAAGCTACCACCGGCAACCACCAAAACATCAACATCTCGCCGATGCTGCCCCGATACCAAAGAGCCGTCCACCAATAAGGAGCAGTCAGCACTGCCAAAAGCGGCAACCACAATTTTTGGTGGGCAGGAAAAAGTGCGCGCCACCACTGGTAAGTAGCAATCACCCCGATGACAAAAAAAGTCAAAACGATCAGCTTGTACTCCCACTCAAATGGTACGTGGGCAAAGCTCAAAGGCAAACTCAAGATATTGGCCAGAGGGTAATTATAATTAAACACCGGATAGCCATAGCCGTTTTGTAAACTAATAGCCAAACGCGGCGGTATTTGTCCTTGGCGAAAAGCCAAATAATACTGTGCAAAACGAGCCAGATGATTTTCGCCATCGTGGGTCACTGGAAAACCAGCTCGCCAAAATGGCCAAAACAACAAGCCGCCACCAATAATGATGACCACGATCCAGCAAAAAAGCTTAATTTTCACCCGCCACTTTTTCATATATTTGTGCCATCGTCCTCGCTGTCCGCGCCCAGGTAAATTCTTGTTGCCAGACCTCAGCTTTGTTGATCATTTGCTCACGCTGACCCGCCGTCAAATCCAGCACTTTCAGTACTGCCGCCGCAAAATCTTCAGCTCGCAGCGAGTCAGAATAAATGACATGCTCGCCACCTACCTCTGATAGCGATGAGTTTCGCTGGCAGATCACCGGTGTACGACAACGCATTGCCTCCAGCAGCGGCAAACCAAAACCTTCATAGTATGATGGCTGGACATAAGCCACCGCTCCGCTGTAAAGCGCTGACAACTCACTATCGAGTGTCACGCTGCTTAAAAACTTTACGCGATCTTTGACTTCACTCAAATCCATTTGCTCTTGGAGAATAATCCATTCAGGAATGTCACTGGGGACAAAATTTTTACCCACCATCACCAAATGAATCTCACTGGGCAAAAATTTTAAGGCTTTAATCAATTGCGCCAAGTTCTTGTTAAAATTAATATCACCGACATACAAAAGATATCTATCAGGTAGCGCATAACTTTTTTTAATTTGGGCAATTTGCTCCGCGCCAGCCGCCTGCAACTTTGGATTGGCAGCCAAATACACGACCGTAATTTTTTGCGCCGGCAACTTAAATTTTGTCACTAAATCATCTTTAGTAGCCTGTGAGTCTGCTACAATCGCCGCCGCTTTTTTTAACTGGCTTTTTTGGCGCCACAAATTGATCCGCCCCCGCCAACCCACCGGATAATCTTTGGGGAAGAGCAGAGGAATCAAATCATGCACTGTTACTACCAACTTTTGGTTTTTTTTGACTGGACGCAAAGTGTTTTTGTACAAATCAAAAAAAGTATAGTGGATCACTTGCGCCGCAGATTTTTTATCCACGATCTTCACTGTATTGACTTCTTGACAAGCCTCTTGCAACCACGCCGCATAACGCCCGACACCACGGGCAGCCTTTTTTTCGATTTGATTACCTGGATAATAGACTGTCACCCGGCCATCAGGCAAGGGCCTTTGTTGCTCCACATATTTACAGTAGGCCACTAAGTGATGCCAACCACTAAAAAGCGCAAACAAAAAACCTGCCAGACCGTCTTTATAACCACGATGGCGCAACCACAAACTCCAAAAAGTCGTCGTTGGTCGCCACAGACAATAACGCCAAAAATTACCTACCGAAACACTCACTTTAGCCTCAGCCAGTTGCTGAGCTCTAAAACTGGTGTAGGTATTGAATTTACGAAAATAACTACTCAAGTCAGGATTGGCAAAATGAAGTAAGTGGCCATTGGCAGTCCCCAGTTTACCTTTAACCACCATTTGTTCATGGACATCTTTTTGGGGTAAGTATGCTTGTCCAGCGCGCAAAAGGCGGATCACCATATCAGGATATTGACCACCTTTAGTCAACCAGTGACGACAAAAAAGATTGCGTCGTCTGATTTGCCAAGCAGCAATTTTTTCATCACGCTGACCTGCGGCCACTTGTAAAATAAACTCGCGCAGACTAGTATCCACTACTTCATCAGCGTCAAGCTGCAAAATCAGCTCACCATGAGCGGCATCAATAGCCATTTGTTTGTTAATGTGAAAATTAGCCTTATTGGTAGTACTAATCACTTGTGCGCCAAAACCAGCGGCGATTTCCACCGTTTTATCGCTAGACTCACCGTCAACAATAATAATTTCGTCAGCCCAATCTTGAACACTCGCCAGCGACCGAGCCAAAATCTCTTCTTCATTATGGACTGCATAGACAACACTAATCATCGCTGCCTTTCCCATTGCTTTGTTTGCGTATTATACCATATCACTTGAGGATAACGGTCATCATCAAATTCCAAATCAGCAAAATGCCAAGTCAGCAGATCACTCACCGCTTTAATTCCAGCTAAATCTGCCTGTTCGCGCGTTAGCGTTTGCCAAAATATTTGCGGCTTGAGTCGCAATTGCCAAGCCAAACGAATGTACTCATATGGTCTTTCTGGCGTTTTAATCAAGGCAGGTAATTGGGGATCGAGTGTCTCCACGACCGTCCCCAGACCATGATGATAAATATCCGCAGCCGATAACTGTTGACAGTAACGATACCAATAATAACCACCATTAAGTGCCACTAACACTATCGGTAATAATAGTACCACCGGTCGATGATGAGTTTGCGAACTCAAAGTGGCAAACTTATCCAACAAATGCTGAACAATAACGCCGCTGATAACCAGCAAAAGATAAAAAAATTCCAAACTCCGAGTCGCGTGCGGACTATCAGTCGTGATGATACTGGGAAGCAGACATATTAATAAGAATATCAGTGCCAAGATATTACCGGAGCACAAATAACGACCTCGCTTTTTGGTCACCGCACAATAAGCATCAAGCATCGCTTGCCCCAATAAATAAAGCAAACTCAAATATGCCATCAACATGACCGTCAATTGCATGTGACCGCCACCAGGTAATTGATGCCACGGGTGAGTGCCACCATGTCGCCAGAACTGAGGCGAAATACTAGCCAAAATATGACGTATCATCACACCCAATAAATATAAATAGTGATTACCCAAAAGCGACTGTAACCCCACTGGTAAACGCAAACGATACTCGATGTATTGCTGATGGATAGTGGGATCAGAAAAAATTGTAATTCCACCTTTTTGTCGAGTGACTGGCACCAGCAAAATATAGGCAATCACCACACTTACCAACACGGTGACCAGCGGGGGTAGCCACCAGCGCCAACCACCACGCCGAAAAACTAGCGGCAGTAATAAAAATGCTACCGTCATAATGAGTAACGGCGCATTGTAAGTCAAAAAACTCAACAAGTAACAGCAAAAAATCGCGAGCAAATGCCACACCCGCCAATCAGCTTGTCGCCGCCAGCACCAAGCCAAAAATAAAAGCCCCAGCGACCACCAAAACAATCCCAAATTAGCTTCCCAGGCCCCACGCGCATACCAAATAAAAATCGGACTAAAACTCACCAAACTGGCCGCCAGCAAACCCGTCTCACGGTGATGATGATTCTTGCCAAGTAGCTGCCCCAAAGCAAAAGCAATGACAATCAAGGCGATACCAGCCAGTGCTGATGGCAAACGCACTAGCGTATCACCACTAAGATAGTCATCAAGGTGAAGGCGAAAAAGTAAACTGAGTAAATACGGATAACCAGGCAATTTTTGGTCACCAAAGCTTTCCAAAAACACCGGATAAACTCGTTCCCATTCATCTCGACCAGTAGTGGCCAAAAGCCAACCATTGTAAGCTAAGGCCGCCTCGTCACGATTGAGACTAGCCGGCAAAGTGCCCAAATCAACCAAACGCCACCACGCGCCCAGCAACACAATCACTGTGAGCAAGACCCATTGACCGTATTTCTGCCAGCTATCACGCCATTTAAATCTCATTTTCTTGCTCCTGAGCTGTCACTGGCGCATAATGCCCCACCGCCAAAACAGCTGTACCTGCAGTGTCATTAATAATTGTCGCCTCTGGAGTCGCCGGTAAACTTGCCGCTTCATCTGGTGTTAGTACAAATAATTGTTCTTGCTCCAGCCAGCCCGTACCAAAGCTCACCTGATCGGGCGTATAAGTCAAAAACTCACCCTGATCATATTTTTGTTCAGCCACTACAGCCTGGACTTGCTGTGGAGCAATATCGCGATAGTAAAAATAGTAGTAAGCCGGCCGTCCCAGACTCCTGGTAATATACACCGGCAAATCAGGGAAATGTTCTTGCAAAAGGCTTAATTCCCACATAGCCTCACGATAACCAGACTGCCACTCGCGAGCAAAAGCGCGTGGATAATAGGCGCGATAATAAAATGTCCACATGAATATCATACCCAAATAGACAGTGACCACACCAACAACACCCCACAAGCGCCACCATTTTTGCCACCAAGATAAAAACTCGCACCAACCTACCGCTGTCATAATCACCCCTACAGGCACCACTGTCAGCGTCCGCAACAAATGAGGCGTGCCATAAGTGACACTCGCTGGCAAAAGGCCCACCACAAGCCAAAAACACAAAAACCACCAGACACAACGGTGTTGATGCCAATTTTTGCTCACAGCCGCAAGGGAGGCGGCTAACGCCAGCATCTCAACAGGATAAAACACACCGAAAAACTGAATGCTGTGACGAGGATTGTAATCACCATGAAAAAATAAATAATCCCAATTAAAATGCGAGGTCAAATTTTGTATCACTGCTCGGGCGAGATACCAGTAGCGATGACACCAAAAACGAGCCCAAAAAGTTTCGCCCGCCCACACCAGACACTGATTACTTTGAGTAATCAAATTAATGTCCTTGAGCATAGAAGTAGTCTGAAAACGATCCGCTACCGCCGGCGACAATAATTGGTGCAGCATCGGACCACTACCACCAAGAGCGATCGCCATCACAATCAGTATTTCGGTAAGAATTTTTTGCCAGTGCCCATGATGTTGAGTTGCCAAAAGCCACCAACGCCAAACCACTAAGTAAATACCAAGCAATGGCGCCACCACACGAGTGGCGTGATAAGTATAAAAACTCAAAAGCAAAAAGATTTCGCCCATAATCATCAACCACAATGAAGACGAAAAAAATCCGTGACGTGTTTGGTGCCAATTATTTTTTTGTTGCTGGGTCGCGACTGCACAGCTATGTGCGGAGCTCCGCAGTGGTGTGCGGAGCTCGGTGCTGATCCGAAAGAACCTGTGCCACCGGTGATGACCAGTGTTTTCCCTTTAAAGGCTTCAGTTATCTGCATTAGGATGATCTTCCTTCTCAAATTATGATTTGCAATTGCAACACACGAGCAATGCAATCCAGGTAATGCCAAATGGGAGCATCGCATAATATCCCT
>JAFRKQ010000004.1 GCA_017431625.1 bacterium | reverse complement strand
TATATTAGCAGAAACAGCTCCACCAGCACCTCCACCACCACGAGCGTCAAAACCGCCACCTCCGCCGCCACCGATTACAAGAATCTGGACGTTATTGACGATTTGATCCAAAACAAGAGAACCACTTGATGTAAAAGTATGGACTTCATCAATGCTTCCGTCTTGATTAGTAACATAGGTAATAGTACCGCCAGTTGACATACTATCATTTTATCAAAATGATGTGGGTATTAATTTCACCTACCGCCAGTAAGAATCTTAAAGATTCTGGGCAACATCTTTTTGCAAACAATGCCGCTTATCAAACAGATAATGATAGTGACCGCTACCAAAAGAAAGTATTCTAGTAACATATAATATCCATTGACTGGAAGAAATTTGACATATAGCTTTTGCAAAATCGCCAATACGGTACTATGAAGAGCAAAGATCCAAAAGTTATATTGATTAAGAAAGGTAAAATTAGCTACAGTTTTAGCGCTTTTGACTAAAGGTAAACTTAACTTAAAAACAATAAGACAACCAAGAAATAAATTGCAAGATGATGAAAGTGGCCACTGGTAATATCCAGCGAGTTGTAAGATACATCCTAAAACATAAATTGGTAAAATATCTACACAGTTAACTCTATCAATCACCTTTAACCAATTCGGATGTTTGACTACATAGTAGCCAAGTGAAAAGAACAATAATGCCACCGGCGAAACAATGGTTAAATCTATTCCCATCAACCACAAAAATAACATAACGAGTAAACTCGACAAAGGCAGTTTATCAATCAGCTTTTCAATTATCGGGTAAAGTAAATTAACAATCATTAAATCTCGAATAAACCACATCGGAACCAAAATTGGATATGGCGCTCTGACTGTAAATTTACCCACAAAACAGTCCAGCCAGTCAATCCAAGTAAAACGTGAAAAATCATTCATCGCATTACCAAAAAGCCCTTGAGAAAAAGGGAGATGCTGACCTATGAGGTAGAAAACAATCAGGAGAAAGTTCCAAAGTAAATATGGTATCAGTAAAGTTTTGACCTTCTTTTTGAGCGTTAGCCAATATGATCGTTTCTTGGTGAAATGCAACAATCCGGACAAAAAGAAAAACATGGGAACTGCGATATTCCCAAAAATACTGGTAAATAAAATCCTGATTTTATCAATAAATAAGGGAACGGCATAGCTGACCGTACCGGAAGAAAAGTTAATAACACTGACAGAATTATGAACAAAAATTACCAGCACAAGCAAGACAACACGCATAACTGTGATTCGCTTGGAAAGCTCGGAACTAATTGTCAGCATAGACTGGATTCTATCATGTTTGATGCATTTTGTCAAAAAGGCTTATAAGAAATAGATAAGAATGAACAAACAGGCTAAATGGCGTCAAGTATATAAGTGCCTTATTTATTCTTGACACTTTCGATCTAATCTGATATAATAATTTCATGTCAAAAAAAGTTGCTTTGGGAATGTCTGGTGGTGTCGATAGTAGTGTGAGTGCCAAACTTTTACTTGAACAAGGATATCAAGTACATGGTGTTTACTTGAGCGGACTTTATCCGGGTGTGGGACAGGAGACGGCGATCGGTGATATCGCCATGGTGGCACGACAGCTAGGGATTAGTTGGGAAGTGCTAGATTTGGGGCGCCGGCCACGAGAGCTTTACGACTACTTTGTGGACACTTATCGCGCGGGGCGTACACCTAATGTCTGCGTGATTTGTAATAGACAAGTGAAGTTTGGTTTTTTTTATCAGTGGGCGCTGGGGCAGGGTTTTGACTTGGTGGCCACCGGTCACTACGTACGTCTCAAAAAAATGCCAGACAAGAAAATTTATGTGCGCACTGCGGCCGACAAGAAAAAAGATCAAAGTTATTTTTTGAGTCTCGTGGAAGAAAACGTGTGGTCGCAGGCAATTTTTCCAGTGGGTGATTATCACAAAAGTGACATCAGAAATATGGCTGCCAATTGGGGACTGCCAGTGGCTACCAAGCCCGAATCAATGGAAGTGTGTTTTTTGCAAAATCAAAAAGTGCGGGATTTTTTAGCCCAAGAAATCAAAAGCCAGTCAGGTGACATTGTTACCCAGACCTCAGGGGGTCTACAGACTATCGGCAGCCATCGAGGTTTAGAGTTTTATACTATTGGTCAAAGACAAGGTTTGCAAATCAATCCCACCTCCACTCAGACTCCAGTTTATTATGTCAAGGCCAAAGATGTCGCCAACAATAGGCTTATTGTTGCTACTCGCGAGCATTTGGGCCAAAAGCAAATTTGCTTGCAAAATATCACCACCCGACTGCAAGAACAATTAACTAATCATACCGATTGGTCCGCGTGGCGGGTGCGCATTCGCCATCGTGGTGAACTTTTGGCGCTAGAAAATCTTGAGTTGACATCAACGACCACGTTGAAAGTGGAGTTGCCAGTGGCTACTGTGGTGAGTCCAGGGCAATTTGCCACTTTTTACGCGCCTGACCCTGACAGCCGTGATGACTGGCTGGTGATGGGGGCGGGGGAGATCGCGTCCGCCTGATGAGATGAGGCTGGTAATCATGACTTATATCCTATAAAAATTTTGCTACTAGACAAATGTAAAATCCGTGATAAAATAAAAACAAGCTAACATAGTAAGTAGTCGAGAAGGGATACCAATAAAAACGAGCATGAATGTTTTTACCACCACCAATGCGAGTAGGACTCGAGCGAGCGATAGAGCGAGGGACATTGCTCGGTCAAAACGCGCTTGAGAACATGAAAGTCTTTGGACCTTCTTAGTACCTTGCTATGTTAGCCGGCCGAGCTAGGCGTGGAGCCGTGTCGCTCGCTCTTAGTAGCTGGAGACACTCGGCAAAGACATTAAACGCGAAACGAAAGGAAACAATGTCCAGTGTTTATGGGCGGAAGTTTTTGGCGGCAATGATGACTCTCAGCTGGGGGCTACTGGCAGCAATCACGATTGATGGCCGAGCGGCGGCAGATCGGGCGATCAGCTGGTGGCCACAGACTCATGCTGGCACCAAAGATCAGACCATGAAACTGGACTCACTATCCACGGGCAAACTCGTACAAGTGGACGGTCTGCAATTTGTCAAAGTCTCTGACAATACCTTTATGGCTAAAGGTATGTGCCCGGAGGGCACTACTTGGTCGAGCTTTTATCAAGCGTGCGCTGGTGAGACGACCACCTATGAGTACACCGGCAATTATCAGACATTTACTGCTCCCAGTGACGGCTATTACGTGGTGGAATTGTGGGGTGCGAGTGGGGGTAATGTCAATCATGCTACCAATACTACGGGCTTAGGTGGCTATACTCGCGGCGAGATCCGGCTCAATCGTGGCAATAATTTATATCTTTATGTCGGTCAAGAAGGACCATACAATGCCGCTAGTACCAATACTCGTGGTGGCTGGAACGGCGGCGGTTTTTCTGGTGGAAATAGTTCATCAGATCACTCTTCTGGTGGCGGTGGTGCCACTGATGTCCGTCTCACCAGTGGTAGCTGGAATAATAGCACCTCGCTCCGCTCACGCATCATGGTGGCTGGCGGTGGGGCTGGTAGTACCAATGCGACCAATACTGTCTTTGGCGGTCACGCTGGTGGTTTGATCAGTAGTGCCTTTCAGGGCGACTTTAACTCAGCCCCACCTTTGGGGGCGACTCAAACCAGTGGTGGTCAGGACGGCGTGGCCAACTCTACCGCTAGAAACGGTAGCTTTGGTTATGCGATCCAGGCCAATACTTCCGGCTGGGGTGGTGGCGGTGGTGGTGGCTATTATGGTGGTGGCAATGGCTATGGTCAGGGTGGCTCTGGCGGTTCTTCCTATATCTCCGGCCACACTGGTTGTGTGGCAATACGCTCGACGACCTCTACTCTCCCCAAAACTGGCTGCGAGACAGGCAGTAGTGATAATACCTGCTCAGTCCACTATTCTGGCAAGGTCTTTGTCAATACCAAAATGATCGATGGCGCCGGCTATCTGTGGACCAATAGCCGCAATGATCTGGAGGCGATGCCCAATCCCGCTGGTGGTTACTATGCCAGTGGCGTGGGTCACACTGGTAATGGCTACGCTCGGATTACTTTCGTCGCTACTCCCAATATGTCTGCCTGTCCAGCCGGCTACAGCTGGATCTCGAGTCTGGGTCAGTGTGCACCAGACTGTGGCGACAATGCCTATCACACGGGTGCCAATACGTGCCAGTGTCTGGACAACTACTACGCTGACACCAATGGCAGCACCACACCTACAGGCACTAATGGCTGTAATTACAAGAAGTGTACTGGGGACCACGTGGCGGCTACTTATGTGGGCGTGAGTGAGACTTGTGATTGTGCCAGCGGCTACTACTACAATACTTCTGGTGCGACCACCACTCCCAATCGCCTCGATACAGCCAATCCCACCAATGCCTACAGCTGTAACTACACCACCTGCCCCGAGGGCTACTACTCCAATACCTCCGGCAATACCTATATTGCTGTAGGGAGTACCTGTAATTATCAGAAATGTACTGGTAGTCACGTGTCGGCGTACTCCACAAGTGGGACGACAAAATGTACGTGTGCGACCGGTTGGGGTTACGGCAGCAGCTATGCGTCTACGACCAATACACTTGCAGAATCATGTGCATACCTCAAATGTGGTGCCAATTCTACCAATGACGTCAACAATCCCGCTCAATGTAACTGTAATAGCGGATATTACACCACTAGTATGACTACCAGCTATACGGCTGTAAATGGTAGCTGCCCCGTAATTCAACAAAGCATCACAACAGACACCACCACCTTTAGCGCTCCCGGTGTCTATACGTTTACAGCTCAGACCGGTGGCACGTATCGGATTGAACTCTGGGGCGCGCAAGGAGGACTAGGTGGATATCCTACCACGAGCACTAATGGCGGTTATGGTGCTTATACTGCTGGCACAATTACATTAACAGCAGGAACGAATTTGTACTTTTATCTTGGCGGTCGTGGTGTGGATAATACCAGCGGTTCTAAAGTGACGGTTACAGGCGGTTTTAATGGTGGCGGCGCTGGCGGCTACGATAGTGGTAATTATAACGCACCCGGTGGCAGCGGAGGAGGAGCGACGGATGTTCGTATGACTAAAAGCACTTGGAATAACGTTACTTCATTACGCTCACGGATTATGGTCGCCGCTGGAGGCGGTGGTGGCGGAGCCTTGCCAGGTAGTGATACATCGAAGTATTGTGGTCCAGGTGTCGCTGGAGGTGGCATTCAAAACGTCTATTACATAAAAAGATATGGTGGCATGTATACTGCCAATGTTACTCAAACAACGGGTTATAGTTTTGGTACGGGTTATCCTGGTAAAACTGTTAGCGGCGAAGGATATGCCGGTGGCGGTGGCGGTTATTATGGAGGTAATCATGGCGGCACAGGAGATCAAGGCGGCCCTGCCGCTGGTGGCTCCTCCTATATCTCCGGTCACACTGGCTGCGTGGCCGTCACCTCAGCCTCCAGCTCCACGGCCAAATCTGGCTGTACCACTGGCACGACCAATAACGCCTGCTCTACGCACTATTCTGGTAAGGTCTTCACTGATACCGTCATGATCGATGGCGCCGGCTTCACTTGGACCAATGTCCGCGGTTACCAAGAACCCATGCCCAACCCCAGCGGCGGCTACTACACTCGTGGCACGGGGCATACTGGCAATGGGGTGGCCAAAATCACCCTGATCACCTCTAGTGACACGCACACTTGCGACAGCGGCTATCACTGGTCCGATAGTGCGAGTGCTTGCGTGCTGACTTGTGGTGCCAATGCCTACAATTCATCCAATACTGCCTGTACTTGTGTCTCGGGCTTTTATGCCGACACTTCTGGCAGTACCAGCCCCGGTACTGGCGACTGCGCTTACCAAAAGTGTACCGGCTCTCACGTAGAGACTTACACCAACAATGCCACCAAGTGTACTTGCGCTAGTGGCTACTATTACAATAACGCTGGTGCCACCCTCACCAATGTCCTCAACCAGTCTTGCAATTACGTTGCATGCCCCACGGGCTATTATGGCAATAGCTCTGGTGCGGCTTACGCCACGGCCACCACTGCCTGTACCTACCAGAAGTGTACAGGCGAACGCGTCGCTGCCTATGGCAATAATGGTAATTGTACCTGCGCCTCTGGCTATGCCTATGGCGCGGCCTACGCCACCACAACCCAGACAGCAGATGAATCCTGCTCCTATCTCAAGTGCGGTGCTAATTCCAGTAATGACCAGGATGATCTGGGTACATGTGTTTGTGATGAGGGGTGGTATTATTACGATCCTACTAGCGAGGAATTGACGACTAGCTATACTGCCATCAATGGTAAGTGTGCCCTTCGTCAAGACTCAGTCACGGCTAGTAGTGCTGACTTTGACACACCAGGTGCGTATACTTTTACGGCAGCTAGTAGTGGAACTTATAGACTTGAGGTGTGGGGAGCGCAGGGAGGTGGTGGCACCAATGTGGCTACTTCTCCCAGTCACGCTGGTCGTGGCGGCTATTCGTATGGAGAAGTGACCTTGGGTAGCAGCACTACATTATACGTTTTTGTTGGCAGTCGAGGTATTTCGTATAATGGAGGTTTTAATGGTGGCGCCAATGGTGTCTCGAGCAACACCAGTTCTTATGGTGGCGGTGGTATGACCCATATTTCATTGCAAAGTAATCTAGCTACTACTACCTGGAATCCCAACGGTACACTGATTGTGGCCGGTGCCGGTGGCGGTGCTGATAACGCTGGTGGCACTTATCTTGGCGGTGATGATGGTTCCGGCGGTTTTGGTGGTGGTAGTGAAGGTGAAAATGCTTATGTCGATGGCAAGCAAAAAGCTAACACTGCAGGCACACAAATTAGCGGTTACGCTCAAGGTGTTGGTGGTCCACCAGACTTAACTTCCGGCGCTAATGCTTATGATCGAGGAGCCGGTGGAGCTGGCTGGTATGGCGGTATTTCTGCCAACAATGGTCAAGGCGGTGGCGGTGGCGGTTCTGGTTGGATTTATACTGCTACCACTTATGAGAATTGGAAAACTAATGGTAGTGGTGCTTCTAACATAACTTGGACGGTTCCAGATTCATATTATCTAGATAATGCCACCACACTGGCCGGCGATCAGGAATTTCCAAATCCCACTGGCGGCAGCGAAACTGGCCACACCGGTGATGGTTTTGCCCGCATCACCAAAATTAATTAGCAGTCTACCTACTTTTCTTATTTCGTTTCTACCTACCCTCACTCACCCGAGTGAGGGTGGGTCTTTTTTGTGATGGGGGCAGTGGATGCGAGTCAAGGAGCGTGAAATTGCTGACAAAATCGACCCCCACTCGATAAACTCACCAAAAGCGGGGAGTTTATCGACTCAGAGTCGATAAAGTCGGCAAAAGCAGTGGGGGTGTTGGGTGAGGGGGGGCGCACGTCCTTGCTCGCAGTCCAGAGGTTTATGGCTCGCGAGTGAGCCAGTCAATGAGATTATAATGTCTAATGCCTTGGCGCGAATAGTCAAAAGTGTCTTCTGAGAGCACGACTTTGGGGTAATGATCCTTGACATCATCAAAGGCTCCAAACTCGCGCTCGCTGGTGGCTGGATCCAGCAAACGACTGGCCACTTGATAATAAGTAGCATGATTGTCTTGATCAAAACTAACAAAATCTATCTCGCCAGTTTTGGTTTTGCCGGTATAGACTTTTTGACCACGGGCCAGCAACTCCAGGCAAACGACATTTTCCAAGCGTCCTGGTCGGTAGGCCTCGCGTTTGTCTTTGCTCAAGCGCATAAAGGCCAAGTCCGCCAGATAGTGCTTTTCGAGTGTTTTCATGACGGCTTTGCCGTGGACATCAAAGCGACTGATTTTTTGGGTAAACATTGCCTCGTCCAAATACGCCAAATAACTAATAATGGTGTCCACGCTGGTTTCGTCCGCATGTTCGTTTTTAAGAAAGCGACTGATAGAGTTGGCTGAGAATTCATGACCAAGATTGATCAATAAATACTGAATGATCCGATTCAGCAGCAGGGTGTTTTTGATTTTGTGACGCTCCACCACGTCGCGCAAAACAATACTATTGAATAAATCTTGGATATAGCTGGCTTTTTCCTCACGGCTGGTCGTACTGGCGACAAATGGTAGACCACCCCACTGGAGATAATCGTCAAAAGCGGAGCGATAGTCGGCCGCCGCCACCTGATGAAATTGCAAAAACTCGCGAAAACAAAAGGGAAAAAGTTGCAAACTCAAGTAGCGGCCAGACAAAAGAGTGGCCAATTCGCCAGCCAGCAGCTGGCTATTACTCCCGGTGATAAAAATACTCACATTGCTGGTGGCTCGTAGGGAATTGATGATCCGCTCGAATCCGGGCAAAAGTTGAATTTCGTCAAAAAACAAGTAATACTTGTCCGTGCCTGTCAGGCGCGTTTTGATGTGGGTGTGCAGCAGTAGTGGATCGGCAATGTATTTGTCCAGACTGATGTCTTCAAAGTTGAAGGTAAGTAGGCGGCTAGGAGCAATGCCTTGAGCGAGTAATTCGTTTTGGATTTGGCGCAAAAGAATCGACTTGCCCGAGCGGCGCATGCCAGTGATGACCTTGATGAGTTCATCGTGATAAGCTGGTCGGAGTCTTTTTAGATAGATTTCGCGCTGCAACATAGGGGCGATTATAGCAGTTGAGGGCGTTTTTGTCAAGACTTTTATCGACCCCCACTCGATAAACTCACCCATAGCGAGTAGTTTATCGACTCAGAGTCGATAAAGTCAGCAGTGGTCACATGTTGGCGATCACCCTGGAAGTTATTTAAAAACCCCTGAGTGAGCAGGGGTTTGGCATGAAAGGATCAACTTGACCGGTTAATTGGTGCTCCAGGTATCGCCAGCCGAGACGGGTACGGGCGGGGTGTCAGGAGTGGGAGGCTCGGTGACATCTTCGATGACGAGAGGTAGCGGTGCCACGATCCAAGCTAGCAGCCAGCAGACACCAGTGAGTCCAAGCGGGTAGAGCCAGTCGACATGCAGGGCGATGCTGCAGACTCCAGCTTCTACACTCAGGTCGGAAATCGCCATCAGATAGATGAAGCACCCACAACCCACCAGGATAAAGAATTTCCTGATGATGCCGCTAAAACCGAGGTAGACATTGGTGTAGACGTGGCAAATCAGGCCGATAACAAACAACACGCCACTGACGATACCAAGGATGCGGACAAGACTAAGCGGTAAACTCCAACCAACAAACGTCCAACCTTCAAGCTGCCACTGGCTGGCGAGAGCGACGAGGGCGACGCCCAAAAAGGCTGTCGCCAGGAACAAACGACCCACAAAACGAACGCAACGTTTCATGATAATAATACCTCCTGAAAATAGAATTGTGGCTCTCGACCTGATCTAGAGATAAGTTGATAACTTTCAAAGATCTGGTCTCAAGACCCAAGCGAGACGTCAGCGCCAGTGCCAACGTATCACAAGATAGCTCATTATATCACGCAGTGACTTTTTTGTCAATTGACTATAGTAATAAATTATAGTGGCGTGACGATTCGACAGCGCGGGTGTGTATTATAATACACACTGACAGATCACGAACTTTGCCTGCATGACGACAAACAAGGGGTGGACGCTAGACCATCCGCCTGGTAAAATAGCTGGTTATTGTTGGCGTTTGAGCCTTTGCAGTGCGAGTTTGATCGCGGCCGCGGTCTCAAGTTGACTCAAATCAAGGTCTTTGAGGACTTCACGGATTTCCGGCTCGCCAAAACCCAATACCTGTAGGCCAGCCATTGTTTCTTCGTAAGTTTCAGATTTGGGTGTTAGATCAAGGTCTTTAAGGCCACCGAGTTTGTTTTTGAGTTCGATAATCAGCTTTTGAGCCAGTTTTTTGCCTACTCGCGGAAAGCTCGTGAAATAAGTGACATCAGCCTGTTGGATCGCTTCAATAATTTGCGCCGAGCCAGCGTCAGCCAAAGCGAGAGCCATTTTGGGGCCACAGCCAGAAACTGATAACAAAAGCTCAAAAAGACTTAAATCTGCTTGACTAGTAAAGCCATAAAGCTCCAGCCGATCTTCACGTACAAAGGTGTAGGTGAAAAGTTCCAAATTGTCAGTGTGGGCGCGTCCGAGGATTTTGCCTCCCACAAAAACCTTATAACCCACACCACCAGTGGTGATAATAGTGACACTATCGGCATTAACTAATGGTCGCCCTTGCAAATAAGCAATCATCGCAAACTCCTGACTTCCGTCCATAATTTTGTCCGGCCCAAGACAATCACTGAAAGGGCATAGACAAGACTGCTACCAGCGCCGCCAATCAGTGTCCAAATTAAAGATTGTGTCCAGACGTGCATTAACCCCAAACCAAAAGCGGCCATCAGTAGGCTAGCGGTTAGTTGGCGCCAGATCTGATCCCAGAGGTTAAAATCCACATATTTTTTGACCATAAATACCGGCAAGAAGCTAGTCAGCGAAATCAAAAAGGAGGCAATCGCAACGGCATCAAAGCCCCACACTTTCAGCAATGGTACAGCCACGATCCAGGTGAGTACCGTCCACAAAACCATGAGTTTGAGCGTGTCATTAATCTTGCCGATGGCATTCAGGACATTGGTTAGTGGACTGGAAATAGCGGCCGGGGCGATGGCTAGTGTGAAAAAAACAAAAGACACCAGTGCGTCTTCCCACTTGTGATAGGCGGGAATGACCTGAGTGAGTGGCCAAAAAAAGACGCACATACCGGTCAAAATCGGGAAAATTGCCAGAGTGATAAAATAAATAGATTTTTCAATGGCTCGTCTGATCAGTCGTTTGTCACCTTGTAGCCGCGAAAAGGTGGGAAAAGTAATTGACATGACGTTTTGAACGGTAAGATTGTAAGGATACATGGACCATTGTTTGGCAAAGCTAATAATACCAAACTGCTCTGGGGTGACACCAAAATGGACTTGAGCGTAATTGGAAGCGACAAAAAGATAAAAAAGTTGGTCTTTGACTCGAGCCAAAAGGTCATTGAGCTGAAATTTGCAACCGTATTTGACTGAGGATAGAAAACTTTTGCCACTAAAAATCAGCCGTGGCCAAAAGGGAACGAGTATCAACATTGCAATCGCACCAATAATCCCGCGCGCCCAGATGGCATAAGTATAAGCCGCCACCCCAACTCCACGCAAGACGAGGATAATTAGCAATCCTTGATAAGTCACTTGCTCAAGAATTTGTGGCCAAATCAGTCGCGAAAAATCAAGTGCACGCGTCAGCTTGATTGAAGGCACCACTTTGAGCGTGGCCAGCACAAAACCAAAAGCCAAAGCGTACAAAATGCCTGGACCCTCGCTGCCGAGTTGTGAGGCAAAAACACCACTTTGCACTAAGCCAAAACAAATCAGTACAATGACAAAAGACAAAGCCATTTGTGTCCAAAAAATAGTCTGATAGTCACGCTCATCGGGCTCAGACTTTTTTTGGATCAAAGCTGAGGCGAGACCAATATCAGAAAAAAATGTGAGAATACCAATAATTTGCGTGACCACGCCATAAACGGCAAATTCGGTTTTTTCCAGCAGACCACCAAGAATGAGGGTGGAGACAAAACCTAAACCATTGAGAATGAGTGTACGGACAAAAAAACTCACCGCCCCTCCCACTGATTTTTTTTTGATCGCGCTAGCGTCAAGAGGCTTGCTGGTTGAGTTTAAGCTTGTTTTTTCTGCCATGGTTGATAAATTCCTTCGGCAATTAAACCGATCAAGGTGAAACCGCTAAGCCAATTGGCGAGCCGACGCCTGGGCGTGCTGTCCAGATAAAGCCCCACACGTGAGTGGCCCACGGGCAAATTAATCGTGATGTTACCACGCTCACTGACGCTAAAGTCCAGAGGTTGACCATCACGCTCAAGTGTCCAGCCTGGATAGTAGACAATGGCCAGCTCCACCTCACTACTGGCTTCCAGATTAAAATCATACAACTTTTCGTGCATGCGCTCCACTAAGACTGCTGGTTGAGTCTCGAGATTGAGGACTTTGGTCTCGAGATTTACTCGCCGCCAGTCAAGGCTACCGTCATCGGCGCGGGTGTAATTGGCAAAGTCACGAGGCAAGTAGTCCACCAAGACCGGACTCATCGCCTGACGAATATATTCCGGATCATCAATATAAAATGGAGTTTCCCCCGTGTGCTCTTGACTCGCACAGGCGGCCTGATTTTCGGCCACTTGTTCCTCGACTTGAGCGCGACAGACCGTTGGTTCCAGATAGTGATCGCCCTGGAAATAATGACTACTAGTCGCTATCAATAGCAACCAGAGACTAATAATGGCGACAGACTTAGTCTGGCGCGGCCACCACTCTAGTCCCCAGGCAGCTAGCCAAGCGAGCCAGATAACACTCACACCCAAAAAGCGCCACGGAAATTGCGTAAAGGCTAGTAATGACGCGCCAAGATCCCACAATAGCCGACTTTTGAGTAAAGTCATAAAAATAGTAAATCCAAAAATAATTGATATAAAGGAAAAAAACAACAGATTGTAGAATTTTTGTCTCTTTTTGGCTGACCAAGAGTGGCCTCGCCAACACCAGCGCACTAGCCAATAAAACCACATGCCGATACTCAACAATAGCCCGCACCACTGTGCCCAGCCCAAAAAGAACGACAAACCATCATCTGGCCCCCAGCTGCTACCGCCATAACCAAAATTGTCCGTCACAAGCTGGCGCAAGTAGAGAAAGTGCAGATGATAATCATAATAGTCATCCAAAATATAAGTGTCCACTTGGGTGAGATCCTTTTCACTAATGGCGGGATACCAATAGAAAGCTGTCAGGAGTAAAATCACACCGGCGGCTAGTGCCAGTTGGGCCAGCAAACGCCAAAACTGACTTTTGCCCCAGCCTGGACGCAAAAAATTGCGCCAGCGTGACTCCAAACCCGAACGACCCGCTTGCCAGATAAGCAGGCCAAGGGCATAAATGGCGACCAGTGGGGCGGCGAGCATCATAATGATATTATGTGACAAACACAAAAGACTCCCGCCAAAAATTGTGAGCCACCAAGAATATTTTTCTTGCTTGATCAGTCTGGTAACTCCAGAGAGCAAAAAAGTGACAGCCATAATGCCCCACAGTTCGCTCATTGCCCCACGAGCAAAAAGATCCATAGCCCGATAGCTGGCAAGGGTCAAAAAACTGGCTGCTAGACTTGCCGTCTGACTGGCAAAAAACTCTCGCGCCCACAAATACATCCCGATCATCGTCCCAATATTGACTGTCAGGAAAAGCAATTTGGTTGACCAGACTAGATTGCAACCGAGCAGATAAAAAATTGCTCCCACCAGGTATGGTGCGGGTGCGTAAAACTCAAAAATCGGCATCCCAAAGCCAAAACCAAAGTTTTGACTCCAAATCACGGGCCACTGGCCTTCTAACAAGCCGCGAGCCATTTCGGCAATTCTGGCACCATGCAAATAGTCATGAGTATAAAAAATCGGTTTGGTCAATAATACCCAGTTGGCTACCAACAATGTCCCCACCCAAATTACCAGCGTCAACCAATTTTTGGTGGCCCAGTGTTGCCAGCGTCCTGTCCTTGTCATAAAGAATTTCTACCACTCCCAACCATGTGGATGTCCCTCGTACCAGCGGCGCAGACTTTGGATGGAGTCAGTGAGTGATTTTTGCGGCTGCCAACCAAGAATTTTTTGGGCTTTGCTCGGGTCAGCGTAAGCACGAGCACTTTCACCGGCACGCTTGGCACCATCAGTCTTTTTTTCAAAGCTCATGCCAAATTCTTTTTCGACGGCCTCGGCAATTTGTTTGACTGAGTAACCCGTGCCGTTGCCAAGATTAAAAATTTCACTCTGCCCACCTTGACCCAGATATTCCCAGGCCTGAAAGTGAGCCATTACCAAGTCTTCCACGTCCACATAGTCACGAATTGGTGAACCATCGGGTGTGTCTACTGGCTGAAAGGTAAAATAAAAAGGTTCCAAATCCATGGCTCCACGGACGGCATTTTGCATCAAGTGAACGGAAGGCTTTTTGGCATCACCAATGCTACCATCACTCGAGGCGCCACAGACATTAAAATAACGAAAAATCACGTATTGCCAGTCATGTGCTTGGGCCATCCATTTGATCGCCCGCTCGATCATCCACTTGCTATCACCATACATCATCAGCGGGTCAGGGGTAATGTCTTCCGTCAGTGGCATCGGGGCAGTGGTGCCATTATAGACAGCACAAGTAGAAGAAAAAATCAACTTTTTGACCCTGTGGGTGAGCATGCTCTGGAAAAGATTGATAGAGCCACCAACATTGTTACTCAAATAAAGCTCAGGCTCACGTGTAGACTCATCGACCGAACACAAAGCCGCAAAATGTAAAACGGTATCAATCGGATAGGTCGCAAACACCTTGTCAATGTCCTCGCGCCGGCGCAAATCGCCCTCCACCACACTCAATTGTCCTTTTGGTGTCGACTGGGCCAAAGTCTCAACGGCGCCGTGCCAACCACGAGAAAAATTATCAAAACACACCACTTTGAGACCACGTTCGAGGAAAAGTTTGACGGCGTGCGAGCCAATATAACCAGCACCGCCTGTAATTAACACTGTCTGTTGCATGCGGCTATTATACCATATGATTGGGCTGCTGGCGTGAGGAAATGTGCCCAGTAAGGATACGGACTTGACAAAAATGATACTTTGTGGTATAATATAAGACTAAATATGCCCGCCAGCCGGTGAAATCGGGCTCACATCAAGTCACAAAAAACCTCTACCAAGAGGTAGAGGCTGCTGGTGATCAAAAGCAAATGGTTTAGCTTTGGCGCAAAGAGAAATAAGCACCAGAGGCGACCAGGAGCAAACCCGCCATCATCATGGCCAGAGTATTACTCATGCTACCAGACACAGGCATGGGGGTGGGAGTGGCAGGCACAGGAGTGGAAATAACCACCTGGGTGGTATCCTGGACTTGATTGATATCAGTGACTTGCACGGTGGATTGTTGGACGGTGGCTGTAGGATCAACGGTCGTTTGTGTTGCTGGTCGGTTACGTTGCGTTGGTACAGCAACAGTGCTTGCAGTCTGAGCACTGGCCATTGATGTCGCTCCAGCGAGGGCCAAAATGGTGATTGCCAAGGCGATTGTTTTTTTCATAATTACTAACCTTTCTTCATACTGTCTGTCGCAGTTGCTTACTTTCTTGTGTTACTTAATTTTAACTGATAAATTGAGAAAATGCAAGTGGCAATTCCCAGAGTAAACATAAGCATTAAGGTGGCGTTACCACTACCAGTGACGGGCAAACTGGTCGCCACCGGACTGGCTATGGGGCTAGGAGTTGGTAGCGGAGTTGGTGTAGGCACTGGTGTAGGCACGGGAGTGGGTGTAGGAGTGGGAACGGGGGTTGGCATCGGGGTGGCCACCACTACTGGTACAGGTGTAGGAGTAGTAATTGGTTGAGCCACCGCAGTAACCGGTGTAGTTGAGGAATAATTTTGTGCCAACGCACTACCCGCGAGTGTGAGTCCAAAATAATTAACTAATAACAAGCCTAATATAAGTTGTTTAGCTTTTGTCATAGTTCCGATTATACCACATTTTTTCGTTTTGTGCAAGTATTAATGTTCATAGTTTATAAGTCAAACTTTGTCGGGGGCTACATATCCTCTATCATAAGGCAGTGACGGCTCGTAGCGAACCAAATTGAGTTTGCCCTGCTCGGCTCCTTCTTCTTGGGTAATGTAGATATTAAAAGCCGATGGAGCCAATTCTTCCTCGCTGTAGACCACCCCTTGACGCATATCGTCGATGACCTCAGTGCGCAGGGGAGTAGTCCCGATTTGAATCGCGACCGTATCGGAATAGTCATCAATTGGTTGTACTGGTGTGTATAAAATATAGTTAAAAACCAGCCAACCACAACCGCCCAAGGCGACAGTGACAATATAAATGATCAATTTGGTGACAGGAGAGAGGGAAAATTCATCAGTGTTCATACTACTCCTTAATTGTAATAATAATACGTCAAACGAATGCTAGTATTTAAGAGATTGCTGCCGCTGGTCTCATCGCTGGAAAAGGCCAACTGTTCGATGCGGAAATTGTGACGCAGATTCTTGAGACGAGAGACAAACTCACGAATAGACTGGAAACTGCCAGTGACACTCAAAGAGATACCGACTTCATGCTCTTGCAAAAGCTGATTGGTGCCCGCGCCGGCATTGATAGTCGCGGTATTGGGCTTATCAAGTGGTAGATTATCAACACTAATGGAGGTAATCACCATATCTTGATTGGCATCGATGACTTCACTGGCGACTTTGCCGATCAGTCGCAAAGCCGTGCCAACGTCACTATAGTCAGGGAAGGCCTCATCAATGACAGCAATGTCTTTCTGGCTTTCGAGAGTATTATATGTTTTTTCTGCAGTTTCTAGCTGACTTAATTTTTCTTCCAGTTGGACGAGTAGCTGGCGTTTATCTCTGATTTCGTCCCAATAATTAAGACTCTGAAAAATGCTTTGCATGACCAGCGCGATCATGCCAGCTACTACCAGCCCACAAACAAAAACAATACCGGCTTGTTTGAACTGGGCAATTTTGCGTGTGGCGATTTCATCAGCCAAGTCGGGATCAGTGACCTCACCAAAAAGATGTCGGCGCAGTTCACGCCAGCGCCAGTTGACTTGCCCGCCCATTTTGATCTCGCTGACAATTTGCTCAAAGTAGTTTTGCAGATAAGTTTTGTCTATCGCCATGATGTCCTCACTCCTGCGCCTGTTCAATCGAATAATCAAAGCTAAAAGACATTTCCAAGCCGGTGCCACCACTGGCACGATCAGAAGCCATGGCAATCTCACTAATAGCCGGCTCCTCCATAATGAGCTTTTTGCCGTCCTGAAAGGAAGAATTGGTAGCTAGCCACTGCAGATTGGCAGCAAAATCCACCAAGGCTTGATATTCTTCATCGCCAGAAATGAAAAACACCATCCGAACGGTGTGAGGCTGGATAGTGAGGGTGGTAGCACGCATGCCGTCTGGCAATATTGATGATAAAATCCCAAACAAGTCCACCATTTTTTCGTCATTAGCCAAAAGATAATAGCGATTGAGTTTTTGGCTGATGGCCAAATATTTACTTTCAAAGCGAATATTATTGCCTTTAAGCCGATCTTTTTTGCTCAAAACCTCGTTACCGATACTAGCTACATTGGTATTGAGATCATTGAGTGTACGGCGCAGATAATACTCCACTCCAGTGGCGATCCACAAAGTGATAGCCACCAGGATCGTGATCACCAAGCCCCAATTAATAGCGATCTGTAGGCCAGCAGCCATGTGATCTTTTTTGACCGTGATAAAATTAATGCTACGAGAACGCCGACCAAAAATACTTCCTAAACTTCCCAAATCTAAGTCAAACATACAAACATTTTAACAACAAATCTCGTGTGTGTCAAGCAAACGTCTTTTTAACATTATTTTCACAATCAGCTGGTAAAATGGTGACGACACTGTCAAGTGACCAAAATTGCCTCTTGACTTTTGCGAAAAATATTATAAATTACAACTACTTGCTAAAAGTTAGTAAAAAGCAGTAGAAAGGATGAAAATATCGTGTTGGTCAAACAGAAATGATTGATAGACAGTGATATTTTAATGAATATGCCAAAAAAAAGCAATGAGACTGCCGCTAAAAATAGCGAGGTCAAAGAAGTAAAAAAGGATAAGGCGACCAAAGCGAAAGTTGGTCGTCCCGGCAAACAAGCAGAGGACTCAGCCAAACTCGACGTGGTCGAACAAGCTCGTTTGGAGTTGGCTCGGCTCGAGGCCGAGGCCAAAAACAAATCCCAAGAGTCAGCTTTCCCTTGGGGGGTCTTTTGTGGAGCAGTCGTTTTGACTTTAGCGGTCGTTTTGATCGGCTGGAAAGCGGTTGAGATGTACCAAATTAGCAAACTTCAGGCCAAATTGCCGGAAATTGTCGAGCCCTTGGGTGGCGGCATGACGCTGGAGGAGATCGGTAAACCGGTCAATCAGTCTGGTGTTTATCGCTTTACCATCAAATTTGAGGAATATGAGGAAGAGTTCACTTCTTATATTACCCGCGATGCTAAGACATTCTTTGTGGATGGTTATGATGTCGATGAACTCTTGGGCGAGAGCGGCAGTACTGATAGTAGTGCTACTATGGCACAGTCGTGCGAACAGTTGACCAAATCAGAGCATCCAGTTTTGGATGTTTACGTGTCATCTGAGTGCGGCTATTGTAAACAAGCAGAGGTCCAAATTGCTCAAGCGGTGGAAGAAAACCCGGCTTTGGGTGAACAAATCCGTCTCCATTATGCGGGTACTGTTGATGGCGATAACATCATCGGCTTTTTGGGCAGTCCAGAAGCAGGGGAGGAAAATACTCGCCAAGTCTGTATCCAAAGTGAGCAGCATGACGTTTTCTGGCCTTATATCGCCTGTATTTCCGATGGTGGTGAGACTCAAGCTTGTATGACTCAAGCGGGTGTGGATGCCACCAGTGTTAATGCCTGTATGGCTAGTGAGGAGCGTGGCTTGGGAATTATCAAAGCTGATATCGCCAGAGCTAATGAGTTGCAAGTGAGTGGCACTCCAAGTTTCTTCCTCAATGACACTGATCCTGTCTCTGATGTGGAGTTTGGTGGTGGTCAACGGGTAGCGGATGCGTACAAAAAGATCATCTGCTGTGCTAGCAGTGAGGAGCCTGATTTTTGTCAGGAGCCAGCGGCAGAAGAATAATCGCGCTGACATAAGATTATCAAAACCGCTCGGGAATGATACCGGCGGTTTTTGTTGTGAGTGTATGCTCACGACTATTTACTTTGAGGTAGCATGGTGTGACTAGGCAATAATGTAGCCACGGCATGGGCATGGGTGAGAGTGGATAAATACCATCGCCGGCCGTAGGTGAGAGGGCTTTAAGACGGGCCCGTAAAATTAACCCCTTGATTGTCAAATTGTAGTCAATAGACCACAATACCCTTGCAAATATTATCAATAAAAAAATCTCGAACCGAAGTTCGAGATTTTTATGGAATGAGAATGAGAAGAAATCAGCTTGCTAAATAGGGGATAGTAATCCCGCCGCTGTTGGTGCCAAAAGCAATGGTGATCACCAACTGGTAGATCGCCCAAGCGGCCGCTAAGATCAAAAGACCAATGACGGCAGAGGTAATCTTGTTACGGGCGTCTTCCACTTTACCCTTATCGCCACCAGAGCTAATCCAATTGATCGCCCCCATGATGAGATAAAAAAGAGTCATCACAGCAGCCACGATAAAGACAATAGTAATAATATTGCGCGCCAATTGGCCAGCATTGGCAGAGATTTTGATGCCACTGTTGTTTTGGGTAGGATCCATGTTTTTGAGTAAATCCCTGGCATCTTCTGCCATGACCGGTGAGAGCATCCCTGCGGTCGCAATCACCGCCATTCCGACACTGGCAGCGCATTTTTTCAAAAAGCTTTTCATCATGCCTTTCTTTTAGTTTTTATTCATTTAGCATCGAAAATTTAACAATTTTAGAGTCTAAATGATGCTTTGATATATTATACACCCATTTTGAGAAAAAATGAGAGCAATTTTACGGATTTGTCAGCAAATTTGTGCAAAAAAAATCCTCATAATGTCTCATATATACACAAAAATGAGCAAAAAATCAAAGGGACACAATAAACAACACTAATTGTTGAGCTTTTCCAGCTTGACGTCACTAAGATTAGAACCAAGGGTGACTTTAATGACTAGTTCGTAGACCGCCCAAGTTGAGGCGAGTATCAGAATGCCAATAACCGCATAAAGCATCTTATTGCGAGCTGCTTCCAGCTTGCTTTTGTCGCTGCCAGCTTTGATCAAGTCGATCGCGCCCCAGATCAAATAACCCAAGGTGAGTAAAGCGGCCACCACAATGACGATCTGCACGATACTCTGGCCAGCATGATTGGCATCAGCGGGCGCTGAGGAGTAGGGGGCAAACTCACCAAGACCGTAAGCATGAACTGCCGATAAGCAACCCGCACCCAGTAGCCAGCAACTACTGACTATCACCAAAAACCGCTGAGTAAACTTTTTCCACATTGACCCTATTATACACCAGCAGGAGCCCGCTGACAAGAGGCAACTGACAAACAGCCGCGTCAATGATAAGTTGACTTGCCTTGGCAGGCATGATGCTTTTACTTGACGCGTATGATATACTATTATATATAGTATGCAAGTGTCAGCAGTGCCACCACAACTTGGTTTGAGCCCGATGGATGGGGTCACTGATCAAGCTATGCGTTTGATCACCAAAAAGTATGGTCAGCCTGATTTGTTGACGACTGAGTTTGTCAATGTTGAGGGCTGGCATCACGCCCGTGAACGGTTGCTGGCGGATTTGCAGTTTGATGCGCGCGAACAGCCATTGATTGCACAGATTTACGGCGTCACACCGGCTTATTTCGCCGAGTGCACCCGTGACATTATCGCTTTGGGTTTTAGTGGCGTGGAGATTAATTTTGGTTGTCCGGCCAAAACAGTAGTTCATTCTGGAGCGGGGGCGTCAATGATCAAGACTCCCGAGCTGGCGCGTGAGATTGTTGGCTGTGTCCAAAAGACTGTGCGTGAGCTTAAGCCTGAGTTGCCAGTCAGTATCAAAACCAGAATTGGTTATGAACACAACAGCGCCGATGACTGGATCCCATTTTTACTCACACTCCATCCAGCGCGCCTAACGATTCACGGTCGCACGCTCAAACAAGGCTATACCGGCACCGCTGATTGGGAGACTATCGGCCGTATGGTCCAGTATCGCGATCAGCTGTCGCCGTCCACATTGCTTTTTGGCAATGGCGATCTTCACTCACGCGCACAGGCCCTACAAGCGATTCACGACTATGGACTAGACGGCGCTTTAATTGGTCGGGCGGCTTTGGGCAATCCGTGGGTTTTTACCGATCATGTGCCCTCATTAAGTGAGCGCGCGCAAGTCGCCATTGAGCACAGCCAACTTTTTGCCGATTTATATCACACGCGCCATAAGTATTCTTTTGTGCCGATGCGCAAACATCTAGCGGCTTACATTGCTAATTTCCCGGAAGCCAAAAGTTGGCGCTCACAGCTGATGCAAGCTGAAAGTCCCGCACAGGTGGAGACGATCTTGCAACCATTAATTAAATAAAAATCAATACTATTTTGTTGCCGAGCTCCGCGCGGAGCTGTGCACTCTAGTGCCGAGCTATGTGCGGAGCTCGGCAGTCTCACCTTGGCGAAAACAAATACGAATAATTTTAAATACCATCAACAAGCGTGGGTAAAGCAATCCCACTAGCATCAGTGCCAAAAGCAATCGTGAGGACTAGTTGGAAAATAGCCCAAGTGCACGCTAAAATCAAAATCCCAATGACTGCCGCAAAAATTTGGTTGCGCGCGTCCTCGACTTTGCCCTTGTCACCACCAGAAAGAATCCAGTGGATCGCCCCCATGATCAAATGATAAAGTGTCAACAAAGCAGCCACAGTGATGGTGAGTGTCAAAACATTGCGCAAAAGCAGACCGGGATTGGAATTAATGTGCAAGCCACCGCTGCCGTCGGGATTAATGTCTTGCAACTTAAAAACAGTGCTTGACAAAACTGTCGCCGGACAAAAAGAATTGTCTTTGGTCACAAAAAAACTTTTTAACTTATCAAAACGCCATTTTTTTATCATTGTAGGTCATTATATAACATTTTGCAGTGATTGTCAAGGGGCAATTGTAGCGCCAAACTAGCAACAGCTGTGATATAATAAGATGTAGATGTGGAAAGCTATAAAAAAAATATTCAACTGGTTGCTTGATGTAATCTATCCGCCTTTTTGTTTGCGTTGTGGTCGTATGGGCGAGTATGTGTGTGAGCGGTGCTATTCGCATCTTGATTTTACTTTGGCTGATAATTTGGTGCCGTTGCTTTTTGCCGCTGGCGAGCCAGTCTATGTACAAGACATCCGGGCACTTTTGGTTTACGATCCCTTGGTCAAAAAAATTTTGCATCACTACAAATATTTGGGTGTGCGTGACTTATCATCTATGCTGGCTTATTGGCTGTATCAATTTGGACATTTTGAGGCCGATGTGATTACTTTTATCCCCATACACCAAAAAAGATTTCGTGAGCGTGGCTATAATCAGTCACTGCTGATCGCCAAGGAGCTATCGCGTTTGAGTGGAATTCCCTGCCAGCAGCTTTTGCGCCGCAGCGTCCACCGCCAAAAACAGGCCCTTAGCAAAGACAAAGCGGAGCGTTTGCAAAAAACCAAAAATATTTTTACCCCCGTGGCTTCGCCACTCGATCGTGAATGTCGGATTTTGCTGGTGGATGACGTGGTCACTTCGGGAGCGACTCTCAATGAGGCAGCACGAGTGTTGCACGCTCAAGGTTTTAATCACATCAGTGCCTTGGCACTCGCACACGGAGACTAAAATGTCAGAAATACAAGACATTAAAGAACGACTGGTTTTGAGTGAGATTATCGGCCAAAGGGTAAAGCTGACGCCAGCGGGTGCTTACATGAAAGGTTTGTGCCCTTTTCATCATGAAAAATCGCCGAGTTTTCATGTCAATGATCAGTTGGGCTTTTATAAATGTTTTGGTTGTGGTGAGGGCGGCGATGCTTTTAGTTTTTTGGAAAAATATGAAGGGATGACTTTTCGCGAAGCCCTTGAATATTTAGCGGGACTTACGGGAGTGACACTCACCAATCGCCAGCAAACACCCGAAGATAAATTGCGAGCGCGAGTGCTGGCGGTTCTCGAGTCGGCGGGGGAGTTTTACCAAAAAAATTTAGATCAGCCCGTGGGTAAGCCGGCTCGTGATTACCTGCAAACTCGTGGCACCAGTCAATTTTTAATTAAGCTTTTTGGCCTAGGGGCAGCACCCAATGATTGGCAGGCACTGTGCAATCATCTGCACGCGCAAAAATTTAGCGACAAAGAAATTGTGGCCAGTGGGATGGCGCGGCAAAAAGATACTGGACGAATTTATGACACTTTTCGCGGGCGGCTGATGTTTCCTTTGCGCAATCATCGCGGGCAAATAGTGGGTTTTTCGGGCCGACAGCTAGTGGCCAATCCGGATGAGGGTAAATATATCAATACCCCCGAAACAATTGTTTATCACAAAGGCAAAATGCTTTATGGCCTGCATGAACATGCGGGACAAATTCGCAAAAATAAAATGATGTTGATCGTCGAGGGTGAATTTGACATGCTGTCTAGCTCTCAGGCAGGAGTGGACTATGTTTGTGCGATCAAGGGCTCAGCTCTCACTGAAGATCACGCCAATCTCATTGCTCGCTACACCGATAAAGTCCTGCTGGCGCTTGATAGTGACGGTGCGGGTATTAATGCCACCAAAAAAGCGATCAAAGTGCTACGCCCACACGGGGTGGATTTGCGCGTGGTGATGGTGGCTGGTGGCAAGGACCCGGACGAACTGGCACGGGCTGATGCCGCCGCGTGGCGTGAACAAGTCAAAAAAGCCGTCAGCGTGTATGAGTTTTTTATTCAAGTGATTACCACGAGTAATAATATCCGGACAATAGATGGCCAAAAGCAAGCCCTCCAACAATTGGGTCAAGTTTTTCCTTTGATCGACAATCGTCTCGAATACGAGTTTTATCTCAAAAAAGTGGCTGACATTTTGGGACAAGACTTGGACGTGGTCCGGGCGGATATCCAACAATGGGGGCAAATGTCGGCCGAGAAAAATTTGCTGGCAGCGGCTCGCACACCCGTGACGCCGACGCCGCCCAAAGCCAAACCCACCAAAAGGCGACGGCTGGAAAACTACGTTTGGTTTTTGTTTTTACAACTTTTGGGGGTCCAAAAAAATGTGGCTGCTGGGAGCGACTATCTGCTCAAAACTCACTGGGAAACACCGGCCTTGCAAAAACTGAGTCGGTATTGGGAGACTTTTTATCGTCAGCACCCACAAGGGACACTCAAAGACTTTCATCAAAGTTTGCCAGAAGACTTCCAGCAAAAAGTGGCGCTTTTGAGTCTCAATCAAACTTTTTTAAAATTTTTGCAAAAAACTGATTTGTGGCAAGAATGGCAAAAGCAAACAATGGTCTTGGATCAATTAATTGCCACTCAAGAAATTGAAGGGTTGACTCGCGAGCTGGCCGCTTTGGAAAAAATTGATGACCCCACCCTGGAGCAAGAAAAACACAAAAATGATCTTTTGCAAAAGATAGTAACGCTCAAAAAAATAGGAAATTGAGATGTACTCAAATAACAAAAACGCCATTTTTGTCACCAAAAACCAGATGTAGGCGTTTAACACGCGTTTAACATAAATCTTAAATTGTTCACATTTTGTCTACTTTTAAAAAATGCCGAGCTCGGTGCGGAGCTCCGCAGAAATATTCATAACTAATTATTATAAACGCTTGACAAATAGTAATTTATATGTTATAATCATTGTTACTGAGTCGGTAAAAAGCAATCGCGCTACCACATCGACTTGATCTTAAAAAAAGGAGGTAATGACAATGCGATGCGAACGGATTTATTTGCACCCTTTTGGACACCTCATCAGAGTGCGTCACAAAACCAAGCAGAAATTTATGCGCTTCATCACGTTGGCGGCCGCACTGCTGAGCACCTATGCAGCGGGCCAGACATGCATGTGGCTGGCTGGCATCCTCCAATAATTCTATCCTAATACATCCCTCATCATCATGAGGGATGTTTTTCGTGCCTACTCACACAAAAATACTAACAAAAACTGCTACTTGCAAAATCTTGTAAATTTAGTTATAATGTAAAAATTAAGTAGCAGTGGGAAGAATATTATGAACGATCAAAGTCTCAGCCCTCAGATTGAAAAAGCCTTGGCTGATTTGCGACAAGCTATTGTTGACACCTTGAGTCAAGCTCAAACAACAGCGCCTGTGGCTGGTCCGCAGATGATGCCACCACAAACAGTAGTCCCAATGAATGTCACTTTACCGGAGTCCAATCCGATGAATACCACGGCAGCGGCACCTGCGATGCCAGCGACACCCGTAGGACAGCCAGCGATGTCATCTATGCCTGAGATGGTGATGCCGCCGATGCCTGCTGGTGAACCCGTGGCCCCTATCTTACCGGATTTGAGCGCTAGTTCTAGTAGTGTAACTGATTTGTCAGGTTTGCCTCCTGTGAGTGAGCCTAGCATGGCGGCCAATAATGGTCTGGATGAGAGCTTGCCGATCGCACCTCCTACCAGCACTCCTGAGCCTGCGCCAGCGGTCGTGATGCCTACGCCCGAAGTGGCACCTGCACCTGAGGTGGCGCCAGTGATGCCAGTAACCCCACCCACCCCTGCGCCCGCTCCAGCGTCAGCAGGTTTACCAAAAGCTAACAGTTTACTGAGTAGTGTTTTGAAGAAAGGGTGGAATAGCAACCAGTAACCTCTATGAAGACGACTCAAGTCACGATCGAAGATCTCAGCAGCCCACTGCCTGCACGCGAGGGGGAATCAGCCTTAGCGGTGGCCAAAACGAGCCTGCCAACTACTAAGCCGGCCATCAGTGACTTGGGTGCAGTTTCTCTTGATACTGTCGCCGCCAAAAAAGACACATCGGTTGAAAAGTCAGACAAAAAAACCGCTGCTAGCAAGACCAAGAAAGCTACCAAGAGACAAGATGAAGAGTTTTTTGACCCTCTCACTGGTCTTGCGGTCCAGGAGACAGTCAATAATGATACGGCGGACTTGGATATAGATCGCATCAAACAAACACTGCAAGACGAAAAGCAGCGTCTGCAAGTTTTGGCTGATCTACCACTAGACAAGGACAATTTTGTTCCCAACCTGCTAGCAATTCTAGACGGCTTGATAAGTGATGATCATTCCTACCAATCAGTGGCCGCGAGTCTGGATGAAATTTTTGCTGGTATCAATGACGCGCAAATCAAAAAACTCGAGTCCGAATGGCGCGGTATCGTGGCTGATGTCCAGCGTTTGCGACTTGAGCTTGGTCATCATGTGGCCGATTTGCTAGAGAGTTTTGCCACTGGTAATAATTGGTATCGAATGCTGGCCGCGTGGGAAGTTTTGGGACGGCATGATTATCAGCAGGTGATAGGTTTTGCCGATTGGCAAAAGCAACTGGCGGATTTGGCGCTGGAGCTTTTGGGAGCCGATCAACGCCGTGAGGTTAAGGCTGATATTGCCGCGGGCATTGACGCTGAGGATAGCCTCAAGGCGGTGCTTGATGACTTGCAAAAAGGCGGTTTGCGTCTGAGTGAACAGCAACAAAAATTGTTTTTAACCTCACTTGTCCCCATTGTAACTGACTTGTCTGACAAACAGGTCACAACTGATACTGAGCGCCCGCCCACTCAACAGACAGATAAGCACGAGACACTTGATGAGGTGGAACCGGTGGCCTCGTCACTCCAGTCAGTGCCAATGATGATTGCGGCCAATCACGAATATGTTGATAGCCGTTGTGACTCAATTGACACCCGTTTGGACGAGCTCCAGCGATCTTTGCACCGCCTGACTGACCCCCAACAAACACGGCTAGACTCAATGTCGCGCGATTTGACGATTGCAGCTCAGACGATTGACACGCTCACTCACGACCTGAGTCTCACGACCCAACGTTTGGTGAAATTGGAACAGACCACTGCTAGTGGTATTCGCCAGCTGGGGGAAACGTCGATTTCTAGTTTTACCAAGATTGCTGATCAACTCGAAAGTAAACTGGAAAAAGAAAAGCAGACCAGTAGTACTCGGGCACAAGGACTGCGTGATCAATTAACCAAACTTCATCAAGAAGTTCGCGATCAGTTGGGTAAAAATTCGCAGGACTTTAAGCTGAAAATTACCGCTTTGGACGAGGCAGTGTCCACCTTCAAAAAACTACAAACAAGCAAGGATCAGGACCAAAACAAAAAATTGACTACCTTGCGTGACCAATTTGAGGCCATTGCCAAATCGGCGAGTAAACAAGTAGAGACGGCTGACACCAATTTGAGTAAAGCTAGGCGTGACTTTGAAGAGCGATTTCATCAACTCTCACGCCAACTCACCGATATCAAGACTGATCAGACTCGTATTGATCAAGTCCAGACAACTGCCTTGGCTCAGCTCACCTCTCAAGCTCAAGTGGTCAAAACTCAATTGGTGACTATAGATGAACGGTTGGAAAAAGTCGAGACTCTTGTCCACGAGTTTGATGCCTTCAAGGTCAGAGTTGATGAACAACTTAAGAATCAGGCTGACAGACTCAAATCAGAACTCGAAACCAGCCACTTACGTCTTGATAAGATTGGTAGTCAGGTGGCAGATTTGCAGGCCTATGCTTCTCGTTTGGAAACTGAGAATGAAGAACTGCGGATTCATAATGCTGGTCTCAAGCAAGAGAATTGGCAAGCCAAGCGTTTGCTTGATCAGGCGAATATTGACCCCAATCTCATTGCGGTGCCAGCCAATGCAAGCACTCCCGTGACTAATGCTGATAGCGCTGTTGGTGCTTCGATAAATGCCACTCCTGAGACGGCGACTACTTCGATCCCCACCCCGGAGGTGATTGTCCCGGCGCCAGCACCGGCCATGACCGAGCCTGTGGTTACGGATCCAGTCCCCGTAGTGAGTGAACTGACAGTCACTACAGCCGAGACAGCGCCAGCTGCCTTAGCGGAAGAGTCGGCACCAGCCCCGCGTCCTTCGAGTTTGTCGCTTTTGGGTATTACTCATAGTCGCTTGACTCCTGGATCTCGTCTACTAACAGGTCAACAGCTGGATTTTCTCCAAATTGGCCAGCAGTTGCAAACGGCTCTGGTAGGACTCAACTCTTTCTCGGCTCAGCTGCACGCGCAACCTTCGGTGGCTCAAACATCCTCCATGCCGCCTACTGACACGGCACCGCTAGTGCAATCGACACCTATTAGCGGACCGACTACTTTGGTGACGCCGCCAACTGGTGATGAGCAACCAGCTATTGGTTCCGCCCCACCAATGCCAGTTCGTCTGCCAGATCTCAATCCAGTGTCAGCCATTCCGGCCTCACAGCCGGTAGCCGTCAACTCCAGTGCTGACCAGACCGCTATTCCCGTGCCGCCAGCACCAGAACCGGGAGTGATGGTACTCAATCCTCACTTGCCTGTAGGTGACACTTTTTCGAGCCCGCAGCCACGTCAAGCTCGCGAAGAGGAGACTGTTGTTTTGCCTTTTATGGGTTAGTTGTCGCTTGAGTGTCTTTTGACAAAAAGTATTTGTGTGTTGGTGACTTTTGGTCGTTGGCTGTCTTTTTGTGGTTTTATCTTGACAAAATTGACACTTTGTGATATATTATCATTGATTTAATTAATAATTAATAAGATTAATTAATGCTAAAAACACAAGCCATCGGTCTCAAATCTCGTTTACTTGACTTTTTTTTGAGTAGTTTTTGGTATAGTTGTTTTGGCATCGTGGTGTGTTTGCTTTTGGTCATCATTGCCGCTGGTTTATCTCATCGCCAATCGCTGACTCAGCATTCATCACCTTTTGTCGCTTCGTCACTGATGCCGATGAATGTTGCTGACCTAGAAAGTAGCAGTTTCAATCCACCTCATTGGCAAAAGATTACTGCCAGTAGTAGTGCAGATGTCTTGATCAGCCAATCACTAATTTTTACGACCGACGGTCGACCAGTCACGAGTCTGGATCCCGGTCAGGAATACTATCAGGTGGATCGCTGGCGTTTTGAAAATTTTGTACCCAAAACACTTGATGATTTGTTGCTTCTCCAGCTGCCAGAAACGACCCTCCAACCCTTAAGTGAGAATGCAGCTTTTGTGGTACTCGCGGCTCCTTGGAAAGTACCGGCCGATATTGATGGCGAACTCGTCTATCAAGTGGACTCTTGGAATGGTGATGATGTACCTGCCGGTGAGTTTATCAATGGTACAGCGACTGTTTGGATTTTGCCCTGGGAGCAAAAAGGCTGGCGTGATGAAAACCGTCGCTCTCACTGAAAGTTAGACTTCAGGCTTGTTGTTCACTGTATATCAGAGAATAAAGGCTAGTCGTGAGTCTTTGAGCAAAGAAGTAGTGTTAAAGAGCCGCGAACTCTATAGTTTTGACTACCAACTACTGTTTGATTGACCCTTATGTTTGGATGTATAAAGAGGTTGGAACTTGATAAATGTCTGTCTTTGTCAATGACTTATAGTTTTTGGACTAGTTAGAAAATCTCCTGCCGAAATAGAAGAAAGTGTGATAAAATAAGGGTATGGCAAGAAGGAAAAAAACCAAAAAACAAGCCGTCAATAATGATGTTTGGACTTCGGTTTTGGGGGTACTTTTTTGCGGCCTAGCAATGCTAGTGATGGTCTCTTTTTTGCGTACCACCCAATTTTTCCGTTCCCTCAATTTAATGTTGGTGGTCAATTTTGGCGCTGGTGCTTTGGTGTTGCCATTTTTATTTTTGCACTTAGGGCTGGTATGCTTTCGGACTCGCTGGATCTGGTCACGACCCACCCTTCTGCTGGGTACTGTCCTATTTTTTCTTGGTGTTACGGGATTTTCTGCTCAAAGTACCGTAGGTGGTGGTGCCATTAATGCCTTGGGAGGGCTCATCACTCGTCCTGGTGCTTATCTGATATTTTTGTGCTTGATTATTGGCGGTCAATTAGTTTTGTGGCAAATCTCAGCCAAAGATATTTCTGACTGGTGGCACGCGTGGGTCACTGAGCGTCAAGTACAAAAAGCGATGGTTCCTGTTTTGGCTGAGGCCGAACAAGACCAACAAGAAGTTGAATACGTCAGACAAAACGACGCTACGACAGATAATCCTGAGCCAGAAACAGCGGCCATCAAAATGAGCGGTCTTGATGACGAAAAATTTGCCAAAAATCAAGAGATCATGACCGCGCCAGCCGAGACCTATGCTGAGACGGTTGACGAAAAACAAGAGCACATTAACACTTTTGACAAAATTGATCTTTTGGGGGAGATCAAAAAACCCACCTTTGAGCCGGAACATCCTGACCCTGATCAACCGGCAGAAAAAAAGCCTTGGGTTTATCCCACTTTGGATTTGTTTGAGGCCATTGATGGTGGTGAGGCTGACCGTGGTGACATCAATGCCAATGCCCAAATTATCGAAAATACTCTTGACTCTTTTGGCGTGCGTGCTCGGGTGGTAGAGATCAATCGTGGGCCATCGGTGACTCAATACGCCTTGGAAATTGCTATGGGCACCAAGCTGTCACGGATTACGGCTTTGGCGACTGATTTGGCGCTGGCCTTGGCGGCGCCCACAGGTCAGATCAGAATTGAAGCGCCAATCGCTGGCAAATCTTTAGTCGGCATCGAGGTCCCCAATCGTCGAGCGGCCTTTGTGACTTTGCGCAAAATGCTTTCTCAGCCTTCACTCAAAGACCACCCCTCCAAACTAGCCGTGGCGATGGGGATTGACGTCAATGGTCAGCAAGTAGTAGGTGATATTGCCCGTATGCCGCATGTTCTGATTGCCGGTGCCACTGGTTCTGGTAAATCAGTGGGTATCAATTCCTTTTTGTGTTCGCTACTTTTTCGCTGTTCACCAGAAGAGTTGCAGCTGATTCTCGTTGATCCCAAACGAGTGGAGTTGACAATGTATCAGGATATTCCTCATCTACTAACGCCAGTGATTGTTGAGGCACAAAAAGTCGTCTCCGCGCTCAAGTGGGCGTGTGGCGAAATGGATCGTCGTTATCAATTGCTTTCAGAACATGGCGTGCGTAACATTGATTCTTTCAATCAGTTATATGACGTGCCACCCCTGCCTAAAATCGTGATTGTTATTGATGAGTTTGCTGATATCATGATGTTTGCGCCCAATGATGTGGAAGAATCAGTGACCAGACTTGCCCAGATGGCGCGGGCGGTCGGAATTCATTTGGTGCTGGCCACGCAACGTCCCTCAGTCAATGTCATTACTGGTTTGATTAAGGCCAATATCCCCACACGGATTGCCTTTAATGTCGCCTCAGTGATGGACTCGCGAGTGGTGCTTGACTCGGTGGGCGCCGAAAAGCTTTTGGGGCACGGTGACATGCTCTATTTGCCGCCTGATCAAGCCAAACCTATCCGGGTGCAAGGTACACTGGTGAGCGATACCGACGCCCGCAATCTGACCAATTTCCTCAAGTCTCAACACTGGCAGCCACAGTATGTGGATGATGTCACCACTAAGTTCCGTGTCAGCGGTGGTAAAGGAAGCAGTGGCGGTGATGGTGGTGGTGAGCGCGACGCTTTATTCCTGGATGCAGTCAAAATGTTTGCTCAATACGATCAAGCCTCTTCATCTATGATTCAACGGCGGTTGTCGGTAGGCTATGCGCGGGCGGCGCGAATTTTGGATCAATTGTGTGAGGCGGGCATTGTCGGCCCGGCCAATGGCTCCAAGCCGCGCGATGTTAATCGGGAAGCTCTCAATGCTTTCTTGGCTGATCCTAACAATCTAAGTTGACCCTTAAGATCTTAGCATCACGAAAAAAGCCGCTGGCTAAGGCCAACGGCGAAAAAACAAGGAAAAGGGTTCGTGAGTTGATTGGGCGCATTTATCACTTCATCAGCGCCATCGCGATAACAGGGCTACTGATAAGGATAACAGTAGTGGTGGCCAACGCGAGACGTTTGAAAAACGTAGGTGGCTCGGACACATCTGGATTGCATGACGCAAACCATTTGTGCCGTTTGTAGGAGGCTGCCAGGTATTCGGGCACATTGACCTTCATACCTGCCAACTTGACCTTGAGCCAGCCATTCTCGAGCTTTGTCCGTTTGTACTTGCGGCGTAGCTTCTCGGGCGTTTCCGGATCGTGGTGCATGAGGGAAAACACGGCCCAGCTGGCAGCTACTCCCAGGAAAAAATACAACGCTTCCATCTGCACCCTCCTAGAGTAACTCTACAACGGCTGCAATGACACCGATCAGGCTCAAGCAGCCGAAAAGAATCTGCCAGGGGTGAGTGTCGTCGTGCTGGTAGGCGTTTTTCTGGCGCCACTGTTGATGTGCGGCATATGAGGCCATAAAGACTTCGGGGGTCTGAATGTTGGTTGTTTCCATACTTGACAAAATTATCTTCTCCTTTTTGGATTATGATTGTGTTTTTTGGGACCAATTTGATAGTCCTGCCTGCGAGCGCGGGTATTATCTGCTTTATCAACTCCTTTCGTGTTAAATAGCTTCCTTGTCGGGTGAGAATCAAGACTAATGATCAACAAAGGCTGATATTGCTCGCCTTTTGTTCACCAATCCCTATCTCAATATTATTTATTATATCATATTATTGGTCATTTGTCAAGAGGCAATTTATCTTGATGTAGCCGTCTGTCTGTAAGTTAAAGCCTCGGCGATATGATTTTCTTCAATGGTGACTACCTCTCGTGTCTCCAGATCAGCAATCGTTCTAGCGACTTTGATGAGTTTGAAATAACTGCGAGCCGAGAGTTGCCAGCGTTTGAGTGCTTGAGAGAGTAATTTTTGGGCGCCCGAGCTTAATTGAAGTTGGCTGCGGATTTGCTGGCTGGTTAATTGATGATTGGTGAGAATCCCCAGTGATTGCCAGCGTTGCTCCTGACGTTGGCGAGCCCGAATGACCCGCTCGCGCACTTGGGCTGAGCTTTCGGCTGGTGGTGTCATTCCTGCCAGCTCTTCCACTTCCACCTCAGGTACAAAAATCTGCATGTCGAGTCGATCGAGAATCGGGCCAGAGAGTTTGCGCTGATAGCGGGCAATTTCACCTTCACTACAAGTACACGGATGTTTTTTACTCCCCAGATAACCGCAAGGACACGGATTGGTGGCCGCAATTAAGGTAACTTGGGCGGGATAGACCACGTGACCACTGGCACGACTGATAGTAATCACCCCAGTTTCTAAGGGCTGGCGCAAAATCTCTAGGGCATCGCGCCGGAATTCACCCAGCTCATCCAAAAACAAAATACCCCGATGAGCCAACGAAATCTCGCCAGGTAACAAATTGTGACCACCGCCAGCCAGGCCAATTGCCGAGATCGTGTGGTGAGGAGCGCGACAAGGGCGTACGCGGATTAGCCCTTCTGGTCCTAACATCCCACAGACCGAATAAATAGTACTAATCTCGAGCGCCTCTTCGCGAGTCAGCGGTGGGAGAATGGAGGGTAAAGAACTGGCCAAAAGGGATTTGCCAGCGCCAGGCACACCGCTCAAAAGTAAATTGTGCCCGCCAGCCGCTGCAATTTCCAGACATCTTTTGGCCACTTTTTGGCCAATAATATCCGCAAAATCTGTCTTGGTATGTTTGAGGCTGGGTAAATAGCGGGCGACTGCTAGCGGTGAGAGCGACTTTTTGCCGGTAAAAAAGTCAATCAACTCACCAAGAGTTTCGAGAGCATAAATTTCAATGCCAGCGACAATTTTGACCTCACGAGCATTGGCCGCTGGTACAAAGGCTCGCCGATAGCCATGATCACGGGCAAAATGTACCAGCGGCAGCGCACCGCGGACGCTGCGCAAACGGCCATCGAGGGATAATTCACCAAAAAAGATATCAGTTGCCGCAATTTTTTTCTCGCCCAGCGTGAGCTCCCACAAGGATAAAGCCATCGCCAATTCCAAAGTGGAACCAGTTTTTTTCAGATCAGCGGGTGCCAAATTGACTAGTAACTTTTTGGCAGGTAGACGCACACCCGCGAGTGCGAGTGAATTAATAATGCGTTCTTTTGCCTCTTCAACGGCTTTTTCTGCCAAGCCAATAAATATTAACCCCGGCTTGCCGCGCACACCGTCAACTTCAACTTCGATCGGTGTGGCTTGCAGACCTTGGAGCGTGGCGCTTTGATTTTTGATTAGCATAGGGGCCGATTATAGCAGATGATCATTTCAAATGATTTCACTTTGGTGAGTAAATTACTTGTTATCAAGATAAAATTGCGATAAAACTCTTGATCTGAACCACTTTAAATAGACACTTTGCTGGTAGATGTCCAGAAAAACTGTGATATAATAACCGGCATGAAAGAAACACTTTTGGGCCTTTTTGCGCCGCTACAAGCAGTTAATCCTATAGTTTATACTATAATAATATCATTAGTACCGTTAATTGAATTGCGCGGGGCGATCCCGGTGGCCATTGCTATGGGTATGAATTGGTTTGAGGCTTTGTTGTGGTCGGTGATCGGCTCCATGATACCAGCGTTATTCATTATTCCTCTTTTTGCCTGGGCGCTAGACTGGCTCAAACACAAAGGTTGGTTGCCCTGGCTGACGACTTGGCTGGATCGCAAATTTGTCACCAAAGCCGAACAAGTGTCCTGCCAAGTTAATGACATCGACTGCTCTGACAAAAAAGATTGGCAAAAGGAATTACTGAAGTTTTGGGCCATTGTCATTTTTGTGGGCATTCCTTTGCCTGGCACTGGCGTTTACACTGGAGCCGCGATTGCTTCGATTATCAAAATGCCTTTCCCCAAAGCTTTTGCTGCTGTCTTGGTGGGCGATATTATTGCTGGCATTATTATGGTGCTAATTTCTCTCACGGGCAAAGCAGTTTTATAAAACGGTAGCAAGCTTGGGTCAACTATAAGCAAAGCTGCGTTGCCATAGGTAGGGCTTGAGTTGTTTTTTGAGACGCTGACGGTTCTCATGGTCAGCAAAAAGACGCTGATAATTATTTTTGAGACTCACGAGTTGCCGACTCATTTCTTGAGCGAGCTGACTGCGATCGCGAGCGTCAATGATCTGCAAAAACGGCGAGTGAAGATTGAGGCCTTCGGCGCCGATAGGGGTAGTAATGACGGGAATAGCCTGACTTAAGCTCTCGAGTATTTTGACACGCGTGCCGCTGCCGGCAAAAATTGGGGCCAGCAAAAAGTCAATTTGGGAGTAAAACTGGTGCGTTTGTGCCAACTGACCCAAAATAGTGATCTGGGGATTGACGCTAGGCTCATGATCACAACCAGCCAAATAATAATGATAGTCAACATTTTGTTGGGTCAATTGTGGC
The DNA here is from genome assembly GCA_017431625.1 of bacterium. Taxonomy (GTDB): domain Bacteria; phylum Patescibacteriota; class Microgenomatia; order UBA1400; family PJMF01; genus RGIG2560. The sequence continues at coordinate 5,225 of JAFRKQ010000004.1, read as the reverse complement.
AGTATTTGCTGCTGGGTAAAATTAATGGCTTCACGATTTGGCGGGTGCATCGGTGAGCCAATATAGCCACAAGTTAATTGCGAGCGAGTGCTGGCCGGCAAAAAATCAATGTGGTCAATGCCATTGGGCTCCAAGCGGACATTTTTGAGGGCAAAAAGCTGACGCAACTTGTCAGCATCATGGGCGGAGACAGCCACGACTTCATCAAAAAGCGGCAACCACATTTTTTCAAAAGCGGTAATTTCAATAGTATTGGCATGAGCCATACCTGCGCGCAGCCAAGTTAAGGGTGAGTTTAAGGCAATTTTCTCCTGCTGGCGACGGCGAAAGCTAATAGTAGAAATATCATGGGCGACAAAAGTAACGGGTATGCCTCTGGGTAAAAAGCGGCGCAAATAGGCAATTTGGGTAAACTCGAGTCTGATTTTTTCGATGTGGTGTTCGTCTAGGATTTTGCCGATCATTCTTTCTAGTCGGTCTGATTGCCAACAGGAAAAAAAGTAAGGTAGTCCAGATAATAAGCTGCGCTTTTTGAGTGGATATATTTTCCAGAAAGCACAATGTTGATTAAGAAAGTTGGTAGCGTCATCATCGGTGATATCATCACCAAAACTCAAAAAATACAGCTCGTATTTTTGACTTAAATATTTGAGGGTGTAGTACATACGCGTTGCTCCACCACTGGTGGCAGGGAAAGGGGCGATGGCACTAATAAGCAACAATTTTGGTTTCATGTCTGTATTATACCGTATCCTGTCAATAGAGACGAGAGTTATTGGTCAATTGAAGTAAATAATAGACACTGTCTAATAAAAAATGGACACTGTCTAAAATATTTTAGACAGTGTCTACTATAACAAACTACTGCGCAAAACCTATTTTCTTGTGGTATAATAACCACATGCGTTTTTTTGAAGTGTTTGCCAATGAACAATATCGCGAACTTTTGGGGCAATTGACAGCGCGCGAGTTGGCTCAACGCTATAAACAATCAGTCATCGGTTATTTTTGGGTGATTCTCAATCCCTTTATTCAGATGTTGGTGATGTCATTTGTTTTTGTCAATATTTTTGGTAACAAAAATTTAGGTGTTGCTTACCCACTATTTTTGTTTACTGGCTTGTTACCGTGGAATTTATTTTCGCAATCACTCACTTCTTGTGCTGAGGCTTTGGTGGGGAGTGCGAGTTTATTGTCAAAAATATATTTTCCGCGAGAGATTTTGGTTTTGTCGCGAATGCTGGCACGGGTAGTTGACTTTTTGTTTGCTTCAATTATTTTGATTGGGATGATGATTTTTTATCGACACGGGGTGACAGTGCATGTTTTGTGGGTAGTGCCGATTTTTGTGATCCAATTTTTATTTACTTATGGTTTGAGTTTGTTTTTAGCCGCCGCCAATTTATTTTATCGCGATGTCCGTCATTTACTCAATTTAGTGGTAATGACCTGGATGTATTTGACACCAGTGATGTATGATGCGGATATTTTTCCCAGTAAATATCGCTGGATTTTCCAAATTAATCCGATGGCGGTTTTTGTTAATGCTTATCGTCAAGTGATTTTGGGTGTGGATCCGCCCAATTTCCGCTCGCTGGCTATCGGTTTGGTATTGTCACTGGTAGTGTGCGCGTGGGGTTATCGTTTTTTCAAAAAGTTGGAGGGGCAATTTGCCGATAGTGTCTAGTATGTCAGAAACACCAGAGTTTGCGGTCGATATCAATCATGTTTCCAAGATGTTTCATCGCCAAAGACAACGGACGATGAAAGAGATGTTGCCGGCCTTTTTTCGCGGTGGCAAAAAGGGTGTGGTAGATTCTTTTTGGGCGCTACAAGACATTGATTTACACATCAAAAAAGGGGAAACTTTTGGGGTGGTTGGCCCTAATGGTTCGGGCAAAAGTACCCTTTTGAAGTTAATTGCGAGAGTATCACTACCCACTAGCGGCGACGTACAAGTCCATGGTCGGATTACACCTTTAATTGAGCTGGGGGCTGGTTTTCATCCGGATATGACTGGGCGCGAAAATATCTTTTTAAACGCATCAATTTTGGGACTGACCAAAAAACAGACCTTGCCTTTGGTGGAGAGCATTATTGACTTTAGTGAGATTGGGGATTTTATTGATGATCCAGTCAAACACTATAGCTCTGGCATGTATACCCGTTTGGCTTTTAGCGTGGCGATCCATGTGCCTTTTGACATTCTTTTGGTTGATGAAATTTTAAGTGTTGGTGATGCCCGTTTTCGCAAAAAGTGCAATCAGCAAATCACTGATTTTAAAAATCAAGGTAAGACGATTATTTATGTTGGTCATGGCTTGGAACATGTGAGTAGCTTGTGTGATCGCGCGGCTTTTATTAACTATGGTCACTTGGAAAAAGTCGGCGATCCTGATGAGGTGATCCAATGCTATATGGACAAGCAAGAGCAAGAAAGTGCTCGCACTTAGACGTTTTTGTCATTAAAATTAGTGATTTTTAGGGTATAATATAACTTATGCCGGCAGATAGCAATGATCCTCAAGATGAGGTAATTAGTGAAACTAATTCGTCATCGACTTTGGTCTCGCCAGAAGGACAGATGACTCCTGATGGGGAAGCAGTTAGTGGTGATTTTTTTGGTGACATGTCTGTAAGTGATCTGCCTCGACCTCAACCACCAGTTTTTGTTACGACCAATAATACTAATAACACCGGTAGTACTACCGGTCAGGCAATTAATCATTCCCCAGTATCAGTATCGCCACCAGTGGGAGTATCTCCAGCTGGAGCCAGCATCAATCAAGATGACAATGTGTCAACGCCTACTCAGGAAAGTACTATTATTAATGATAGTAACAATCGGCGTGTTAGCTGGCGTGATGAGGTAGATGTTCCTAGTTATCGTGAGGATTTTGCTCAGCGTTTTCGACAGGCACAAAGAGAAACAACAGTGAACGAACAAACTGGAGTTAATAGCTCCTCTTTGCCAGCGCCAGGGAGCGAAACGACGCTTAGACCAGAATTAGAAACTGTTTTTACTCGTCGTCGTGAGCGTCTGGGACAGTTGCCAGAGAGTGGGCGTGATTTTGCCGTAAGGGCGCAGACAACGGCGGCTAGCGCCGATAGTCCGGCAGTGAGAAACACTGAAGAGGTACCAGTTCAAGAGATACCATCTACGCGCCGCCAGCTTGAGTCAACGACTGAAACTCCAGTCTCTGTTTCAAGGACGTCAACCGAGCGTGAACCAGCGACAACTACAATCGCGACTCAAGACTCGGAAACGAGATCCACACGACCTGCGCGTGAGTCAGCTGCAGTCGACATTCCCAGACAAGAAATATCTGAGTCTGTCCGCGCCGAACGAGCATCAGTGCAAACAAATACTGAGTATCAAGAACCAAGGACAATATCGACGTCGACAACGACTGCACGCGAGTCAATCACGACCAATGCTCCCAATCAAGAGTCCACTGAATTTGTCCGTCCAGCACGTGAGCCGACTCGAGCCAATACTGGGCCTCAAGAACACATAACGACATCAACAAGAGAAGCCGAATCTGGCAGTAACAATGCATTTGGACGCGAACCACGATCGCAGACACTAGTTGCAGAGCGTGACGTGTCAAGGGAGACGACATCTAGTACACAAGCGGCAAAAATCGACACGGCGGGTAACACACCACTTCTTGAGCGTGAGCCAGTGGTCACCACAAGAGCTCGTGAGGCAGCGGACACATCAAAAGTGAGTTTGTCAGAACAGACAACAACACTGGTGACACCCGCCGAACGCGGCGACAGTATTCTCGCTCGTGCTCAGGAATCAGTGACTGATACACAAGTGCCAGCACGAGAATTAAGAGTGAGAGTGAGTGAGCCAGAAATTACCAATGCCAGGGTATCATCGACGTCAGAAGGATCATCCTCAATTTCAAATGCCAGTCGGTCAGTGGCGCCAGCGACATCGACCACACCTCCGTCTGAGGAGAGAATCGTGTCTGCGTCATCGCGCCAACAAACCGTTGAAGCGGCCAATATCGCCACAAGCGCAGGTCAAACAACTCAACCCACTCCCAATACCGACACTTCTACAAGTGCAGACCAGATACCAACTCGCACTGCCAATCTCAAACAAGAAGTCACTAATGATTTAGCCCAATTTGATCGTGAACAAGAAGCTTTAGCCCAAGAGCAAATTGCAGCTGTTGAGGAACGTCAACTTCAAGACCGTCTCGCTAGTCAAGCTCGAGGTGAAGCCCAACTAACAGCTGTCAGAGAAACTCCACCACCAGTCAACACCGGTAGTACTCCCGGTCCTGCGGAAAAAATTGACTTAACACCACCTGCACCAGAAACGCCAGTCACCCCAATAACGATTGCTGACACTACCGACAGTGTGACTCAAGATCTTAACGTCACTCCACCCGCTTCAGAGACATTAACAGCATCGCAGGCACCAACAAGACCTCAAGCCGAGGAGAAAGCGGCCGCTACACTCACCAATAATCGCGAAGCAGTGCCCAGCTCCACTCTTACAACACCGTCAGCTCAGGTGGAAAAGCCTGCACCGGTGAGGGTTAGTGCTGCGGATGTCGCAGTCGAGACTGCCGATCAGACTCCAATTTTAGAGCGTGAGACGACACCGGTTTCCCACCAAACAGAAACTATCCCGAACGCGAGTGCGTTTGCACGCAATCAAGAAGATTTCGCGTCTGTGCGTCCAGTGGAGACTGTGACTCCTCAAACAATCGAGCGGCCAGTCAAGGCTGCTAGCACTGATGCAGTTGTTCCTCGCCAGCCAGAAGCTAACGCTCCGATGCCCGTAGAGACTTTAAAACCGCCGTCTCCAAACATAGAAAATCCCACTCGTGTTGAGACTGTCAATCAAACTCCTCAAGCCGCGCCGATAGTAGTCGATGATCCTGCTTTCGCACCCACTGTGGCACCAACTCCGGCCACCCCTACGCGTGAAGCTTTAAATATCCCTGTCTCTCCTCGTGAAACCACCACCCAAACACAACAGTCTACGACTGGGGAAATTGGCAAAGCGGCTTCCACTTCCACCAAGCCTACTTTAAATACCGACACTGCTACAAGTGCAAACCAGACACCAACTCGCACTGCCAATCTCAAACAAGAAGTTAGCAATGATTTAGCCCAATTTGATCGTGACCAAGAAGTTTTAGCTCAACAACAAATTGCGGCAGTGGAACAACGTCAACTTCAAGATCGTCTCGCTAGTC
>JAFRKQ010000003.1 GCA_017431625.1 bacterium | reverse complement strand
CACCGTCCGACCGTAGTACTTATAGTAGGTGCGGACGGGGTTGACGCCCCCTGAGGTATTGAAGGTCAAGTTGTACGCGTTAGCCGCACTCTGGCCAGTAGATGACCAGTAAACGCCGTGCGAGCCCTGATTCCACAAAACGCCAGCCTCGCTGCAGGCGTCACCATAGGCGCCATTAAAAGCCTTCCCTCGCTGCCAAAAGGTCTGGGCGTAAGTCCCATTGGCCGTGGAGCCAAAGACCAGATAGTTGAGCCGGGCGAAATCGCCCCCATTACCAGTAGTCGAGTTATAGTTACCGCCATGCGGCAAGCGCCAGCCATCGGGGCACATGCCCTGGATGTCTTTGGTATAGGTCAGATTGGTGGAATCAAAACCATCGGGATTATAACTATTATTATAGTAGCCCAGCGGATCCTGGAGCGCCGCCGCCCAGTCATACAGGTAGCCGTACATATTGGAGGAGTCGTCAGTGCTGGTACTAGAATAAGGGTAGCGGCAGTCGCCCACCATATTGCCATTGCCATAGGCGGGCGACGCCGTGGAGCCGGGGGCACTACTGGTGTCGGCTCGGGTACCATAATATGTCGTCTTCAAACAAGAATCATGACCACTGGCGTCGCGCGCAGGCGAGTATTTGAGATTGGTGGTCATCCAGCACTGGCCGTCAATAAGCTTGCGGATTTCGTAAGTCTTGCCGTCTCGGCTATCCACCAGACAGCCAGCATCGGTGTATGAGAGCTTATCAGTCGGGGTCTCAAGGTCACTGCAGCCATGAAATTCTTGCATTAGACCCGTGGGATTGGTACACCCCCAGTAGTGGACGCAAATGCCTTTGTAAATCTCGTCACAACAGTCCACGTATTTATCAACAAACTTGGAGCCCTGCGGGCAAGTGGCGGCGGATGACTGCATGTAGGAATTGCTGGCGAGCTTGACGAAAGACGCGCCCTCGGTATTAATGACACTACCCAACTCCATATCCTCGAGTTTCATGGTCTTGTTACCAACAACAGCAGCCTGTACAGTGAGCGCAGTAATCGCTGCACTCACCAGACAGACTGCTGTTGTGAGGCACACCTTTTTTTGCTTGGCTGTTGACATCTATACCTTTCATTTTTTCAAGCATGATTCACTACTCACGCTCTATTTCGTTTCGTTACTCTATTTTCCAAAGACCGAAGCAATTCATTGCCAGCGGCGTGTGCCCCAGATGAATGTTTCGTTTTGGCAGAGCCTACTTATTGTAACGCAGGTAGTGGGTATTTGTCAAGGGGGAAATAGAGCGGAATTTTGAGTAAAACTGGTTACAGCGATGGTTGACAACAGAGTCAATTATGATATAATAAGTGACATGAAGATCAATATCCCATCAGAAACTCTGCATGACATCATCAAGATTGCTAAAATTGACGAAATTAAGCAAGTCTATCTTTTTGGTTCGCGAGCACGCGGCACTCATGGTCGCTTTAGCGATATTGATTTGGCCATTAGGGGTGGTGATGCTAGCAGCTATCGTCAAGATCTAAATGATTTTGCCAATAGCTATTTATTCTTTGATACTGTCAATCTCGATACTACCACTTCAGAAAAACTCAAACAAGAGGTTGCTCGTGAAGGAATCCTATTGTATGAGCAAGCTTGACAATTTTTCTGCCTGTTTGCGAGTCCTACAGGGAACGGATTTTGGCCGAGCGGTAAATGATGAGATTTATCGTAGCGGTATCGCTCATCAATTTAGTCTGACGTTTGAGTTGGCATGGAAATGCCTCAAACAATACATGCAAGATAATGATGTCATAGCGGCACAAACTGGATCAACAGTTGATATCATTAAATTAGCATATCAAGTTGGTCTCATTGACGATTTTCCTTTGTGGCGGCAAATGTCGCGCGACCGCAATATTACCAATCATGTTTACAACGCTGACGAGGTTGATCTCTTAATCGCACACGTCAAAAATGAATATTTGCCAGCACTCAAAAAACTGCAAACAGATTTGACCATAAAATATCAAGAAATTGAAAAGTCGTTTTTTCCGCCAGTCAAGCATGAAGATGATTAATTATCTAGAAAATCATCAATGTAGATAAAATGTGTACAATTTAGTGCGCTTGTTAAACGTTTGTTAAACGCGCACATCTGGTTTTTGGTGACAAACTGAGTACAGAAATTAACATTTCTCCTTTTCATTTTCCCGCCAAATGTGTTTTGATGCGCTCGGCCAGCTCCACACTGATCAGCTCACGGGCCAAATAATCATCAATAATAAACGGTAGGGTCGCGTACTGACCACGATTGTAATAATTCTCAATCGTCAGGCGCGCGAAAGCATAAGGCCAGCGACTATCTTTGATAATTGCACTCCACTCATCGAGGTCTTGGTAGGCGAGCAACTGCCCCTCGCCTGTCGCCTCGGCCTTGTAATCAAACTCCAAGCTCGCGCGACCATCAACACGCAACATCTCCGGGTGATAAGTCACGACCCCACCCCAGCGATTATAAGCAAAAAGACTGTAGGCCGCTTGGGGATCGTCACTGGCCACCTGCAGCTGATAATGGCCGCTGGGCGGCTGGGGCAAAAGACACTGATGACCCACCACCTGCAGCGTGTCTTGATCCTGCAGTGGCACGCACTGTCCTTCTACTGTTTCACTTTCATGTTGCCAGAAGGCCATCGCCTGCCCCTGAAGATTGATCACCAAATAACTCAAATCAGTATAAGACGGGATGAGCCGTCGCACTGATTGGGTCCGATAATACGGCCATAAATGGTCACGTGTCCGGTAGGCCGGATCATTGATGAGTTGGTCATTGACCACAAAATGAAAACCCCGCTGGACGACAAAGTGACCGGTAACCTCCTGGATGGTGGGCTCGCGCGCAAACACCCGGCTCGCATCAGCAAAAGTCACACCACTAGCGGGCAGATAGCGATATTCCAGCTCGGGCTGCTGATTGCCCTGGCCAGCCTGCCATTGATGCAATTGGTGTACCAGGCGTGTGACCGCCACGATATTCAAATAAGTCTGCTGGACATAACCATCGCTCTGAGCGCGCAACCACTCATTGAGCGTCGCTGGCGTCAGTGCCTGGCCGTCCGCCAGACTCATATAGCCATAAGAGCGCAAAATCATAGCCAGGCTAGTGAGCAGACAGCCATGACTACCGATTGTCAGCCGCTGGGAGTGACCCAAAAGCTCATCACGCCAGCGCTCATCACTCTGAAATAAAGCCGGCACACCCAAGTCAAGCGCAAAATCACGATCACCATAAACAAAAGAATAGAGATTGAGCCGGGCGGCATTGGGACGAGTGACCATCTCACTGGCAAGTACAAAGCGCGGGTGCTCTTGGGTGCGCTCATAAATCAAATCGTGCGTGCCGCTGGCTTGACTCCACTCATAAATCTGACTAGGAAACTCGACGTCATAAAGTCGCGCCAAAAAATAGCCGTCTAGCTCTTGCAAGTACATACCATAGTGTCTGCCTTCCTGATAGGTGATCCATGTATTCAGGCCAAAACTCAAGCGTGGATTGCCTTGCTCACCCCCATCACTCAAGCGGTGCAAAAAGCGACAGCTTAGTGTCTGGCGATCGTCATTTTGCCTTTCGGCTACAATCGTGCAGGTGAAAATATCATGACTACCATCCTCATAGGTGCGATACTCCAACTCAAAGCGATCGCCTGTCTGGAATTTGCCCAAGGAAAACTCAAAACTAAGACTGTATTCATCTGGCAAGGGAATGGGCTGGCCTTGGAAGCGAGCCAGACGCACCGCCGAGACCGGAAAGCGGCTGGTGGGAATCAAATGCAGCTCTCCAGACTCCAACGCGTGATCGGGATCGGGTGGCGTAACCACCACGTCGCCCTGCCAGTCCCAATTGCTTAGATCGCGAAAATAGTCGGCGGCCAAAGGCACCGAGTGATAGTCGGCGGCCAAAGGCACCGAGTGATAGTCGGCGGCTCTAACCAGCGGACCTCCGCCCCAGCACCAACATAATAATAGTAGTAGTAGCAAGCTGATTGTGACTTTTTTCATAAACTGCTAACAATTGTCTGGGCAATGATTTCAAATTATTTCAGCTATGAATCACATTCGACAGCTCTTTTGGATTTTTTGCTTGATCAATCAAGATAGAATACTGTCAACTTCTTGTCGGTCACCTACTTGAGACTCTGGGGAGTTACTCCCACATTTTGCCAATGGCGATCGGTGTTGGGAGTGGTATAATAGGCATTATGATCAAAAATTTGGTGCGCAATTATTTGTTGATTGGAGTGACTCTTTTTGGGGTCGACTGGATTTTGCCCAATATTTCCTTGGGCTACCCGACCGGCAGAAATTTTACCTGGGAAGGTTTTGGCGCCGGTTTGCCGGTGCTTTTGGCAACGGCACTTGTCCTGACTCTCCTTACACTGGTGGCCCGGCCGCTGCTGAAGTTTATCACCGCGCCGATTAATTTTTTGAGCCTGGGGCTTTTTAATATTGTGATTGATGTGTTTTTGTTTTGGTTGACCAATGAACTCGTACCGGGATTTAGTATCACGGCGCTTTCGCTGGGAAATGTTCATTTGGGAGCTTTCTTTTCTTATGCCACCGTGGCGATTATTTTTGGTTTTTTGCAAGGGTGTTTGACCTTGATTTTATAAGCAGGCGCAAAAGTTTTCCACCGTTTGGCAGTCGTTTTTGAGTGGGTGTGAATATGAAATAATTGTTTTGGTGACATTGGCGAAAAAACATCTAAAACCCACCAACTCACCATCGCCACTTACGCCGCACCCGCCAGTAGAGGCGCGCGAGGCCACGAGTGCGCCGGACCATCAAGTCTGCCCACCAGTAGTGAGCCTCAGCCAGAAAGCGCTGGCGCAGTGCCACTAGCTCCTGATCGTCTAGTGTCCCTGCCGGAAAGCCTTGAGCTTCCCAGACTTTGGCCGCCACTGCCAGCTCATATGACGATTGGAGTAGACTCATGACAATCCCATGACTCCCCTCTAGTAGTCCCTCATCACGAAAAGCCCGCCGCCACCACTCGTCAAAAAAACTTTGCCACAAGTCAGCCGGCCGCCAATTTTTGGCCTGGCAGGTAGTGGCCCGCTCACTGGCGGCCGCGCTGGTATAGCGATCGGCGCGCGCCCACCACTGGGTGACGTGCTGGTAATTGTGATGCTGGATCGCCAGCCTTTTGTCATCGTAGGGTAAGTAAGCCGTCTGCCCCATGACTTTGGGCTGCGAGTGGACACCAACACGCCACTGGATGGTGCCCGCGCGCCACAGCCGCAACTGATAATCAGGATACCAGCCAGTTTTGTCCATGTAGTGGCCAAAAATCTCATTGTGTCGGGGCAAATAATAGATATCCGCCGCGGGCAGATCTGCCAGCGAGGGAATTTTTTGCCCGTCCACGAGCTGGCGAATGATGCGAGCCAGTCGTGGCGGTAGTTGCTCGTCCGAGTCCAGAATCAACAACCAATCACCGTGCGCCCGCGCGAAAGCGTACTCGCGTGCGGGATCAGCATAACCCACCTCTGGCTGGGGATACTGATAGATTTTGACTTGATCAAACTCGGCCGCAATCGCGAGCGTTTCGTCCTGACTATTCATGTCCACCAAGACGATCTCATCGGCAATTGCCGCCACACTCGCCAAAGCTGCGCGCAGGTAGCGCGCGCTATTTTTGGTATTGACGATCACCGAGAGCGTGGACATGAGGCTTATTTCTTCGCTTTGACACGCGCCGAAATGCTAAACTCCCACTGATCACCATCTGAGGTGTCAAAGCTGGTCGAGCCCGTGAGCTGATGATAGTTGACCAGGTGGCTTGAAAGTGTCTCCTCGATCTCTTTTTTGTTCTGGGCGATCTCAGCAATCTCAAGCTTGAGATTGACGATCTCGGGTTTATTGAGTGCTTGTGATTTCTTTTGCTTGATTTCATCATTGAGAGCCTTGGCTTTAGTCTGCGCCTCGGCGATCTCGGTGTCATTCTCCAGACTACTTTTGAGCATTTCGCGCTTTTCTTTAAGCGTCTTGCTCACCTCGATCAGTTCATTGGCATTGCGCTCGATCACTCCCTGAAGGGCAGCGAGCGTTTCGGCGATTTTATCTGATTTGGCCACCTCATCAGTCTCAGCTTGGACAGCAGCCAGGGCTTGGTTGGCGAGATCTTCTCCTGTTTGTGGCATAAAGTTTTTTCTGGCCTGGGGTTTGCCGCCCCAGGCCAGCCTTTCTATCCTAATTAATACTTAATTGCTTGTTCCACGAGGCGATTGCAATAGCCCCATTCATTGTCATACCAGGCAACTACCCGGACCAGATTGCCACCAACGACATTGGTGAGTGTCAGATCAACAATCGACGAGTAATTGAGGCCAATAATATCGCTACTGACGATCGGATCGCGCGTCACCTTGATGATACCACGATACTGTTCACTGGCGGCCGCCGCCGTGAGCGCTTGATTGACTTGCTCAATACTCACCTCGCGACTAGCGACAAAAACAATATCCGAAAGACTGCCCGTCCGTGTGGGCACGCGTATCGCCACCCCGTCAAATTTACCCGCCACCGGGGGATAAATTGTCCCCACGGCTTTGGCCGCGCCGGTGCTGGTGGGGACGATATTCATCGCCGCTGAGCGTGCCCGGCGCAGATCTTTGTGAGAATTGTCCTGGAGGTTTTGGTCATCGGTATAGGAGTGGACAGTATTGAGCAGTGCCTTCTCGATACCAAAAGCCTCATGCAAAACTTTGATGATTGGCCCGACACAATTGGTGGTACAAGAAGCATTGGAAACCACCGTGCTGGCCGGATCATAATCTTTGACTGACAGCACTGACATATCCACGCCATCGCCCTTGGCTGGAGCGGTGATAATCACCCGTTTAGCGCCTCCTTGCAAGTGCAACTCAGCTTTATCTTTGGCGGTAAAAGCCCCAGTGGACTCAATCACCGTCTCCACCCCATATTGTGCCCACGGGATTTTGGCTGGGTCACGCCCCGCGGTCACGGGCACGCGCGTCTGACCAATAATAATATAGCCAATCAAAGGATTTTCCGGTGTAGCGGCCTTGGCGTCCTGGACTTTTTGATAAGATATTTCTTGATGCAGCGGGCCATAATTGCTATCATACTTGAGCAAATGCACCCAACCGTCAATATCCATCGAGCCAGAGGTATTGATCAGCCCCAAAGGTGCTGGCATACCTTTACTCATCCAGACACGAGTAGCGGTCCGTCCAATTCTGCCAAAACCATTAATGCCAATTGTACTCATAACTGTATCCACGCGGCCAGAGTCCGCTTGCCTTTCATTGCTTGCTTGTACCACTGTCCATTTGCTTACTATATTGTAACGCAAATTTTGGCACTTTGGCGAGCAATTTTTAGCAATTTGACTGAGTCAGCTGAGCGGTTTTTTACTATTCTATACTATTATATATGGATATTAATGACTTTATAAAAATAGCAGTGATTGGCTCTTGACATTGTCGATATTGGTGTTATAATGTGGCTGTTCTTTGATATGGGGATGTAGGCTTTGATGTAAAAGTCGTCTTTTTCTGGCCGTGCGTCTTTGATCCAGAGACGTCAACCAAGGATCAAACAATAACTGCCGACAAAGTCGCCAGTAAAGCGAAGAGCTTATTGCTTGACACTTCACGTGAACTTGCTAATGCTTTCGCTCCCAATGCTGCTTACGCGTTCGTCGCTTAAGCCACGGGCATTCGCAGCCGAGTTTTTATCGTCGGCTCACTGCGGGTGACAACTCAGCCGATACGCGATTGTTTTGAGTAGCAGTACACTCAATCAATGACGTTACTAATGAGTACTGACGGAAATTTATTGACCTTGTTAGTCCTAGCTAAATTTCATTGATTTTAGTGAACTAACTATCACGGTAGAAAGTGAAAGGTGATTGTTTACAGACACGGGTTCAACCCCGTCATCTCCACCATTGCAAGCCGCGGCAAGGACACAAAATCTGTCTGCCGCGAAGAGCTGATCGACAAAATGACACACAGTCAAAATAACAAAAATGCCATTTTTGTCACCAAAAACCAGAGGTGCGCGTTTAACACGCGTTTAACAAAAATCTTAAATTGATCACATTTTGTGAACATTAAAAAATTGCCGAGCTATGTGCGGAGCTGCGCAGTCAGTGTTGACACGCCCGGCTAAATATTTGTCCGGACAAACAGCATGAGTTGTAAATGTGTTGCCTACATGTAAAAAGTGCACCGCTCGGTGCGGAGCTCGGCAGTGGTAAGACTTTAGTCCAAGTGAAGATGGCCAAAATCCCGACCAGAATAAATGACACGTAAAATTTTAACCGTTTGAGACGTGTGATTAAATTTAAGTAAGACGGTGTATTTTTTGACGTTAAATTGATGAATGCCCAAACGACGTAAAGTGGGATCGGGTGATAGGTGAGCAATTTTAGGATTGTCAGCTAAAGCCGAACATTGATTCAACACCTTCACGACTAATTCACGAGCCGCTTTTGCATTGTGCAAATGAAAGCCAATATAACTGCCAATCTCATCGAGATCTTGATATACAATTGGTTGGATGTCGATTTTGTATTTCATTGTGCCCATGGTCTGGACAGTAACATTGTTCGTACTTGATCAAGAGTATACCATTTATCTGATGTCAAAGCTTCCTCAATCATAGTTTCTATCTCTTGGTCAGTCATTTCACTCAAAACCGGAATACCAGGCACCATTGGGTACTCAGTCAACTCCACCGACTCGTTAGTTAATGTGTCCGCTTCAGCACCTAGCTGCTTGCCCGTCGACACCACCGACCGTTTGTGTCCAGTCAACACTCCCAAACACATACCAGTTGCACTAGGCATCGTCAATGTTCCAATCATAAGTGTATTATAACACACTTTTAAGCCCAACTAGTCGCAATTTATCAATCCAGCTGCACTTGCCGGCGGCCCTGCTGGTCGTAAATCGCCACCTCGGGCACTAGCACTACACCGTACTTTTCCTGGACTTGTTGCTGGATTTGGCGCGCGAGCGATCGCACCTCTCGGCTACTCGCCCCGCCGTGATTGACCAGATAAGAACAGTGCTTACCGGTCGTCACCCGCGCTCCAGCGGGAAAAGTCAACCCCAGACTCTCGATCAAAAAGCCAGCCGGGAAACGCTCACGACGGGCGAACTGAGGAAACTGAGCGCGCAAAGCCTCGCTATTGGGCGGGTTTTGCCAAAAACAACCAGCACTAGCCAGCGCAAAACTTTGGGTCTGGCGTTTGCGGGCCATTAGACTGGTCGCTACTGCCGCCAGTGCCTCAGGCTGACCAGGAGTCACTCGCAAGCGGGCACTCACAATCACCCAGGGCTCGTGCTGGCAGCGTGATTGGTCATAACCAAACTCCAGCCCAAAGCGTTGATAGGTCGCCAACTGCTGGGCCGCCAGATCAAAAATAGTCACCTCGATCACATGATCGCTCACCAGTTCGTCACCTGCGTGGGCATTACCCCAGATAGCACCACCAAGCGATCCCGGCAAAGTGGTAAACTTTTCCAAGCCGGCCCAACCCGCCCGGATCAACTCCCAAGCGGTCTTGGCGGTAGCATTACCGGCCCAGACCTCGATAGTCTGCTCGTCCACCAGGGAGAAACTCGGATCGGTGGGTGCCAAATGCCAGACAAGTTCTAAATTATCATCAGGCAAAAGTACATTGGTACCCCCGCCAATAATCACCGGTGTCCGGCCAGCCAACTCACCAGCGGCCACTTGAAGGTCGGCGATACTCGTCAGCGTCACCAGCTCCCGCGCCCGACCACCAATCTTAAAACTGGTCAGTGCAGACAGCTGGGACGAGGTCGCTTTTAGCATCAATTCCTGCTATTATACCATACAAACTGCTCCACAAATTGCTAATTTTTCTGGTATAATATCAGGGTGATTACAATCAATTTGTTTGTCAACTCGCATTTTTTGGTGGACCGCAAAATGTTGCGACAGCGGGCCAGTGATTTTTTGCTGGCGCACAATCTGGAAAATGCCATTGTCGATGTCCACGTGGTCGGCTCACACAAGATCAAAAAACTCAATGAACAAATTGGCCATGAGGGAGTCACTGACGTCCTCTCATTCCCCCAATTTGACCCCAAAGATAAGGATTTTGTCCTGCCGCCAGGCGTCCCGCGTCATTTGGGTGACATTGTCATTAATTTTGCCGAGGCCGTCAATCAGGCGCGCAAAAAGGGCAAACTGGTAGACGAGCAAATTTGGTTTTATCTCGAACACGGTCTGTTGCATTTGCTCGGGTTTCATCATGATGACGGCATGGAGGAGACATATGTCCGCCCCAAACTCAAACTCTAAGCGCTGGACCGCCACTTTCCCCTGGTGGCGCTGGCTACTTCTGACAGTGTTTTTAACAGTGATAGCCGCTTTACTTTTTGCCTGGCAATTTTACTCATCATATCAGACTTTTTTGACACAAACCGGTCTTTCAAGCCAGCAGCTTTTGACTATGTGGCGCCAGGCGCAAGTGACTACCCCGCGCGGTCACGACGGGCAAACAACCATTCTCATTTTGGGTACTGACACTCTCGCCACGCGCACTGGCTCACTACCACTGACTGACACTATTATTTTGGCCAATTTAGAGCCGGCCGCTGGTCAAATCCGACTCCTATCTATCCCTCGCGACACGGTCTTGCCCGGGATGACTAGCAGGATTAATGCGATTTATCCATCTTTTTATCAGCAGGCGACTGCTAGTGCCCGCGAAAAAACCGCCGAGCAACTCAGCCAACGCCTACATGTCCCCATTGACTACACCTTGCTAGTCACTATGGATGATGTCAAGGCCTTTATTGACTTGATGGGTGGCGTGGACGTGCAGGTGCAGACAAGCTTTGTCGACTATCAATACCCACGCGATGACGTGGACGTGACGCGTGTTTTTGACCCCGCGCTTCTTTATGAGACGGTGGAGTTTACTGCCGGACCCGCCCATTTGGACGGGGCTGCGGCCCTGAAATTTATGCGCTCGCGCCACGCCCAAAACAGCGAAGGCTCTGATTTTGCCCGCTCCGCCCGCCAGCAACAGGTGATAACCGCTTTGACACTCACGCTGGGCGAGCGACTGCAAAAACAACTAGCCACTTATGATTTGACACTGGTGGGCCAATGTTATCAGTTTTATCAGGAGCGTTTTGCAGCTCAGCTGTCTTTTGTTGATAGTCTGGCATTGGTCTGGCGTTTTTTGCCAGCTGGCCGGCCACCCCAAATCACCAGTGAGAGTCTGAGTGTCAACACCTCCAGCAGTGCGATTCAAGAAAACAAAAGCGATTACACTTTGCGAGTAGTCCAACCCGCCGCTTTTTATCAAGAGATAAAAGAAAAACTCGCGATCAAAAGCGAACAGTGAACTGACTCACTTGTAGATAGCCACCGATAGCGAGCGTCCTCATTATTACTACTAATCAATAGTTATACAAAATTAATAAAAGTCTTGACAAATAGTGCTTTTTATGCTATACTAGCACTAGTTCTTTAAAACTTGTCACCAAGTCAAAAAAACAAGGAGGAAAAGCGATGTTTATGATTTACGTTTGCGGTATAGTCCTCGGTCTGCCTCTGGGATTTAAAGTTCTTGCTTTCGTTTCCGAGCTCTGGTCCTTTTCCGTAATGACCCCGGCCTTCGCCAATCAGGGATTGCCGTACTCACTGGCCACTCTGGTGGGATTGATTGTCATCCGTATCAGTGTGTCAATCATCGGCAAGCACTTGGGAGAAGACAACGGATACCGTCGGGTTTATGAGCTTGTGGAGAGAGCCACTTGGGAGTTCAAAGTTGGCTATGTTACAGGAGTTTTACCAGCTATACTCCTCGGTTTTCTCGTGGTCACATTTATAGGCGTGCCCATGTACATCGAGGCAAAGCTCGGTAGCATAGCTGTATGGATCTACATTGTCTTGGTAGTCATGTTTATCTTTATCAACAACCGAGACAAAAACGACGCGTAAGATCACCAAACAAACAAAGTGACAAGTTTGAAGCAACTACCCCCCCCGGCCGGTGTCAAACCCCGGGGGTCTTTTGTGCTCAAGTAATGAGGACTCAATGGTTTCACGCCTGGAATTTGCCCCTTGACAAATTGACCCTTTTGTGGTATAATATAAAATATAAGGTTTAGCTTTAGTGGTCAGTTAAACTCAGCTGCCTGAATTGGACGGCAAAAATAGCGTTTTTGAGGTATAATTGGTGTCGTGATGCCAACACCAACCCGACCACGAGTGACTCGCACGCCCAGGATTGCCAGCCAGGTACGCCGTCGACGTTCGTGGCCAAAATTCATCAAGTGGTCATGGGATTTGGTATGGCTGTTGATTCTGTTGGTGGTGTTGGGGAGTTTGTGGCTATTAGTGCGTTTTGGCTGGACGGTGAGGCAAGTCCAGTGTCTGGTCAATAGTCGCTATCGCTGTAGTGAGCCCCTCGAGCGACTGGCCCAAAAAACCTTGGGTCAACCAATGCTTTTTGCTGATTTAGCTACGCCTTTAGAAAGCAGTCGCTCAGGCGAGCTTGATTTTGACTCTATTCGCTATTACAAACTCGTGCCCGATCGGGCGATTATTGATTTCCAGTTTCCGCTACCGATTTATCAAGTGGCCATTGCTGAGGGCGACTGGCGCGGCTACACTCGCGATGGCCGGCTAACGATCGTCCCGGGTGGCGAGGAAATTTTGCAAGTACGCTCCCTAGATTATGACTTTAATGTACTTTTGAGTCAAAATCTCACTGACCCGATCATTCACCAAAAACTACTTGAGCTCGACTATTTTACTGCCGGGCAAAGAAGCACTTGGCAGCAAGTAACCTTAGTGAGCATGAGTGAGTTGCAAATTGACACTCCAAAGGCGCATTATTTAATCGACCTTTTTGATCTGGACCGCGGGCTGCAGCGACTCGAACAAATTGAGGCGCGAGATTTATGGCCCCAAAAAGTGGAAATTGACTTGCGCTTTAATGACCCAGTGGTGCGCTTGCCCACAAATTAGACACTGATGCTTAATTTGTTCATGTACAATCTGACAGTTTGTGTTATAATGGGAGAGTAAAATTGCTACTTGATTTTTTGTTAAAAATAGTTTATAAAGAGTCGCTATGTTACAAAAAAGTTCTACTGGTAAAGAAATGATCGCCGCGGTGGATTTGGGCTCGAGCCACTGCGTGACATTAATTGCTCACCGCGAGGCCGGCGGCGGCATTAAGATTGTTGGTCTCGGGGAAGTGCCATCAAGGGGTGTGAGGCGCGCCACCATCATCAATCTCGAGCAAGCGACCCAAACTATTGAGCGCTCGGTGGCGATGGCCGAGCAAATGTGTGGCAATAATATTGACAGCGTCTATCTCAATGTCTCCGGCCAGCATATTGGCTCGCGCAATTCTCACGGCACGGTGGTAGTCGCTGGTGACGCCATTGTCGAGAGCGATGTTGATCGAGCAATTGAGTCGGCCCGGGCGATCAGCCTGCCCGCCGATCAGGAAATTCTCAATCTCATGCCCCGTTTTTATACCGTTGATGGCCAGGAGGGGATTGTCGATCCACTAGATATGGTGGGCATGCGACTCGATGTCGATATTCACTTGATCACTGCCAATAGCTCTGTCCTGCGCAACCTCGAAAAAGCCCTGAGTAATGTCGGCTTGGCCAAAGAGGCTTTGGTTTTTAATGGTTATGCGGCCGCTGAGGTGGTTTTGGACGATAACGAGAAAAATGCCGGGGCGATTTGTATTGATGTTGGCTCTGACACCACTAGCTTTTGCGTTTATGCCGATGGAGCGATCCAAGTCTCAGGTGTAGTACCGATTGGGGGTCGTTATGTCTCTCAAGACATTAATGCCTATACCCGAGTGGGCTTGGACAACGCCGAAAAAATCAAACTTGATTTGGTGCACGAAAGCGATGAAACCATCAAACAAAAAGAGGGCGAAACGCGCGAGGAATACCGTCGTCGCTACAAAGCCGCTGATGTTTTTGATCTGACCAAATATGATCCGCACGTCAAGCCGGCAAGTGTCTCCAAAAACATGTTGATCCGCAATGTCATTGGTGCTCGCCACCGCGAGATTTTTACCTTGATCGCCACGGAGCTGAAAAAACACAAACTCCACGATAAATTGGGTGCTGGCGCGGTCATTGTGGGCGGTGGCGCGCAGACAATTGGCCTAAGTGAGGTGGCTATGCAGACACTGGGCATGCAGGTACGAGTCGGCATCCCTCGGGGTATTGATGGTGTTATCAGACATCTGGATGACCCCAGATACGCGACGGCTATTGGTCTGCTTCACTATGCCATTCGCGATCAGGCCGCGGCGTCGGTGGAGACACCCGAGCCGATCCAAAAGAAATCTTCTTGGGACAGCTTTTTGGCTGGCGTGAGTAAAAAGTTTAGGAATTTAATGCCTTAAGGCAAATTGCTCGTCACAATTGCTAACTTTTGTGATATAGTACGAGTAATTGGCAAGGACAGAGAGACAATATGGCACAGATTAAACCAATCAATAATACATTCGCTAAGATCAAAGTCGTTGGTGTTGGCGGTGGTGGTGGCAACGCTATCAACTCCATGATTGATTCCAAACAAATTCACGGAGTGGAGTTTATCAGCATTAATACCGACTCGCAAGCACTCATGAATTCTTTGGCCGAAACCAAACTCCAAATTGGCGATAATTACACTCGTGGTTTGGGAGCTGGTGCCAATCCCGAGGTTGGTGAGGCCGCTGCCGAGGAATCACGCGAAAAAATCAAAGAGGCTTTGTATGACACCGAAATGGTATTTATCACCGCTGGCATGGGCGGTGGCACTGGCACTGGTGCCTCGCCAGTGGTGGCGCAAGTAGCTCAAGAAGCCGGGGCGCTAACAGTGGCGGTCGTCACCAAGCCGTTTATGTTTGAAGGCTCCAAGCGCATGCAAATCGCCGAGGACGGGATCGAAAAATTACGTGACCACGTAGATGCACTCATTGTCGTACCCAATCAGCGTTTGCTGGATGTGGTAGATAAAAAAATGACCCTCATTGAAGCTTTCAGACTGGCTGACAATGTTTTGGGCCAAGGTGTCCAGGGTATTTCTGATTTAATCACCATGCCGGGACTGGTCAATGTAGACTTCAAAGATGTCGAGCGGGTGATGACTGACTCTGGAACGGCGATGATGGGCATTGGTGAGGCCGAGGGCGACAATCGCGCCGTCATTGCGGCGCGCTCCGCGATTTCTTCTCCTTTGCTGGAAATGTCAGTCGATGGTGCCAAGGGCATTCTCTACAATATCATTGGTGGACCCGATCTAGCCATGCAAGAAATTTCTGAGGCCAGCCAGATCATCCAGGCGACAGCCGATCCTGACGCGATCATCATTTTTGGGAGTGCTATCCGTGAAGAAATGCAAGGGCGGATTCGCATTAGCGTGATTGCCACGGGTTTTGACGATCATTCTTATAGTCCTTATTCTGCCTATCCTAGTGCCCCACCCGTCGCCCCAATGCCAGCGGCCAGCAGCGCGGTAGCTGGCACCACCATGCCGTTGACCCCCAGTGTCGTTACTCCCCCGGTAGTGGAGTCGCCCAAGATTTCGGCTGCTCCCACCAATTTTGTGCAGCCGCAAGTAACGCCCAAGCAAGAAAGTCCCTTTTTGCCCTCAACACCCAAGTCAACAACACCACCCACCCCTCAGTTTGCCCCACGCCAACCCTATGAACCTATTCCGGCAGCGCGGCCAATTCACATCGAGCAATCATCGATCAATACGCCAACGCCCAGTTATCACGCGGCCGCCTCAGTTACCAAACCTGAGACTACCAATTATGGTGATGAAGATGATCCTTACGTGATGCCAGCCTTCTTACGCAATCGCGGACGAATGTAAGCAGCGATTGGTCAGTTTTATTTTGGCAGTTGGAGACTAGATTTGAGTCTTCTGGCCACGTGATGTGATTTGCCAAAGCGATGAGCTTCATCACGCACTTGTTGAAGTAATTGTAGTGCAAGATCATCACCGCCGAGATTGAGCAGTGTCCAATTGATTTTGAGTCGGCCGGCTTGTCCGGGAGCCACTTGTGGAATGACCAAGCGATCCGGATCTTTGGCCAAGCCGATAATCGGCATAGTTTGCCAGCTGGTAGCACGCAGTTTTTCCAAGACGGCTCGGACTTGGCCTTTGCCACCGTCGATCAGCAATAATTGTGGTGACGGCCAGTCCTCACGATGGGTCACCCGCCGCCCAAGGGCCTCTGCCATCATCGCAAAATCATTGGGCGTATCCAGCGAGCGAATATTAAAACTGCGATATTGGCTATGATCCATCTGACCGCCCACACTCACCACCATCGAGACCACTGCTTGCTTGCCACTGGTATTGCTCACATCGTAACCTTCAATTCTGTCAATCACATACTCGCGTGGCAGGTTTTGGTAGGTACTAAGAATCTGGCGCAACTCAATCAGCCCTTCTCGCGAGCGTTCGCTCGACAAATTGGGCAAAAAATAATCTTGACGCAAGCGATAAGTCTCGCTCGTAACCTCAGCAATAAGTTTGAGTTTGTCGCGAATGGCTGCTGCTTGTTCAAACTCGAGTTGGTTTTTGTGCGCTTCCATGTCTTTTTTGAGGCAATCGGTGACCAACTTGGTCTTTCCACTCAAGAAAAGTGCCAGCTGATCCATAATTTTTTGATAATCAGCACTGGAGATTTCGCCCGTGCACACCCCAGGGCACAAGTGGAGATGATTTTCAAAGCAACGCCGCATGTGTTTTTGTCTGGGCGCATTACACCAAGGGAAAATCGGTCGTATTAACTTGAGGACCTCACTGACTTTATAACTTGAAGGGAAAGGGCCAAATGTTTTGCCCTTGAGACGTCGTTTGAGTAGATCTCGTTTGCGCAAACGCAAGACTCGGGGAAATTCTTCCTGGGTAATCACTAAATACAAAGGGCTTTTGTCATCTTTGAGCAAGACATTGTATTGTGGTTGATAGCGATTAATTAGCTCTGCTTCCACTAGCAAGGCCTCCAATTCGCTGCGCAACACTCGCCACTGCAAAAACTTCGCGTGTGCCGTCATTTCCCGCGTTTTGGGAATTTTTTGTCCCTGATAGCGATAGGAATTGAGTCGATGGCGCAGGTTTTTTGCTTTGCCGACATAAATCACTTTACCGTCGGCGTCCATCCACCAATAAACTCCCGGCAACTCCGGCAAGACCGATGATTCCACCCAAACACGCAAGGGCGAGGTAGGAGAGACTAAGACCGCTGATTTTTTGTTCATCAATAATATTTCCTTGACTATCTACCAGCTGGGCCGTCAGCTGAAAAACAGTATATGGTTGCCACCAAGGCCCACGAATAGTGCATATTATAACCGATTTCTGCCACGGATAGAGCGTGATTTCGCTTTCAAGCGGGTCAACTTTGACTTTGCCGGATGGGTCAAAAACTACCAAGCGCAAGCCTTCATGAACCCAACCCGTGTGATTGTGAAGACTCAAATTGTACCGATCCAAAATCGGTAGTCCTCCCCACCGATGGACTTGCCCCACAATACTAGCACTCACACTTGCTGCCGGCAGACTTTCAGCTGTCTTGCCTACGTCCCACAAATAGATTTGCCCCGTGAGCTGTTCATAGGCCTTTTGCGGATCAAAATCTTGATCAATCCGATCATAAATCAGATAGCCGCTAGCTTGCACCTGCTGTCGTTCACCTGCTGCAAGCAAATAAATTCCCTGCCAAGTGCCGTTGGTGCGCGGCTGCCAATCAGTCGGCTCGGGTGTGAGACTGGAGTAAACTACCCGCCATTCTGGACCGTCGCCAGGAAGTGTCACCACTTGATAAGCCGGAGTGTGCTGACGGTTGAAAAGTTCTTGTTGCCACTCAAATTGTAAAATTTGCTGTCGGCCATAGCCAATATTAATTGCCTGCCCATTGGTAGGGGCAAAAGTATACACCAACTGACCGCTACCAGTCCCCGTTTTTTCTGGTGTGGGGGTGACAAAATCCGGCCGACCAAACTCCAATGGTGTACGGACGATCGTTTCATAGCTGTCAAACTCCTCACTGCCCATCAATGACGGAATGTGCAAAAACAAACTCCCACCCCGTTTTTGGCGCAAACTGGTATCCGTGTACTCGAGAGTAAATTCACGTCTTTTGCCTTGACCCACCACCTCATTGTCAAAAGCCAAATCCACAAGCTGCTGACCAGCTTGTGAGTGCAGTTGCTTGGTGATCTGCTGGTCTTTGGCTTGAATCACAATGTTGGCAGCGCTCTCTGGCAAAATCACTTGATAGTTCTGGACAAAAACGGCCGCATTGGCATTCGTGAGTGTGTAGTCTAGTTTGACCCGTGTGGGAGCATTGGCGCTAAAGGTATATTCGCCACTGACCCGTGTGTGAAAATCAGCCGCCCATGCCTGGCTAACAAGCGTCAGCCACATCGCAATTGCCAAACACCATTTTTTATACATGTGTTATAAATACAACTCCTTATTACGTTCATGACCGGCCAAGCTGGTCGCGTAATGAATCTGTCCTTGGTCATCATGCAAATAATAATAGTAGTCACTCGCCGTCGGTTCCAGCGCCGCTTCCAAAGCGTTGGTAGTCACGCTGCTGATCGGTCCTGGCGGCAGACCTTTGACAACATAAGTATTGTAAGGCGACTGAAATTGCGTGTCCGCCACAGTGGGTGGCTCCCACCATTTGCCCGTCTTGGGGTCCTGACCCGTGGCATACTGAGCAGTGGCACACAACTGAAGGGGATAATTATCTTCCAGCCGCGAGTACAAAATCCCCGCAATCATTTTCATCTCGTCAAGAGATTTACCCTCACGCTGCAGCAGCGACGCCAATGTCACGATCTCCAACTCACTGCGTCCCGAAGTCTGCAGCCGACGCTGAAAGTCTGGATTGTCAGTCACCTGCTGGCGATATTGATCATGCAGTACCGTCACCAACATCTGGGCATCACTCATGGGTGCTACCTTGTAGGTCTCAGGCCACAACTGTCCTTCCAAGTCGGCCGTCAGTGCCAAAAATTCCTCACCGTCAAATTGACTCAAACCCGCCTCGCTCAAGTAGGCGGCAATTTCCTCACGACGCCAACCAGGAATAATAGTAATCGTCACCTGAGCCGGGGGCTTTTCCAAGCTCTGAATGATCGCGCCCGCATCATCACTGCGATGAAGCAAGTGATCACCAGCCTGGATACTATCACCGACTCCAAAAATTTTGGCGTACAGTCGCAAGCCATCACTGCTACGGATGATTCCCTGAGCTTGGAGCTGACTGGCGACACTCGACAAAGTCTCACCTGGCTCCACCCGAAAGTGAATCTCACTACTATCAGCCACGTCCACCGGGGCAAAAAGCTGATTGACATACCAAATCCCACCGCCAAAAACCACTGCTATCACCAAAATGCCACAAATCACTGCCAACCAAATAACTTTTTTCACTCTCACCATTCCTTTTTACTTCCCACATCAACAAAGGCGATTATTCCCAGTCCAAAGTCTCCAGCGATACGGATGGCGTCTCCACCAGGGGTTGACTCTCAGAAACAGTCTCAAGCCGAGCGTCAAAATAGGCCATAATCGGGGTGTCACCAGCCAAGCACCGCTCTGCCAAAGGCACTGTCTCATCATTAATATACATCATCGGCGTGCCAATTTGACTGACATCACCCTGGCACAACTGAGTAAATTCAACGGCTTTATTATAGAAGTACTGACTGGTGCTGGGCAAAGAGAGATTGGCTTCCACGATGTCCAGGCGATCACGGATATCGGCGTGGCGGGCAAAATAATCATTTAAATTCTGACAATGAATACAATCATCCCGACTAAAAATATAATAGCGGTGAGCGTTAAAGTCCAAAGCCAACTCCGCACTCGGTGAGACTTCATTATAGGTATCAGGCTGACTGACGGGATTGCGTTTGAGCCGGGCAAAAACCAAAACTGCAAAAAGCAAAGCAATCACGATACCGATAACTAAAAATGGGGTGTATTTTTTTTCCATGTGCCACATTGTACCATCAATTTGGCAAGAGTCAAGCCCCAATTTTAAAGACCACAAGCTAAATGTACAGTTTTTATCATCATAACTCCTTTCTAATTGACTTATTATACCACATTATGGGCTTTTTGTCAAGAGGCAATTTTGATATAATCTATAGGATATTGTAGGGTAAACGAACATATCTTACACTTGAGCACAAAAATTGTTCAATTTTAGTGTACAAAACAAGCGAGCTTGCTCGTGTTAAACTGAATATGCAAATTTTTACAGTTTGGCCGAGTAGAAGGGCTCGCTTGTTTTGT
>JAFRKQ010000032.1 GCA_017431625.1 bacterium | reverse complement strand
ATCTATGGCAAATAAGCTGGTTCTCACCGCACGCTATTTGAGAAAACAACAAAAACTGCCATGAAAAACCAACGCAAAATGACACTTAACTCCAAAAAAGATTCAATTAAAAACGTGTAAGATATGTTCGTTAATCCAACATTATTTGTCTGGATTTAGGGCTGTTTTTCGTATTCGAGGAGATGATTGGATTTAGTGATGATTTTGAGACGTTTGGCACGGCTAGAGGTTTGAAATGCTTTCACAATAATGCGCTCCACCAAATCTGAGCTTGTTTTAAGACGTCGTAAATCACAAATGAGATTACATGATTGTTTCATTGCTTGATGAAAACTCTTCTCGATAGTTTTTCTATTTGTACTAATAGGGCATTTTACTTCCCAATCTATGTCATCCATGACAAAATCAGGTGTTTTCACGTTTTTTCTGTTTGAAATTGGAATTAGTGAAATGTTTTTACCCAACAAAAGGAAATACTCCACGGTCCTAAATTCATGTTTTTCAATAATAACACCATTGGTAGTTAGTTTGCCCATTTTTTTCATGACATGCGCCTAGTCTTATTTTTCTGGACAAAACTTGAGCGGAGCCCTTCCAGTAACACCAGAAGGGACATCCGCTCCTCATACTAGTAGAGTGTTTCAGTTAGTAGTATTATAACACAAAATGATTAGTTGTCAATGTCTGATTTACATTGATTGATGGCTATTTTACGCATTGCAAATAATGGCAGAGGGTATAGTCGCAGATATTTTGAGTCATCAGACAAACGAGAAGGCTGACACCACCTGGACTCCAGGCAAAAATAACCATATGCTTTCAACTTGATGTTTTTGAAGATATCACAACGTCACTCCCATTCGATCGTCGATGGCGGCTTGGAAGTAATCTCATAGACCACGCGGTTGATATGTGGCACTTCATTAACAATTCGGCTAGAGACGCGAGCTAGCAAATCGTGCGGTAAATCTGCCCAATCTGCAGTCATAAAGTCTGTCGTCTCCACGGCTCGCAACCCCAGTAAATATTCATAAGTACGCTCGTCACCCATTACTCCCACAGTTTTCATATTGGTGAGCACCGCAAAATACTGACTCACCTTTTGATGCAAGCCCGCAGCTATTATCTCTTCACGAAAAATCGCGTCCGCTGGCCGTAAAATGGCCAACTTTTCCGCAGTCACCTCACCAATGATACGAATCGCCAAGCCTGGACCTGGGAACGGTTGGCGATAAACCAGTTTTTCTGGCAAACCCAGCTCTAGTCCCAAAGCGTGCACCTCATCTTTGAAAAGTGCCCGCAAAGGCTCGACAATATCTTCAAAATCAATGACATCGGGCAAGCCGCCAACATTATGATGAGACTTAATTTTGGCCGCCGTCTTGGTACCAGACTCAATCACATCTGGATAAATCGTTCCTTGAGCCAAAAAGTCTACATGACCGATTTTTTTGGCCTCTATCTCAAAGGCACGGACAAACTCCCGACCGATAATTTTGCGCTTGGCCTCCGGATCAGTGACTCCAGACAGAGCTGACAAAAATTGTGTACTATAATCGACAGCGATGAGGTTAATGGGCGTGTTTTGGGTAAATGTCTCGATGACCTCAGCGGCCTCATCTTGTCGCAAAAGCCCATGATCAAGGAAAACTGCCGTTAGTCTCTCCTCCACTGCCCGGTGCAAAAGCAAAGCGGTGACACTGGAGTCAACGCCTCCAGACATAGCACAAAGGACTCGTTTGTCACCGATTTTGGCACGTAAATCCGCAATTATTTCTGAGGCGATCGCACTCATCTGCCAGTCACCAGCGGCCGCACATACCCGAGTCAAAAAATTGCCCAAAATCTGTACCCCAAACTGTGTGTGCGTCACCTCGGGGTGAAATTGTACCCCATACAGCTTTTTGCTTTCATTGGCAAAGGCCGCCGTGGGACAATCAGGTGTCGCCGCCAGCGTTACAAAGCCTTCTGGCAACTGGGTCACACTTGAGGTATGACTCATCCAGCAAATAGATTGTACTGATACATCCGCAAAAATCTGACTATCACTCCCCTTTTGATTTAGTTGTAAGTCAATTTTGCCATACTCGCGGTGGGCCATTTTCTCGACTTTGCCACCAAGTTGGTAGCTCATAAGCTGACAACCATAACAAATCCCCAAAATCGGGATCCCAAGCTTATAAATGGCCGGATCAAGTGCAGGCGCGTCCTTGTCAGTGACAAAGCTCGGCCCACCAGAGAGAATAATACCGATCGGATCAATGTTTTTTATTTCTGCGGGCGTGATCGTATATGGCTTGATTTCGCTGTAGACATGTTGCTCACGCACGCGCCGGGCAATCAACATCGCCGTCTGACCACCAAAATCAATAATTAAAACTTTTTGATGAGTATTCATAACTTTGTTTTTTTAAAAACCTTTATTCATTTCTCTTCCAGGCTAAATTAAAAGTCATTGTGTATTATAATACACACTTTTAGCTACTGATGGAATAATTGGGGGCTTCCTTGGTGATCTGCACATCATGAGGATGACTTTCCTTGAGACCAGCCGCGGAAATTTTGATAAACTCTGCCTTGGTGCGCAACTCCTCAATCGTACGACAGCCACAATAGCCCATCCCCGCGCGCAAGCCGCCCAAAAGCTGAAAGACCACGTCTTCCACTGACCCTTTGTAAAGCACTCGCCCTTCAATACCTTCTGGCACGAGTTTTTTGGCATCTTGCTGACCATAGCGATCTTTGGAGCCTTTTTTCATCGCGGCGAGACTCCCCATACCACGATAAACTTTGTACTTGCGACCCTGGTACATTTCCGTTTCCGAAGGACTCTCCTCCGTACCCGCCAACATGCTCCCCAGCATACAAACACTCCCGCCAGCGGCCAGCGCCTTGACAATATCACCGGAGTACTTAATGCCGCCATCTGCGATCACTGGAATGCCATATTTATCAGCCATTTGGGCACAATTAGCCACCGCGGTGATTTGTGGGACACCGACACCAGCCACTACACGTGTGGTGCAAATCGAGCCTGGCCCAATGCCCACCTTGACACAATTAGCCCCAGCTTTAATTAAAGCTTCTGTGGCTTCTGGAGTCACGACATTGCCAACAATCAGCTGAAGCTCGGGATAATGACTTCGGATCAAGCCAATAGTCTCAATTACCCCCTTGGAGTGAGCGTGAGCAGTATCAATGGTGATCACGTCCACCTCCGCATCCACGAGCGCTTGGACTCGCTCGAGCACATCTGGGGTTACCCCCACAGCCGCACCAGCCAGCAGTCGACCTTTAGCATCTTTGGCCGCTTGTGGATAGCGGATTGCTTTGGAAATATCTTTGATGGTGATCAGACCTTGCAGATGATTATCGCTATCCACCAAGGGTAATTTTTCGATTTTGTGCTCCGCCATGATCCGACTAGCTTCCTCCATCGAGGTGCCAATGGGAGCAGCAATCAAATGTTCGCGCGTCATCACGTTGTTCACTGACTGATCCAAATCAGCCAAAAAACGAATGTCACGACGGGTAATAATGCCCACTAGATGATTGTCGTCATCGACGATAGGAAAACCCGAGACTTGATATTTGGTCATTAGTTCATCAGCGTCGGCGGCAGTATCATCAGTGGTGAGTTTGAGTGGGTCAGCAATTACTGAATGTTCGGATCTTTTGACTCGTCGGACTTGTTCGGCCTGCTCTTCAATGGTCATGTTTTTGTGAATGGTGCCAATGCCGCCTTGGCGTGCCATCGCAATCGCCATGCGGCTTTCGGTCACGGTGTCCATACTGGCGGACATTAAAGGGATATTTAGCTTGATACTTGGGGTTAATCTCGTGGACAATTCGGCTTCTCGCGGCAAAATCTCGCTCCATGCCGGCACTAGCAGGACATCGTCAAATGTTAAACCTTCACCTTGGACTCTGAGCATAAGTCTCCTTTCCTTAGTGCACCTTATTATACCATAAAAATGACGAAATTTTTGCGCAATTTTACTCGCATTTGTGACCATTTTTGAAATACAGACCTCTTTGTATTCCAAAATTACTCACAATTGTGACTGTTTTTGGAATTGGAAGCCACTTGTATTCCAAAAACGCTGCATAAATTATTTATTCCCGCACATTTACCGCAGAATTAACGCACGACCTAGAGATAACACGTTTCGACTATTTTGGAGTGGCACTCCAAAAAAGTAGAAACCGATATCGGTGAGGTT
>JAFRKQ010000031.1 GCA_017431625.1 bacterium | reverse complement strand
GGATTTTTTTGTGAGCCTTAAAGGCTCACAAAAAAATCCCAGAGCAAAAAACGCACTCATTTAACAAAAGCAGATGGAGAAAAACCTTTGGGTGCTTTCGGCGGGAATCGAACCCACATTTTAAGTTCCGGAAACTCACGTGCTATCCGTTGCACTACGAAAGCCTAAAAAGAGTGTTTAAGAACACTCTTTAACCTCATATTGGGCGTAGATGACACTGTCGATAACGCTGTGATATGAGAATAATTCGTTGCTATTAAAAACGATGGCGATTTCGCGTTTGGCGTCTTCTTCCTTAGCTGAGGCATGAATGAGATTGTATTGTTGACTCATACCAAAGTCGCCGCGAATGGAACCACCTTCGGCTTCACGACCGAGAGTAGTACCTACCAGACGGCGCACAACCATGACAGCATCAATGCCTTCCCAGACCATGGCGATAATTGGTAACTCAGCCATAAATTCCTTGAGATCATTGAAAAAACTCTTGTCTTTGTGCTCGGCATACCAGTCAGAAAGCATTTCATCGCTCATCTGGATCATTTTCATACCGACGAGTTTGAGACCTTTGCGTTCGAAGCGTGAGATAATTTCCCCGATAAGTCCACGTTGAAGGCCATCTGGCTTGACGAGGACAGCTGTACGTTGCATGTTCATAAGGTACGCCTTTCTTTCTAACTTGGGCGTATTATACCACAAATTGAGCTTAAATTGCCTCGGTTTTGAGGGAATTTTGATTTATAATACAAGGTATGCAACCGGGAATTGATTACATTGGTGTGGGTACATGCGCTGTCTGTCATGACGGCCAGAAGAATTTGTTTTTGAACCTGCGTGGGAAGAACTGTCGTGATGAGTGGGGGCGTTGGGACAATAGTGGGGGTAAGGTGGAGTTTGGCGAAACGCCTGAAGAGTGCATGATCCGTGAGTTGCGTGAAGAATATGGCTGTAGTCCTATTAAATGGCAAAAAGGGGCTCCTGTGAACGCAATTCGCATAAATAATGGGATAAAGTCGCACTGGCTGATTTTGACCTATTTGGTGCAAATTGAGCGCACACAAGCTCGTAATGGTGAGCCAACAAAATTTGATCAAGTGGGTTGGTTTGCCATCGATCAATTGCCTCTTAATATGCACTCGAAGTTTGAGGAAGATTTTTGTTCACTAACTCAGGCGTGGACTGATTTTTACGGTGAGGTGCCGCCTGACTTGGTTGCTTTAAAGCGTCTGCGTAGTTCAATGGAGAGAACGGCTGCCTCCTAAGCGGCAAATCCGGGTTCGATTCCCGGCGCGGACACACAACAGCATCAATCATTGCATTTCTTGGCTGTATCTCTGATGGTGGTGTGTAACCTCTTTGCTCAGCACTTGTAAATTATCTTTCACGCACCTTTTTGATGATTGTTAATTGACAATGCTTGTTTGGAAACTCCAGGCGGATTTTTCTTGTTTTTGAAAGCTGTCATGATCATGTCCCAGACACTTTCGCCTGAGGCTTGAGTGTCAAAACATTCCCATTTGACGGGACTGTCGGTAGTATCGAAACTATCCAAGATCTGACAAGTCCTTTGGGCATATTGAAGCGTATCATAGTTAATGGGACTAGTGCTGTTGGCTGTCATTTATCCTTTCTGGATTGGTATTGCCATATTGGGTAAATCCCGGATTGTAGCCCGGATTATAGCCTGGATAATAACTACCCATGAAGTTGCCTCCATTTTGTCCATAGCCAGGTATCCCCATATTGAAAAAGTAAGAGGGCCCAAACATGCCTCCCCACATCCTTCCTTGTTTGGTAAGAAGATCAGAGATGAGATGCTTAAATTGTTTGAGAATGCCCAATTGACCGCCAGTCATTTGGTCCAATTGTTGATAGTCGGCGCCAATTTTGTCGAGGCCAGCATTGATTTCCTTCAAAAACTGTTTGACAAAGTCTGGTACCATCGGGCTATTGATGATATCAACAAATCTGGTAAGATCAGTATTGTCAAGAAAAGTGGCGAGGCCGCGAAACTCGTCTGAATTGAGCATTTCTTGGGCACCAGGAATATTGGAGTGTTCCGCCACTGTCCGAACAACGTCACTCATAGACTCGGCGTGTCTGATTTGATCCATAGTGTTGATTGTCTCAGGGGTGATGCCTGCCTCGCGGGCAGCGTCTGGATTATTGGCGACTACTTGATCAAGAAATTCTGTTGGTGTTTGACTGTCGGCCAAGCGAGTGGCTTGCTGGTATTCGGGGCTGGTGGCAATGCGTGCTATTTCGCCGTTGCCAGGGGCTAGTACCATTCCCAAATCCCCTGGTGTTTGCGCGCGCAAAATTTGATCAAAACGCTCTGAGTGGATGAAATTTTGCATTTCTAGCGGCAAACCAGCAATAATACGATCTTGTTGTTCTGGAGGGAGCGCGGCCAGCTGTTTGCCTAGAAGATTAAAATCTACCGCAATATCGTAACTACCGCCGGCAATTTGGTCATGGATCGCGCGATCAATGTTGCCTGGTGTGTACTCATTCAAATGGTCGATGAACGATTCATCTGGAGCGATTGGTGAATGTTCTTGGTCTTCAGGGGTGGTGCCGCCGCCTTGCTCGCGCTGCAAATCAGCCATACGTCGCATTTCTTCTCGAAATTTGCCGCTCACGCCCCAGATCTTGGCGGCCTGCTCTAGGCTGATCGCAGTTTGGTTCCCTTGTGAGTCATAAGCAATGATTTTATCACCCATTAGGCCAAATTCGGCGGTGTCAAGGTTAATTCTAACTGCTGTTTCTAAATTGCGCCGTTCAAGTTCGCTCAAGCCATTCGGGTCAAGATGATATTTTTGTTCAAGTAAAGCGGCTGGATCAAGATCGGGAGGATTCTCTGTCGCAGTTTCTGGCACAGTTGGATCAGTGGGTGTTTGTTCAGGATTAAGGCCACTTAAAGGGTCGTTTTCTTGTGTTGGGAGACGATTGACCTGGGCACTAAATTCCTGTGCTACAGATGGGTCGATTGCCAAGTTTTCCATAGTTGCCTTTCTGAAAGACATTTTAGCACAAGTGTAAGCCGCTTGTCTAGGGGTAAAAAACTCCAGAAACAAATTAAATCAATTTGGTGATAGTGGTGACAAACAATATCATTTTTCTGTCGGAGTGACAGGATTTGAACCTGCGACCTCACGCTCCCAAAGCGCGCGCGCTACCACTGCGCTACACTCCGATGCTGGTATTATACCGCAAAAATGTCTTTTTTGTTGAGGCAGTTTGTGGTAAAATAGCCACATGAAAGTGGGAATTCGCAAATTTTCGCTCAAAAAGAGACTCGCTGCGCGTTTGTCGTGGAAACGCTTTTTGCGTCATCGTCTCGGCTTGAAAATGCCACGAGGTTGGGGTTGGATTACCAATCCGAAAAAAGCCCTTTATAACCGTATTTATTATCGGACAACCATCGGCATTGATAGCCTAGGTAAAAAGGCCCTCAAAGACCTAAACAAACGAATTAAAGATAAATCAAAACAAAAATAACTGGATAAGCCAACAATTTCAGTGAGTCCGCTGGGACTCGAACCCAGGACGCACAGCTTAAAAGGCTGTCGCTCTAACCGACTGAGCTACGGACCCACTGTAATGTTAATACTTGGTATTATACCACAAAAATAGCGCAATGCGCGAGGAAATGCAAGTATCTCAACTCTTACTTAGTGAGCTCGATAGCGTAGATATTATCTGGTGTACCAGGGTTAAAATTGGCTAGTGTCAGGATAGAGGTGTTGTTGGCTGCTGGCAACAAAAAGTGATCAACAAACGGGCCAGAATAAATAGCCGTCTGATTGGTGCCATCATAGGTGATGATGTTAATTTGTCCGTCGCCGACAGCCACCAGGTGAGTTGAGTCAGGCATCCAAATCCAGTCGCGAGTGGTAGCTGAGCCGTAGTATTCAGTGAAATTTTTCATTGTATGTGTCAAGTCGTCAGTTTGCAAGTGACACAAAACTGGGGTAACAGTATTTTGAGCTAGCCGATGACTGGTAGACAAAGGCTCAGGCACTGTGAGCAAATATTTTGCACTACTAGTAGCTTCTACATTGCCAATTAGGTAATTTCTATCCTCATAAGAATCGTAGACGTAGAGTCTGTTAGCCTCAATGTCACGCACTTCCGGCTGAGAATTGGGAGCTGGGAGGGCAGCAATCAAGCCTTCAGGGATAGTGGCACTGGCGGTGGCAGTGTAGAGCAATTTGGTTTGATCAGGTGAGAGAAAAAGGTTTTTGGCGTTACTTTGAATGATTTGTAGGGCTTTTGGCGGTATTTTGTTGGCAAATTGTTGTTCGCGAGCGGCAATGTCTGATTCCCAGGCTGGCCAAGTAGCTGCTAACTGAAAACTTACGTCTGGACTTGCTTGGAGATTGACAAAGCGATTGGCATTAAGCAAGAGCGTTTTTACTGGCGTGACAATCAAAATTTCATTGCTATCTGGAGACCAGACGAAGCGGGCGTTTTCTAAGTCATAGTCAGGATCATCATCGCAAATTTGTTGCGGTGAATGGCTTAAATTTGTAGTGTCGAGTACATAAAGTCCATTTTTGGTGCGGACTGAGGCGGCATCGGTGTAGAAAAGAATTTTGGAGCCATCGGGTGAGGCGAGTGGGTTTTTAACACCGGTGTAAGTAATACTGGTGATATTGGGCGAGTAGGGGTAAAGCGTAGCTCCGGTCTGAGCTACCAGTGATTTTTCAATAATAATATGCTTATTCCAGGAGCTATAGCCATCTTTACTGATTTTGACGTCATATTCTCCGGGTGATAAATAAATGGTGTTGTCAGTGACTGAAGCGAGCTTACCATCAATGTAAACCTCGGCCCCTTTGGGATTGGAGGTAGCGTGGAGTAGTCCAGTCTCGCGAGCCAGTAGACTAGAGCTCTCATCAACGCGAAAATCGCCTTGAGCCCAGCGAATGGCAAAGTAGGTCCCAGAGATGATAATCACGGCGGAAATCAGGGTGTAAATGAGACCACCCCAATTTTTTATTGGTGTATGGACATTTTTTTGTACATCTTGCTTTGATGTTGCTGGTGTGGTGTGTTTTTGGGCCATAGTTGGTATTATAACAGATTTTTGACAAGCTGACAAAAGCGATCGCCACGCTCAGCGTAATCCTTGAAGTGACCAAAACTAGCAGCCGCAGGACTCATTAAGACGACGTCTTCCGGCTGAGCGGTTTTTTGGGCAAAAGCCACTGCTTCTTCTAGATTAGAGACAGATTGAATAGTTGGCAAATCCAGCTTTTTTTGCTCAGCGATCTCAAGAAGATTCTGTTGTAGGCGACGGCCAGTCTCTGGTAAGAGGATAACTGATCGAACTGGATTTTTTAGGATCGTTGTGGCTAGAGCTGTATAATTCTGATGCCTTTCATAGCCACCAGCAATTAGGTGAATATTTTTCTTGGCGAAAGTCTTGATGGCGGCAATGGTCGCCTCTGGAGTTGTTGAAAGTGAATCATTGTAGTAATTGGTGTGATTTACTGTTGCGACATATTCCAAACGATGGCGTAAAGGTGTAAAGCTATATATAGCTGTACTTATCTGTTCATTTGTGAGTCCAAATAACTTACCCAAAATGACCGCAGGCATAATGTTGTAATAGTTATGTCGACCGAGTAATTTGGTTAGGCGTAAGTTGAGGACGGACTCGCTACGGCCTGTTTGTGGGTCGTAGTAAAAGAGCCCGTGGCCGTGGATAAAGGCACGATGTCCGGAGCCGTTTTTGAGCCCATACGTAAGTCGGCGGGCGGGTGTGAGACTGGCAAAGTAGCGAGAGTTGTCAAACTCATCACAATAGATAATCGTGTCGGTTTTTTTCTGATAGCGGACAATGGACGTTTTGGCTTCCACGTACTCGCTGGTCGAGTGATAATAATCCAGGTGCTCACTGGTGATATTTTGCACCACGCTGATATGGGGGCTGACATGAAGCTCTTGGAGTTGATGGGCTGACATCTCGAGAACCGTGATAGTTTTGCTATTGGTCTGGCTGACA
The DNA here is from genome assembly GCA_017431625.1 of bacterium. GTDB lineage: Bacteria > Patescibacteriota > Microgenomatia > UBA1400 > PJMF01 > RGIG2560. The sequence continues at coordinate 46,757 of JAFRKQ010000031.1, read as the reverse complement.
TATGACAGTGGTGCGGTGCCGATATTGCCCAGGAGAAAAGCCGTCAGGCCGCCTTGCTGCAAGACGTGGGCAATTAAAGAGCTTGTGGTCGATTTGCCTTTGGTGCCAGTAATGCCAATAATCTGGCCGCGGGCGAGGCGAAAAAACCACTCCATATTGGAAGTGATAGTGATCTTTTGGGCTATGGCCTCTTGAATTTCTGGGGTGGAGAGGGGGAGACCAGGAGTCTTAAAGACTGTGTCAAAACGCGACAAACAACGCAAATAGTGCTGGCCGCAAACATGCTGAAGCATACCGTCATTAGTGAGGATTTCTCGCCAAGGGTCAGTCTCCATGAGGTCTTCGTTACGATCGGCAATAGTCAAGAGCATTTCTGGGAAGACTGAGCGCAAAAATTTATAGGTGGAGACGCCTTCACGCCCGCCACCCAAAATGACAATTTTTTTGTTGGTGAGTATTGCTAGTTGCTTTTGTTGAGTCTTGGTGAATGTAACGCTCATACGTCCCCGTCCTTTTTACTCTTGACTTTTGGTAATTGTTCTTCATATAGATTTTTCAAGATTTCGTAGGAGTCGTGCAGCACTTGTTCGTGTGCGGCTAAGACGATAGGTACGGCCCAATCAGCCATAAGAAAATGGCACGGTGCTGGGACGGTGCGCAACTGGGCCATTTCTGATTGCTTAAAAGCCTGGTAGTTAAAAAATGTATACAATTTGTCTACTAAAGAGAGCCAATCATTGTGCAGTAGTAAAATCTGCCTATAATAGCGAGCAATTAATTTTGGTAATGGCTGAGACTCTTGTACACATTTTGTGTACACAAGGTAAAAAGCCACTTGACACTCTTCGCGCGTACCCACACATTCCAGTGGCTTGCTAGGACGCAGGCCCAAAAGCTCTTCTAATAGTGGTGCTAGCCGCTCGTCGTCCAAAAGATCGTGGTCAAAGATGTCGCTAGCCACAGTTTTTAGTGGCAAGTGAGCAGCTAGTAGCAAATAAACGAAAAGACACTTAGCACACTGATGACACCAGATATTTTGCCTTTGGCCACGATTGCAAGAGCGGGTTACTGTCCAGTATTTGGGGTTTGAACAAAAAATGTGCGCAATCTGAAACTCATTAAAAATACGTAAAAATGAGAAATATTCAACTCTATTGATCAAATATTCTCTACGGTATTCAAAAAATGACCGTTCAAATTTTGTGCTCTTTGAATATTGATGATTGATTGGTTGATCCAGCCAAGTGAGACTCACCTCATCGGCACTAGCCTCATTGCCCACAAGGGCGTAATTATAGTCGTAAGCCACCATTGCTAGTAAGTCGATAAAAGCGACGCTGGCGCTAAAGGGTACGTGACCATTGAGAAATCCTTGATCGTTAAGTTGTCGCAATTGAGGATCAAATACTCGTCGAGCACGATGAATTGGTAAGGATGCTAAGGTCGCTTGAGTCTCGGCGGCGGGCGAATTGGGGGCAATAATGAAAGCACCACATTTTTCGCCGGCTTTTCCTAGTAAATCGAGCATCACTGCCGAGTCCTTACCGCCGCCAAGATTGACCAGACTGTGTCTGCCTTGATGTGAAGGACGCAAATGATAGGTGGTCCAGCCACGTTCCTCTGGCTTTGGTTGAGCATTCGTGATAGTCACAAAATCCGGAGCGGTGAAATCAATTTGATTGACATAAAAGTATTCACTCATGCCATTGATGAGCCATTCATGCCAGTATTGCAGTTGTCTTGAGCTCAGGCTGCCAGCGGCGATAACATACTGAGGTGAAGCTGTTAGTTTCCAGTAAGAAAATCCTTCCACAATCCCGAGATGAAAGGCGAGATTGTCTATTAATCCTGCTTGCTGCCTTTCAAGATGCTGGCGCTCCACCTGGTATAAGGTAACGTGATGTGTAAAAGTATAACTGTCTCCCAGAGTGTAAACAAAAGTAAGTTCAAGGTCGCACTGGCCGTCATCATGATCAATCAATTGCCAGTTATACTTAAGATAAGTGAAGATGGGGTATTGGGCTCGTAGCTGTTCACTCGTATATTTGGCTTTTTTTGGCATCTGTATTATTATACCACACCTGTAAAGAACCCGAAAATAAATCTTATCTAAACTTTCGGGTGATGAAGGCTATTGAGTAAATTTTGTGTACAGATTTTAGATCAATAATTTTTTATTTTTGTATTTTGTTTGTATCTTAAAATATGATAAAAACGTTTAACATTTGTTAAACACTGATCAAAAAATATGTACAGAAATTTATACAATAAAATTTTCGCTCCTACACCTGAGTGTGGGAGCGAACGAAACGAAATAAGAAAAGTTGTTAGACTGCAAAGTTAATAATCCTGAATACAACGCAGGGCACCGCCAAAATATTTACCATCGTCTAAGTATTCATAATTTCTTTGTGGCAACCACCAATAATAAGCAGCATTGGTTTTATTACCACTGCCCTGAGTAGAAGTGAACAATTGAACATTTGCGTCTTGACTTATAATGTTCCCATTAGTGTCTCTAATTTGACCGGCTAAAGCGATTAAAAAATTGCCACCGGTAGAGAAGAATGATATTTGTTGACCAATAGCTTCATATAAAGCTTTATATTCGCTGTTAGTATTGCCTCGCGGTACATGCCAGCCATGTGGGCAAATGCCTTGTACTGGTTCTGATGGCTGATAATTATTACCATAATAAGCTTGAGGATCTTGTATCAGCGCTTGCCAATTGTACATATAGCCATATTTATAGGTAAGGCTGAGTGACTTGGTTTCATCCCAACGACATTCACCATAAAGTCCAGGGCCAACTACATCTACTTGACTTACATTGCTTTTATTAAATGAGGTTTTTTGACACCCAGGTCCATAGGCTAAATTAGTTACCATCCAGCAATGACCATCGGCAAATTTGCGCACTTGATAAGTCTTGCCGTCGCGCTCATCCATTAGACAGATATCTAGGGAATAATTAGTGCCTGTTGGTGTACTCGCGCTAGTACAACCATTCCAAGTTTGCATGGTACCAATTGGCTGGCTACAACCATACTCCTGAATCGTTACACAATCGTGAGCTAATGGAGCGAGCATTTTTCCAGGCGGACATGTATTGGTGGCCAAATATTGATTATCTCCTACCTTGACGAATTTGAGTTCTCCCACCTGTACCACTTTGCCCAGCGCCACATCTTTGAGCTTCATGGATGTGTTGCCCTTGGCAGCGTGGATGACACTGTGCGCGCCTATTTTCATGCAGATGGGAGAGACATATGTTGTTAGCATTACCAAAAAGATAAGCCATCGTGACCAGTTCGTCATAGCACCTTTCTGTGGTTGCAAGCGGTTTGAGGCAAAAAGAAACGGGCGACTTTCTGACCCGAAACCAACAAAACTAGTCTGAAGAGAAGCCTATAAGGCTACCTAAATCAAATGCTTTGCTAAGAGCCAAATTGCGTCCCCCGCTTCTTTTTGCATTCGATTCCCATCTAAACTATGTTTTTATTGGTTTGGCAACTTCATCCTTATCTCTCAGCTTCTCCCTTCTGCAACTAATTATTGTTGGTTTCGTTGTCTATTATACCACATTTTTGCCAGCTGCAAGTAGGAGTTTTTCTACAAGTAAACAAATATTAAAAACCTGTATCTATCAATATAATTACACCCATTATTAAAATTTCTACCAATTTGATGCATTTTTGTCAAAAAACTCCTATGGAAAAGTAGTGTTTTACTCAAAAAACTCCTACCAAAAAGTAGTGTTTTCACCAAAAAACTCGTGCCAAAAAGTAGTGAATCTGTTGTATAATATCGATTATGAAGAGAAAATTTTATCGAGTACTAGAAAATTGGCGACATCAAAATAACGCTAAACCACTAATGGTTATTGGTGTGCGCCAGGTGGGCAAGACTTATTTACTCACGCAATATTGCCGTGAGTACTTCAATGATTATGTGTATTTTAACTTGATGAAACAAGAAAGAGTTCGTGATATTTTTGAGAGCAAAATGTCATTTGAGGATAAAATAAAAGAACTTTCGCTGGAAAGTCAGCATCGCATCCTTCCGGGGAAAACGGTAATTTTTTTGGATGAAATTCAAGAGTCAGATCAAGCAATAATTTCATTAAAATATTTTGATGAAATGTTGCCTAAGTATCGGGTTTTATGTGCCGGTAGCCTTCTTGGTGTCAAATTGAGGAATTTTAATAAGTCATTTCCGGTAGGGAAGGTAGATATTTACCAGATGTATCCGTTGGATTTTGAAGAGTTTTTGTGGGCACTCGATCATTCTATGTGGTCAGAGGAAATACATCGTTGTTTTGTTGCCAATCAAAAGTGTGTGGTTCATGACAAATTAATGCGGTTGTATCATGAATATTTATTGGTTGGCGGTATGCCAGAGGCAGTAAATGATTTTATTGCTGCTGACAAGGATATTATGGCCTTTAATAATCACTTTTCCCAATCTTTGATTCAACAATATTTGTCAGATATGAACAAATTTGTCACTAGTAAGGCTGAGTCGGTCTGGATTGAAAGCGTATATCAAGCAATTCCCTCAATGTTGGCGAGCGAGCTCAAACGTTTTCAGTATCGACAAGTAAAGGCGGGCGCAGGGAAGCGAGAATTATACTCAGCTGTTGATTGGTTGGCGTCTAGCAATTTGATATATCAATGTTTTTTAGTTAATAATGTCAAAAGACCGCTAAAGTTTTTTCGACAGAACAATATTTTTAAGCTATATTTGAGTGATACAGGCTTGTTGTCCACGCTGGTTGAAGTGCCAATCCAAGACATCATGCTGGATCGGGATTTTTTGGCTAAAGGCGCTCTGGCCGAAAACTATGTCGCTCAACATCTGGTCGCCAATGGCGTGCCTTTGCACTACTGGAAGTCCAATAACACCGCCGAGATAGATTTTCTCTTGACTTGGGGTGACGAAATTGTGCCCGTGGAGGTCAAAGCATCAAGTAATAAACAGTCCAAAAGTTTACGGGTATATCGGGAAAAATACCAGCCAAGGTATTCCATCCGTGTCTCCGCGCGCAATTTTGGTCTGGAAAATGGTGTCAAGGCTGTGCCCTTGTATGCCGCCTTTATGCTCAAAAATCATGATGCTTTTCCAGGCGAATAGCCTTTAATTTGACCAACTCCTGCTAATTTGATGAATATTGCTATCAAAACTGCTGACAATTTGATGCATTTTTGTCAACAAACTCCTATGGAAAAATAGTGTTTTACTCCAAAAACTCCTACCAAAAAGTAGTGAATTTGCCACAAAACTCCTATGGAAAAATAGTGTTTTTGCGCAAAAACTCGTGCCAAAAAGTAGTGATTTGCGGGCCGTGGTATAATACCTCTTATGTCAATCAAAACTAAAGCCTTTTGGGATTTGCGACTGGTGGATGTCAGCTGGCAAGAGTGGGGTGAGTTGCTACACGTACTTTTGGCGCGTCAATCAGCGTCGACTACCATCATAATGACACCCAATCCAGAGCAAATTGTCTTGGCGGCGCGCGATGAGGCTTTTCATGACTGCCTGCGCGCGGCCGACTACCTGCTCCCAGACGGGCAGGGCCTCGTCTGGGCCAGCGGTGCGGCCGCGCGCCTGACGGGAGCCGATACTTGTTTGGCGCTTTTGGCGCTTGCCCACAAGCAAAATCTTAAAATTTTGCTCGTGGGCGGTCGCTACCAAGCGCCAGACGGACGCTTGCGTGTTGTCGCCAACGGCCAGACTTACGATCTAGCTTATGCCCCTGGCTACCAACAAGCACGCCAACCGACTGATCAAGAAGAGCAGGCGATTCGGGCTTTAATTGCCCATCTGCGGCCAGAAATTGTCTTGGTGGCTTTGGGCGCGCCCACCCAAGAACAGTGGTTAATTGATCATCGTGAGCTTTTGCGCCAATCACGAGTGCGTCTAGCTATGGCTGTGGGCGGCAGTTTTGACTTTTTGACTGGTCGATTGCGGCGCGCTCCCACTCTCTGGCAAAAATTTCATCTTGAGTGGCTGTATCGCTTGTGGCAAGAGCCTCACCGTTGGCGCCGACAACTGGCTTTGCCGGTTTTTGTCTACAAAAAAATCACTGGCCAGTGGCGGACCATTGACCAGTGAAACATGAATAAGAAAAGGTGTCTTTTATTCGTCACGCTCCTCAGGATCAATACCCAAAAGCCACATGACAGCCTCTTTTTTGTAGCGGCGATCACCGCGAGAATTGATGCGAATAGCGGGTAATTTGCCGCGCGCCCCCCAGCGCTTGACTGTCAAAGGTGAAACCCGCAAGAGCGTGGCTACTTCCTTGACGGTGAGTAAATCGGGGAGGTTGTTGATATCAAGTTTGGCGGCCTCCGCTGCTGAACCCGATTTCTTGATTTTGAGGGCATTTTCGTCCATTTTGATGGCGTCAGTCATTTTTCCTTCCTATATTATTTTCTTTCACTTATTTTATACTATATGTCTCGCGTTTCAATCTGTTTGCCAGAGTGTGTGCGTGATTGATAGTAACTTAACAAAAAACCAAGCAATTGTCAAGGGGTAAAATGGCCTAAAAACGAAGCTTATGCGAAATTTTGTAAAATTGCTACCGAAAGATTACCCGAAAAATGCCGTTCATTCGCATTTTTTGCGGTTGGGAGTTTTTAGTCGTGGTTTTTCTTAAATAATTTTTTCACTATTTATAGGATTAATAAAAAGTCTTGATTGATTAGTAGTACAGACGATACAATTTAGCTTTAATGAGATATTGGTGCTTTTTGCCGTGAAGAGTACCAGGCTTAGAGGCTTTCGCTTGCGAGTTTAGTGATCATGTCAATCAAAATCTCGTTTTAGCGCTGGAAATTTTTGTCAAATTTTGTACTCATTTTGTTTAATTATTCTTGATATGTATGTTAAACATTTGTTAAATGACTGTTCAGCGTTTGTTAAACGTGTGTTTAACAAAAAGAGAAATTGCCTCTTGACGGTGATAATAAAATTTGATAGGATATAAGTATATGAAAGCAAAAAAGAAAACCAACACGGTGGAAACAATTGGTGTCCGGGTGGATGGAGGCCTGAAAAAGGCAGCTGAAGAGCTGTTTGCCTCGCGTGGCAGTGACCTGAGCAAAGAGATCCGCAAATTTTTGCGTCGCAGTCTCCAACGCTCACAAGAGGCTCGTTATTGCCGACCCAAAGAGGTGTCAAAGGTGATGGGTGGCATCCAGCTGGGGGATACCCATCGTCTACAGGTGGTGAGTCGCAAAACCCACGTTGACTGCTAGTGGTGAGTAGATTATGCTCTGACCCAAGAGGTCAGAGCATTTTTAGTGCCAGAAATACGGCCGAGAATTGCCAGCCTGGAAGGTTTTGCCGCCGCGCAAGCGATAGCTACTATTGGTCATAATATTGCTACTGGAAGCGTAATTGGCAGGGGTGTTTTGGTGAAGAAAGACCTCGCTGATCTCCACATCACCCGCAAAACCATAAATGATCCGATATTGGAGTTGCTGGGGTTGGTGTTCTTGAGAGTTTGGCAGAGCAATAGCTTGGGTCTTACAACTGGAGGCGAGAGAGGCCGAGCTCGTGGCACTGTCAGCAGTGTCCTGATAGTATTCCAGACAAGTAGGAGCCAGATAACGATAAAACTCCAGTGATTCTAGTACTGGCGTGTAGGTGACAGGAGTGGGGTCGTCACGACTGCTAGTGATAGCCAAAGTCAGCTGTGGGTAATCAGTCTCGTCATTTGTCTCGGGAGTGGGGAAAACACTGGTCACCAGGGGCTGAATAGTTGCGGTCGGCGAGTAACAAAAGGTCATTCCTGTCCCGCAAATGGCCTCATTTTGGATCGGAATGGCTCCTTGCCACGAGAAGACTGAGATTTCGTTGGTAGAGTCTTTTTTGTCGCTTATAAGGCCACGGAGATGATAAGTATCGGCACCAACAGTTTCACTGATCATGATTTCTTGTCCGAGGTGCAAATCGGCCACGCTCTCTAGGGCAAGTGTCAATTGGGCAAAAGCCGCGGCTTCATCGGCGCCAAAGGCGGCAGGACTAGCGAGGGTGTAGAGGCGGCTGTCATCGGGATAAGTCGCCAGTAGGTAGTCATAACCACTGGTGGGTACGCCATAAAGATCCAAGTGTCCTGGGCGACTCCCCGCGGTAGCCTCGGGATTGAGATCGGTGAGCGTTAGCGCCTTCGCATTGCCCTGCCAGGGTGTCCAGGAAACGCCGTCATGACTGGCTCTGGTTTGGACAATTAAGCGATCGCGCGGAGTTGAGGTCAAGGCTTGTTCACGCCAAGAGAGAGTTGTTGCTTCCAAGTTAGGATCAAGAATTTTGAAATCTGAGTAATAAATCTGTTCGTGCTCGTGAGTGGGCATCTCGCTTTGGTCTTGGCTGAGGGTGAGATTGAAAGTTTGCAGATAAGCAGTGTCGGGATAGGTGAGGCGTACTTGCAAAATATCTTGAAGTAACGGGGGAATAGCGGCCCGACATTTAAGTAGCTGCTCGTCCTCTTGACAGTTGAAATCCGACAACACTTGCCAGTGGTCAGATTCATCGCTGGTGGCTTTGGTCTGATATTCAGGAACGATGAGCGATACATCCGTGAGGTTGGTCACAATCCACGACAGCTGTTCTACCGGATAGGTAGTAGTAGGGATCGCGGGTGTGGTGTAAGTGGCCGCATGTACCGAATGTGTCAGGCCAATGCTAGCCCAGGCAATCACAAAGCTCATTGCGAATAGTTTTTTGTGCACGAGGTCATTGTAGCATATCGGGGGGCATTTGTGAAGAGTTTAAAACTGATGGCGAGACAATCGGCAAGCAGGGACAAGAATTATTTTTTTGTCAGTCTGTATTACTGCTGTCAATTTTTGTGCACATTTTGGCCTGGATGTGTTCAACGTTTGTCTAACAATTGTTAAACACTGAGTACAAAATGTATACATTAATTAAGGTCGAGCAACCAACAAAAATCCCCGCCAGTGGGCGGGGATTTTTTGACTGCTGTCGAGAAAATTATTTGAGTTCCACGACACAACCAGCGTCTTCAAGAGTCTTCTTGGCAGCTTCAGCCTCTTCTTTTTTGACATCTTCGAGGACGTTCTTGGGAGCTTCCTCAACAAATTTCTTGGCATCACCCAAACCCAAATCTGGTTTGAGAGTGCGGACGGCTTTAATGGCCGCAATTTTGTTGCTACCAGCATCTTTGAGGACGACAGTAAATTCTGTCTTCTCCTCAGCAGGAGCAGCGGCGGCACCTGGCATAGCGGCCCCCATCATTACAGGAGCGGCAGCCGAGACACCAAATTTGTCTTCAAGGGCTTTAACCAGCTCAGACACTTCCATGAGTGACAGTTTCTCAATGCTGGCGACGATATCATCAATATTTGCCATAATTTCCTTTCTGCTTGATTACTCTTTTGCTACTTTGTAACTTTTATTCTTTCTTATCAACAATAGCCTGCAAGGCATAAACCAAATCGCGCACTGGCGCCTGGAGGACACCGGCCAAGTCGTTGCCTGGTTTTTGGACCGTGCGCAAGAGGGTAGCCAACATTTCTTTCTTGCCAGGTATTTTACTTAAGGCCTCAGCCTCGCTGGCCGTCAAAAATTTGCCGTCCAAGTAGCCGACTTTGACGGTCATTTTTTCTTTATCTTTGATAAAATCATAGGTGACTTTGACCGCCCCCACCTCATCATCATAAGAGAGGATCAAAGCGTTCATACCATTGAGGGCATCGGCTACTTCTGGTTTTTTGTCAAAACTCAAATTGATCAAAGTATTTTTGGTGACGAAAAACTCACCACCATTTTGCTTGAGGTCGCGGCGCAATTGAGTGAGGTCGTTGACGGGGGTGCCGGCATAATCAACAATGAGGACAGATTTTGCCTGACCGATTTTGTCCTTGGTGAGTTGTAAGTTTTGCTCGTTTTTGCTGCTTGGCATGGTTTTTTCCTTTATTAAAAAAACTTTGGTTGTCCCAAAGTCATCAAGTCTACACTCTCGTGTCCTCGGCGTGAATTATATGGGAATGAACCCAAAACGCGCTGTCTTTGGAACAATTGAGCCTATTATATCACACTTGGGGAAAAATGCAAGGGGCAATTTATGGCCAAAAGATATTTTTGAGTTGGTGTCACTTGGCTGTCAATTTTTGTGCACATTTTGACCTGGATTGGTTAAACATTTGTCTAACAACTGTTAAACGCTGAGTAAATTTTGTGAACAATATTCTGAGACTGCCAGATAGTCAAAACCCCGCGTGAAAGCGGGGTCTAAACAGTAGTTTTTATCATGTGTGTAGGTGGCGAGGTTATTTGCCGGTATGAGTTCTGATCACTTCTTCGATTGTGACATCATCGCTGTACTCGTGCTCAAGCTCTGGTCTTTCAATGATGCCGGCATGATACAGCCGACTGCCGATCATATCGAGTTTGCTCATAGCACTAGCAAAAATTACCAGCTTTCCGTCAACGTGGGTGGCGTAGGGACGACCACTCTCTTTTGGATGAGGAAAGTGAAGTCCAAACTGAAAGGGGAGGTAGACGACTGCCGCCTGACAATGATCGAGATAACCCTCGTCAAGCAGCTTTCTGGCGATTATTCTGGCAATGGGGCTCTGCCAACGGTGTGCGCGTCTATAGAGTTGATAGGCGTCCTCACCAATAGCAAAGTATTTTTCGCCGTCTGCTGGCAGGATGATGTTGCGGTAGGTGCCTTTGCCTTCGGTGATGTAGGTGGGTAGGAAAGCAAAAGCGGCATCGCTTAGCGCCATCATTTCGATGGTCAGCTGGCCCGTGCTAGCACCGACTTTAATGTCGTTGCTTTCATCGACCAAGACAATATCGCAGATGGCGATGATGTTGACATCGATGTCTTTAGACTGATCGGCGCTGGTTTCTTGCACTGCGGCGTGGGCTGTCTTGATAAAGGCGTCGCTGTCAATAATTCTTTTGATGACAGTTAAGTCTTTGCTGACAGCTTCCAGAGAATCATTGGAACACGGGGTGAGAACTCTGGCGATACTGGCGCGAGTGTAGAAGGCCTGTTTCAAGTGAGTGTCTGTGTTGAGGTAGCTGAGGTAGACACCGAACAACGCGAGGGCGCCGACTACGATGGTGACGAGACGAACGTGTTTGCAAACGTACTTCATAATGTATTTCATGAATATTACTCTCCTTTGTGTTAGTTAAAGTTTGTGTGTCGGATTGCCATTTGAGCGCGACTAACGGATGGATTTTGACCACCAGCTAGCTTTGATAAAAACTAACTGTTAAAGAACGTCTAGAGACACTTGCAGTGACGCAATTTCAGCTTGAGTATCTCAAAACAGACACTATTATAACATTTATGTTTATTTTTGTCAAGAGGAAATTTTTGGGTTGTATTGGGAAAAAACTATGATCTTGAGTAATTATTTTAACTCACTCAGATCAAGCTTAATGAGGGCTATAACTTTGTGCATTAGTGACATTATTTTGTAGATATTTTGTGAACAATAAAGTGTTTTTGTCTTTTGTTTGGTAAAATTTGGCTTGCTTTTAATCTAATAAGTGTTTAACAAACGTTTAACAACTGTTAAACGCTGAGTACAAAATGTGAACATTGAGCCAAACTGCTTAATTTTGACTGCCAATCAGGCGTGAGGCGTGGTACAATAGGGTGGTATGGATGGTTTTTATGGCGTGGCAGACTGGCAGTGGTGGTGGCAGGGATGTTATACGGCGATTTTGGTGATTATCGGTCTTTGGTGGCCGGGTTGGTGGTGTCTCAGGCGGTTGACTCGTTGCTCGCGAGCCTTTTGCTTTTGGGCTGGGAATGTGGTGGGTACAGTGTGGTTGGCTATTATCGCTGCTACCAGTGGATTTCTTGGAGTCTATTGGCTTGTATATCCATATTTTATTTATTGTTTGATTACTTTTATTTACAGTGCTTGGCGGGCTCAGGCATGGTGGTCATGGGCACGTTTCCAGGCAACGCTGTCTGGCAAAAAAATTTTACTCTACTTACTATTTTTTGGCTTGGTATTGCAATTGCCAGCGGTCTTTGGTTCAGGCTTGCGGCGACAGTTTGGTCTCAATTTTATCATGAGTAACTATCACGATGGCTTGATGCACATAGGCTTTATTAATAGTTTGAGTCATCAATTTCCCCCGATCCGTCCAGAGATAAATCTACCTTTGAGTAATTATCATTACTTTAGCGATCTGGTGCTAGCGCAACTGGTACGTTTGGGAGTCAAGAGTCTGCATCTGTATTTCCAATTTTTCCCTTTGTGGTGGTCACTGGTGATGACGGGGGTGATTTATGAGGGGGTGCGTGAAGTGACACGCTCGCGCCGGGTGGCTGGGTGGACGACATTGGTATTTTTGCTCGCTAGTGATGGGGCGTTTTGGTTGACATTCTTTTTTCCGCACGGACAAGGCTGGGACATGGCGAGTCTGGATAATGGCACCGATCAGTTTTTCAATCCGCCTTACGTAATGGCGAAGGTCATATTTATTTTAGCCTGGGTGACACTCAATCATTTTTGGCAGACGCGCCACAAGCGCGTATTGGCGCTACTGGTGGGTTTGTTGATCCCGTTGACCCTTTTTAAAGTCTATTGGAGCGTGCTTTTTGCCAGTGGCTGGTGTTTGGTGTGGCTAGCGCGCGCGGGGCGCTCTTGGTGGCGGCGAGGGCGTATGTCCAGTTTGTGGTCTGAGTTGGTAGCGATAGTGGTGGTGGGTATAGGTAGCGGTCTGCTTTTGGCGAGTGCCACTACCGGGCAAGCGGCCAAAATGGCTTTTGTCCCCTTCTTGTGGCCCAAACTTTTGGTCTCGAGTGAACATTTGGGCTGGGATGAATGGGCTTTGCGCCAGCAGGTTTATCAGCAGGTACCAAGCTGGAAGCGCCAAACTTGGGACTATGTCTTGCTCACTCTGGTCGCTTTGATTTATGTTTTTGGGGCGCGGCTGGTCGGCGGGTGGACGAGTCGGCAAACCCGGCGCTACTTGAGTGGGCGTAATTATGTGTTTTTGGTGGTGCCCGCTGTCGGCTGGACTTTTGTGGGGTTTAATTTTTTGCAAGGAGTGGGCAATTACAACTCTTTTAATTTTTTGATTATTGCCGCGGTGGCCTTACTGATTCCTTTGGGGGTCAATTGTCATGTCTGGTGGCGAACAATTGGTGGTAAAATCTTTGTCATCGCACTTTTGGCATCTTTTCTGCCGCGACTGGCTTACAATTGGAGTGAGTATTTGGGTCAAAGTCTAGATGGTCACGGGCGAGTGGTCAATTGCAGTGAGCTTGAGCTTTTGGCCAACTTACAAAAATATACCACTTGGGACGATATTTTGTTGGTCAATCCAGATAATGATCGTGTACGAGCGGGCAGTTTGTACCCGGCGCTTGCCGGCCGGCGGACTTATGTCTCCTCGCAAATCGTCCTGGAGACTCATGATCTCAAGCTGCCCGAGCGTGAACAAGCCGCCCGCGATGTCCTTCACGACACCCGACTCGATATTGCCTTTGGTTTGGCGCGAGATTTGGGGGTGGACTATGTGGTTTTGGACGACTGGGATCTGATGCATGAAAACTGGGAGATGCCGATCGCGAGTCGTGAGGCTGTCTGGCGAAGCGAGGCAGGAGCAATCATCCCCATCAATCCTTAAAAAATAACTATTTATCAATGTAAATGTCTACCACGACCATTGGTCGGAGCGACAGGACTTGAACCTGCGACCTCTGCGTTCCGAACACAGCGCGCTACCATCTGCGCTACGCTCCGGTCTGTATTAATCAAAAACAAAGAACCAACAATACGACAACTATGGTTGCCGACAATCGGTGGGTCAGCCGGGACTCGAACCCGGGACACTCTGCTTAAGAGGCAGATGCTCTAACCGACTGAGCTACTGACCCAGACAACTGCCATATTATATCACATTTGTGAGTTTAACACGGTACGAATTTACGTGATTGGTGGTCAAAACGCAAAAGCCCGCCGTTGAAAGCGGCGGGTATCGTCTGTGTTGACTTATCTCCAGGATGTAAAAGCACGTGACGAGTAGAGCATCGACGTCAAAACAGCCGATGATTTCATCGCACTGGTGGCCACTGATCAAATGTGGTAAACACCAGTCCTGTAAGCGATGAGATCGGCAGCGAGAGTCAAAAGAGGGAAGAAACTCTTGAAACTCAAAGTAGCGCTGAGGGTCGATGGGGTCACGTTGGAGAGAAGTCTGGTAATGGCTGGCGTGGTATCCTTGTCCAAAAAAACGCCAGGTGATTGTCTTCTCACCATCATGCGGCACCAAGGTACTGATAATAAAATCTACTTCCCCCTCAAGATAGAGGAACAAAAGGAGCCGTCTGACGCCGCGAGCCCTTCTTTGGGTGACTGCGTCACGGTGCTGATTATTTGCTCCTGAAGAGCAACCATTCAATTGGATTTTATGGCTGATAAATACATTGAGGTGGAGATTGTATCCAACAAGTAACCTTCGATGCGGTGATATGTGTGTTACAGAGCAAACGATAAAGGTTATTATACCATATCGAAGGGTCGATTACAGTATTAATTCACTGTATAAATATTGCAGTTTTTGCGTTTATTTTTTCGCCTGGAAAATAGTTAGAAAAAATGTAGACAAAATGTATACAGTGTTTAACAAACGTTTAACAAATGTCTAACAAAACCAGATGTAAATTGAGACATAATAATTACTAAAAAAACAAGTTGAGGAAAATATTTTAATGTTTTTGATGTAAATATTATCGAATTATTGATTACATTAGTTGTTAATTATTGCGATGGTCTTTCTGGTGCGCAAACAAGATTGTGCACATTTTATCATGAACAAAAAACACTTTTGTGACCAATTTAGAGTGATTGATATTTACGCCGGGTCAGCTCACCAAGCGAGAAAAAACAACCGCAGTAATTTTGTTTGTAGTAGCCACTGGTGTGGAGCGAGTCGGGCGGGGTGAGGAATTCTGGCTGCCAAAATTGTGCGTGCTGATTTTGGGCTAATTGGAGCCCGAGTCGGCGGATTTGTTGGTGATCTAGGTAACGACTGGCCAACATGGTCGTAGAAAAATTGATGGTTGACGTGCTTTTGGTTTGGATATATTCAAGGGTAGTTTGCAGACGCTGGTCTTGACAAGCCAGGCAGCGAGCGGGCAAATAGGCGGCTTGGGTAAATTGCTGTTGGCTGGTGGGTAGGGCAAAGTAGTCTTGGGGACGATAGTCGAGGACATGAAGTGGCAGCTGGCAATTGGCGGCAAGTTTTTTGACGGCTTGTAGGCGGGCTTGATATTCGGCTTTGGGATAGATATTGGGATTGTAAAAAATAAGCGTAAAACGTGGCATTTTTTCATTTTTGACTGGTAAATCACGATAATTTCGCACCCAAGGCTGGACTGTTGCTGGTAAGGGATAACCGATCCCCACCAGGAAGCGCAAGAGACAATCGGCACAACATACATGCAAAAATACGTCCATGTGTCCGATTATATCACGTCTCAAGACCAAAAGACCCCCGGGTTTGTGGCCCGAGGGTGAGTAAATGATGCGCTAGTCGGTGATTTCCGGCTTGTGGTTGATTTGGGTTGCACCCTGCGTCACCATCCTGATTCTGGTGTTGGCTTTGTCGTTGGTGATGATCAGGATGATTTTCTGGACGCCTTCTTCGTCTTCGCTTGACGGCTGGTCGTTTTTGAGCGTTGTGCGCGTGTCGGAATTAACATCGTCATCGCGCAAAGTGCTCCTGGTGTCATACTGATGCTGACTGCTGTCGGTTGACTTTGACTCGCACAGGTGAATGTGACCGTACTCGTCTACAGTGTGCTGTTCACTGATGCCGTTGGCTGTAGCGAAGAGTCGCCGCTTGGCTTCCAGGCGTCGGCGTTCAGTTTCGAGGAGTTCGCGATCAGTTTTGCCACCAGTGTTATTGTCACGAACAATTTCGCCGCACTTGTTGATGTGACACGTTTTTTTGTAGCCGCGTTCACCGCGCTGAACGTCAAATTTCTCGAGCTCGACTTTGTCGATTACTTCATCATCGTGCAGCTCGGGGTCATCGAGGTTCCAGTAGGCGAAGGCCGAGCGCATGCCAGCTGCCCTTTTGGCTTTCTCCAGTTCTAGCGTCGAAAGGAAAAGCTTGACGTTGAATTCGTGGCGCTGGTGATAGGTGAGGAGCACATCGTGGCCGAGCACATCTTTCAGTTTTGTCGGCAGCTGTTCGAGTGTTTTGGCGAATTCTTCTTTGCCGATGATACCGCAAAGTAACACTTCATTGCTGTTGACTGTGACTGTGCCGCGATCCCACTTGATTTTGAAGGTGGTTAAGCGGTGGTCATTCAGGTCGCTGAGGATGAGGGCCCGGACGTTGTAGACGACATTGTCCAGGTGTCTTTTGGCGGCCAAGATTTCCTGTGCCTGCGCTGAGCAGACGGACACGAGCGCGTTTCTGAAGCTGTTGTTGACTATCATGATACAAACTACCTCCTGTTGAGAGTTTTAAATGTCACCCATTTGGGGTGCGTCGGATAGTGAATAAGCGCATGTTACAGAGCGATCCGCGATGAACCCGCATTTGGCGAGTCTCGCGAACATCCTGTTATGTATTGTAACACAAAATATTAAAAAAGTCAAGACATAGCAAGATTTTGTCAATGGACGCATTTTCCCAGGCGAAATTAATAAGCTAGATATATCAAGTGCCGCTGACATTATTGACAATTGGGTGTATAATAACCAGTATTATGCAAGACGAACGCTTAGTACAACTGGAGAAAATTAGACACTCAGCGGAGCATGTTTTGACATATGCTGCCCTCAAAAAGTACGGGACAACTAGCATTACTATGGCGCACGGGCCGGCGATTGAGGATGGTTTTTACTTTGATTTTGACAAAGCGGACGAGTTGACGATTTCTGACAAAGATTTTCCGGCACTCGAGAAAGAAATGAGCAAAATCATCAAGGCCAACTGGACCTTTAAACGCCTGGAGGTCTCACTGGGGCTTGCGGCGAAATTTTTTGCTGGTAATCAGTACAAATTGGACACTATCCACCGTCTGGAGAGTGAGAGTCATGATGATCCATTCGTGGTGACTTTTTATTCGCTTGCCCCCAAGGACAAAAATGACCAGTTGACGGTAGAAAAACTTGAGTCGCTGACTTTTGAGTCGGCATGGGAGAGTGGTTATTTTATCGATTTGTGTAAAGGCCCGCATGTGGAAAAAGCTGGTGAAATCAAGGCTTTTAAACTCTTGCGAGTTTCGAGCGCTTACTGGCTAGCTGATGAAAACAACAAACAATTGACTCGGATTTATGGGACTGCTTTTGGTTCTCAAGAGGAGCTGGAAGCCCATATGCATTTCCTCGAGGAGGCCAAAAAGCGCGATCACAAGCGGATTGGTAAACAACAAGACCTCTTTTCTTTTGATCCGGTGGCTCCGGGAGCAGTTTTCTGGCATGCCAAGGGGATGGTGATTTGGGATATTTTGGAGAGTTTTGGCCAGAGTATCCGCAAAAAATATGGATATATCAAGATAAAAACGCCAGAAATTGCTAGAAGCGAGCTGTGGAAGACCTCTGGACATTGGGATCACTATCATGATGACATGTTTGTTTTTGATGTTGATAAGGAAACTTTTTGTCTCAAACCAATGGATTGTCCCTTCAATATCAAGATTTTTCAGACGCGTCAGCGTTCCTATCGTGATTTGCCAATCCGTTACACGGAAATCGGGCACGTTTTTCGCAATGAACAGTCAGGCGAGCTAAATGGTCTTTTTCGTTTGCGCGAATTTACCCAAGATGACTCACATTTGCTGATTCGCGAGGATCAAATCGCTCAAGAGGTGGGGAGTCTGATTGAAATGGTCAAAGAATTTTACGCCAAACTTGGTCTCACCCCTGAATACTTTTTGTCTACTCGTCCGGATGACTTCATGGGTGAGATCGAAACCTGGAATCGGGCCGAGGCGGATCTGATCGCTGTCTTGACTGGTAAGGGCATTCAATATGATCTCAAGCCCAAAGATGGTGCTTTTTATGGACCCAAGATCGATGTCAATATTAAGGATAGTTTGGGGCGCAGCTGGCAAGTGGCGACCATTCAGCTGGATTTCCAGCTTCCGGGTCGTTTTGGTACCGTTTACACCGAAAAAGACGGTAGCGAGCGGACTCCAGTGATGATCCACGCGGCCGTTTTTGGCAGTTACGAACGCATGATCGGCATGCTTTTGGAGCATCATGCGGGTCGGCTCCCTTTGTGGCTTTCGCCAGTGCAAGTGAAAATCCTGCCGATTGCAGATCGTCATCTGGAGTATGCACAGCAAGTGCGCCAGCAGTTGGAAGCAGCTCAAGTACGCTGCGAACTCGATGAACGTAGCGAACGGCTGCCAGCCAAGATTCGGGACGCCCAGCTGGAGCAAGTGCCTTTGATGCTGATTATTGGGGATCAAGAGGCAGAAAACCAGACCGTGAGCTTGCGCCAGCGCGAGGATAAAGAGCAAAAAACTGCCAGTGTGGCTGAGGTGATTGCTTTGATCCGTGAGCAAGCCTAACAAGCGGTGAGCCTCAAAGGCTCACAAAAAAATATTGGTGTATGGCTGTGATTTGCGGCTGTGAGTACAAGAGGCGTACAATGTGAGTACAAAAATGCCACCCTGACGGGTGGCATTAAATGCACTTGAGAGCAAACTTAAACATTGATGCCCGTGACAATCACGTAAGCGTAGTAAACGACAAACAACACCAAGAAAACTATGCCTTCTTTTTTGGAGATCTGGCGATCATTGGCTCCAAAAATGAAAAGTAAAATTGCCGATAGGAGCATGACGGCAATATCGTACCACTCAAAACCGGTCGCGGCGATACCCACGTGATTGACGCTGCCGCCGCCAAAAATAGCAATGGGAATCCCGAGGACGACGCCGATATTGAAAATATTGGAGCCAATCACATTGCCAATGGCGAGATCGTATTCACCTTTGCGGGTAGCCATGACACTCGTGACGAGTTCTGGCAGTGAAGTACCCAAAGCCACAATCGTGAGTGCGATCATGGCTTCACTGACATGAGCAAGCTGAGCTAGACCACTGGCGCCATTGACCGCAAATTGACTACCAGCGACAATACCAATAATACCCAAAACAGTATAAATAATTGCTTTATTCATCGGCATATATTTGTCTTTGGATTTGTCTTTTTCGCCTCTAGCCATGCCAAAAAGGTAATAGAGAAAAACACTAAAGAAAAGCAAAATGACAATTGCCTCGCCGCGAGTAATCATATTAGTGGCGGTGGGGTCAAAAAGGTGATCGCCAATAGTTACCGCCAAAATAGTGGTCATCAAAAGCATCATTGGCAACTCTTTGCTACTGGTATTGGGTTTGACCTTGAGAGTGTGAACCATAGCAGCACAGCCCAAAATCAGCAAAATATTGAGGATATTGGAGCCAATGACATTACCCAAGACGATGTCACCCTTGCCGGCAAAAATAGAGCTAATGCTGACAGCAAACTCAGGAGCGGATGTACCAAAAGCCACGATCGTGAGGCCAATAAGCATTTTGGGGACTTTGAGATTGCCAGCAATAGATGAAGCACCCTCCACAAAAATGTCAGCGCCTTTGATCAAAAGTAAAAAGCCAGCGATCAAGGCAATGATGTAAATAACAATTAACAATGAAATCGGTAAACCTGTCAACATAATTTTGCAATTGATTTATAATATCCACAATTGTAACGCGAAAATGTTTTTTTGTCAAGGACAAGTGATACAAAATTCCTGCTTGACGGTCGAGGTTTTTTTGGGTAAAATAGGCTCATGCCAAATGAAAATGCGGTTACAGACGCACTCGTAACACCGGCCACGCCCGTGGCCAGTAAAATGTCGCGCTCAGCGATGCTACAGGCCACAAGCGGTCAGCCATCGGCGCCAGCGCCTGTGGGCAATAATCGTCTGGGATCATTGACAGCGCGTTTGCGTGGCGGGCCGATGCCAGGAAAAACTGCTCCCAATCCTGAAGCACAAGATGATAGTCGTGACAGTTTTGGCCAAGCGATTAGTCAGCAAGATCTAGCACTGCAGCCAGATAATACCCCTTTGCCTCAATTTCAAAATGGAGTTTTGACAGCTGTTGGCGTGCCCACTCCAGAGCCGGCGGCTTTGCCGCCTCAAGAAATCACTGATACAAGTGAGTCCACGCCCCCCGCCCCCAAAGAAAAAAGCACCCCGGCGCTCGTGTGGTCGATTTTGTGTTTGCTACTGGTGGTAGCCGTGGGGGTAGCGATTTATTGGATGTGGTATCAGCTCAACTTGCAAATTGCGACTTATCGTTATCAGGCTGAAAGCAGTCAAGAGCAGATCCAACAGCTTTATGTCCAGATTGCTGGCTTGCAAGAAGAAAATCAGCTCAATACAGCCAATTTGCCTATTTACGTGGATCCAAAAGGTAACTTTAGTATCTATAAAGACATCCCCAGTCTCAAAGTCTCAGCCGATGAACAAAATGTTCGGCTTTCTTATGGCGAGGTCAATGGTGATGAACCAGTCTCTGGTTTTGTGATGATAATTACCGTCCAGCCCACCAATGGTCGGAGTTTGGAGACGATCGTCAATGCTGACTACGAGCACGCGCCCAATGGTGTCACGCATGTGGGTAAGCGCAGCGAGAGTATTGCTGAGCACCTAGGTTTTTCTTTTGTGGCTTACCAAAATAATTCAGAGACGATGTATTATTATTTGCAAGACGCGGCTACGAGTAAATATTATGCCAAAGTCACTTACAAAATTGGGGCCGCCAACGACACTGAGTATGACTATTATGACCGTATGGCCATTAGAATGATGAATTTATTACAACTGTATGAATGGGAGTAAGGACAATGATAATTAAGATTATACAAGTCATTTATTACGTGCTGAAAATTATTTCTGTACTCGGTCTGTAATTTTTTGTCACGAAAAACCAGGCTTTTTTGTTAAACAAACGTTTAACAAGTGTTTAACAAAGTAGTGTTTAGTTTTTGTGTACAAATTGACAAAAATGGTGGTACAAATTGCGTGTAGGAATGTGCCAGATTTATGGTATAATACTTGAAAGGAGTAAAATCTAAATGGAAGGCTTGAAAAAAAAATTTTACTTGATTGTGGCTAGTTATTTTGCTTTTTGGGCGCGGTTGGTTTTGCACTCGTGGCAGCCGGAGGTGATTTTGGTGACGGGTTCAAGTGGCAAGACTACAGTTTTTCGCTTGTTGGAGGCGCAATTGGGATCAAAGGCTGAGTATGCTTATCACTCCAATTCCGCTTTTGGCATTCCTTTCAATATCTTAGGGCTCGAGCGTCACACTTACTCGCTGGCGGAATGGCTCAAATTTTTTGTGCTGGCGCCTTTTCGCTTTGGGGTGGCCAAAAATCGCGCCAAACTCTATGTGGTGGAGGCGGATGCAGAGCGACCTGGCGAGGCTGATTTTATCCAGCGACTTTTGCAGCCAAAAACAGTAATTGTGACCAATATTTTTCAGACTCATTCAGCTTATTTTGATGAGTTGGTGACCAAGGGGCAATATTTTTATGCTATTGAGGCGGTGGCCGCGGAATTTGTCAAGTATTTGCGTGGGGCTACCAAGCGGGCGATTATTAATGCTGACAATCAACTTCTTTTTGAGACGGTAGAAAAGACTGATTTACCAAAAGAAGTTCGTGATTGTATGGTGTATTTGCAAGCAGCTGATTATCTGCGTGAGTATAAAATTTACTCAGATCACACTCAATTTGTCATCAATGGTCAGACTTTTAACTTCCCCTATTTCTTACCACAAGAGGTAGCCATGGGGATT
The DNA here is from genome assembly GCA_017431625.1 of bacterium. GTDB lineage: Bacteria > Patescibacteriota > Microgenomatia > UBA1400 > PJMF01 > RGIG2560. Next base: position 24,933 of record JAFRKQ010000031.1, on the reverse strand, counting down.
GAGATTACCAGACTCGTGTGTGAGGAATTTGGTATCCGGATGCGACGCGACTTTGATAATTATCAGCTAGAGCCTGGACGCAGTAGTCTTTTTGCCGGCATTCGGGAGACTACTTTGATTGACTCTACCTACAATGCCAATCTTGGCTCGGCGCTGGCGATGCTCAAGTCCTTCCGTGACTATCCTGCAGACAAAAAATGGTTGGTGTTAGGGGAATTTCGTGAGCTTGGGCGCGAGGCAGAGCTCCAACATACGCAACTGGCACAATTTATTCTGGATCAAATGACAATGGTAGAGCAAGTGGTATTGGTGTCGCCAGAAATGCGCGAGTGGGTTTATCCGCTGCTCTCGGCTCGTTGGGGGTCGGCGCGCGTGCAGTGTTTTGATGAAGCGGCCCAGGCTTACGCCTGGATTTATAATCACCTGCAAGGTGGCGAGACACTTTTGATTAAAGCCTCTCAAGGTCGACACCTGGAGGCGATCGTGGAAGGTCTCCTGGCTGATCCGGCGGATGCAGCCAAATTATCTTGTCGCCAAGCGATTTATCGACCAATTCAAGAAAGAATCTTGCAAGCAGTAAAAACCAACGGACAGGAAAGCCATGAAGGATAAAAAAGAAATTGACGCGGAAATCAGAGCCCTGCCTCACAAAGTGAGCCTTTGGGGGGTGCGCAAGGAGATCAAAAGTCTTCAGTACAAGATGTTTAAAGATGAACACATCAAGGGGTTGTGTCGGGCTTTTAGTCAATCGACGATTGTTTTGTTGGTGGCTACGGATAAACGACTGATTATCATGGATGATTTTACTTTTTATGGCACCGATCACAAGGATATTTCCTACATGCAAATCTCGGGCGTAGACTACAATACTCGTTTGTTTTTTGGCAAAATTATCATCGAAGACCAGACAGGGCGCAATTTCTATGATTATGCTCTTAATGGTGATTTACGCCGGTTTGTCAATATTTTGCTGGAATGCGTCAATGCTTACCGCGATCGGTTTTTGGCCGGTCCACAAGGAAAACCTCATGATAGTGCTTTTGTTGCTGAGGAATTGGCATCGCTGTGGCAACTGGTGAAAGATGGGGCGCTGACTCAAGAAGAATATGACGAGCGTAAAAAATTACTGCTAGCCAAAAGCTAATTGGCAGGACCCCTGTTGACGAGAAAATAAAGCGATGTAACAGTCTAGTCTGTCATCAAAGTGTCTGGTAACTTAAAGTGACGTAGTAGTGGTAGGTGGTCTCGCCGGCCTCAATATTGGTACCCAAGCTCTCTTCTTGGGCTGCAGCGTCAAAGGTGGCCATTTTCATATTGGTGGTATACAAATTATTAGTGGTACGATCAGTGTTTTCGGTGACATTGACGACTTTGCCCAGGCGCAAGCCAGAAAGCCTGGCGAGCTCAGCAGCATTGTTTTCGGCCTGCTTGATCGCCTCTTGACGGGCTTGTTGGCGGAGTTCATTTTGCTTGTCACTCGAGAGGGTGAAACGGATATTACCAATTTCATTGATGCCGTCATTGGCGGCGGCGTCAATAATGCTATTAAGGAGGGCAAAATCGGTGACAGTGACACGAATACTGGTATTGACATTGTAGCCAACAATACGCCTAGTGTCGCCACTCCAGTCATATTCAGGATAGACTGAATAATCTTGGGTCTTGATTTTGGCCGCATCAATGCCCAAAGTCGCCAAATCTGCCTGGAGTTTATTGCTGATGGCATTAGCTTGATCTTGAGCGGCTTTCACACTATCAGCCGTGATATTAACGCCTAGATTGATTTCGGCTTGATCGGGGACCACGGTTAGTTGCGCTTCACCTTGGGCGGTAAAAAGATTGACTTGATTGGTAGTCACCATGTTGACACTGCTGGTAAGTAGCGGCAGGCCAGTAATTTTATTGCCCAAAGCAATCCCGAGGCTGAGTAAAATCCCGCCAAAAAAGGTGCCACCCAAAATAGTGCTCACCAAAGTAAACGCATTATTGGTTGTATTTTTTTGATTTGTCATGAGCCCAATTATATCACCAATGGGCGACTTAAGGGCGAGCAATTTCTGTGAGTCTTTAAGGCTAACAAATATTTATTGATTTATAGGTATAATTTTCTTGCGTGTGTACAATGTGAGTACAAAAATTTTCCAAAAGTTGCATTTTGGCGGTATTTGTGATATGATGCCCAATATGATTAGTCAGATGCGTGTCCACTACAAAAAAATCGAAAAAGTTTTGGCTGATTTGCCGGCAGGCGGTGAGAGTTGGTGCATGTGGTTGCAGTATCACCAATTTCAGGTGACTTATTTTCAAAAAAACCGCGAAGCCTACTTGCTTTTGGCCACTTGCTTGTCGCTGATTTTGGCCATCAGTTTTTGTTTTTCTTTAAGCAGTGGGATTTTTGTTTTGTGGGTTTTGAGTGGACTTTTGGCTTGTGGCTTGATCGGGGTGTGGTATTACTTGAGTCTTTACAACGATTTACTGCACTCTCTGGAGGAGCAAACGGAAGCACTTTTTGAAAAAACACTGTCGATTCAGACCAAACCCAATTTGACAATGGCCAAATACTGGGTTGACTTGGCTGGACATTTTGTGAGCGGCTGGGCGCGGCGAAGGAGAAGCAAACATGAGTGATCACACACGGATTGGCCAGGAATTGCGCTCGATTATGAATGGTCGGGCGGCATCGGTGCATGATAGTATGTTAAGTCGTTGCGCTGAAAAGTTGGCTCGTTGGCAACAGTTGGCGCGCAAATATCATGGCAGTGGCCTGTCGCGTGGCGAGTTGGATGAGTTTTGGCGCGAGATTCACGATCGACGCACCAATGTTGAGTTGATTTTACAAATTTCGGTGCGCCGTGAGGATTGGGCGGCTGCTAGTCAAGAGGTAAAAGCGTTCATTGATGAACTTACTTATGAAATTATGGCCGCTGACGGCGCTTATCGTGACTTGTATGATGGCGAAGTTTCAAGTAGTGAAAATGTGAACGAACCAGAAGAAAATACTGATAATTCAGATGAAATTATTATCCAAAAACGTTACAAAAAGCTGCTCGCTGACAAGTACAAACTCAGTGAACGCAGTCAATTGACGGGGCGGCTCTCACTCCTGTTGGCGCGGGCTTTTTGGCGTCAGCAAGAGGAGACAGTGGAAGCATCAACGGTGGCTCTAGTCGAGCCAGTGGCTTTGTTGGCCTATTTGGCTGAATATCTGCAGGCTTTGGAGACCGAGGTGAGCGCCAGCCAAGCGCCGCGCACCAGCTGGCACTTGCGCTTTTTTGGCGACTAAAGCTGACAAATGGAGGTGGACATGCAAAAAATTTTGATTGTGGCTTCGAGTCTGGATGGCTATATCGCCCAAAGTCGGCAACAAGTGTCCACTGCCTGGACAAGTCGGGAAGATCGCCAGTTTTTTGCCAAAATATCCCGACAAATCGGTGTTTTGATCATGGGCGCGCCGACTTACGCGACGATTGGTCGGCCTTTGCCTGAGCGGCAGATCATTGTCATGTGCCGTCCGGGCGAATGCTCTGAGTTGCCAGAGGTGACCGAACGAGAGGTGCAGTTAAATACCGTCTGGCGCAGTGACTCGCGCGCGCCGGCCGATTTGCTGGCGGTGCTGGAGTCTCAGGGACTCCGGCAAGTGGCCATTTGCGGTGGTGCCCGGGTGTACCAGTCTTTTTTGACAGCAAACTTAGTGGACGAATTGTATGTGACCATCGAACCAGTGTTTTTGGGGGGTGGGATTAAGCTTACGCCTGATGGGATGGTGTCGGCGTTGCAGCGATTTGAAGTTGTGGAAAAAATTGATTTGTCAACCCAGACTACCGTCTGGCATCTCAAGCCCATGGACAACGAAACCGTGTGAGCCTTTGAGGCTCACAAAAATATCTTGATGGATAGGTATTATTTCACTTTGTGAGTACAATGTACGCACAAAAAATCGCTTACAAACCAGTGGAACCAAAGCCGCCACGATTGGCACTTTCTAGATGTTCTACTTGGGTAAATTGAGCCTGCAGTCTTGGCACGAGAATACCCTGGGCGAGTCGCTCACCAGCCTTGATATGGACTGTCTGCTGGCCAAAGTTGTGCAAAATAATGGTAATTTCGTCGTTGTCACCGCAATAGTCGGTGTCAATGATTCCAATATCATTGACTAGATTGAGACTTCGTTTGTACAAGCTGGAGCGAGCGGCCACTAGCAACCAGTAATCTTCTGGGATTTGCACGGCGATATTGGTGGGCATGGGGAGGATTTGATCGGGTGCGAGGGTGGCATCAATGCGGGCATAGAGGTCAAAAGCAGCGGCACCGGCCGTTTGGTAGGCAGGCATAGGAAAGCTGTGGTCAAAAAGTTTGATTTTGACGGGTACTTGTTGCATCAATAGGTATTATATCACAAGTGGAGAGCAAAACCGCCGCCAACACAATTTGGGGCTGACAACCTCTTTTTGCATTTTCAAGACTGGAAAACAGTTACTCACTTTCCCTAAATAACTTTTATAGGATAGTGATTAAAATCTTATAGGACTCTAAACAGTAACTATAATTTTTTTCCACCGTGAGGGCAAAACTGGCTTATTATTGCAGATTTTGCGGAAATATTCATGGCTCGGTTTAAATTATTCTTGCAAAAACTGCGTTAATAGTCGATGTTGATTTGGGCAAACTTCTGGTATAATGCCGGTATGCGTGGACGACTAATTTCTTTTGAGGGTATAGATGGGGCAGGTAAAACCACCCAAGTGCAGCTTTTGCGAGATTACTTGCAAAAACGTGGCGAGCAGGTGCTTTTGACGCGTGAGCCAGGTGGTACTTACATTGCCGAGCAGATCCGCCAAATTTTGCTCGATCCCCAAAATAAAGGTATGGATGAGCTCACCCAAGTCTTGCTTTTCCAGGCGGCCAGAGCGCAGATTTACCGTGAGGTGGTCTTGCCCGCTTTGGAGCGGGGCACGAGTGTGATCATGGACCGCTCGCGCGATAGCAGTGTTGTTTATCAGGGCATTGCTGGGGGCATGGGACGAGAGATGATCGAGCGGCTCAATGATGTCTCCACGCGCCAGACAATACCAGATATTACATTTCTGCTTGATGTACCAGTAAAAATTGGCAAACTCCGGCGTGAGGGTGAGGAGCCCGATTTAATCGAGTTGCAAAAAAACTCTTTTTTCCAGAAAGTCCGGCGCGGCTATCTACAGCTTTATGAGGAAGATACCACTGGCCGGATCAAAAAAATTGATGCTACCAAGCCAATTGCTCACATCGCGGCGCAAATTGTCAAACTGCTAGAAGAATGGGACAGCCATGCAGCGTCTACCTAAAGTCATCACTAGACTGGCGGAAAAATTTGAGGCTTTACCTGGCATTGGTCCGCGCAGCGCCCAAAGACTGGTCTTTTATCTGCTACACAATCCTCAAAGTGAGTTGGAGGACTTTGCGGCTCGGCTTTTGGCTCTGAAAAAAGAAACCTGTTTGTGCGGCCAGTGTCACCAGATCGCCGAGACGGATCCGTGCGATATTTGTGCTGACAAAAATCGCGACCGTACCCTCATGTGCGTGGTGGAACAACCACTAGATCTGCTGGCGCTGGAGCGCTCGGATAAGTATCACGGGCTTTATCACGTTTTGCACGGCTGTATCGACCCGCTCAATCACATTGGGCCGGACGAACTTTATCTTCATGACTTGCTTGGTCGCCTGGAGGGGGTGGAGGAGCTGATTTTGGCCACCAATCTGACGATGGAAGGTGAGGCCACCGCTCTTTATATCCAGGAGTTATTGCAAAAGCGCGGTTGGGCTGAGAAAATCAAAATCACGCGCATCGGTCACGGGCTTCCTATTGGGGCGGACATCGAGTATGCTGATGGTCTCACCCTGGCGCGCGCACTCGAAGGACGGCGAGCGCTGTGATACTAGACATATTGCTAAAAAATCTTGGTGTGTGAGGATAATATTTTTGTGAGCCTCAAAGGCGTACAAAAATATTTTGGTGTATGGCTGTTATTTTATCTTGTGCGTACAAAAGGCGTACAAACAACCGTCAATTATTCACGCAAAAATTGCGGTAAAACTGCTCGCTGATAAAGACTTTCTTGTGGTATAATTATCAGTGAGTCTAAGGGGACTTACAGCGCTGCCTGGGAAATGCAGTACAATGTGGTACAGTAATGCTGGTGAGAGTGTTCTCGTATAATTTCATTACTGTTTCCCCTTAGACTCAGCGTGAAGCCGGGGACGCTCTCGTGGATCGAGAAAAAGCCCGCAGACAGACAAACAAAACGAAAGGCAATATGTCCAGACGTGGTGGGCAGATCATTTTGGCGGCAATTTTTCTCCTCATGGTAGGGCAATCAATTAACGCCGCCACTGGCAATAAGACCAAAAAACTCAATGAGCTCACCACCGGTCAAGTAGTTAAAATTGGTGGGGTTAGTTTTGTCAAAACCGCTAGCAATCAATTGGTGGCTACCAGTCTGTGCCCACAGGGGAGTACTTACTCCAGTTTTTACAAGGGGTGTGTGGTCCAGACTACAGATTTTGCTTACACTGGCAATGTGCAGACTTTTACGGCGCCAGCGGACGGGTATTATGTATTGGAAGTTTGGGGTGCGCAGGGATATGGCATGGGTTGGATGAAACCGACAACTACCAATTGTGGTGGCAAGGGTGGCTATGGTATTGGAGTGACTAACTTGCTGTCTTCTGAGAAACTATATCTCCAAGTGGGTGGCAGTCGTACTAGCACTAGTAATTATTCATATGGTTACAATGGTGGGGGCAATGGTGCCGGTAGAGGTAGTAGTACAACTGCTATTGCCAATGGAGGCGGGGCGACTCATATTGCGGTTACCAGTCGGGGAGTCTTAGCCAATTATGAAAACTATCAATCTGAGGTTCTAATTGTTGCCGGTGGTGGCGGTGGTATTGAGTGGGGTGGCGATGCTGGTAATGGTGGTGGTGTTCAAGGTACAGCTGGCAGCAGCTATCATAAAAATGAATACAGTAATGCTAGTGTTGGTACTAGTGGTGGCACGCAGACCAGCGCTGGAACTAATAAATCTGGTAATAGTTCATACACAATGATCAATAATCCAGCGGCTGACTTTGGACTTGGAGGGGGTGCATATTCTCAGAGCATCGGCGATTACGGCTGCGGAGGTGGCGGCGGTTGGTATGGTGGCGGAGGCACATCTTGGTCAGGTGCATGTGGCGGCGGCTCTGGTTATATAGGCAATTCCGCCTTGTTGAGTCTTGTGAATTTTTCCAAACATATGACCTGTTATGATTGCCTAGAATCAACTGGTAGTGCCACTTTAACATTTTCCAACACTTGTGCTAGCGAAACTCCAATAGCTGATTGTGCCAAAATTGGTAATGGGGCTGCCCGGATTACCCAACTATCAGTTTATTTGGGGATTTAAGTTTGTAGTCTAGTAAGTTTCTTATTTCGTTTCGTCTTTGCCCGCGCTCTTGGAGCGCGGGCAAAGAATATGCCTTGTTAAACAGCTGTTTAACATTTGTTTAACAAACGTTTAACAAAAACGCCTGGTTTTTGGTGACAAACAAAGTACAGAAATTTACAGCCGCGTGACAAAACCACAAAATTATTTGCCCAAAACAAACTCCACAATGTCATCGGGCTGCATGACATAGTCGCGACCCTCGAGGCGGACTTTGCCCGCGTCGGCGGCAGCTTTCCAGCCGCCTAAAGCGACAAAGTCCACAAAGGTGACTACCTTTGCCTTAATGAAAGTCTTGATAAAATCAGTGTGAATGACTCCAGCGGCATTGACGGCGGTGGTCCCTTGAGGGATCGTCCACGCTTTGACCTCGAGCTCGCCGGCAGTCAAGAAGGATTGAAGCTGGAGTGTCTGATAAGCGGCACGAGCGAGGCGATCAAGACCTGATTCACTCAGACCCAGTGTCTGGAGATAGTCGCGAGCCTCCTGTTCGCTCAGGCTCGCCAGCTCTGCCTCGACTTTGGCGGAAACGACGATGATTTGTTTGGCAGGAACATGTAACTTTTGGCTCCAGTCGGTAGTAATGTTAGCAGCTTGAGACAGATCATTTTCATCAACATTGAGGACAAAAAGTTCACTTTTGTGGGTGAGCAGATTGAGCTCGGTAGCGATTTGACGGGCCAGCGTCTGCTCGTCGTCGCTTAAAGTCTTGATGCGGTCGCTCAGATTGTGGCCCTCATTGAGGGTAGCAGTGAATTTTTGGATCAAATCAAAACGTTGTGTGGCCGCGGGACTGACGCTTCCTTTGGGTGGCGTCTGACGGCTTAAGATTTCGAGGTCGGCCAGCTGGAGCTCGGTGCGAACAGTAGCGAGATCAGCTAAGGGATCGACTGGGGTGTCGCGAATAATGTCTGGGTCAGTAAAAACGCGCAAAACGTGAGCGATGGCGCTGGTGGCCTTGATATGAGAGAGGAATTTATTGCCGAGGCCTTCACCTTGACTGGCACCTTTGACAAGCCCAGCAATATCGACAAATTCAATAGTGGCGGGTTTGATGGTGGTGGTGTGGACAATGGGAGCGAGAGCGGCCAGGCGTTCATCGGGGACGGCGGCGATGCCGACATTGGGTTCGATGGTGGCAAAAGGATAATTGGCGGCAAGGGCTTGTTCACTTTTGAGCAAAGCGTTAAAGAGGGTGGATTTGCCCACATTTGGTAGACCAACAATTCCAATTGAGAGTGACATGTGGGTATTATACCACACGCTAGAGGTAAAAGCTGGAGAAAAATTGCCGCTTGCATTTTGGCAGATAATAGTTTACAATGCGGATACTTGCAAAATTTATTTTGCGGGTGTATAATGAGAGAAAATTAATGTAAAATTGAAGAAAGTATATATGGCTGATGATTTCAAAGCAAATAGTTTCACCGGAGCAATGCAGGGTCGACCTGTCGGAGCAGGTGATGATCTCTTGCCTCCGATGGCTCCACCTCAATTTAACAACTCGGCTCGTCCCAGCCAATCCCCAGTCAGTGCTCGCCCAGCTCGCAGTGAGTCCGCTCGCGAGAGCGCTCAGACAACACAAGTGGTGCCACGTCCTCAAGCGCCCATGATGCCCGAGAGTAAACCCAACCAGGACTTTGTGCCCAAGCAAAAAGATTTTGGTATGGGTATCAATCAAAAACGGGATCAAGCTAGTTTTGTAGGTAAGCCCAAAAAAGATGTTTTCCGCACCACTGAAGAGCAAAAGGTAGAAGAGGAAAAGTTGCGCAAGATGATTGCCAATGAGTACTTATCCTCGCGTGAACTTTTGCGTCAAATTGGGGCGCGCTTTGATGGTCGCTTGACTCCTGATCAGATCGCCACCTTGGTAGGTGAAGTCCAAAAGCGCGAGTACGAAAAGCTCAAGAAAATGATCGCCAACCCCAACACTCAAGCACCTGATCTTTTGGGACAGATCTCAATGGCCGAAATTACTCCTGGCCAGCAAAAAGAATTGATTGAAATTTTGCAAAATCGTGAAGAAGTCAAAATCCGCGAGATGATTGACAATCGCTTGGTGTCAGCTTCACAACTTTTGGATAAAATTGCCACCGGCGAGTTGTCTGAGAGTCAGCGTAAAGATCTGATTGGGGCGGTACAACAACGCGAAGAAGAAATTGTGCGTGCTTACGTGGATAGTCAGTACATGGATACCAGAGAATTGCTTAATATCGTGGCCGCCCGCTCTGATGGTCGGCTGGCAACAGCACAACGTCAGCGCTTGATTGACCGCGTGCAAAAAAGAGAAGAAGTCAAGATCCAAAAAATGATTGAGAATCCTTATTTGGAATCTGGCGAGTTGTTGCGCGAGATTACCTTGCGTGATGATGGCCGCTTGAGTCAAGCTCAGATCAAAGATTTGATCGGCTTGGTGCGAGCGCGCGTATAAGTTAGTCAAATGAATGGGAATGAGAAAGAAGATGAAAGAAACAATGACAAAGCAAAAAATGTCCGTGCTGGGCGCCATTGCTGTCTTGTCACTCGTGACGGCGGTAAGTGCACATCCAATTTGGGCGCAAAATAATACCGGTTTGCCAAATACGAATGGCATCCAGGCGACTGGCCCGACGTCAACTGCTAATAACGGTGCTTCGATAGCGGCTACGGGTTCGGCGACCACTGGCTCGACGGCGATCTCGACTACTTACAACGTGATGACTGACGAGTATGATCGTACCAATTTGGTGACGACTGACTTGACGGTTGGTTTCCCGATTGAGACGGCGGTGGCCAATGGTTCGATCCGTGTTTTGGTAGCGACGGCGACGGAGTCAGCGAGCGCGAGCAATGGTCGGGCGAACGAAAAAGTCTTTACTGTCAAGAATGGCGTGAATTCATCAACCTTCACTTGCCCGACGGCTAGCAATGGCACGGCCGCCTTTACGGCTGCCAATGATGGTCACCCGACGGTGGTTCTTTATGACGTGGAAAATGATCGCTATCTGGCAAGCAGTTTGGATAACACGACTCCTGATGGTCAAGCGGGCAAATATATTCGTTACCTCGCTTACACGTGTACCTACACGGGGACTCCCAATCGTGGTGGAGAGTATGCTCAAAATAATGATGACAGCAGTTACAATATTGTCATCAAGGATCTCATTAATCCAGCCGCTCAAATCAATGCCAGCCTTAATGAGGCGATCACTATTCCTGGTAAGATTCAGATGTTCGATGGCACCAATCCCATGTCTGCCAATATGTTGAGTGACATTGACGTTTTGATCAGTACGATCATGCAGGACGTGTTGGTGAAGGCTAAGGTAGAATACCAGCTAATGTTCCGCATTGATGGTGTCGAGGCCGGTGATCCTGAGAGCAAATGCGCCAATAAACCTACAGTCTCTACAACGCCTTTGAAGATTGATTACGGTGCCGCAACAGTTGGTGTGCCAGTAGATGCCAATCAACGACTTTTCGTCAGCTCCTCGGTGGCCCATGGCTACAAAGTGACCGTGACACAGAATCGCAATATGCGCCGTGAGGACACGCTTAATGATATTAGTAATACTAATGACTACAATAGCACTTGCTATGCGGACGCAGGCTTGATTAACAACACCACTATTAACCGTGATTGTATTCCCAATTTTGGTTGGCCCAATGTCACCCCTTATACCTCAGCTGCCTGGGCTGATGGCAACCAAACCGGTCTTGGTTATACGGTAGCCGTCAATCGCTATACTGGCCAACAAGAAAGCGGTATCAAGAATAAGCCTACAGTCAATTCTATCTTTGAAGGTAACAAGTATTCTCGTCTCGCTACTCGCGATCGTACGGGTATTGTCGGTCTGATTCCTTCTACCTCTGATAATGAGCCACCGGTGGCCGCCTCCAGTGACCTCATTGCCGAGGGTGACTACTATGACTTTTGTTACCGCTTAGTGGTCGATGCGCAAAACAATGCTGGTGTGTATGATAACGAAATTACCTACACCATCACCGCTTCTCTTTAAAAAAAGAGCCTGAAAAATCAACCCCGGTCAAATTGGCCGGGGTTTTTGGTCAATTGTGTGGTATAATAGTGTCAGCTTGTTCGCTCGGCGTTGGCCGGGTCCAGAGAAACGAACTGGCAGAGTAATAGTAAGTAGAGAGTTTGGCTCTCGAGAGAGGAAAAATGCTGGTACAAAAGCAAGATGAAATCCGTCAGTATGAGATTACTTATTTGCTTGGTCCCGCCTACACTACGGCTGAGGTTAATTCGCTCAAGGATGAAATTGTCTCCTTGGTAGGTCGTCATGAAGGTGAGATCGTGGAGACCGTGGACTGGGGTAAAAAAGAGCTTGCCTATGTGATCAAAAAAGATGGCAAACGCTACAATGAGGCACTTTACACGCATTTGATTGTCAAAATGCCGGCTTCAAAAGCGCGTGACTTGATCCGTAGTATTGAGCTTAAGCGCGAGGTTATCCGCAGTCTGCTGGTGGAAGTGGCGCCACAAGCGGCAAATATGGAAGAATCGTCAGCCAAATAACAATAAAAATTTTGTAAATTAGGTAATTTATAATTTATAGTCAGAAAAAGAATCGGTAAAAAGGGAAAAAATCATGTCGGTAAGATCTTTGAATAAAGTGCAGTTAATTGGTAATCTCACCCGCGACCCTGAGTGTCGTTATACTCCTAGCGGTACTCAAGTGTGTTCTTTTGGTTTGGCGACCAATAGGGAATGGGCCAATGGCAATGGCGAAAAACAAAGCAGTGTTGAGTATCACAGTCTGGTCGTCTGGTCAAAGTTAGCTGGCATTTGTCAGAGTTTTTTGCATAAAGGCACCAAAATTTACGCCGAGGGACGTCTACAAACACGCGACTGGCAAGGAAATGACGGTGTCAAGCGTAAAACAACAGAGATCGTGGTGGAGAATATGATTATTCTTTCGTCTCGTCAAGGAGATGCTGGCGCGAGTAACAATGAAGTGCCACCTTTGCCCAATAGTGAGAATCCCACTGAGGAGTCGTCAGAGGGGCAAGAACCGGCTGAAGATTTGCCGACAGACGATGAAAGCGATATCCCTTTTTAAACCGTTTTTGAGGCCATGAGGGCCAATTTAGAAAGAATTTATGAGAAAAGCCAAAAGAGATTTAACTCCAAAAGTGACCAAAGCTGCTAAATCAGCAATTGATCACAAATATGTTTTTAGTTACAAAAATGTCGAGGTGCTCAAAAACTTCGTCACGGGTCAGGGCATGATCATGCCTCGGGTCAAAACTGGTTTGACCCAAAAACAGCAACGTCAGCTGGCCATAGAGATCAAGCGCGCGCGCCATTTGGCTTTATTGCCATTTGTGCAAAACGCGTAGGTTTTTTTTGACGTTGATTTGACAGTCGATTGGTAAAATAGAGATATGGATATGCCGCTGGATCGATCAATAAAAAGCAAAGAATTGTTGGGAAAAATCATCACCGCAATTTTGTTGCTGGCTATTGGCGGCGTGGGCGGTTATTATTTTGCGGGCACGGGTACGTTTTTTGGTGTGCACGTGCCTTTTTTGGAAAAGCAATACCGTGATGTCTATACTTTGTCTTATGATGGGCAGCCGGCTCGCTACAAAGCCGTTGACTTCAATCTTTTTTGGGGCGTGTGGGAATTACTAGAAAGTCGCTACTACAAGTCGGAAGAAATGGACGCCCAACAAATGGTAGACGGGGCGATTGGTGGCATGGTGGCCTCATTGGGTGATCCCTATACCATGTACATTCCGCCAGTGAGTAATGCCATCAGCGAGGGTGACTTGAGTGGGAGTTTTGGCGGCATTGGTGTGGAGTTGAGTTACATTGACTCGCTGGTCGGCGTGGGTGCGCCTTTGAATGGGACACCGGCAGAGCGCGCTGGCCTTCTGGCTGGTGACATCATTGTTCACGTCAAAGACGAAAAAGCTGGTATTGATGAAGACACTTATGGCTGGACGCTCAATCGCGCTCAAGAAGTTTTGCGCGGCAAAATTGGCACAACGGTCACGATCATGATTTACCGCGAAAACTATAACAATGGTGAGCCTTTTGAGGTCACTATTACTCGTGAAGAAATCAAGGTGGATTCGGTCAAACTGGAATATTTGACTTTGCCCGATGGCCGCCAAGTAGCTCACTTGAAGCTGTCTCGCTTTAGTGAGCGCACCTTTACTGAGTGGAATCTGGCCGTGGATCAATTGGTAAATCGGGAAAATCTGGCTGGAGTGATTCTTGATTTGCGTAATAATCCTGGTGGCTATTTTAGTGAGGCGATTCATGTGGCCAGCGAGTTTATTGATGATGGGGTGGTGGTGACCGAAAAAGGCAAAACCCGCAGTAATGACTATCGTGCCAGTGGCGGGGGGCGTTTGACCAAGACCAAAGTAATCACTCTGGTCAATGGTGGCAGTGCTTCGTCTTCGGAAATTGTGGCCGGGGCTTTGCGCGATAATAAACGTACCACCCTTGTTGGGACAAAGACTTTTGGCAAAGGCTTGATCCAAGAACGCATTGACTTAATCAATGACGCGGCTCTCAATGTCACGGTGGCCCAGTGGATGTTGCCTGGCGGGCAATGGCTGAATAAAGAAGGCATTGAGCCTGATGTGGAGGTGGAGCAAGATTACGAAACAGAAACGGACGAAATATTAGAGCGGGCGCTGACGCTTTTTTAGAGGAGTAATGACAAACTACTTAGGTCGCTACCTACAGCTTACCGGACAGATTTTGGGGGTGTTGTTGGTGATAGTGAGCTTGGTGTGGCTGGCAACGCATCTTCACGATGCGGGGCAGTTGCCAGAGTGGCTGTTGCGGACTCCGGGTAGTAGTTTTGTGGCGGAGTCGGAACAATCATATTTGGGGTGGATAGTGGTGGCGGCTGATGATGACGCCCAGTCGGCCGCAGCATCAACACTTTTGGCTGATGGCCATTGGCGGATTTTGGGTCGTGCTGTCATGTTGGATGGTCAGACGGTGGTATCGGCGGCTCACGTGATGAGTCGGCCAGACCTGTTTTTTTATCATGAGCAATTGGGCTTGTGGCCAGTTTTGCCGATACGCAGCGATTTAGCTCATGATCTAGCTTGGGGCCACATCAATAGTCTCACTACATTACCCGCGCTACCGATAGCGCAAAGGGTGGCCACGGGCGAGGCCGTGCTGGCCTATTTGGACGACGACCAACCTGTCTCTGGACGAGTGATCAAGGGATTGCACACTCTGGCACTGCAAGAGACTTGGGGTAATATCCGCTATCCGCAAATCAGTGTCTGGCCAGTGCGTCTGGAGGCCAATTTGGGCGATTCGGGCGGGGCGGTTTTTAATGCTCGCGGAGAATTGCTAGGTATTTTGGTGGGTGTGGACATTGATGATCTGACGCTAAGTTATATGTCGATTTTGACGCCAGCAGCCACTAGTGAGGCGTCTTAATTCTTGTCAAAATTATACAAAATTTGTGCTCAAAAGGCACTTTATTTTTTGTGCTTAGACTCGTAAAATTATTTTATGTTTTTTGTCTGTAAATTTGTGTATTTTGTGTGTTATTTAAAACCAGATATAGACGTTTAATATTTGTTAAACATTCGTTTAACAAATGTTTAACAAATTAGTCGAAATATTGAGTAAAAATTGTGTACACAAGGCTGGTAATTATTGTATAAAAAATTTGTACAATTTGAGAACAAATAATTGTGATTGCTGGAGTGTGGTTCATTTGCGTGTGATATAATACGCGTCATGTGGCAAAGACTCAAAAATAGCTGGCGAGAAATAATTGCAACCTTTCTGTTAGTGCTGAGTGTTGGACAGACCACTAAAGTTTTTGCTACCCTCAAACCTACTCAGTGGCCCTTGGATGTGGATATTTATTTGCAGGCGGCGCGGGTATGGCGTGAGGGTGGGGATCCTTATCAAGATTTGGGCTATGGGCCGGCTTTATCATTTTTTTATCCTCCACTGGCGCTAGTGTTGATGCGACCTTTGACTTATGTGCCTCGTGACGTGGCAGTCGGCGTGTGGGTGTTGAGTGGTTATGTCTTTTTTGGCGCGATGATTTATTTGACATTAAGCCTTCTTGATCGGCCGGTCACGTGGGCACGGTGGGCGGTAGTGACAGCCTTGGGGATGCAGACTTTTAGTTTTAAGTTTAATCTGGGGATGGGGCAGATCAATCTGCTAGTGATATTTTTGGTGATGCTAGCACTTTACTGTTGGCAGTGGCGGCAAAAGTCCGTTTTGGCGGGGATATTTTTGGCTTTGGCGACAGGACTGAAAGTCATGCCGATTTTTATGGTGCCCTATTTTGTGGTCAAAAAACAGTGGCGAGTAGTTTGTGCATTTATGGTCGCGACAGCGGTGTACTCACTTTTAACCCCGGCTTTGAGTTGGCAATACGCAACACGGGTGGCACCCACGCTCAATATTTATGGTGTGAGTGCGGACAATTATTATGATCAATCATTGTCATCGGCTTTGGCGAGATTGGCTGGGGCCAGTAGTCTGTGGGAATGGGTGGCTTTGGCCTGGGCCGGCTGGTGGTATGGATGGTGGCTTTTTTGGTCGTGGCGTGAGCGAAAATTGACAGTTATACCGCCTTTGATGCTTTTGGTGATAGGTTTGATGGCACGCGCACCGATTTGGCCGCATTATATGGTGTATCTGTATCCGGTGGCGATTTTAAGTTTTGATCGTCAGTGGTGGTGGCTGGGAATTTCCTGGCTACTATTGCAATTACATTTTGACAATGCCAATGTAGTGAGTCAGCGAATACCGGCGTGGCTGATTTCTACTGGTACTTATTGGTATTTGGGGTTATTATTGCTGGTTTCTTACCGATATTTGCGATCACAAAACTCCACCCAATTTGCTGGCTCCAGCAGATAGTTTTTGTGTTACAATAGCCCATATGAGCAAGACGATTTTGACGGGCGTGACGCCTAGCGGTGACAACTTACACATTGGTAATTATTTTGGGGCGCTGCGGCCACTGGTGCAGCAAGGACAAGCAGAAGTGCAGGTTTATTGTTTTGTTTCGGATTTACACGCGCTCACGACGATCCAAGACGCCAAGGTACTGGCTCACAATATCCAAAATGTAGTGTTGCAGTATTTGGCTTGTGGGATTGAGGGCGACAATTTCGTTTTTTTTCGTCAATCACAGGTGTCGGCTCATTGTGAGCTAGAGACAATCTTGACCAATTTTGTGGGTTTGGGACAGATGAAGCGCATGCACGCTTACAAAGACAAATTGGAAAAAGGCGTGGACACCGACAATATTAACATGGGGCTTTTTAATTATCCGATTTTGATGGCAGCGGACATTTTGGCTTACAATGCTGACGGAGTGCCAGTGGGGGTAGACCAAAAGCAACATTTGGAAATAGCCCGTGACATCGCAGAGAATTTTAATAAAAAAACTGGAAAAAAAGTTTTTAAACTGCCACAACCGCTGATTGACAAAAGTATTGGCAAAATTATTGGCACTGATGGCGAGCGCAAAATGAGTAAGTCTTTGGGCAATATCATTGGGATTTTTGACGACTATAAAATCATTGAAAAGCAAATCATGAGCTGCTATACTGATCCCACACGCCAAAAGGCGACTGATCCCGGGCATGTGGAGGGCAACCCAATTTTTCTTTATCACCAGCTGTGGAATGACGACAAGGATGAAGTGGAGGCTTTGAAAGCGCGCTATCAGGCGGGCACGGTGGGCGACGTGGAGGTCAAACAAAAGCTGCTGGCGGCGCATCAGAAGTTTTTTGCCCCGATCCGGGAGCGGTATGCGTATTTGCAAGCGCATCCGCTGGAGGTGCAAAAAATCCTGAATGATGGCGCGGCGCGGGCACGGCTGGTCGCCAATATGACCGTAGCCAAAGCCAAAGCGGCCTTGGGGCTGAGCGCGGATTTTGTCTCGCCCGAAAGGATGTTGGGCGAGGCGCGTCCGGTGGTGAGTTTTGATGATTTTCTCAAGCTGGAGCTGCGAGTGGGTCACGTGCTCAAGGCTGAAGCGCCGGCGTGGAGCAATAAACTCATTGTCCAGACGATTGACTTTGGTCCCTTGGGTACGCGCACGATTTGTTCGGCGCTGCGCGCCTGGTATACGCCAGAGGACTTCACCGGCAAGAATTTGGTCTACGTCACCAATATTCCGCCGCGCAAGATGGGCGAGAGTGTCAGTGAGGGGATGATTTTGGCCGTGGAAGTGCCAGGAGCGGCGCCCCAACGTTTTGAGGTGGACGCGCGTGTACCCGCCGGCACGCTGGTGGGGTGAGTCTTTTGTGAGCCTCAAAGGCGTACAAAAATATCTTGATTGATAGGTGTAATTTTATCTTGTGAGTCCAGGAGGCGTACAAGTGATTACCAATTATTCGCGCAAAAAATGCGGTAAAAGTGCTTTCTCAAAAAGTGAAAACCATGATATAATGATTGTTGACCTAACTTATACAGGAGTAGAGAAAGGAGTCTGAGTGAAATTTTGAGGATGAATGACAAGTTGGTTGTTGCTGAGTCCTTGGACAACGGAGCAGAGATGAAGAAGCTTTGGAATTGTGCACGCGATAAAGTGGGAGATACTTTACCCGGTTCTAGTGCATAATTTTTCCTTTCTACCTCTGTGTATTAGTTAGGTCACCGGGAGAACGACAGTTCTTGTATCGCCCACTTTTAGTAGCTACTAAAAGTGGAGGCGACCAACCCGGAATACATAGACAAGACGAAAGGAAACCATGTCCAGAGTATTTGGGCGGATCTTTTTGCTGGCAATTTTTCTTATCCTGATGGTGACAGTCAGTCAAGCGGCTTCTGGCAATAAAACCATGAAACCTAAAGATGTGCCGGTTGGCAAAATCGTCCAATTGGGGGAGTTTCAGTTTGTGAAGGTGGGTACCAATCAGTACATAGCAATGCGACCAGCCTGCGATGAGTTAGAGATTGGCGAGAGCAAGACATTTGAGTATACAGGTGGCCAGCAAAAATTTTTCACTTGCGCCGGGAGCACTTATCAGTTGGAGGTGTGGGGTGCACAGGGAGGTCCTGGTAGCGCTGGTCGGGGTGGCTATGGCGGTTATGCTACTGGTGTGTTTGTGCCAGAGAACAGTAGTGCTTTTTGGGTAGTAGTGGGTGAGGCTGGCATTGGTGTTGGCGGCAATATCCCTGGCAGCGAGTTTTTTGCTCCGATTACTTACAATGGTGGTGGAGCGGCATATGGTCGGGGCAATACTTTTCCAAGTTTAAACAAAACCAGAAAAGAAGGCTCTGGTGGTGGGGCGACTCACATCGCGACTGTACCCGGAGTTTTAAGTACTTTGTCTGCATATAAAGATACTGCTGGCTTGAATATTTCTCGGGAAATTCTTGTTGTTGCTGGTGGTGGCGCCGGCAATGGTATCTCTTATGTTAGCTACGGTGCCAGCGGTGGTGGCTATCAGGGGGTATCGCCGATTGTGACCGGTAGACCTGAATGCGGTGCTATCGGTGGTAGCCAGACGGCCGGTGGGGTGACCGGTAATCCGCATGCTTGCACTAATGCTGGTCAACCATCAGGTGTCTTTGGTCAAGGAGGCAATGGCTATCCTATTTCTGAAGACGGCGCTGGTGGCGGTGGTGGTTGGTATGGTGGGGGTGGCTCGGCTTATACTTCCGGTGGTGGCGGCTCTGGGTATATTGGCTCGTCCAATCTTATTAGTCTTGGTGATGTCACTAAACATATGACTTGTCATGAATGTCCGGAGTCAACTGACAGCGCCACGCTCACTATTAGTAATACTTGTGCGCAAGAAGTGCCTACTGCTGATTGTGCCAAAATTGGCCATGGTGCTGCCCGCATCACTCGGCTTAATTAACTTTGCAGTCTTAATACTTTTTTTATTTCGTTTCGTTCTTTGCCCGCGCTCTATCGAGCGCGGGCAAAGATTTTTTTGTGTCATTTTGCATGACGCGGGTGCGCAACTTAACTATTCTTGGGGTAAAAATATCTGTAGTTCTGGGAATATAGCGATCATACCTTTAATATCTAAGCATTGTGGTTGAGCTAATTGTAGACTTAAAAAATCCTGATCACCAGTAAAAATAATATCAACATTGGCCTCAATAGCAGCGTTGATAATTGGTTGGTCAGTTGCATCACGAATAGTTTGTATGTTTTCAGCACTTGATGAATCTAAAAGAATGTAATTTAAGTTGTGTAAAAGAATAATTGCTGTTTGAAGACGATTGAGTAATTTTCTGGACACGACATCAAAGAGTTCTTCTATGATTTGTGTAGTTAAATATATTTGGTGATATTTATTCACATATTTGAGAGTTGCAGAAAGAGCGGTCTGGTGATTAAAAACCGCAGAAACCAAAATATTAGTGTCTACTAACACTTTCATGAATTATGTGGGTAACGAATTTCCATGACGGCTTGGAGAGCGTCTTCGTAGGTTTCCAGTCCGGGTACACGACCAGCATATTGATGTCGTAGCTCATCCAAAGCACGGCTAAATTTACTATCAAGATGAAGAGTTTTTATTGCCGAGGAGTAACGACTCTCAGCCAGAGATGTCACTGATCGGCGCTTTTGTAATGATTTTTTAGTTGACGACATACGGTCACATTATAACATAATTATCTATTTATGTCAAGATCGCTTTCCTAAAACTTCGGTACCTGGAAAGACTCGATGTATCGGCGATAATTTTGCGCATTGAGGTCAATTTGGGCCGCGTAGGCCTCGTATTGCGTTGTAGCAAAATTATTGCGATCAATCAATGTGAAACCAGCAAATGGCCCGGGGTCGCCACGCAGGACGAAGGGAGTGACGCCCAGGATCCTGGTATCTGACCAGATTTGCTCGCGAGCGATAGCGTACCAGCTAGCCAAATGACTATTGGTAGCGCGGTTGTCATCCCAGCCGGTCTCCGTGATGAAAACAAAGCGCGTCAAGCCGGTTTTTTCTTGCAGCCAGGCAAGCTCATACTGGTAGCCACGCAAAGAGTTTTGTCCCGTGCGCTCAGGGCTGGCACTAAAAGCAGGATTGGGGTAAGAGTGAGAATTCCAATAGTCAATATTATCAAAAACGTGAGGATTGGCGGCGAGCATGCCGTCCAAAAAGCCAAAAGCCTCCATGGTGTCAGGGCCATTGGGGGCAGCGAGGTCCATGGCCGCTGGCAGGACACGATAACCATAATGCTCGGTGTGGGCCCAGTGAGTAATAAAGTTTAAGACCTTCGCGTAGCCCGCGGGATCAAGCTGACCACCCCACTCGCTGGCATGATTGGGTTCATTAAACGCGATAATAAATTTAGCGTCTTGAGGCCATTCGAGCCTAGAAAGGAAGTGGAAAAGCTGAATAATTTCACCCCGGGTGGGTACACTCCAAGCATTGAGTTGGGGGTCAAAGCGCGAGGTGAGCCGAACAATAGGATTGATCCGGTGTTTTTTCGCCTCGGTGAAAGCCGCTTGCCATTCATCGTGTCGCTCAAGGTCATCAAGTGAAAGTGGGAGAGTCACATAAGTCCATTGATCGCGATTGGCTTCGGTTTTGATCAGGGCGGCCGCATCAGTGATTTCGCCAGGATGAAGGATGTGGACTCCTAGAGCAGGCGGTCTCACTTCTTGCGCTAAGGCGCGACCAATCCCCAGTGTTGCCAGTATGATAAGGCTTATTACCCATTTGTACATGCACCCATATTGTAACACAGATCGGCCAGCGCTACCAGGTGATCAATTACAGCTGTGAGCTGGCATGAAGTTTGGAAACCAGTGATAACCCAAAAATGGTTATTTGGTAATAAAAAATACGATTAAAATACGAAAATATTTTTTGTCAGTACAATGTCAGTACAAAAAATAATTTATTTAACAATAAAATTTACAAAAAATGTCATTGTGAGTACAACAGGCGTACGAAAAAACACAAAATATATTCTGCAGATTAAATTGGTATAGTTTGAGTGATTGCCTAAAAAATGCTTTTATGTTACAATGTGGGTCTAATGCCGGTGAATACAGAATATAGCCTACCAGAGACCATTGCCGCGGGTAACGCTCCTGATCCAGTGATTTTACCCAAATCTGAGGCTGCGACGGTTTTCTTCCCCAGAATGAAAGAAAAAACTTTTGCGCAGCTTAAGCAGATCATGGGCGGCGTGACCAGAGGTCGTGATACCCGGGGGCAAGAAGAGAATCAGGCTTTGATCGACACTATGCGCCAGAGTGAGGGTTTTCTTTTTGATAAGTCACAGACAAATGAGGTTGATGACTTGCCACCAGTACAGATTAATCCAGAGTTGGAGGCACTTTTTGACCAAAAGCTGGCCGCTTTGCAGGCTGAAAATCCAACAGACGTGCTGGCAGGAGCGGTCAGCGAGACACCAAAAGCCCCGGTTAATCCAGCTAAAACTCTTTCTCAAGTCAAAAATTTGATGACGATGGGCTTAGGTGAGTTACCAGTCGGTGGCTCATCAGTGGTTGGCGAGGCTGATATGTCTACGGGTACGCCATTGGAAGCCGTCAAGACACCAGCTTCTGGGACGCTTGATCAGGAGCAAAATTTGCCAAATGGTTTGGATGACGCACCTTTTAACACCTTGGAAGCGACAGCACCAGCAACAAGCGAGCCGGAGTCGTCTACGCCACTAGAGGTGAGTGCAATTGAGCCGGTGAATGATACCGCGCAGACGGTCATCGAATCAGTACCAGAGATAGCAGTGGAGTCCGTGCCGGCCGAGTCGTCGCTGACAACTCCTGAGCTAAATACGAATGACACTACGAGTGAACAGGAATTGGCCCCAGCTGGTAGAGTATCTGATGGTGGCGTTGCAGTTGAGACCAATGATAGTGGAGCCCCAGGCGAGGCAAGTGCAGAAAGTACCGACACTAGTCTGGAAACCGTCACGCCAGAGGCGACAGGCGAGACAACTACTCGCCTTCCAGAACAGAGTCAAGATGAGGCAGGTTTTGAAGTTAATGATACGGGTATTCCGGTGCCGACTTTTGCGATGGAGACACCCACTACCCCGCTTGAAACTGATAGCGATAGTCAAGTGACGGTAAATGCCGCTGATAATCAAGAAGGGTTAGCGGCCGAGGTAGAACATTTAACTCCAGAGGAAGCCTCTAAATTGTCTCCTGACCAGCTCAATGATCGCTTGTCACGTTTGTCACAAGAGGAACGACAAAATTTCTTGCAATCATGGGCCGATACCGAAGACATTGTCAAAGAAACTGTGGATGGCATCCAACAATATCAGTCGCAACTGCGGGTACAGGAGGGTGGCGCGGACACAAAACCACAAATTTTTGAGGTGGATGATGAAGGGAAAATTGTAGGTGAGGCTCAAGAAAATGCGCCGGTGGCGAGTGAACCACCTTTGCCTGAGCCAAAGTTACCAGAGGTAAAGATAGACAATAGTTTTGAAATCACAGAAAATACTGATGAATCAGTAAAAAATTCTGGTCAGATAACTGGAGAGTCACAAGGACAAGTGGAAGAAAATATTGATGGTTGGCCAAAAATTTATGATTTAGAGACAGAAAGTGATCAAAATACCAAAAAAGAATTGATTGATCAAGAAAATAGTGATAATATTAATCAAGAGACTGAGTCTGTACCAGAGGAAAACATCGCTGATGAATCCTTGAGGGGCTTGGAAACAGTAGATTTTACTCCAGTAATGACCCAGCAGGTCGAGCAAATCATGGACCCACAGGGTGAATATCTGGCTGGTGAAGCGCCGGTGACTGATGAAAGATTGCTGGCGGTGGAGCAATTTGCTGCCGACAAGCATGACGGGCAGACACCAGATTTGCCGCCTGGACAGGTGGACTCAGAGTTTTATGCGAGCTTGGAGGCCGTCACGAGTCGGCGCTTGAGCAAACATGACACCAAAATCGAGTGGCTTCAGAAGCGTCAGGCAGCAGAAGCCAATGCTGACGCTCGGGTCAAAGCTATCGCGGATTATGGACGTTTGAGTAAGGAATTAACCCGACAAACCGAGGCTTTATTGCGTTTGCATGATGAATTACAAAGGGTCGCATGACAGTTTTAGATTATCGCCAACTAGCCAAACAAAAACAGCTGGAAATTCGGATTGCCACTCTCAATCAAGCTCGGGAGAATGTTTTGGGGCGCATGCGGGAGATTGGTCTAAGCGTACCTGACGTGGCGGTGCCTGGTGGGCGAGTGGATATCGAGACACTAGCTCAAGAACAAAAGCTGATCAATCACCTTCAAGAAAAAACCTATACCGATATGTTGGCCCAGCAGGCGCAAGATTTGATCGAACAGGCACGTGAGGGCAGCCGTTTTGTGGCCTTGGAACGACAATTGACAGCTCATCCCGAAACCTTGGAAAAGGTAAATTTTGCTCCTTTGCAAGAAGAACAAAGTCAATATCAGCTCAAGCAGTTGGAAATTTTTGATTATTTAACCAAACATTTTTCGCAGTTTAACTCGATGGAAGTCCAAGGATTGCCGGAGTCGGGCGCGAAGTTTTTTGATCAAGTGGTACGGGCAACCATTGACAAAATGTCAAGCTTGGTCGATGAAGGGCGGGCTTTGCAGCAGCAAATTGCGGAAAAAACCAAAAAGTTGGCGAAACTTAAGCGTCGTGAGCAGCGTGAACTGGAACAAATTCATGCCGAGGCAGGTCGTGGTGATGATGAAGGTGGTGAGGAATTGGTGCGGCAAAATCAGGCTTATAAAGAACTATTGGCCGAAATTCGAGCGACAACAGTCTTGCGTACGTCATTGCTCAATCAGACAAATAACTTGATAGATCAAGGGATTGAACAACTGCATCGGATTGACATACATTTGGGTTCCATTGTGGGGCAAAACCAGACGACAAGAGAGATTCTTTTTGGCCTCAAGACTGAAAATGAAGTTTGGCAGACCCGGCAGTTGCAAAAAACAGTCGCCGAGCTTTTGCTGGATTTTGACCGACAGGTAGCTCAGGTATTAATCACTGAGGTGGGCAAGCGCTTTGAAGGGGCGGAAATTCCACCCGAAGATCGTCGTTTTTGGCGTGATTTGGTGGAGGAAGTGATTCAATTTCAGGAGTATTTGGGTCAGATTATGGGTGACAGCCAGCAGGTAATTGAGGGAAATTTGGATGATTTGGAAAATGCTCGCGTGAAATTTGGCCGATTGGTCCTTGATTTTTCCGTGCAGGCAGCGATTTTGTAAAAATTGGTCCAAATTGCCCCTTGACAATCTTGTTTTTAGTGGTAAAATACAAATTATCTTAAAAACAACTTAAGATTTTTTGGTCTTTAACAGGTAGCAAATTTTTGATTGTCAAAAATCAAGAGATCGGGAATAAATTTGGTAGCTGGAAAGTCGTTTGATGACGGGTTTCACTATCAGTTTATTAACGAACAGCAGTGAAATCCGTTAATTCTGGAGACGAAAGTCTCCAAGTTGAGTTAAGTCAAGCTCAACAACTCAAGATTGAATTTTCGTCCTTTCTCAGGACGAGTATTGAAGTTCTTTTTTTG
>JAFRKQ010000030.1 GCA_017431625.1 bacterium | reverse complement strand
TTTACATTATAGACAAAATTTGTACAATTTAACTTTTTTGTTAAACGCGTGTTAAACGTACACCTCTGGTTTTTAGTGACAGAAATGGTGTTTTTGTAATTTAAGATCTCAGTATTTATTATTTATTTTTGCGGTTAAATACTGTTTGCAAATTCGCTTGGTGTCAATACTGGAATTTCACTAGCGATAAAGTCATTGGTATTGCGAGTAATGATTAAATCAACAGCTGTTACTTGTGCACACTGATACTGTAAACCATCTTCAAAATCAATAAACTGTTCATCTGCCAAAGCCGCTTTGATTTCTTGTCCGCCAACATCTGATACCTTAATGAAAGCGCAAAGCTTTGTTAATAATTCCCGACGGTATTTGCGTATTAGATGATCACGGCCCATGATATAAAAACATATTTGGAACCGAATGCGCAGCCATATAACCAACAAACATTCCGCGATCGCAGGCGTCTAATATTTTCTTTGACTCTGGATAATAATGATTCCTTTCGAGGAGAAAATCCAGCAAGACATTGGTGTCAAGTAAAATTCTGTGCATATTTCTCTTCCAAAGCCATATTTAATTCCTGTTTATAATCATCGCTCCAGTGAAAATCTGATTTTGGTCTCGCTTCAATCATTTTTACCAAATCTTGATAAGCTGATGAATGCTTGACCGTAGTTGTCGCTGTTTTTTCTTGAACACGATAAACAAACTTAACTACCAGCTTCAGTTGTTCAGTAGTTAAATTATTAGTTAATGCCAATAACTCTTGTCTTAAGGCCAGTTTTGTCATTATGTTCTTCCATTATTACCTTTGTTGTATTATACCATAAAATCTCCATCAGGCCAAAGGTGTATATAGTACCACTACAATTGAGAACAAATACCAATAATTTCAGTCGCTACCTATTCAAGAGTGACAAATTCCTTCTTGTTCGTGCACACCTGTAATTTGCAATAAATTGATCACTTTTTTGTTAAACGCGTGTTAAACGTCTACTTCTGGTTTTTGGTGACAAAAATGGCTGTTTTGTAATTTTGACTCTTAGCTATTTTCTTCAAAATCAAACAAATTCAAGCCAATCTCATCATCATACACTCGGTCAACGCGGCCGTCAATAATATTAATAACCATTTCGCAAGTAGCCGACACCACGGCGCGATTGAGATGCCCGCCAAAAACTTCACCACGGTCATTGCCTGCACTCATATGGATGTGGGTATAAAACTCACCGTCCATAGTGTTAATCGTGCCTGTGAGCGAGACAATTTCGTGGTCACCGCTAAACGAATTGCTGTAATATTTTTTCTCGGCAGTTTTGTAGACGCCCACGGCGAAATCATTGGTCGCGCCCAAAGCGCGGACACTAGCCAACTTGATTTTTTCTTTCTGGGCGATCTGCTGGATACCAGCCAATATTTCTTCACCTTTATCAAGACGAGCAATAATCGTGTCACCAAATTTGCGATAATTCATATCTACCTCCTTACTATTGACTGTATTATAACACATGATTGGGGAGTTTGGAGGATATGGCGCAAGCAATGTTTTATCAGACAATTGTCTGGACATAAATTTAGACACTGTTTATGCAGGGGTGGCAAACGATTTTTGATGGTCACTTTCACACTGATGCGTGCTATAATGATGTCATGAAATTTAAGTGGTGATCATTGATTTTATTATCTAGTTTTTTGTTTTTTCAGCTGACGGTTATGCCAGTGAGTAAAGTCCGGGCTTTTACTGCCGAAGGTTGCGGAACTGGTTGTTTAGCCAGAGCAAGACTAAAATTGGAAAAGCTGCATTTTCGTCCAATTTGCTATTTTATAATAGCAGTTTACGTACTCTCGGCTGTGTCTAATTTGATTGTTCTGATAGTTCATCGTTGCCAGTACCTAAAAACGTCCCAAAAGCTTTCTTATTATAGACTTGCTGGATTAGTTGCAAATTACTTGAGTTTATTTAGTCTTATTGTCTTGCTAATTCCTGAGGTGATAATATTAATATGGATTGTTAATACGGACGGTTTTAAGTTCATCTTTACCCCAGCAAACTTATCTCTCGGCTTAATGATTTTATTGACATTGACTTGCGTCATGCTGACGCTGCAAGCTAACAAAAACATTACAAAGTGTCCGAAAATCACACCCAAGCGAGAGCGACTAGTTTTTGTAGCGACCATTATTTCTATTCTGCTAACATTGATATTGTGGATCTGTTTGAATCTCGTTGAAGAATTTATACTTATAATATTACTTTAACTCAAGTCTTGGTAAAAAATGACAATGAAAACAACAATGAACACCAGCAGAAAGGCAAAATGAAATCAAACACTTGGCAACAAAAAATAATTACGGCAGGACTGATGGTAGCGGCCGCTAGCACAATGATGACAACTCCGGCACATGCTAACGTGCTACTATTCGACCCATTACATAATATTAGGTCTATCACAACTAACATTGCACATGTATTAATTGCTGGTAATTTTATTGGATTTTTAGCAATAATGATGATCGGTGTTATCTGGGCGAAGTGGTCGCGAAACGAGATAATCACGGTCAACGTTCACTGGTTCTTGCATTGGTGTCAAATTGTCTTAACAACACTCGCTATCGTTATGGTGACCATTTCTGGAGGATTTCTTTTGTTGATGAGGCCAGAATCTAGTATCCTGATTTTACCAATATTGTTGCCAATGCTCGCGCTCATGATATATGATGTGGTATTGCCGATGCGCGCACAGAAAAAATTTCGTCAACAAACTGCGCTCACCAAAGCAGACAAATTCCAGACATGGGTAATGTGGCTACGGGTACTTGTCTATTGGGGAATTCTGCCAATGGTATCTCAATATATATTTTACTAGTGACGCCAGAGTTGCAATTATCATCATAAAGTCTCATCAACATTCTATTGACGCAGCCGATCATTAATGTCGGTGTCTATTTGTCGCCAGATAGACTAAAAATTTAGATGCTGTCTACACATAAATGGTAAATGATTTTTTGGCGCGCGGTCATAATTGGCAGCAATTTGATCATTTACTTTTAATGATTGAGATATTAGCATGCATTGATGAGTAACAGTACAATGTGAAGTCAGGCGGATGTAGAATTAGTCATCTTTCATAAATAGATTGTCAATCAATGATCGGATACGGCCGCGATCATTAGATAAATCTAATACTTTCAATGTCAATGCAGAATTATCAGCTTGGTGATCATTTGGTTGCACGATATGACCTCGCAATGTCACTTTCACCACTTGATTAGAGGAATAAGGACGACATAAATATTCGTACAAATCTTGCCATTGACTTTGCGAAGTGAGACGCAATCTTTTCATGCCCACACTATTAGAATGAAATAATACAGTATATTGCGTAGATAGATTATCGTTATCATCCTGCAGGAAATAAATTGAAAGTTCTTGAGCGTTCCCGCTCGATCGCCATTCCTTTGATTGGCTTAATTGAATACTACCGAGATTGTTTTGTTTAGCATATGCAAGCATTTCATCATATTCTTTTTCTGGTACGGTAGTCATAGACGAAGTGGTATTAAGGTTTTTATCGATGTAAACAGTGCTATCTTGATCGTCAAACCAGCCGCCGTCAAATTCATGATATGTGTAATTATTGACTTGCAAATCATTAATAGCGCGGTCAATTGGAATTATGATCAATGCTTGATCGCTAATAATGGGTCCAACAACACGAGAAGCCGAAACTGAAGTGACAATAAATGGTCTAATTATAATAGGTTTAAAATCCACATCTATATCTAGAGAGCCGTCTGTATGGTACTTTACGTTTTTAATGTTAATGTTGGTAATAACCAATTTCGAGCTGGCAGCATTAAATCGTTGTTTAAACAGTAACTCGTGACTGTCTCGTATGATAAACGCCAAGTAATGCCGATCATTTTCTTCGAACTGGAGATAGGCTCGATTTAGTTGGTTTAAAATTCTTTCTATAGTTTTAACATCTCTTTTTCCATGATATTTAATAAGATTGCGATCAAAGGCAAAAATAGATAGCGCATAAATCAAGATTGGGAGTGCAATAACGATGGTAATAATTAAAAAGACGTTTCTCCATAGATGATGCTTATCGATGATGATTATGGAGAAATGTGTTTTGACAGTACTTTTTTCTTTCATGTTATTATTATATCATGATATAATATGAAAGCTAAATATAGTACGCGATTTGTGAGATGAAAAAATGACAATGAAAACAACAATGAACACCAGCGGAAA
This sequence comes from bacterium, assembly GCA_017431625.1. Lineage (GTDB taxonomy): Bacteria > Patescibacteriota > Microgenomatia > UBA1400 > PJMF01 > RGIG2560. The sequence continues at coordinate 37,036 of JAFRKQ010000030.1, read as the reverse complement.
GGTAAAATGAAATCAAACACTTGGCAACAAAAAGCATTCGTGGCGGGACTGATAGTGGCGGCCGCTAGCGCGATGATGACGACTCCGGCACGCGCGCTCATGCCACACGATTCCTATCTCCAGGGATTAAGAGTGATATATAGCACAAGCGGACTCGTTGGTCAGATCATCTTCTTAACTGGAAACGCGGTAATTATTGGCAATCTTATTGGATTCTTGGTGATAATAGTGATCGGTGCTATCTGGAAGAAGTGGTCGCAAAACGAGAAAGTCACAGTCAATGTTCACTGGTTCTTACGTTGGTGTCAAATTATCTTAACAACACTCGCTATTGTCATGGCGACCATTTTTGGAGGATTTCTTTTGTGGAGAGGGCTAGAATATTTTGTTTTGCAGTATTTACTGGTTTGGTTGATACTTTTAGCAATCACCGTGACTATGATATATGATGCGGTATTGCCAGCACGCAAACAAAGACAATTTCGTCAACAAACTGCGCTCACCAAAGCAGACAAACTGCAAACGTGGATAATGTGGTTGCGCACATTTGTCTATTGGTTTGTATTGCCACTTACATTTATTTTTGCGAGTCAAATTATTCCTTTTCGGTATTGGTAATAGCAACGACAAATTGTCATTAATTGTATTGTTTTAATAACTTTAAGTAGGGCCACTTGTCAAATGACGATGTCTATTTACTGTCAGATAGACCAATTATTTAGACACTGTCCACACATTAATGGTAAATGATTTTTGATACTCGCTTTCAATCAGGAGCGTGTTATAATGATGTCATGATGGTAGAAAACCAAAACTTAGAAACACCAGCAAAACACAACTGGGCCAATTGGATAATTGCTATTTTATTAGGCAGTGCTGTTGTTTTAATTGGCGTTGCTTTGTGTGTGGCCATCAGTCGGCGACTTAGTGACCTCTCTGCTTCCTCAGATCCATCACCGCTTACGCTGCCGCTTTTGTCAGGGCAAACGAATAATCAGACCACTGTCAATTATTATCCTTACACACGACGTGTGGATGACCATTATCTCAGCGATACTTTGGTTTTCATCACCGAGGAAAGTCCACACCAAATTTTACTAATCAATAGTAATCGTCAGCAAATGGGCAAAAGTGTTTTTGCTCAAAGCTCCAACGTGAACTTTTTTGACGGTCAGGTGTGGCGACGAGCAGATGATGACACTCTCACGAGTCAGGCCGAAGTTGCCAGCGATAGCGTCATTACCGCTTGGCAGATCGGCATTGAGCAGTCACGTGTCACGGGAGAAATTATTTCTGGTCAAGCGATAGTTGACGGCTGGTCAATTAATTTTGCCACCGATCGGCTCGAAAATGAAATGACCGTGCGCAGTTGGCCCGGCTATACCAAATTCCTTTCCAGCAGTCATGGAACGATCACTATCAGTGGACGAACGATGGCAGCAAAGGTCGCATACACACAAATATACTCAATGAATACCGACGAGATCCAATTTGCCAACACTCACCTACCACTGGAATCAATGTACGCGATGTTTTGGGATGAGGCTGGCAACTTTTATCATATTGACGTGACGGATGTAGACACACCGACACCTGTTTATGACTCCCACCGCTTGGGGATTTGGAAAAATCCTGCCGGTCAAATCACTCGGATTGATCAAGTGGATCTTGATTTAGACCAAAAAGTACCACCCACTCACTATCATGCCGTTTTGCCGCTACCAATTGTCTCTCAGCTTGAGCTCAATACTATCAACTCACTCCCAAAAAGCAATCGCGCCAATACGCACTGGTACTTGCAACTCGTGGAAGGCACGGCGACACACGATGGACACCAGCACGAAGGCTTTGGTTATCTTGAATACATTAAAGAGTGGTGATAGGGCGAGCTTGTAGGATCCAAATTTTATTTTTTTCTAGGGCCCATTCGATGTCTTGCGGTCCGCCAAAAAGTGTCTCAATCTGCCGACCGTATGCAGCTAGCTTTTCGAGCAGTGGCGCCGACAAGCGAGGAATCGTGCCAGCCTGTAAGGCAACAATTTGCGACCGGTTATTAATAATTGTCAGTTGTTGATCTTGCTCGGACTCAATGGTGGATAGTAATTGGCCATCGTGAGTCATCTCATAGTGACTAGCACCAACTTGTCCCTGCGCCAGCAACTCACCCAGTCCAAAAATACTTTCCGCGACCATAATGTCTCGCTCACCAGTGACGGGATGAGCAGTGAAAAGGACACCAGCCTGTTCCGCTATCACCAAAGACTGGACAATGACAGCAACTTTTTGGATATTGTCAGTGTGCATTTTGGCGCCATAGGCGCGAACGTGAGCTTGATGAACACTTTCATGGCACTGACGGATATGTGATAAAAGTTCCACCCGCCCGACTCCCAAATTAGTATGTAGCTGTCCCGCCCATGAAGTGGTAGCCGCATCTTCACCAACAGCTGATGACCGCACCGCCGCCAGCTGCAAACCCAGCTGATCCCAGGCAGCGAAAATTTCTGGCTCTAGTGTTGAGAGTTCATCTGCGCCAGCCTCCATCATGATCACAAATCCTGGTGGCACTGGCAAACCCACTTGTATCATGGTGGCCAAATGCGCTGCTTTCGCGCCCGAGTGTGACATTTGATTGTCTGGCAAGCTCGCTAAAGAAATGACTTGATTCATAAAAGCCTCCATACGCCCGCCCCCGCGTCCAGTTGTAAGCGACTCCCATCGGGGATGCCCACTGCGCGCGGATCAATCAGCGCGGGAATACCAAATTCACGAGCGACAATTGCGCCATGCGAAGTTTGGCCACCGCGCTGGAAAATGAGCCCCTGACACCTAGTAAACTCACTAGCAAATTCCGGACTCGCATTGGGAAAAATCCCAATGATGTCACCCGCGGGTATGTCTGTGTCATTGTGACCAAAATTAAAAACTTGTCCCGTCACTTGACCTGCAAAAACTGTAAGACCCTGGCCAGAGGCTGGCATCGGCGAAGACACTGCACTAGCGATAGGTTTGACATGACGCTCTTCTTTCTGTGTCCGTGTCAGCCCCAATGATTGTCGCAACAAAGCAAAAGCATGTAGCAATTGTTTCTTGGCCTGCGTGCGCAAAAGCTGCGCGGCAATCACCGCGTCGACGAGTTCTTTTTGTCGCGCCTGAAGTGCAGGCAAGGTAAAAGAAGGTGAAGTGGTGGGAGTAACTACACGCTGCTTGTTGATTTCGGCCGCGATTTTTTCAGGAGTTTCTTGCCAGCGCGGCAGCGTGAGTTCAAAATCACGATCGGCCCGCTCACCATATTGTCGTAAATAGTCTCTAAGTGTGAGAGTCCCGTTTTTCACTTGACCTCGCGCCGCAATGGACGCAAAAAACCAGTCGGTGGCGGCGATTTGCTGACTGATGTAATTCTGGACGGCAGTCAACTCCTCGCCTCTCCACTCTGACGCTAGAGCTTGGGTGAGATATTCGCTCACCAAACCAATAGTAATCACCACTGGCAAGAGCTGATCTTGGATGTATTGGTCTGGGCTGCTTGGATCGATGGCGGGAAGATTTGTTAGAGTCTCTTGTAGTCGGGCGACTATTTGATACGGGCCGGCAAGCCAGCTAGTTTGGACTGCTAGCAGTCGCCAAGTACCCCACCAGCAAGAGGGGCGAAGACATTTGTGCCAGTCAAGGGCGACTGAGGGCACTGTATTGACATCTGTCTGAGTGCGATAAACAAACACAGTCGATGCATACACTGTCGCCTCCTCGACACTTAAATCCACCAGAAGCTCGCCATCGCGCCGCACTAAAACAGAATGCTCACAGGCGACACAGGGCAATCCCAAAATCTCCATCGCTCGCCCGTAAGCAGAATTACCGGTAAACCAACGCTGGAGATATTGATACGTGAGGTCCGAAGGCTGGGTCACAAACTCAGCCATCCCACCAGCATAAAAACCGCGTTCACTTTTTTGTGTCATACTACTCATTATACATGATATAATACCAATTATGAAAAGAAAAATGGGGTCAATGGTTTTGTGGCTGAGTGCTTTAATAATAGTACCGCTCATGTGTGCCCCACCCGCCCACGCGATTGTGGTCGCGCCCGTGATGATTTTTCTGCCTTTCGTAAAAATATTGGCGGCTATCATCGCTGGTATCGGAGCAGCATTTGGTGGCCTGACAGCCTGGAAAAATCGTGCCGGTGGTCTGAAGTGGTGGCAAGTGGTTTTGATTGGCTTGCTACTCGCCCTCAATATTGGCTTGATTATCTATCTGGTGACAGCTAAATAAAACTATCACTTCATTGCCGATTGTCATCGACACCCAAATGACCACCGGCAAAAAAACTCCCCTATGTTTTCACATAAGGGAGCGAAACGAAATAAGAAAACTAACCAGACTGCAAATTCAAATGCCTAGATAGACGGAGAGTTGGGTGATGCGAGCATGACCATTACCGACTTTGGCGCAATCAGCAGTAGGCGTTTCGCTGGCGCAAGTGCTGGAAAATGTTAAAGTAGCACTATCGGTTGACTCCAGACATTCATAACAGGTCATATGTTTGGGAAAATTAGTGAGACTCAGCAGTGCTGAACTACCGATATAACCAGAGCCACCGCCACCACCAGAACAATACCCACCTCCGCCCCCGTAAAAACCACCCCCACCACCACCAGCAGACGAATTATTAGGTTTACCATTACCACCACTGCCAAATGAGCCAATAGTTGACTCCGATATCTCCGAATATCCAGCATTTGTCTGATTGCCTCCACTTGCTAAATATCCATCGCTACCTCCCCTGCCACCCTGTCTCCCTATCCAGCCACCACCATCGCCGCCAATACCGTTATTAACAACAGATGATCTATGATAATCAGCCGCACCTGCACCTGCGCCTGCTACAATCAAAATTGAATCTTGATAGTCAATGAGTGTTAGCAATTGACCAGAGCGCCTTGCTACATGCGAAGCACCACCACCATAACCAAATTGTTTATTAACTGTGCCCACCTTTCCTAAACCGCCACCGTTATAACCAGCTTGTGAATCTGTGCCAATACCACCAATAGTTAGATAAAGGTTTATATTTTGTTGACTATTATAAACTCCAATACTGTAACCACCATACCCGCCACGAGAATAAGGAGCACTCCCGCCACTTGCTCCCCATACTTCTAACACATAATAGTGATCCGCTAGCGCGGCAAAAGTCTGCTCGCCGCCAGTGTAGGCAAAGTCGGTAGTCTTGACTACACAACCCTTGTAAAAACTGGAGTAGGTACTCCCTTGTGGACACAAACTGGTGGCCACCAATTGATTGTTAGCGGTTTTGACAAAGCTAACCCCACCAATGCGCACCACCTGACCAGCAGCCAATTCCGACAGCTTTTTGGTTTTATTGCCTGAGCCCGCCCATGCCAGTCGTCCTGCCGCGAGGAGAAAAATAGCCGCCAAAAAGACTCGTCCATAACATCTGGACATATCTGCCTTTCTTTTCTTGTCTTTATGTCTGCGGTTGCTTTTTTCAAGCCGCAAAAAAGCACACGACTGTCGTTGCTCTAAGCCATTGAAGACCTCCAGGAAATCGTCAGAGCTTCCGCTAAAACAATCCCCCACGACTGTGTCATGTGCTTTTTTCCTTATTTTAGCTAAGCTCGCTGAATTGCCTGTGTTTTACGCTTGGGGTATGGAGCTGTAACTTGTTGTTATTTCCTTTCTATGGTCTTCTTTGTACTTAGAGCTTCTTTATTATAACACAAAAGCAATAGATTATTCACGCAATTTTTGCAGAAATAATTAATCAAGTAAGTCAGCACTCACTGTCGCCAGCGAATATTGCAGCGCTTCTAGCCGCCGCATCTGTTCATCAGACAATTCGTTGACGCGACTTTGATGGACAAAAAGACCTGAGCCTGTCCCACCAGGATTGACCACTACCTGATATGATGCTGGTAGCCACTGATGACGCAGTGTGTCAGGAAAACCATGTCCTGTTAGCTTGGGAAAATAAATAAAGGCCGGCGGCTTTTCGCTCATAGTCTGGTAAAAGCTATATTTGAGGCTCGGCACACGCCATGACCACGCTAGATGAAAATTTTGCTCGTCAGCAAAAGGTAAATCTGTAAGCAGATTAAGATAGCCATAGCCTTCCTCACCAGTAAGCAGGCGATCGTCAGGTTTTTTGAGACTCTCAATCACGTTGACAAGAGACTGCTGGGGTAAATAATTGATTTCATATGTCTCTTGTCGCTTGGCTGGCTGTCGCAACCAGCCACCCACACCCCACAGCCAGACTACGGTAATGATCACTGCTGCAATTTGATAATGATTATCAATTTGTGACCAAAGCAAATTCCAAGCCATTACCAGCCACACCAACAAACCAATCATAAAAGGCAACAAATGAAAGCCCTCCCACAAAGATTTATCGGGAATATTGACACGATTGTTAAGCAAAGTCACCAACCAATAACCAAAAACTAATTGCCAAAAGACCGGGCGTTTGCGACACCAACAATAATAAAGCGGATACACGATCAAAAGCGACAAACACAAAAAGTCCAAACGTGGCCACGCCCACAATGCTGACAAGAAAGGATAAAAAAGCTGAGTCAAATAACCCGCCACCAGCGTTAGCGGCTTGAGAGAAATATCATCCGACCAATAGTGCCAAAAATTAACCACTGTTTGTTGCCACCACGCTGCCGGACTGATCCAAAAACTCCAGCCAATCGCTACTAGCAACCAACCAGCCATAACACGAGTGATTTTACTGAACAGTTGACGCTTTTTGTGTCGAGCGGGCCACCAATAAGCCAACGTTGCCACAATAATAAAAGGAGCCATGGGCAAGAGATTAAATATCAGATAGCCACAACTCACACCCCAAACTAGATCCGCCAACCATTCTGGCCAATATACAGACGTTTTTTTGTGTATCAATTTTTCTCCAAGTGTCAACAATAAAAAAGCCACCGCCGGCCATACCAATGCTTCCGCCAAAACGAATAAACCGAAATAAGCCGGCTGCAAAATAAACCCTGCCGCACTAACCAAAAAGCCACGCCCACGAAAGCGCCAAGTCAAAAGCCAACCTGTCAGTAACCAATACAGACACATCAATAAACGCATATCAGAAACAAAAGTGTAAATATTGGCACGTCGAGCCAAAAGCGAAAAAACACCGCCAATGATCACTGGCAACGGCTGATGTATCGTGATAATATCCCGATACAAACGTTGGCCATAGCGGAAAACAAAATAACCCACGGCTATATGATCGGTTTCATCATTAAAAACATATTGAAAGGCTTGAAAACGCGACATCACTACCAAAAGGCCACCAACAACAAGCCAGACACTCGACCAAAAAACAAGTGAGTGGTGTTGGCACCAAGACCGTACTCGCAAATACCATGAAATGAAAGACTGTCGATAGTGATGAATTGTGGTCATCATTACTGTGGTCGCCCGTGACATTTTTTGAATTTTTTACCCGAGCCACACGGACAAGGATCATTGCGCCCAACCCCAGCATAGATGTCCTTTTCGGCCCTCGAAGATGCCTTATCACTTGCTGGCGTTGATGCTTGCTGTCGCTCTTGTTGTCGGCGCAAAGCCGCCGCTAAACTCCCACTTGATTTATCCGATGGTGGTGCCGGTTCATTAAAACGCTTGACTAATGGATCGTTGGCGAGATCCATTTTGGCTAATTCTGCCAGTGCTGGATCAAGGCCGCTATTAAGCTGACCAGCCGTTTCACTCGGGCCTTGAGCCGTCATTGACACTACTGACGGTCTCGCTACTCGCTGGCCCGGATTGACGCGCACCCGGAAGATACGCTCGATCACCGTTTGTTTGATCATGGCCATTAGCCGCTCAAAAAGTGCGAACGCCTCTTTGCGATACTCAGCCAGCACTGTGTTTTTGTCACCCCGCATCCAAATACCTTGGCGCAAATCATCAATCGCATCTAAGTGATCCATCCACAGTTCATCCACTGTACTCAAAAGCATACGTTTTTCGATTTCATTGGTGACCTCTGTCCCTAGACCTTGCTGGCGCGCTTCATACGTCTTGCGCACGAGCATCTGCAATTCCTTAATGATAGTATCAGGATTTTGTCCCCACCGATCCAGCTGGTCGACAATATTTTTTTGTGAGGGTGGATCAAAAGGAATGATTTTAATCAAAGCACGCATGATTTGTTCCTTGGTTTCATTCCAGCTCTCGGCGGCAAAGGCTGCTGTCACACTAGTAGCAATGAACTCATCCAAGTAACCCAAAATTTCATCCGTCAAAGTCGCTTTGGTGATCGCCGCTTCATTTTGTGGTGTCTCAGCCAGATCGCGCGCTGACAATTCCAGATAACGGCGACGTTTTTTATAGATGATTTCGCGCTGCTTATTCATGACATCGTCAAATTCCACCAAACGCTGGCGCTGGTCAAAAAAGTAACCTTCCACTTTAGTTTGAGCCTGCTCGATAGATTTATTGACCATGCCGGCTTCTATTGGTTGACTTTCGGGAATTTTGAGCATATCCATGAGTTTGGCAATTTGTTCACCGCCAAAAATACGCATGATCTCATCTTCAAGCGCGACATAAAAACGCGATGTACCCGGATCGCCCTGACGACCAGCGCGACCACGCAGCTGATTATCGATCCGACGAGACTCATGACGTTCAGTACCCAAAATTGCCAAGCCGCCCAAATCCTTCACTTCTTGATTGCGCTTCTCCCAAGCTTGCTTGGCAGCCTGGTACTTTTCCTGATCATACTCACCAGGTTTGAGACGATAGTCCTTTAATTCCGGTGTAGCGCCACCAAGAACAATATCCACACCCCGTCCAGCAATATTAGTAGCCACCGTGATCGCATTTTTTTCGCCAGCTTTAGCGATAATAAAGGCCTCTTTTTCGTTGTTTTTGGCATTGAGGACTTCATGAGGAATGCCTTTTTTAGCCAGCAGACGCGAAATGATTTGGTTGTGATCAATCGAGCGGGTCCCAATTAAAATTGGCCGACCAGTTGCATGAATTTCTTCTACTTCTTTGACAAGTGCTGAGTATTTGGCCGCCGCCGTTTTATAAACTAGGTCGGTCATATCCACCCGTTGCAGAGGCTTATTAGTGGGAACAATAAGGACATCCATGTGATAAATCTTGCGGAATTCTTCTGCCTCCGTACCCGCCGTGCCGGTCATGCCCGCCAATTTGTCATACATACGGAAATAATTTTGTAGTGAAATTGTCGCCAACGTACGCGATTCTTGCTGGACTTTCACCCCTTCTTTGGCTTCTATTGCTTGATGCAAACCCTCGCCGTAACGCCGACCATACATCAGCCTACCAGTATGCTCATCCACAATTACCACTTGACCATCACGAACGATGTATTCCTTATCACGGTGATAAAGCGCCGCCGCGCGCAAGGCATTTTCAACATAATGAATCGTGTCAAAATTTTCTTCATAAAGATTTTTGACGCCAAGTTTTTGTTCAATACGTTTGACGCCCAAATCCGTCAGGGTAGCGGTTTTAGCTTTTTCATCCAGCTTATAGTCGGTATCTCGCACGAGACTCGTCACCATCTGAGCGTAATAGCCATATTTATCCGTAGGTTCACTATCAGGGGCAGAAATAATCAGTGGTGTGCGCGCTTCATCAATCAAAATCGAATCCGCCTCATCCACAATGGCAAAATAGTGTGGCGTGTCTTGACGTTGGACCATTTGTGATAAACTAGGCACCATGTTATCACGCAAATAATCAAAACCAAACTCATTATTGGTGCCATACAAAATATCACACCGATAAGCTTGTTGACGACTAATAGGCTTGAAGTGCTCTAGCCGTTCATCACCACGATCAGCATTTTGGCTTTCAGGATCATACATTTTGGCCTCATCATGAATGATGACCGCGGTCTTAAGACCCAAAAAATGATAAATCTGCCCCATCCAACCAGCACCCACCTCGGCCAAATAATCATTAACCGTCACCAAGTGAACCCCTTTACCCAAAAGAGCATTCAGATACAGGGGGCAAGTCACTGTCAACGTCTTACCTTCACCAGTTTTTTGTTCGGTAATTTTGCCATGATGCAAACCAATACCAGCAATTAACTGCACGTCAAAATGACGCATCCCCAAAACTCGACGTGATACCTCGCGTACAGTCGCAAAAGCTTCGGGCAACAGCTCATCCAAAATCTGTGCTTCAGTCTGGCCGTCTTGTCGAGCTTTAGTGATCATCGCCTTAAACTTGGGGGTCTGAGCTGCTAATTTCTCATCACTAAGCAACTTAATTTTGTCTTCTAGCGCATTAATCTGATCAACAATGAGCTGATATTTTTTCAGCGTGCGTGCGTTATCATCAAAAAGATGATTTATAAATTGCCACATAAGTTACCTCGTTTTATCACTTTTGTTTTTTTCTGTATCGCGTTTGTCACGTTTTTCGCCTGGTTTTGTTAAACGTTTGTTAAACATTTGTTTAACAAAATGCCAATTATAGCCGGCTTACTTTTTCTTCGTTTGACCTTCTTTTTGATACTCATTAAAGTAATCAATCACCTGCTGTTTGTACTTTTCACGCTTAAGAACGTAATTTAAATGTGCAATAAAGTAATTTTCGGGATCGCCAGTAGTCATCCAGTGACCACGAGTTTTTTCCACAATGACTTCATCGTTTTGAGCGATTTTGGTAATGGCATCTACTGTCCAAAGCTCATCATCAAGACCGGTGTTTTTAGCATTAAGATAATCAAAAACTGCCGGGGTGAGCAAATAGCGACCGTAAGAGGCCAAGCATGAAGGTGCTTTGCCAATTTTTGGTTTTTCCACAATATTGCCCAGTAGGCGTTTCTTCTCATCGCGGAAGGAAATAATACCGTATTTATCTACCTTTTCCGGTGGTACTTCTTGAGCCATAATAATCGCTTTGGCATTGGGATGCTTTTGGTAAGACTCGATCAAAGCCTTAGCATCAGAGCTACCAAAAATCACGTCGTCGCTATAAAGCACCAAAAATGCATCTTCCTTGGTCAAAAACTTGCGCGAGCTGGCGATCGGTGAACCATTACCGTAAGGCAGCGCTGGATCCTGAGTAATGACCGTAATTTTGGGAAAATCAAGGACCTGTTGGACAGATTCATAGCGGTCTTGTTTCCCTTGTGAGGCCAGCTGCTTGCGGATGCGGTTGACTGAATTATTAAAATAATCTTCATAGATCGGTTTGCCCTCGGCTGTCGCCACTATGACGATCTCCTCGATCCCCGCCTCTACACATTCCTCGACCACCAGTTGCATAATCGGACGATTGCCCAAAGGCAACATCGCTTTGGGGATAGTTTTGGTGATCGGCAAATAGCGACTGGCAAAACCAGCATCAGTGATGACGGCTTTTTTGACTTGACTCATTTTTACCTTTCTTTATAACTTCAATTCCTATCACGATCATCACATATGTCCCAAGGCATTAATGCCGGCGCGCATTTTGTCTTGGACACTAAATGTCGTCGATGTATTCCACGGATTATTGGTGGGAGCGGTCGTGCTACCAAGGATACGGACTCCATAATTGCTAGAAGCACCAGCATTGGTGCTCGAATAAGTCCCTTGGACAGTTTTGCTACCGCCATTCATCAGTTTTTTGGGGTCAATACCATAAAGTTCGCCCGCTCGTTCGGCAATTTGTTGCTGAACTCGACGCTGAGCGACAGGATTATTTTCGTAAAGTTCAGAGTTGGTTTTGGCCATCAAATGACGCAGTTGCATCTTTTCGCGCGAAGTCACCGAATTTGAGCCAAAACTCTGGCTCAAATCCCCCCTCGCTCCCAAATTGCGATGATTAACAATCAACGACGTCTCCTTGGCCGCGCCTGTATTCACTCGCACGCCAGGAAGAATGGCTCTGGTAGTCGTACTTCTAGGTAGCATCGGCCTCCTTTAATATCTTGATAGCATGCTCAAGACGAGCTAGCACCTGATCTTTACCAATGACTTGCATCGTCTCAAAAAGTGGCGGTGTTGCCGTTTTACCTGTAACAGCCACACGAAGCATCATAAAGTATTGGCTCTTTTTGTAAGACTTAGTCTCGCACAAAGTGCGGATAGTATCTTCGATTTTAGCCAACTCCCACGGAATGGTTTCCAAAAAACCTTTGGTAATTTGCAATTGCCCCTGTACTAATTCCAAATCACCTTTTTTGAGCAACAAACGAGCTTCAGGAACGATATCCTTCCAAAAAAAATCTGTCAATTCTGCAAAATCTGATAGTTTGACAATCCGCTCATAAATTAAGGGCAAGATTTGTTCCATCTTTTCTAGGGGAAAATCTGGGGCGACAAAACCACCAGCTACTAAACGCTTGCCCAGCTCTGGCAAGCCTTTTTCTTCCACCATCTTTCGCAAATAATAACCGTTATACCAATCCAATTTATCAGTGTCAAAAATTGGCCCTGTTTTCTGGACACGATCAAGTGAGACGACTTTGATAAATTCATCTAAATCAAAAATCTCTTTACCCTCTGGATGTGACCAGCCCAAAAGAGCAATAAAATTAATCACTGCCTCCGGTAGATAGCCTTTGTCACGATAGGACAAAATCGAGACATCATTTTTGCGTTTGGAAATCTTGCTCTTGTCGCGATTGCGGATCAAAGGCATATGAGCAAATCGTGGTGGCTCCCAGCCAAAAGCTTCATACAAAAGCAAATGTTTGGGCGTGGACGAAATCCACTCTTCACCGCGCAGAACATCACTAATTTCCATCAAATGATCGTCAATAACCACGGCTAGATGATAAGTAGGAAAGCCATCACCTTTGATTAAAACCTGATCATCAATCAAATCGCTCTGGAACTCTACATGGCCACGAATTTGATCTTCCCAGCTGATCGTACGTCCGTGCGGAACTTTCAAACGAATGACATGCGGCTGCCCCTCATCAAGACGCTTTTGCACCTCAGCGGGGTCAGCATCACGCCAACGACCATCATAACGAGGCAACTCCCCGCGTGCCACCTGATCTTTACGCATTTGCTCGAGCTCTTGCTTAGTAGCAAAACAATAATAAGCCCAACCACTCTCAAGCAACTGCTGCGCGTACTTGTGATAAATGTCTAAGCGATCACTTTGGTGATAAGGTGCAAAGGGACCACCTTTGATACCGCCCTCGTCATAGTCAATGCCCAGCCACTTGAGCCCCTCGTAGATTAATGACTCGGCCTCAGGCACAAAGCGAGAGCGATCAGTGTCTTCTATCCGGATCAAAAACTGGCCACCACTTTGTCTCGCAATCCCGAGATTAAAAATTGCTTGCCAGGCAGTACCGATGTGAGCAATGCCCGTAGGCGAAGGGGCAATGCGTGTCCTTTTTTTCGTCATACTGCTTATTATACCTCAAACTTAACCATTTTGGAGGGCAATTTAGCAGTGAACAAGACCAATCGCTATCTCAAGACGTTAAATGTCGACAAGCTAAGTCAGTTAAAACCCGACCTTTAGGCGTTTTTTGGATAAAGCCAATTTGAATTAAATAAGGTTCGGTGACTTCACTAATAGTTGTCTCATCCTCACTAGTAGCAGCGGCAATGGTGGAAAGTCCCACTGGCCCACCACCAAATTTTTCTTTGATTGTTTCAAGCAAAAAGCGATCTGACTGTGTCAAGCCCAGAGTGTCAATTTTCAATAAATCTAAAGCCTTGTCAGTAATATGTGGATTAATTTGGCCACCATGCTCTACTTGAGCAAAATCACGCACCCGTTTAAGGAGCTTGAGAGCGATGCGCGGCGTTCCCCGACCACGCTTAGCGATCAAAAAGGCGCTTTTGTCGTCCAACTCCAGTTGCAACTTATCGCCAGCCGCCTTGACAATATACTGGAGTTTTTCTGCTGGATAATATTGCAAACGAAAAGTCAGACCAAACCGATCGCGAAAAGGCCCCGTGAGCGCACCAAATTTAGTCGTAGCTCCCACTAGCGTAAAGGGCGGTAAATCAATACGCACTGTTTTGGCAGCTGGTCCTTTGCCAATCACCAAATCAAGAGCGTAATCCTCCATTGCCGAGTATAAAGTCTCCTCTACCAATTTGGGTAGACGGTGAATCTCATCAATGAACAAAACATCGCGTGGTTCAAGGCTCGTGAGAATAGCCGCCAAATCGCCAGATTTGGTCAATACTGTACCCGAGGTCACGCGGATATTGGAATTCATTTCCTTGGCGATCAAATGTGACAAAGTGGTTTTGCCCAAGCCCGGCGGTCCATAAAAAAGCGTGTGGTCAAGGGCTTCACCCCGTTCTTTAGCTGCATGAGTACCAATTTTGAGTGCTTGTTTGATTTCATCCTGACCCAAAAAATCTTCCCAGGCTGCTGCCCGCAGTGAAGTCAAAAGGACTTCTTCCTCCGGTGTGGCTTCATTGATGAGTTGGTTGACATTGGCACGCATATGCGCGTTTATATAACAAAATGATCTTGCTGTCAAGAGAACAAATTCGCACTTTGTGATTCACAACTTATCGCTATCAATAGTAAAAGCGGTACTAGCTCTCACTAATACCGCCTTTATCTTGTCAGATGATCACTTTAGCCGTTTTGTTTTTTGATCTCTGCCCAGATAGCTTTTTCAATCTCGCGCAAGCGTTTGGGGTCAGAGGCAAGCGCCGTTTTAGTAGCTTCTTTGCCTTGAGCTAAAACTTCGCCCTGATACTTATAAAAGCTCCCTGACTTTTCAATGACATTGTACTGTGAACCAATTTCAATAATGTCACCCACCCACGAGATACCGTTTTGGTCCATCTCAAACTCAGCGATTTTGAATGGCGGTGCGACTTTATTTTTGGTCACTTTCACCCGATGTTTAGTACCCACCATTTTGTCGCCTTCCATGATATTGCCAACTTTGCGAATATCGAGTCGCTGACTGGCATAGAATTTGAGTGCTTGCCCGCCGGTAGTCGTCTCTGGGTTGCCAAACATAATTCCAATTTTCATGCGGATCTGATTGGTAAAGATCACCAGTGTTTTGGTTTTGTTGATGGCCGCCGTGAGTTTGCGCATGGCCTGTGACATCAAGCGAGCTTGGGCACCCATCTGATGATCGCCCATCTCGCCCTCAATTTCACTCTTGGGTACAAGCGCTGCCACCGAGTCTACAATCAAGATATCTATCCCACCAGAACGAATCAACGTTTCCGCGATTTCAAGCGCCTGCTCACCATAATCTGGCTGCGAAATAAACATTTTGGACAAATCTACACCGATTTTTTCCGCACGGACTGGATCAAGAGCATGTTCAACATCAATGAAGGCGGCGACACCCCCTTTGCGCTGAACATCAGCGATCGCGTGCAAACAAATGGTAGTCTTACCAGAAGCCTCGGGGCCATAAATCTCAATAATCCGCCCCTTGGGGAAACCACCAACCCCCAAAGCAAGATTGAGTGCTAATGAGCCGGTAGATACCACGGGAATACTCGCCATCTTGAGACCCTCATTCATTTTCATGATGGAGCCTTTGCCAAATTGCTTCTCAATCTGGGCGACCGCCGCATCCACGGCCTGGAGTTTGGCCTTTTGGGCCGCACTCAGCTCCGTCTCTGGTGTTGGTGCATTCGCTGACGTTTTTTTATCTTTCGGGTCATCTTTCATGTTGCCTTTCTTGTTCTCCTACCTGCTGATTTTATCACAACAAAATGCATTTTTGATAGCAGTTTCAAAAGCTCAGGTTATCTCCTGTTTTGGCTTGTCGCTCACCTTGGGATGCAAATCCTTATAAAGGTAATAGCTAGTCGCCCGCACAAGATTGAGATAGGACTCACTATTGGTGAGCCACTCTTCCAGATGCCACCAGCCCAAATCTTGACCAAGCTTGACGGTATAACGAGCCTTTTCGATATAAAAACCAGCTGCTTCATAACGACGCCACTTATCAGCAGTATCACGTTTGTAGTAACCCTCAATTACCTGAACAATGCTATCGCGCAAGGTAATAAGCAGTTCATCGCACCAAGGCTTTAGCCGAGGATCATCACGATATTCCTGTAAAAAAGTGTCTGTCTGGACGATCAGATCGTGACCAACCGTCCATGCTTTAAGCGTCGTATGATCTTTGCGCTCACGCTTTGAGTCTTGACTTTGTGTCATTTTAGACTTCCTAATTACTTTATAATCGGTGTTGTCACCGTTGCGGATGATTATCCCTGCAACTATTTCAAATGTTTTCAAATTATTACCGCATAATTACCGCAATAAAATGAAAATGACCGTCAGTCGAAGTAATCATAATTTTTCGCGACCATTTTTTTCTCTATAAATACCCACAATCACCAGCAAAAGCTGCGGTTTTTAACCCTATATTATTATATTATTAATAAATTTGCGTTAATCTTGCAATAATAATTATTATCGGCCAGAAAATAAGACCAAAAATATACAACTGTGGCCATTTTTTCGCCTTTGATATGATATAATTAGTCGTATGAGTGCTCTTGATGCTTTAGCTACCAACACTGATCATCCCAAAATCACTTTTCGTCGCTACCGACAAGATTTAGTTAGCTTGCGGGGCAATTTATCAAGCGGCAGTCTCGCCACAACGATGGCCTTGACTCTCAATACCAAAAAGTCCACACCCAAAATTACTCCCGATAAAATGCAAAAAGCAGAAGTGATACCAGCACAAGCACCTTTGCCATTACCCAATCTCCCACCACATGCGCTCGCGCTCGATCAGCCAGTACCCACAGCTTTACAACCAGAAATTATCAGCGATGGCGACGAACTGATCACTTACAGCCAACCCGAAAACGATCGCGATCCTATCAAACAAATATTTATCAGCCGAGGGAAAAGTAGTGGCGACTATGGTTTTGTGTGGACTCCCGAGGGTAGCAAAAAAATTATCCAAATTCTAAGCAGTCGCCCCGACCGACAACAGCTACATTTAGCTGAACTTGCAGCGGAATTCTATTTTCAAGATTTGGCTCAAGCGACCGTGTGGCACCAAGCCAGCGCCAGTCTGCAAAAGCGACTGATTGCACGTGACATCAAACAGATGATCAGAAAAACTGACATTCAGTATCGTACCCACGGCGATCGACTGCATTATTTAGTGATAGGAAAAGTGGCCACCACGACAGCGCGCGAATGTAAAAATTATCCGCTCTTTTTGTTTACCTGCGAGCATTGTGACGAAAAAAAACAAACAGCCACGATTGAAACGAGTGGCTTTGTCAATTTTTGGCTCGATCAAGAAATTTACGATGGCGAAATTAGTCGCCAGTTGGGTCAGCTAGAAATTAGCATAGATGATGATTTTACCGGTAAAATTCAAACATTGGCAGCGCAATTAAATATCCTTACTTTCCCCGATTTTCAAAAGGTGGAAGTCGATCCGGATTTTAGTTTGTTGGGGATTGTCACAGGTTTTGAAACTGAATATGTTGATCGGGCGTGGGAGAAAATTTTATGACTCCAACTATTAATTTACTCGATCCCTCTCAGCGTCAAGTCTTAAACAGTCTGCTTGAGAATCGCGATCAAATCAATGTAGTCTACGGCCCACCAGGTACGGGCAAATCACATCTGATTGTGAGTCTGCTTTTTGAATTGGCAGTGCGTGGTCAAAAAGTTCTTTTTGTCAGTCAAAACGTTGAGGCTTTGCAAGTGATTGGTCGCATGATTGCCAAGCTTGAGAACGAATTTCGCCTCGGCAGCAATCACTTATCATTCTTGGATTTTTGTTGGCAGCTGACCGACAGTCAGCAACGACGTTTGCATTACTTGCGCGATACTCGTAGTCGTTTGGCCAATAAGCAAATTCGCAGTTTTCACAATCAAAGTCAAGATAGCGAGCCGCTTTCACCTTACCGCTTGGCCTATACTCATTTGGATAAAAGTCGTAATGAACGCATCGGCGATAATGCTCCCATGGCTATTGATGAATTGTTAAGCTACTACTTACATTTTGTTGGTGAACGTACACTGACACCAGATACTGTCAAAAAAATTCAGGAGCTACCAGTGCGTCAAATTCTCCAGCTGCTCACTGAGTTTTCCCACCAAAATCACAGTGATGATTTTGTACGTTTTAATCATCCCCACGATGTCATCAAATGGCTAGAACCAACCAATCTCAATTTGGATTTAGTGACAATTCACGCTCAAGCACAGACTATAGAAACAGCATTGATTCAACTTCCAAACGAATCATTAACCCATGTAAGCACGACACAAAAAATAACCATTAACAATTTTCTCAAACCCCTAAGTCAATTATTACCACTCACTCAATTAATCAGAATTGATTGCTGGCCTAACGATGAAACCACAAGCAAAAACTTACAAGCAACCATCATTGCGGCTCGTGATGCTTGCCAACAAAAACAGACTATTGCACCACTAACTATTACCAATAGTCTCACTGATAATTTATTTGTCAACACTTTTTGGTCATTAGCTAATACTGATGATAGCAAACCCTGGCAAGACCTACTCGCGCGACTACAAACGATTCCACCACTGATGAATGAATTGGTAAACTTAGGAATAGATTTAGAATTAATTTGGTCTCAAGTCTTTACAGCTGCTTTTGGCGGACTGGATAGCATGGTGACACTCTTGACTGAGTTTACTGGCTTGTACCGATTGCATGCAGCTGACTTGCAAGAGTTAATTACGTCTTTAGACGCATGGAAGAAACGACCGGCGTGGCATAAAGTGTTCACTAGTATTCCGGAAAAAATTAAAAAGACCAAACCACGTTTGCGCAAACGCGATCTCGACACTCTGATTCAGCAACAAACACTTTTAGCGCAAATGTTGACACTCATCAGTGAGACTGATTTAACCTTGGGTGATTTAGCTGATTTGTTGACCTTACCCCACAGCAAAAAAACTGCTCTTGATCCTTTGGCCAATTTCACGAGCCGTGAACGCGAAAAAGTGAGACATCTTTTGTGTCAGCTCTATGATGCCAGTCAACCAGCTAAGATTGCCGCCATACCATCAACATGGACCTTGAGCCAATGGCAACAGCAAGCCGAACTAATGATTCACGATTTACAGTCTTTGCAAACGATTATTAATGACAACAAAAAAATCGCTAGCCAAGAAAGCATCAGTGAGTTTATTACACATATTAATACTCAGCTTGACAATCAACGCTTTGAGACACAAATTACCCAAGCCCGTCAACAGCTATCTTCGCTCTGGCGCGAACAAACTGATGTAACTGATTTTGTCACTTCACTTGCCAAGCTTGCCCAGTTGATCGAAAAAATCAACATAACGACATTGATAGCGCCAACATCATGGCAACCACTAACAAATGTTTTTGAGGTAAAAACAAAAAGCTGGACTCAACTACAAACAGCCATCAATGAAAGTCTAGCTGCGGGGATATTTAGTGATGAATTTTATTGCCTGAGTCCCGGACAAACGCTGCAAGATTTTTTGGAGCGTATACGCAGTTTGCGTGCTTATCAAAATCTCGCTCAATTTGATGCCTACAAAAAACACCAACGTTTTTTACATACACTCTGCGAATTGCTGACGCCAGACAATGCTGCCAATGTTCAAGAGTTTTTGCGAGACGACATTACTTTGGGTGATCTTAATGCCAAAATTACTAATGATTTGGTTACGGCTTACTTTCAATCACTGCCGGCTGACGAGCGACCAATTATTGATCATGACTTTTTTGTTAATTACGCCCAACAACAACGTCAGCGACGACGCGATTATTTTGTTTCTGGCCTCGACCAATTGTTGACACACTATTTGCCAGAAACTATCAAACTCAAAGCCCCTCACAATTGGCAGCAAGGCCGAGGGGTCATGGAAAAAATCCGTCACAATAGCCAGCTCATTTTGCAAGCCTACCCGGTGGTCATTGCCACTCCCAAAGAGGTTTCCAAATATTTAGACGCGCGGGAAGACATGTTTGACGTGGTGATATTTGACGAGGCCTCACAAACTCTTCCTGGTCAAGCCCTGCCATCGCTTTACCGCTCCAAACAAGCCATTATTGTCGGTGATCCGCACCAGATGCCGCCCACATTGGCCACGAGTTTTGCTTTTGGTGGTGCGCGAGATGAAAATTTAGACGATGATTTACTTGAAAATGAGACTAGTATTTTGGATCTGGCCATTAAAGCACAAATTGATCATAGTTATCATCTCAAAGTCCACTATCGGAGTGAATCCAATTTACTTTTTGAGCCATCGCGCAAAGCCATTTATGACACTTATGACATCAAACCAATTTTTGAGGCGCGCTCTCTGGCGCAACCGTTGACTATCAAAGATAGCTTAGGCGAAAATGACGTTGACAATTTTGCCGTGATTGCGCAAATTATCAAACAAAAACTCGATACTAATCCTGAGTCTAGTTTTTGTTTGCTTTTCACCCGCAAGCAAGATGTTGGTGAGCGTGAGTTTCGTCAATACTTGAGCACCAACACCAACGACAATAAAATTCTTTATCAACTTTTGGAAAGCGGACGACTGCTTATTTCCACCGTCACCAATTGTCAAGGAATTGAAGCTGATCACGCGATTATTTATTTTAATTACTATCAAAATCCAGCCGCGACATGGTTTTTCAAAGAGCAAGCGGGCGCTTACAAAAGGCTCAATGTTGCTGTCACGCGTCAGCGACGTTCACTAACAATTTTAATGGCCAATTCGCGTGGACAATGGTTGGAGGCAAGTGAAAAATACAACTTTCCGGGAGCCACTCCTAATGCCGCCAAAAGTGGTGAGCTTATGATGTCTTTGCTCAACAATACTGGCAAAATTATCGATCGACATTATTTAGATGAGCAGCTGAGTCCCAACCTCGAAGAGTTGGAGTCACCACTAGCACGCCATCTTTATGATTTGTTGCAAGCCCATTTTGCCACACGAATCAGTAATGGTCAATTGTGTCTATGGACCAATATTGGTTGGCCAATGACTATAAATGCTGATGGTAAAAAAATCAAACTCGTCGGCTTCAAAATTGACCTCGGTATTTTTGACCCGAACAAAAATCAATTTATCCTCGGGATTGAATGTGATGGGAGTGTCTATCATGATGACTTTAGCGGCGAGTTTAGTCACGAGGGCCGCCCCAAAACTTTGAGCATCAAAGGCTGGGAGATATATCGCGTGTGGTCAAGCAATTGGTTGGCGGATTTTGCGGGAGAGTGGAGACGATTGATAAAAGTGATTGAAGAAAAAATAGGCACTAATGACTAATCACCAAACATTTTTATCAATTACGATGAATCTGTGCCCGTCATCAATTAATTGTCTATCACATGTAGTGCCGAGCTCTGCGCGGAGCTCGGCAGTCCATTGCGGAGCTCCGCACAGAGATATGCATATTAGTGCAAAGCTCGGCAGTGGAGTGTATGTCTTTACGGATTTCTATTAATTTAAGGCGCTGATTGATCCAGTTTTGCGAATAATTGGCGGACTTTTTTATCTTCAAAAAGTTTTATCTGTGTGTTTTCTAACATTGGTGCATTTTCTTTTAAAATTTGATATCCAGATGGCTAACTTATTGCTCCAACACTTCCCACGTTTGGGCGGCTATTTGTTCAAGCGAGCGTGCGGCCGCCATGTGTTGGCTCAAGCTCACAAACTGCTCACGATTATTAAGCACGTGACTGATGACTTTTTCCAAATCATGGGCAGTGGGCGCATAAGTAAAATCACTCAAACGAATATCAAGATCAGCAATCGCTTTGGCGAAATCGGCTGTTTGCAAATATGGCGATAAGGCACTTGACAAAATCACTGGTTTACTATAAGAAAAAGCAAAAGCAAGTGGACCCGATGACGACATAAAAATTTTGTAAGGAAAAATCATTGCGTCACAAGCACTCAAATAAAGCGGCATTTTTTCCTCCGGCACAAAACCTGTCACCTCAACTCCTTTAGCTTGTGCCAATTCTTGAACTTGATTGATATAGGTATGCACTTGAGGACTATCCGCATGATTGGGATTAGCGCCACCAGCGATGATCAAATGAACTGACCCCAATTGTTGTGGCCATAGTTCCAATAATTCCCTGATACCTTTATATGGCGCGATGTAACCAAAACACAATAGATAATGCTGATCCTGACTCCAGCCAAGTTCCTGTCGGCAAGCGGCCTGATCGATTGCTGGCGCTGGGGTGACAAAATGAGGCACAACAATTATTTTATCATCACCACCTAAATAATTTTTAAGCTCTTGTTCAAAGACAATCATCTTATCAGTACCGAGTTTGATTGACGCATACAAAATTTCTTTGACTAGATTTTTGATAACACTGGTGAAATTTTTACCCTCCAAAGCCACAAAATCACCTACTACCTGATGCATGACCAAAGTCACCCTCACCCCACTCCAGCGCAAAAGAATCAAGAGCAGCACAAACCATACAGTTGCGAGTGGACTGCCAAATTCATTAATTTCAAACTCCACCAACACTTGATCGTCAACATGTTTTTGCAAGCGACGCGCCAAACGCCACAAACTCCCCAAATTACCACGTTCCCACACTCGTTCCACTTCAATATTTCCCTCGCGATAATTTTGATAAGTGGGAATTTTTTCGGCCAATACCACAATCTCTCGCCATTGGTTTTGCGCCGCCATCGCTTGTAGCAGTGTCTTAGTATAAGAAGCAACACCAACAGTTTGAGCTGAATGGATTTCTCCCTGATCAGGAAATGAAGATACAACAATGAGCTTTTTTGACATACTATTATTATAGTCAATTCTGTCATTTCGTCAAGAGCGACTAATCACTGGCAAACTCAGTGGCCAAAAATTTACCTGTCCAAGAATCTGGACAAGCCGCAATCTGTTTGGGCGTACCGGTGGCTACGATCTGGCCACCTTTTTCACCACCTTCAGGCCCAAGGTCAATCACCCAATCACAATTTTTGATAATATCCAAATTATGCTCAATGACAATGACAGTATTATTTTGCGCTACCAGCGAGCTGAGAATTGACAAGAGTCTTTGGACGTCTTCAAAATGCAAGCCTGTTGTTGGTTCATCGAGCAAATAAATCACGTGCTCCGTGCGATTGCTGGATAATTCCTTAGCCAGCTTGACCCGTTGTGCTTCACCACCAGAAAGTGTCGTGGCGCTTTGCCCCAAAGTCATATAACCCAAACCAACAAGTTGGAGTGTATGGAGCTTTTCGCGCAGCGATGTGTGGCCAGTGAAAAATTCGTAAGCATCATCAATCGTGAGATTTAAAACCTCAGCAATATTTTTACCGCGATAGGTGACTTGGAGGGTTTCTTCAGAATAGCGCTGACCGTGACAGACATCACAAGGGACATAAACATCTGGCAAAAATTGCATCTCGACTTTTGTTTGTCCATCGCCTTGGCAAGCTTCGCAGCGTCCGCCCTTGATATTAAAAGAAAAGCGTGAAGCATCATAGCCACGCACTTTCGCTTCAGGAGTTTCAGCAAAAACCTTGCGAATATAGTCAAAAATCTTGGTGTAAGTCGCGGGATTGGAGCGAGGGGTTTTGCCAATTGGTGACTGATCAACAAGACACAAACGTTTGACACCCGCGGGCACTTCCAAGCCTTTGATCGCAGCGGCGACGTCATCAATTTTATAACCCAAATACATCCCCAAGTTGGCATACAATGTTTCGTAAAGTAATGTTGATTTACCAGAACCGGAAAGACCTGTGAGAGCAATTAATTTGCCCAAGGGAAACTCCACCGTGAGATTTTGCAAATTATTGCCCGTGGCCCCACGCACTACAATTTTTTGTCCACGCAAACTTTTTTTGGCGGCTACCATTAATTGACTCTCTTTAGTGATGGGCGCGTTAATCCTTTTGACTTGTTTGCGCCGAGATAAATATTTGCCCGTTAGACTGTGGGGATTATCCATAAGTTCCTGGACTGTACCACTGGCCACAATTTGACCGCCATGACGACCAGCTTTGGGACCAAAATCATAGACAATATCTGCCGCTTCCATTACCCCCCGATCGTGCTCCACCACAATGACTGTATTTTCTTTGTCGCGCAACATTTTGAGGGTATCAATTAAGCGTTTGTTGTCACGCTCATGCAAACCAATTGTCGGCTCATCCAAAATATAAAGTACTCCTGTCAAACCAGTACCAATTTGCGAGGCCAACCGAATACGCTGCGCTTCACCGCCAGCCAAAGTATTAGCTTGTCGCGCCAGCGTCAAATAATCCAACCCCACACTGAGTAAAAATTGTAAGCGTGTTTTGACTTCCTTGATAATTGGCTCGGCAATAAGTTTTTCACGATCAGCTACCAAATGCTTGTCTGTCAAACCCGCAAAAAAACTAATGGCTTTTTCTATGGTGAGATTGCAGACCTCAGCAATATTCAAGCCATCTACAGTTACCGACAAAGCTTCTGGTCGCAAACGCTGACCGTGACAATCGGGACAAATTTCGTTTTTCATAAAATGGCCGATTTCACGTCGCACCCAGTCGCTTTCAGTACTATTATAGCGAGTTTCCAGTTCATTAACAAAGCCCGTAAACTTTTCGCGAATTTTTGTCGGCTCACCAAAACGATTTTCTCCACTCACGGTGTAGCTTTTGTTGCTACCATAAAGTAAAATATCGTGGGCTTTATCGCTCATTTCGTTCCAAGGTGTTTTGCGAAAATCATAGCCCAAATCTTCTACCACCACTTGCACCAGTCGCGACCACCAAGTATTGCTCGCAATCGTGCGTTCATAAGGAATCACTGCCCCTTCCGACAAAGTCAAATTGGGAGCAATCATTTATTTGACATCAATTTGGAGCAAACTCCCCAAGCCAGAGCAAGTCTCGCAAGCACCCGCGGGCGCATTAAAAGAAAAAAGCAGTGGGAAAGGTTCTTCCACGCTAATGCCACAAAAACTACAAGCCAAGCGTTCACTAAAAAGGACGTCTTCCATTTCCTTAGGCTTGTCTGGAAAATCCAAACTCGCATCATTGACAAACGAGACAATCAAAAAACCTTCTGCTTGTTTGAGTGATTCTTCCACCGCCGCTGTCAGGCGCGTTTTGAAATTTTTGAATTTTTCACTGTCGCGAAATTGTTGTTTGGTCAAGGATAAGCGATCAATGACCAAAGCAATAGTGTGGCGATTATTCTTAAAAAGGTCAATGCGTTCATTAAGATCATAGACTTGACCATCGATACGCACCCGCGCAAAACCGCGCTTGCGCAATGATTGGAGCAGACTGGTAAATTCACCTTTTTTATCACGCACGACTGGAG
Organism: bacterium; assembly: GCA_017431625.1. Taxonomy (GTDB): domain Bacteria; phylum Patescibacteriota; class Microgenomatia; order UBA1400; family PJMF01; genus RGIG2560. The sequence continues at coordinate 11,772 of JAFRKQ010000030.1, read as the reverse complement.
ACAAAATCATGAGGCGCACCTGTTGACCGCTTAAGCGATTTTGAATTTCACGACTGATATGCCCCACAATTTGATCCACACTTTGAGTCGAGATTTCTCGACCACAGTTGGGACAATGCAAGTGACCCACTTTGGCATAAAGCAAACGCAAGTAGTCATAGATTTCTGTAATCGTCCCCACCGTGGAGCGAGGATTGTGACTAGTAGTTTTTTGGTCGATGGCAATCGCGGGCGAAAGGCCATCAATATTTTCCACATCCGGCTTTTTCATCACACCCAAAAATTGACGGGCGTATGACGACAAACTCTCGACATAACGGCGTTGACCCTCACTATATAAAGTGTCAAAAGCGAGCGAACTTTTACCCGACCCTGAAAGCCCAGTAAAAACTACCAACTTATTTTTGGGGATTTCCACATTGACATTTTGCAAATTGTGTTCCCGCGCACCGGTGACAATAATGCTTTTGTTGCTCATAGGGCGGACATTATAACACTTTTGTTGATTTTCGTCAAGTAGGAATTGATATATCACCACTTTTGCTAGTTGACTTTTGTGTTTATTTTTGTATAATATCACTATCAAAATCAGTTACTATATATAATAGTAGTAGTCAGAAAGGAATTTCATGCCCAGATTTAAGTGTTTAGTTTGTGGCGATGTCTTTGAAGCTCCAGATCACGCTAGTGCCGTCTGCCCCAAATGCAAAGCTCGTGGTGACAAAATTGTTCCCGAAGGTGGACACAAATATGCTGGTACACAAACGGAAAAAAATCTTCAGGCTGCTTTTGCCGGCGAATCACAAGCACGCAACAAATACACCTACTTTGCCTCACGAGCCAAGAAAGATGGTTATGAACAAATCGCCAATTTGTTTTTGTTGACCGCTGACAACGAAAAAGAACACGCCAAAATGTGGTTTAAAGAGTTGAATGGCATTAGTGACACACCAGAAAATCTAGAAGCCGCTGCCGCTGGCGAAAATTACGAGTGGACCGATATGTATGAGGGCTTTGCCAAAACTGCGGAAGCTGAAGGTTTTCCTGAGCTGGCGCGCAAATTCCGCGCCGTGGCTGCAATCGAAAAACACCATGAGCAGCGTTATCGTCAACTTTTGGCCAATATCCAAAAAGGTGAAGTTTTCAAACGCGGTGACATCAAAATTTGGGAGTGTCGCAATTGTGGCCACATAGTAGTGGGCTTGGAAGCACCTGAGGTTTGCCCCGTATGTAATCACCCACAGGCGTTTTTTGAAATCAGTGCCGACAATATCTAGATCAATTAAAAATCATCTAATACCAAAAATAACCTTACGTGAATGTGAGGTTATTTTTTTGCTTAACTAAAATTAAATGCGACTGCCGAGCTCGGTGCGGAGCTCGGCAGTGGAGTGCACAGCTACGCGCGGAGCTCCGCAATCAGACCACAATAAATTCTCCCTCTCACTTTTGTGATACTGTTTACACACTTTTGTTAGCTTTTTGTCAAAACTCATCAAAGAAGGATACTGTCAAAGTCTTGATTTTTTACTAAAATTGTGATAGTTATACCTACATAAAAATAAAGAGCTAAATTATGAAGGACAAAATGTCATTAGATGCCGAAAAACTACAGCAAAAAATTAATAGCGCCGAACAAATTTTGGTAGTTTATGGTCAACAAGCAGACTTTTCCGCGGTAGCTGTCGCCACCACAATCTATCTGTGGTTGCGCGCTCAAGGAAAAAAAGTGAGTCTCGTCTCACCAGCACTACCAGTAGTGGAGTATTCGCATTTAGTCGGCATCAATAAAGTCAAAAACCAATTGAGCGGCGAGAATCTGGTGATCACTCTCCCCTTTCCCGCGCAAACTATTGAACGCGTGGTCTCTGATCTCAATCAACAAAACGACGAGTTGTCACTGATTATCAAACCCAAGCGCGGTCAAGAAAGCGCTCATATTAGCCAGCTACCAGTTGCCTATCAAGCTACTGATTATGATCTTTTCTTTCTCATTGATGTCCGCTCCGCTGCTGAGCTTAATTCATTGGGGAGTGTTGCCGCCAACTACTGGAGTCGTAGCGAGCGAAATTTTACCTGGAGTGACTATGCCAATCCCTGCCCACTGCCCGCCGACATCGCGATATCATTAAGTAAAGATCTCACTTATGCTACTTTTTGGAGTAGTTTTTGCAAACAAGCCGAGCTTGAGCTCGATGCCGATCAAGCCAGCAATTTATTGATGGCTCTCGAACACGATAGTGATCACTTTACGGCAGAAAAAACCAATGCGGAGACTTTTGAGTTAGCGGCTTGGTTGATGCGTCATGGTGGTCAACGTTTTGTAGAAGACAAAAAGGTGGCGCAAGATTTCCGCCCCGAAAATCATCTTCCCAAAATTCCCAAACTCATTGATTTCAAACAAAATGCGACGATTGTGCCTACAACCCTTTAGTCACAGCCATGAGTGCAGTTGAAAGTTATTGGTGATATTAATTAGCTGTCCAATAGACGCTAGTTGATAAATGTTGTCAGATGATCAAAGATGTTTAAATTCTCTTGACCGGTAGTAACTACCGGCTGGTATAATACACACAATTGGTAGTTAGAAAGACAAATAATGGACAAAACACAATTTGAAACTCACAACCTTTTTGGACAAGGTGCCCCCAATGATCGCTTTGCTCAGTTTTTTACCGGTCGCAGTTTTCTCAATCCACTCACCAACATGAGTGCAGTCGAGCTTTTTGCTGGCAATGTCACTTTTGAGCCCGGCTGTCGCAATAACTGGCATATCCATCACGCTACCAAAGGCGGTGGTCAAGTTTTGCTGTGTATTGCTGGTGAGGGCTGGTATCAACAATGGGGTCAACCAGCACAAAAACTCACTCCCGGTAGCGTTATCTCCATTCCGCCAGAAGTAAAGCATTGGCACGGCGCTGCTGCCCAGACTTGGTTTAGCCACGTTGCCATCGAAGTACCAGGCGAAAATACCCAAACCGAATGGCTCGAGCGCGTGAGCGATGAGGATTATCAAGCATTGTCGTAAATAATAGTAATCAGAAAGACCACCATGTCAAAACAAACCGCTGGCCGCGATAATTTAGGAGACTTAGCTCCACAGTTTGCGGCTCTTAATGACGATGTCCTTTTTGGACAAGTCTGGGCGCGCGAGCAACAACTCTCACTTCGCGATCGCTCATTAATTACCATCGCGGCACTTTTTTCCGCTGGCCTTTATCCCCAGCTAAAAGCTCACTTGCAGTTGGGCAAACAACACGGCCTCACACGCGAAGAGGTAGTCGAAACAATTACCCAGCTGGCTTTTTATTGTGGCTGGCCTAAAGCTTGGAGTGCATTTCCTCTTGTGCGCGAGGTTTATGGAGAGACAGATTAGACCGGTAGTACTACCGGTGAACGTTTAATTATCTTTTGCCCCAGTGGCGATTGCGTTCAATCAGTCCAGAAAGTTTAAGTAAATTACTGATATAAGGTCGTTTGCCAGTCTGCACCTCGTGATACCAGCGCAGTTTTTTGTGAATGTATTTCATACTGTTTTCCAAGTCTTGTTGTTTTTGTTGTAAAACTTTAAGTTTGCCGCGCAATATCTCTTGCCGGCGCGGGATAGAACTTTCTCCCTCCAGACATAGCTTGGTGTATTCTTTCATTTCACTAATAGATAGACCACAATTGCGCAAGCAGTGCAAACTCTTGAGCCATTCAACGTGCTCAGCCGTAAACAGACGATGATTGTATTCATCACGCTCCACTCCAGGCACCAGACCGGCGTTACAATAAAACTTGAGCGTTTCGTAATTAAGTCCTGTTTGCTCGCAGACTTCTTTCATCCCATAAGCTGGCTTGCAAATTGTTTTTGATGGAGCCATATCATCCTTTCTCTCCTACCGGGAGTACTACCGGTGATATTATAACACTGACAGCTGTGATTTACAACTGAAAAACTGCCTTGACCGGTAGTACTACCGGTCATTCGTTGTGTTGACATGATGCTGCTGCCGTCATTTTTTGCTGACGGTAAGTGCAATACCAGTCCCACAACCAACAAATCACACTCAAGCTGGCAATGACCAAAATATACTCACACAGCTGAAAAGGTAAACTTTTGCGCTCACCCAAAACAGCGAATTGACGCAAAAAGCTTTCAACCAAAGGCATCATCACTTTTTGGTGAATAGCAAAAAAAATCAGGCTGTGACGACCGACAAAACGCAAAAACCGAAACGGAAAGAATTGTGAAATAATAATCACCACGATCACTCCAGCAAAGGCAGCAGTATAGGTCAAAGGTGGATAGCCATAATGGTCGTAAAACATTTCCAGACATTGGCCAGTGATTTTCACCGAAAAATAAACGGCTGCTACATTAACAATTGTCAAAAATAGCAGCCACCCCCACGAAGAAATCTTTCTTCTTGACTCTGCTGGCCAGTGATAATGATGACAGACAAAACCAAAATAAAAAAACGGTAAAGCTGTGAGGCTGGAGTCAAAATTCCACGGCAAAGTTTGTCCACCCAGCTGGTAATATGTCAAACCTATCGCGGTCAGCAAGACTACTGACAGACTCAAACTGAGACTGTTTTTGCACCAGCGGCGAAGGTAATAAAAAGTCATGTTGACAAAAAACAAACAGGGCAAAAACCACAGTGACCAAAATTTCTTTTGAATAAAAAAATCACTCACTTTTTGCCAAATAAGTGTACCAGTAGTGTTTTGCCAACCAACAGTATAGAGAAAATAAAAAATCAGCTGGGGGATGCCGAGCAAAAAATAAGTACCGATCAAAGACATGAATTTCTTGCGCCAAAAAATCCGACTGCTAGCATAAGGGCGGAACAGATAACCAGAAACAAAAAAGAAAATCGGCAAATGAAAAGAATAAAAATAAACTCTATAATCTGCCAGCAAATGATGGTGACCCAAGATCACTAGCAGTATGCACCAACCTTTGGCCACGTCAATCCAAGCCAGACGCTTCTGACCCACCTTCAAAGTCGCCAATGCTTTTTTATTGATAATCTTTTTCACAAACAGCTCATATTGTATCATAATTTGAAAAGATGTCAAATTTTCGCCCAATCTATGATATAATACAGTCAATGCGCCCCTAGCGCAATTGGTTAGAGCACCAAGCTTATACCTTGGCGGTTCAAGGTTCGAGTCCTTGGGGGCGCACTTTTTATTGATTTACAGGTGTTTTTTGGCAACTTGTTCACTTTTCGTCTACAGATTCGATATCGTAATCCGTATCCAAGATCACGTCATACTCATATTCTGGGCGCATACTTTTGAGCTGACTGATAATCTCATCGGCCTTGGCTCCCGGATCCGGCTCGTCAAAAGAAAAAATTAAGTCAAAAAAGACGTGTTTGGTTGCCTCGTCAACATAAAACCCGTGCATTTGTTTGATTTGTGGATAGCCAGCCAAAGCCGATTCTACCATTTTTTTCAACTCACCACTGCGACCATCATTATTGCTGGCATAAATCCCTAAAGTCATTATAATTCCCGACTGGGCGTAAACATCGCTTTCAATGTGACGTGTAAGATGATGAATTTCTTGAGCTGTGAGCCGATCTGGCACTTGAATGTGAGCAGTGGCAATAATTTTATTGGGGCCATAATTGTGCAGGGTCAAGTCATAAACACCCTCCACTTGTTTGTAAGTTAAAATCTTATCTTTGATCTTGGACAAAAGCTCACTGTCCGCTCGTGAACCCAGAAGTTTATCCAAAGTCTCATTGAGCATTTCCCAAGCCGAGCGAATGATCATCACCGAAATGAGCACACCCAACCAACCTTCAATGTCCAGATGCCAAACAAAACTTAACAAAGCCGAAACCAAGGTGCCTAGAGACAAAAAGGAATCGCTAATAGCATCGCTACCAGAAGCAGTCAAACTATCAGAATTAAGAACCTCGCCTTGTTTTTTAACATAATGACCAAAAAAGTATTTGACCACGACACCGATAGCAATTACCACCAGTGAAATCACCGAATAATCCGCCGGTTTACTCACCATAATTCTATTCACTGATTCTTGCAGCGAAGTGACGCCAGCCCACAAAACAATCGCCACAATAATGACACTAGCAAAATATTCGATCCGGCCATAGCCAAAAGGGTGCTCTTTATCTGGACGTTTGAGTGCCAGCTTGGTGCCAACAATGGTAATCACACTCGAAAGTGCATCAGAGGAGTTATTGACAGCATCGAGAATAACACTAATCGAGCCAGCAAAAATACCCACCGCGGCCTTGAAAATGACTAGCAGCACATTGACAATAATGCCATAAATACTGACTCTAACTATTTGTTGATCACGAGTGAGTGTTTTCATGGGGCTGATTGTATCATATAATTGGTATTTGTCAAATTGAGGCAGCGTTACCATTGTCGCTTGCAACCTCAAATTGAATGGCGGGCGTGTAAATGACTACATTCATAACGTTGCCATTAATATCCTGAGCCGTGCCAAAAAAATCGTAAGTTGGGACCGTTTGTGTCTGCTGGTCATTCATTTGATAATCCAAAAAGACACTTTTCAAATTGAGATTGTATAAACTGTCAATACTGACTGTCTGACTTGGGTTATCTTCATAAAAGTCAGCATCGTCATAGTCATATAAAACTGCTTGATTGTTATTAATATTTTCTACCGCTTCGCTAATTGATAATAAAGGATAGCTCTCTGGTTCCACTTGATAGTCAATAGTATTAGTTTCCAATTCGACTTTGATAATACGATCATTAGCGCCAACGAGCACCGAAATGTAATCACCACCAGCGCGGCGCGTTGAGATAGGCACATTTTGATATTGACGAGAATAAGTCAACTCAACAGCATTCGCCGGTAGTGACTCATCTTCAAGCCAATAACAGCTAGCACCTTCACACACAAGTTCTGTAAAACTACTCATCGTCAAATGTGAATTGTCGCCGTAGAAATTAGCTAAAAATGCGTCAGCCGCACGGGTCGCTCTCTCCAGACTTAAAGCACTGGAGTTTTCTCCCGATACGTCAGCTTGATCGGTATTAAACTCTATCATCTGAATGTGACCATCAGCATAAAGAGAATAATCGCACAAATTGCCGTAATACTCACCATATTCGTCAGCATCATAGATTTGACAATAAGCATTGACTTTAGCTGCCAGATCATCATAAGTGACGGTGCGAATATTAATTAACGGCAGACTTTTGGGCCAGTCGGTGATGAGATCACCTGTATACGTTGCTCCCATAAAAGTAGCATTCTGATCGTCAATAGGAGTAAAATATTCTTGGTTAAGGCTCACACGCTGCTCACTTTGATGCTTGCGATAAAATATCAAGGCCAAAACTATGGCTATAAGTATTGTGAGTATTACAATGACTATCTTTTTGCTTTTATCACTCATAATCAAAACCCCTGAGGATTACAATTACTACCGGTACAATACTTACTGCAATCATCACTAATTCTACTATTCACTTTGACCTTTTGGTTATTATTAAAGAGTTCTTCCAATTTTGTCACTCCGCTGGTCGGACTTTTCTTCTCTCTAAAGCCAAAATGTAAGTGAGCCCCACTAGACAAACCAGTGTGATCTACAGTACCAATGCGCTGTCCTTTCTCAAATTTTTGACAGTGACTACCACCAGCACTGCCCAACATTTTTTCACACACACTACGATTCATATGACCAAAAACATATGTGCCACCATTCACGCTGTCTGTAGCATAAGCATAACACCCATAACCGACACCACCATTGGTACAAACCGTCCTGCCATTCAGATTTTGACAAGTGGGTGCTGATTTACCACTGTTCCACTTGTAACAGTAGGAACCGTCAAAAGGTGCATAAATACCATTGCCATTATTATCAGCAATATCAACAGCATCATAATTTTTATGACTAAAACTACTAAATGGTCCCTGCGAAATTCTACCCGTGGTCGGCCAACAATAAAGACCATCATTACAATCACCTACACACACCCGATAGCGTGCCGATGGTTTAACATTCACTTGTTTAGTCTTTTTTTGTCCGGTCTTTTTGTCAGTGTATTCACGGATACAATGGGCCTTGAAAGAAATAGTATTAATCATCGAATAATCTTCTTTGCCGGTATATTTCACGGCACCTGCTTCATTCGCTATAACATCATTACCGGTAGACGAGTCATAGCCAATTGTGATTTTAATTTCTTTGTCAATCACTTTCTTGCCGTCTTTTTCCGAGAGTTTTTCTTTGAGCTTTTCACACACTTGAGCGATTTCTTTTTCTTGATTGCTACACCCGCCCTCACCGTTTTTCTTACATTGGATGCTGACAATATCTTTACAATCATCATCAAAGAAGACAACGGCTTCTGAGGTGCCATCTTTATTGGGGGTAATGGTGATAACATAATTAACCCCTTTACTATCTTCCGCCCCTTTATCTTTTTCGCTAGCACCGCTAGGATTGGGATTATTGACTTTAGAACCATTGTCGTTGGCCGAAATCTCACGATCAGCAACGCCTTTTTTCTCAATGGTTAGACATTCATTAATGTCCAGTGGACCTGGGGCTTGATTACCAGTTTGCAGCGAGCCGGTAACATTACCAGCTCCACCGCCAAAGGAACCTAGCAAGGTCCAGCCAAGAGTAAAAAGTAACACTGTCAGTGACCCTAGCCCCAAAGGTATGGCCAGTGGCGCAAGCATACTCAAAAGCGCCCCAATTTTTTTGAGATTATCACCCAACTGTTCACGAAGATCATCAATAGCTGGACGCAGACGACTCAAAAGATTACTACCTAGATTACGGGCAGGATTAAGTCCCCGATCAAGATTTTCAGCGGTCCCACGAGTCGCCTGCCCGAGCATGCGTCCTGGATCCATCGTGCCGTCGCCGCGTGGCAAAGCGCCAGTGGTCTCAACTGGCTGAGCTAGCGGATCCACACCCGGTGTCAAGCCACTCTCACCGAGTTCTGGGTGTTGCATGGTGAAATTATCCGCGACACCATCAGCGGGTGTCAGTCCGCCAGAAGTACCATCACCATCAATAACATTGCCACCCACACTATCCGCCGCACCACCAACACCAGTGCCAATATTAGCACCACCCCCAAAGCCGCCACCGAAGCCACCGGGAGTACTACCGGTCCCGTTAATTATTGATCCCGGAATGAGGGCGCCAGCACCGATACCAGCGCCAGCGGCGGGATAGTTGGCCCAGCCACCATAATTATTGCTAGGCTGATAACCAAAACCACCAGCTGTATTAAAATCTGCTGGTACACCGCCAATGTTTTGAGGAGAAGGCACATAACCAAAGCCCATACTACCATCAGCACCATCATTGACCGGCACAGGATAAGTACCCGGAATGGGCACCAAACCGGCGCTAGCGACCCCAGCGGGATTCCCGCCAACACCGGGAGTACTACCGGTGCCTACCTCACCGCCCACAAGACCCGCCGGCATAGCCATACCAGTAAAGTTGGGCGTGTCGGGTGCTACCCAAGCAGTCCCGTCCTCGCCAGAAAATAGCGGTGGATTGTCACCAGCAGTAAAGGATTGACCCAAACCATCACCACCTATAGCACCAACATTGCCTCCCGCCATCGACATTTGACCATCAGCTGGCATAAAAGCGGCGTAAGAAAAGTCACCATAACCAGGAATGTTAATCACGCCCGCTGTCGTCTGACTGCCAGCCATGTTATCTAGCCGACTTGCTAGTGCGTCCAAGTCATAAGCCGCAGCCTGTGCACCAGCTCCATGAGCCGATTCAGCTATCAAGTGTCCGGGCACAAAACTAGCTACTTGACCGTCAGCCGTTTGTTGAGACAAGAAATTCGCCGCCTCACCACTAGCCAACATATCGGTAGAGATACCAGCTTGAGGAGAGACACCAAAATCCATCACCTGTCCGGGGGCCAAACCAGTCAGATTGATGGCACCCAGACTACTGGCTCCAGCACTACTCCCCAAAGCCTGCTGCAATTGTGACAACGACTGCTGGTCCATATTTTGTAATTGAGCGCGAATGGCTTGCACGCGGGTCATCGGTGCTGCTTGCCCGCCGGCGACCGTAGCGCCATCAAGACCACCCATCGTCTGCACCTCGCCACCAACTAAAACATTGCCACCAGTATTATAGCTAGCTGCCGGATTAACACCAGTCAATGGCAAACCATTAGGATCCGTATAGACGATCTGATCACCCTGAACAAAAGTATCGCTACCCCCGCCAGTAGCCGCATCGGCCCCAAAAACAGGCGGTTGCTGTCCCGAAACTGACAAAGATTCTGGTGGCGTGGGCACGCCGTTGGCGTCATAAGTAATAGTAGTTGACGCATCGGTCAAATCAGCTGACATGCCTAAGTCAGCCCCAGGAGCTATTGCCTCCAGACCGGGAGTACTACCGGTCGTGATGCCAGTGGCCGTCAAATCAGGATTGTCAACTATATTTGAGTCAATGTCTGCCGCTCCAGGTGCCGGTTGCCCCGAAAAATTATTTAGTAATTCCTTTTGGTCAGTCAACAAATCGCCATCACTAGCATCAATCACACCACTGGACGTAGTGGCTGCACCAGTTGCACCCGACAAAGAAGCAGCCGCCACATTATCACTAGAAACTCCTGACGCATCAATATTTTCTCCCAATGGGCTGGTAGGTATTTCCGTTGGGCCAAGGTCGGTGTCGCCTGGTGTACCGACCGCTGACATTTGATCGACCATATCGCCCTGGGCAAGTCGCATCTCTTCTTGAGACGAGACTTCTCGGCGCAAATCATCAATACCGTGCTGCTGAGTTACTTGTTGCAAATGCTGTTGTAAAGATGAAGTCTCGCCACCGACAGTCTCAATATTAGGGTCAGCGGCCGTTTGGTCCGCTACAGATGACCCTGTCAAACCAGCAAAAGTACCTGCTGCCGCTGTTAGCGGGGTCGTACTCGTCGGCGTTGCTTCAACTGCTGCTGCTGCTGACGAGGCAGGCACATCAAAAGGAGCTGCCTCCCCCACTGGTGACGCTGCCGACGCACCCTCAAGGTCCACTGCTGACCTGATCGGTAGTACTCCCGACTGGTCACCAGTTATTTCACCCGTGGATAGCTTGCCAGTCGTGGCAATCTCCGCCGGTGCTTCCGGTGCTTCCAAATGATAGCCGGTTGCTGCCTCGATTGGAGCTTGAGCGTTTGTACCGTCAAACTCAGTGGCCCCCGTATTACCGGCAGCATTAACATCGGCTTGATGTAATTCTCCACGAGAGTCGATGGCTGACTCACTACCACCTATCGCAGCTGACTGTTGCTCTGTGCCAGCTTGACTTTCAAAAAAGTCCGGTGGCTGACGACCCTCAAGAGTGTTAATTTCAGATTGATTGTGATCCGCTAACTCGGCTGTCTGCACCGGTTGTAGCGTCGTCGCTTCAACACCAACAGCGGCGCGAGGCTCTACTTCCACCGACGCAAGTGGCGGAGCGTCCACCGCCCCAGATTGATCGGCGGGTACGGCCGCCGATGTGGCCGTATCGCCAAAATCTAAAGCGTTATTTGAGTAAGTAGGCGGTGTCAATTCTTCACTAGTCTGTGGTGCTGATGTTGACGATTGAGATGATGTCTCCCCGCCAGCAAAAGCTTCCATTTGGTCTTGACCGGGAGTACTACCGGTGTCAGTTGGTGGTGGAGTTTCTCTGACAGCTGTTAGTTGTGCTTCACCTCGAGCTTGACTAGCGAGACGATCTTGAAGTTGACGTTGTTCCACTGCCGCAATTTGTTGTTGAGCTAAAACTT